>DASZZZ010000079.1:0-21155 GCA_036260375.1 Actinomycetota bacterium
ATCCGGCGTCACGAAGTGGTTCGGCAGCCGGTTGAGCAGGATGTCGAGGCACGGGTCGAGTTGGAGCAGGTCCTTGAGCACGATGCGCGGCCGGCGCTCGAGCCGCACGAGGACCTCGTGCACGAGCAGGAAGGAGTCGCCGGGACCCGCGTGACGGCTGAACACCAGCAGCGGACGTTCGAGCGCGCGCACGACGTCGTCGGACGCGCCGCGCGGCTCGATGCGCACGTCGAGCTTCAGCACGCGCACGGCGTTGCGGTACAGCGCCGACAGGAGCCACGTCATGACGCGGTAGTGCTCGTCGCGCATGGCGTCCGAGCGCATGCGCGCGCCGAATCCGCTTCCCACCCACAGCTCGAACAGACGCAGGATGCCGAGCGACTCGTGCACCATGTAGACGATCAGCATCCACAGCAGTCGCAGCGGCCTCCACCGGCCCGGGACCACCGGCGCGGCCGCGACCGCGAGCAGCAGCCATATCGGCAGCGTCGTCAGCAGCGCGCCGGTCGCGACGAGCATCAGCGGCGCGAGCACGAGCCGGCGAACGATCCTCGGGGGCAGCATCAGACCGTCTGCAACGAGTCGAGGAACGCGCTGGTGGCCGCGTGGGCGCGCTCGATGCGCTCGGCGACGCGCGAGAAGTCCGAGTAGCGCAGCTGCCGGCGGAGCTCGTTGACGCCCGCGTCCTCGCCGCTCGGCAACACGTGCGCGACGACGCCCTCGGGCAGCGACTCCATCTCCTCGGCGAAACGATGACGACGCGCGATCTCGAACGCGACGAGCCCCACGTCCCACGGACGCGCCGGCACCGACAGCGGCTGCTCGATCCGTCCGACCTGCAACACGTAGATCAGCGTCGCGCCGAGCTTGACGGCGCGGTCGACGGGGATGCTGTTGACGAGCCCGCCGTCGAAGAAGTGCTCGCCGTCGATCTCGACCGGCGGGAGCAGCCCCGGGACCGCGGACGACGCGAGCACGGCGTCGACGATCGGGCCCTCGGTGAACCAGTGCTCGGCGGCGCGCTCGATGCTCGCGGCGACGCACTGGAAGGGCACCCGCAGCTCCTCGATGTTCGACACGGTGACCTCACGCTCGACGAGCGCGCGCAGCGGCTCGTTCGCGTGCGCGTGCGTGCGCGTGCGCGCGAGCGTCGTGATGCGTCCGAGCATCGAGCCCTTGAAGATGCCGCTGCTCTCGACGCCGGCCCACAGCTCCGCGAGCCGCGCCACGCCGTCCATCGACGGCTCTGCCGCGACGACCGCGCCGTTGAGCGCGCCGATCGACGTCCCCACGACGACGTCCGGCACGACGCCGCGCTCGAGCAGCGCGCGCAACATTCCGACCTCGTTGGCGCCGAGCAGCCCGCCTCCGCCGAGCACGAACGCGGTGACGGGGCGCGAGGACGCGTCGGCGTCCGTCGCCGGTCCGCTCATGTCCTCAGACGACGACCACCGAGCGCAGGACGTCGCCGCGCTGCATCTTGTCGAACGCGTCCTCGACGTCGTCGAGCGAGATCTTCTCCGACACGAAGCGGTCGAGGTCGAGACGCCCGCTGAGGTAGAGGTCGATGAGGACCGGGAAGTCGCGCGTCGGGAGGCAGTCGCCGTACCACGACGGCTTGAGCGCGCCGCCGCGCCCGAAGAACTCGATCATCGGCAGGTCGATGCGCATGTCCGGGTTCGGCACGCCGACCTGCACGACGGTTCCGGCGAGGTCGCGCGCGTAGAACGCCTGCTCGAGGACCTTGGGATGGCCGACGGCCTCGATCGCGACGTCGACGCCGAAGCCGTCGGTCAGCGCGCGCACGGCGTCGACGGGATCGGTCTCACTTGCGTTCACGACGTCGGTGGCGCCGAACTCCTTGGCCCACTCGAGCTTGCGCGCGTCGAGGTCGATAGCGATGACCTTGCGCGCGCCGGCGAGGACGGACGCGGCGATCGCCGCGTCGCCCACTCCCCCGCAGCCGAACACCGCGACCGTGTCGCCGCGCGTCACGTTGCCGGTGTTCACCGCGGCGCCGAAGCCGGCCATGATCCCGCAGCCGATGAGGCCCGCGGGCTCGGGGGCCGCCTTCGGGTTCACCTTGACCGCCTGACCCGACGCGACGAGGGTCTTCTCGGCGAACGCGCCGATCCCGAGCGCGGGGCTCAACGGCGTGCCGTCCTCGAGCGTCATCGGCTGCTCGGCGTTGCGGCTCGCGAAGCAGTACCACGGCCGCCCGCGCAGGCACGAGCGGCACGTCCCGCACGGTGCGCGCCACGCGAGCACGACGAAGTCGCCGACCGCGACGTCGTCGACCCCGTCGCCGACCGCCTCTACGACGCCGGCGGCCTCGTGGCCGAGCAGGAACGGGAATTCGTCGTTGACCGCGCCCTCGCGGTAGTGGAGGTCGGTGTGGCAGACGCCGCACGACCGGACGGCGACGAGCGCCTCTCCGGGGCCGGGCTCGGGCACGAGGATGTCGGTCACCTCGACCGGCTCGCCCTTGGCGCGCGCCACGACTGCTCTCACCTTGTGGGCCATGGGCCGGGACCCTCCCCGCTAGACGTCGACGCGCGCAACCCTAACGGCACGACGTGCGGTAGAACGCCACACTACTGCTGCGTGGCCTCGGTATCCGAGTCGAAGTGCCGTTAGGTGCACACTTAGGATCTCAGTCAGGCGCGAAGAGTCGCTCCTCCGAGCGTGGCGATGAGGGTTCCTTCATGGAGTGGGGATCACCACTTGCCGAGTACGGCGTTCTTCGCTCTGGCAGTGCAGGTGCCGATCGATCAAAGGACAACTGAAGAACCTCTGCCGCCCTATCGCAAATGGTCGCTCCCCCAATAGTTTGCATGGCATCAAGAGTGACGTCGAGCAGCTGTCTATGCTCTCGTGTGAACAAGTGATCGAATGCGGGTGCCGTCCATGCGTCACCGCCCAGAAGGGCATCAAAGCAGGCAAGCTCGACGGTTTGAGGAAGCGTTCGCGCTACGTGCGCGTTACCTCTGTATCGCTCGGCTAAGTCGACGACGCGTGGCAACCACCCCGGCGTGACGGCGACTCCATCCAGCGCTGATTGCAGGTTCACAGGGAGGCGCTCTGCACCCGCGGCGACATATTCACTGTGTATCGTCTCGACCTGACTACGAAAGAATGCATCCGCGACGGCCAGTATGCGCAGCACGTGCTTGTCATTTGGGTCGCCAGTCATCATGCCGATTTCAAGCAACTGACCGAGTTCCGTGGACGATACTTCGTCGAGACGGGAAGCCGCTCGGACTACAGCTAGCACCAGGTTCAGTAAGGCATGGTAGGCAACGATCTGCCCAGCTGGATCCGGAAGGACCGCCATACGTTCCACGGTCTTGCGCAAAGTGACGAGCGGCCCGAGAATCCGGTGCGGCGGAGCCAAGAGTGCCTCATGCCACAGCGCAAAACCGAGACGCGGGGAGAACTCCCCGAGAGCCTTGAATTGAGTTGCCGCACGTTTCTCGGCCCAACCGCACCGTTCGCCACCGAGGTGCGCAAACCGTGGAGGGAGCCACGCGTGCTCCGTTTCACGACGCTGAAGCGTCGCGGCGTCGAACGTTGTGACATCCAACGCGGCGGCCACTCGGCGCCCCCTTGTTGTAACGGTCCGTCGGACGAGGATCGCTCTCTCGGAGCGTAGGAGCTTTTGGAAGCCTGACAGCCACAGCAGCCTGTCGGCCTCGCCACTCTGCCCCCGCGTTGACTTGCATTCGAAGATCGTTCGCGTTTCTCGCAAACGCGCGTCCCACTCAAGGCTCAGGACGTCGATGTCTGTCAACACATCGGCGTCCGCCGCTCCTGGAAGAATCGCCGGCACTTGCGTACGAGCAAACGCACCCTCGGCGAACTCGATGCGCGCGACGCGGTATTCGAGCTCGATTCCTGTCGAGACCTTCTTTTTATGAGCCATACTCGCGACGTCCAGCCGTCTCTCGGAGAGCTGCCAACAGTCTCTCCGTCTCACTTGACGCCTCAGGGAGCTTCCCGAGACGGGCTCGCTCCTGTTCGGGGTGGACGTAATCTCGTTGCTGTCCCAGCGCGCTGGCACTGCCGATCTCCTCTGACCGGTCAGCCTGTCGCCAAAACTCAAGTGCTCTCTCAGCAACATCAGCCTGCAGGAGCACGAGCTTATAGGCACGACGCGCTGGCTCCACCCTCACGATTCCTGCCGTCTCCAACATTGGGTAATCGGTACGGATGTTGGGAACGTCTCCAGCTTCGCCATCGCGAATTAGCGCACGCAAGAATGTCTTCGGACCCCAAAGTCGGAAATGAGCGAATCGCTGCGCGTACACCATGGACCCGATCAGCTGTCGCACGTGCCCAGATGGATCTGCGCCAGACGGTGCTTCAAACGCGTTTCGCGACATATGAGGCGTGAAAAGAAACGACTTCTCGTCACCATCGCTTGTTCGCACGAGCGATCGCTGCACAAGGTTATGAGCCACGGCAAAATGAACCCACTTTGGCTCCGTTGATGTCACCGCTTGCTCAGGAAGTCCTGGCGTTGCGGTGATCTCTTCAATGAGTCCACTGACAGCCGCATGAACGGCTCCATCCTCGCACTTGAGGGCCGCGGCGCTGTGATCGGCATCACTCGCCCACACGTTCGGATTGAAGACGACGCGATGGCCATCTGCGCTTTGCGCAATGTGCACCAAGTTGAGGCTTCCAAGAAGATCCAACGCTCGTTGTGCTTCCCCTTCAGACGCGACGGACGATCCGATGTCGAGA
The DNA here is from genome assembly GCA_036260375.1 of Actinomycetota bacterium. Classification (GTDB taxonomy): domain Bacteria; phylum Actinomycetota; class CADDZG01; order CADDZG01; family WHSQ01; genus DASZZZ01. Next base: position 4,747 of record DASZZZ010000079.1, read on the forward strand.
GCCCGACGTACGGTGATGGGGACGACGGTCGTTGCATCAAGCAAGCGCAGTATCGCGATCTCGACTGCCTCGGGAGACGCCATTTGAAGGAGCGCGTCCGCGCTGGTCACTAGTTCCTCCATCGGGGGGATCTTCTCGCTAACACGCAATAGCGACTTCTCTTGCCATTCACACTGCATCCAATTGAGAGTCTCGAGCGTGATGAGTATCTGACGCAAGGTGTGGGCCGGAATGCCCGCGCTCTGAGCTATTGCACGTACCCGCGCCCCGGTCGACACGCCGCTTCCGCGCAACCGGACCGCCATCTCCAGAGTCGAACCCGCGAACTCAAGGTTTCCGAGCGCGGCTCGCTCCGGCCCAAGCGCGTACATGGCGAGATGTCGCGAAATTCCGAGTAGCGCTTCCGCGGTGCTAAGCATATTGAGTCCCCCAGCTACGTCTGTCTCCCCATCCTGGCCTCGACACACCTATCCACTGGTATCGACATATTCGCGTCGCTCAGCCCCGCGCACGCTCCCCGACTCGCTCTGCGACTACAGAATCTTGAACAACAGCGGGGTCAGCCCGGGAGCAGGCCCTCCTCGCCCAGCAGCTCCCGCACCTCCTCGAGCGACGCGTCGCTCGACGGCAGGACGTAGTCGGACGGGCCGAGGAAGTCGTCGGGCATGCGGCGGCCGGACTCAGTGACCGCGCGCACGAGGTCGAGCAGGGCGCTGCGGAAGGTCTGCTCGTCGCCCGCCTCGAGCGCGTCGACGAGGCCCTGGTCGAGCTCGTTGAGGGCGTCGAGGTGACCGTCGTCGACCTCGAACTGGCCCTCGCCCATCACGCGCACGATCACTGCGACTCCTCCCGTCCCGACCGCAGCGCGGGGCCGGATCCCGACCCGAGCTCGTGCTTGAGGCGCTCGAGCTCGTTGTCGACGTTGCCCTTCGACGCGGTGCGCTCGAGCTCGGCCTCGATCGGGTCGGTCGTGCCGGTGTGGTCCTCGAGCGCGCCCGACTCGACGAGCGCGTCGATCGCCGCGCTGCGCGACTGCAGCTGGGCGATCTTGTCCTCCGCCCGTTCGATCGCGAGCCCGACGTCGCCCATCTCCTCCGACAGCCCCGTGACCGCCTCGTTGACGCGCGTCTCCGCCTCGGCCGCGGTGTAGCTCGCCTTCATCGTCTCCTTGCGGGTCTTGAACGCCTGCACCTTGGCCTCGAGCCGCTGCGCCGCCGCGACGAGCTTCTCCTCCTGCTGGCGGAGCTGCTCGTGCTGCGTCTTGAGGTCCTTGAGCTGCGCGACGACGGCCTCGCGACGGATCAGCGCCTCGCGCGCGAGGTCCTCGCGCCCCTGCTCCAGCGCCCGCTTCGCCTGGTCCTCGAGCTTCTCGCCCCGGTCGCGCGCCTGCTCCGCCTGGAGCTCGAGGCGCTTGCGGGCGGTGGCGACGTCGGTGACGCCGCGCCGCATCTGCTGCAGCATCTCGAGCTGGCGCTCGTACGAGTAGTCGAGCGACTCGCGCGGGTCCTCGGCCTTGTCGAGGGCCCGGCTCGCCTTCGCTCTGAAGATGTTCGCCAGCCGGCGCATCAAGGTCATGGTCACGCTCCCGTTACGTATTTCCCGGACGGGTATACAACCTTATCCATGCGGACCAACCGACAAACTGCGGCACTGGCCGCCGTGCTCGGCGCGCTCCTCCTGACGGCGCCGCCCGCCGGCGCGCAGACGACGACCTCGGTCGTGGACGAGGCCGTCGACGCGCTCGCGACGGATCCGGTCTACGTCCACCCCGACGCGTCGGAGCAGCTGAGCGCCTCGGACGCCGAGGAGGTGCGCGACGCCATCCGATCGTCGCAGGCCGGGCCCGTGTACGTCGCCGTGCTGCCCGAGGACGCCGTCGACGCGACCGGGGGCAGCGTCGACGCGCTCATCGAGACGCTCCACGACGAGCTCGGCCGCGACGGGACCTACGTCGTCGTCGCGGGCAACTCGTTGCGTGCGGGCTCGACCGAGTTCGCGCCCGGCGTCGTGCCGAGCATCGCGAGCGAAGCGGTCGAGGAGAACCAGGGCGAGAGCGCCGGAACCGTCCTGCTCGCCCTCGTCGAGGGGCTCGACGCCGAGGCCACCGGCGAGGCGTCGGGCGACGAGGGCGGCAGCGCGTTCGGCTTCGGCCTCCTGCCGCTGCTCTTGCTCGGCGGGCTCGGCTTCTTCGCGCTCAGCGCGGCACGCCGTCGCCGACGCGAGCGAGAGGAGCACGCGCGCCAGCTCGAGGAGGTGCGCGAGACCGCGCTCGAGGACCTCGTCGCGCTCGGCGAGGACCTGCGCGCGCTCGACGTCGACGTCGAGATGCCCGACGCCGATCCGGCCGCGAAGCGGCACTACGTCAAGGCGCTGTCGGCGTACGAGTCGGCGACGGCCGAGCTCGACCGGGTGCGTTCGCTCGACGAGGTCGCGCGCGTCACCTCGATTCTGGAGGAAGGCCGCTACGAGCTCGTGTGCGCACGCGCCGCCCTGAACGGCGAGCGCATGCCGCAGCGCCTCGCTCCGTGCTTTTTCGATCCCCGCCACGGACCGAGCGTCGTCGACGTCGAGTGGGCGCCCCCGGGCGGCGCTCCACGCGCGGTTCCGGCGTGCGCCGACGACGCCCGGCGCGTGCGGGCCGGCGAGGAGCCGATGACGCGCGAGGTCATGGTCGGCGGCGCGATGACGCCGTTCTTCAACGCGCCCGGCTACTACGGGCCGTGGCTCGGCGGCTACTACGGGGGGTTCGGCGGGCTGCTGCCCGGCCTGTTGCTCGGCTCGATGCTCGGCGGCGGCTTCGGCTTCGGGCCGTTCGGTTGGGGCATGGGCGGGTTCGGGTACGGCGACGCGGGCGCGGGCGAGGGCGGCGACATGGGCGACTTCGGCGCCGACTTCGGCGGAGGCGACTTCGGCGGCGGGGACTTCGGCGGCGGGGACTTCTAGGAGCGTCTCTTCAGCCGTCGTCTAACGCGGGCGATGCGCGCCACCCGGGCGCGCGTGCCGGACGAGCCGACCGGGACGTACACTCGCCGCGATGGGGAACCGGGCGGGCGACCCCGGCTTGTACCGGCAGCGCATCGAAGAGCTGCTGGCGGACGAGCACGCCGTCGAACGAGTCGAGCGCTACCTGGACCCGCGCGAGCCGTTCGCGGCGTTCTCGTTCGACACCGCCGGCGAGAACCCGCATAACGAGCTGACGAACGACGACGTCCTCGCGCTCAACTTCCTGAGCGCGCCGATCGGGCCGATGACCTATAGATGCCTGATGGAGCTGCGCCCAAGGATCGCGTCGTGTCTGCACAAGCTCAGTCCGCAGCTACATCTCTGGCAGCTTCAGTCGCAGGCGTACGAGGACGCGAACGCGCTGTGGAAACTCCTCATGGACGTAAGGAACATCGGACATGTGCGCGCATCGAAGCTCATGGCCCGAAAGCGTCCCAATCTCATGCCCATCCTCGACAAGAACGTCAGCGCCTTCTTCGACGGGCGGACGTCGTCGTTCTGGGAGCCGCTGGGCAAGACGTTGCAGGACGCCGAGCTTCGTGCCCGTATCGAGATCCGCTTGCGGCCACCGGGCGTCGACACGTCTGAGCTCTCGTTGCTTCGCATCCTCGACATCGCGATCTGGATGACGGTTCAGGAGCGAGGCGTCGGGCGGGTCGAAGTGCCGGCCGAGCTGGACGAGCCGGAGACGCCCGTCTAGACGCGCGCGGAGGGCCCGCTGCTGCGCGGGCCCTCCGAACGGCTTGGTGACGAGCGTTCGTTACGGCGTGTGGTTCAGCTCGCCGCAGGCTACCGGGAGCGTCGCCTCCTGGAGGTTCGAGTAGGCGCCGTCGCCGTCGAGGTCGACTCCGTGCACGACGACGTGCAGCTTGCCGGTCTTCGCGGCGATCTTGTGCGGCACCATGATGCGGCGCTCGTACGAGAGGTCGCCGTCGGCCTGGGCGACCGGGAAGCGGTCGAGTGCCAACGCGCTCGCGTCACTCGTGTCGCCGCTCGTCGTGAACGACACCTGGACCGGCCCGTAGAACGGGAACCCCTCGCCCAGCGACACGAGACCGTCGGGCGTGCCCGGGTCCGTGCTGCTGACCTGGTCGTTGACGTCGGCGCGCGCCGGCGGACACTCGTTGCGCGCCTTGAGCTCGCCGTGGATGTGCATCGCATGCGGCAGCCCGGGGGTCAGCCCGCGCGCGTTCAGCCGGACCGACACGCGGCTCGCGACGCGACTCACGATCGCGGTGCCGGTGACGTTCGAACCGGCGTCGGCGCTCGCCGCGTGCGGCACGGGCCGAAGGTCGGCGCGGTAGCGCGCGCCCTGGGCGGTCGCGCCGGATGCGGACAGCGCTGCGGTCGCGGCGAGAACGCCTGCGACGACGACTCCGCCCGCCTTCTTCGAAAGCTTCATGTGGTTCTCTCCTGACGTTGCAGTCCCTCGTGGACCGGTTGCATACGGTTCGGCCTTGCCAGGAGGCGCGGATTGCACGTCTTCCACCGTTCGAACGTCCCGCTGACGACGCGCCGGCTGTCACGGCGCGAACAGACGTGCGCGGTCGCGCTCGCCACGCTTGACGCGGGCCTGAGGATGGCAGTGGACGAGTGGGAAGGCGGACGACGGTGACGATCACCTCATACAGCGACGCAAGGCGGCGGTCGCTCGCGATCGCGGTGGCACTGGCGACGCTCACGGGGGCTACGACCACCGTCGCGGCGGGCACCGGGATGCGCGCCCGCGCCGCCGAGGGCGCGCCCCGGCCCAACGTCCTCGTGATCGTCACCGACGACCAGCGGGCGCTCGGAACCCTCGAGGTCATGCCCGAGACACACGCCCGCTTCTGGGCCGAGGGCACGAGCTTTCCGAACGCGTTCGCGACCACCCCGTTGTGCTGCCCGTCCCGGACGTCGATCTTCACGGGCATGTACGAGCACAACCACGGCGTCACGTCGAACGCGCAAGCGACGGACCTGCCGCAGGCCGCCACCATGCAACGCCACCTGCACGACGCGGGATACCGCACCGCGATCGTCGGCAAGTACCTGAACGGGTGGCCATCGACGACCGCGCCGCCGTACTTCGACCGCTGGGCGACCACGGCGGGCGGCGGCTACCGCGACTTCAAGGCGAACGTCGACGGAGCCGTGCGCGTCGTGTCGCGCTACTCGACGTCGTTCATGGGCGCGCGCTCGGTCGACGTGCTGCGCGACTTCGAGGGCACCGACGCGCGTCCGTGGTTCCTGTACCTCGCGGTGAACGCGCCGCACGCGCCGCGCGAGCCGTCCCGGCGCTACGCGGACGCGCCCGTGCCCGAGTGGACGCCCGGGCCCGCGACCGCCGAGGCCGACGTCGCCGACAAGCCCCCGTTCCTCGTGAGCAAGAAGGAACCGGAGCGCGTCGCGCGCACGAGGGCCGCGCAGCTACGCACGCTCATGTCGGCCGATGACCTCGTCGGCCGCGTGTTTCGAACGCTCGACGAGCTCGACGAGACGTCCCGCACGCTCGCCGTGTTCGTGTCCGACAACGGGTTCTTGTGGGGCGAGCACGGCTACCAGCGCAAGCGGCTGCCGTACGACGAGTCCGTGCGCCTCCCGTTCGCGCTCCGGTGGCCCGGACGCGTCGACGCCGGTGTCGTCGACGAGCGTCTCGTCGCCAACGTCGACATCGCGCCGACGGTGCTGGGCGCGGCGGGACTGCCGCTGCCGGCCACCGTCGACGGTCGCACGCTCCTCGACGGCCACGCGCGCGCACACCTGCTGCTCGAGTACCGGGGCAAGCGCCGCCCGATCCGGAGCTGGGCGTCGATCCGGACGCACGACTACGTCTTCACGCAGTGGTTCGAGTCCGGCGTCGTGTTCCGGGAGCACTACGACCTGCGGACCGACCCGCACGAGCTCGACAACGTCCTCGCGGACGACGACCCGACCAACGACCCGGCCGTCGACGCGCTGGCCGACCAGATGAGGAGGTACCGCAGATGCTCCGGATCCACCTGTCCCTGACGCGCACAGTGTGCGCCGCGGCAGTCGTCTCGGTCGCGGTCGCCGCGGCCCCCGCGCACGCGCTCCCCCGCGGGACGCGCGTCGAGACCTATGCGCGCGGGCTGCACCGGCCGGTCGACATGGCGTGGGTCCCCGGCACGGACAAGGTCTTCTTCACCGAGCTCGACACCGGCAAGGTGCGCGTGCTCGTCGGAACGAGGCTCCTGCGCAGGCCGTGCGTCGACCTCGATGTCGACGCGACCAACGACCGCGGGGGGCTCGGCATCGCGGTCTCGCCCGCCTTCCGCGCCGACCGTCACCTCTACGTCTTCTTCACGAAGAGGGACCCGCTCGAGAACCGCGTCGTGCGCTTCACCGTCCGGCGCAACCGATGCGAGAGCCCGACGCCGGTCGTCACGGGCCTCGGCGTCGGCAACTTCCACCAGGGCGGGCAGCTCGCGTTCTCGGACGGGAAGCTCTTCGTCGCAGTGGGCGACAACCAGGACGCCGCGCTCGCGCAGGACCCGTCGAGCCGCCAGGGCAAGGTCCTGCGTCTTCACCCGGACGGCAGCGTGCCGGCCGACAACCCGCTGCTGCCAGACGGCACGCCCGGCCCGGTGTGGTCCTACGGACATCGCAACCCGTTCGGGCTCGCCGCGCGCCCCGGGACCACCGACGTGTTCCTCACCGAGAACGGCCCCGGCTGCGACGACGAGCTAAACCTCGTCGCGCGCGGCCGCAACTTCGGCCACGGCCCCGACAGCCCGTGCCCCTCCCCGCGTCCCCCGTCGGGCGACGATCCCGTCGCGCCGCTGTTCCTGTGGCCCGAGGTCGTCGCGCCGACCGACGCGTGGTGGTACGAGGGCCGCATGGACGAGCTCTCCGGCGACCTCTACGCCGGCGACTACCTGTACGGACGCATCCACCGTTTCGACGTCGCCGGCACCGGCACCGACGCGCGCGTGCGCGCACATCGCGTCGTCCACGACACCGACCACGTCTTCAGCGTGTCGAAGGGACCGCGCGGGTGGCTCTACTTCGTGTCGTCGGGACGCATCCAACGGATCGTGCCGCGCCCGGCTACCGTCATGCGTGCGGCTCTATCGTCCTGATCCTCGACCGCCCCTTGCGGTAGTCCTGCAGCTGCTTCGGCCACACCGCGCGGAACCGGCCGCGGTCGTAGTCGGCGGCCTGCGAGAAGCGCGCCTTGCACTGCGCGTCGAGCGTCTTGCGGCCCTGGCGCCGCCATTCGGCGTCGATCCTTCGCTGGAGCACGACGTCGGTGCCGGCGAGCGCGGCCGCGTGGTTCTCGTTGCGCCTGCACGCGTGGAGTCGCACCTTGAACGTCACGCGCTCCCCTCGCTCGGGCGTCCGGTCCGACACCGCGAGCCGCACCCCCGGACGCTTCTGACGGCCGAGCGCGAACGGCGCGCACGTCGCGGTTCCCGCGTCGAGGTCGGCCTCGGTCGGACGCCGGCGCGTCGCCGGAGGGTCGAGGTTCGTCGCGCCCGCCGACGGTGCCGGCGCGCCCTCGGTGAGCCGCTCGTCTCCGGGCGCGTCCCCGGTCACGTATGCGAACGACACGTCGTCGACCGCGGCCCCCGTGAACAGCGGCGACGAGATGAGCGCGTCGCTCACGAAGCGGAACCGCACGCGTACGTCGCCCGCGGGGGCCGAGAAGCGCACCTCCTCGCGTCCGAACTCGGGATAGGAGTCGTTGATCGACGTGAACGATCCCGCGCGCGTCCAGTTGGAGCCGTCACTCGACCACTCGACGTGGACGTAGTCGAAGTCGTCCTCGAGATCGCGCGCGAGCCAGAACCGAACCGAGAACGTGCCGCCGGGGTGCGTCACCGTGGGTGAGATCAGCCGCTCGTCCTCGTCGTCGGTGTACGGCTCGAGGCGCCATGCGAACGCGGACTCGTGTCCCGGTCCGCTGCGCGTCCACGGGACCGCGGCGGGGTTCGACGAGCTGCTCTCGGTCGTCCACCCCTGGTCGCCCGACTCGAAGCCGTAGCTCGCGATCTCGTTACGCTGGCCCGCGTCGCCCTCGAACAGGAACAAGGAGTAGCCCGCGCCGCCGTTCGCGTCGGTCGTCACCTTGCCGTTGCACGTCTCGGACCGGACCGCGAACTCGTAGTCGGCGTTCGGGTCGAGGTCGCGCACCGTCACCATGTGGTGCGTCGTGCGTACGGGCGAGCCGACCTGCGTCCACGCGTCGGTCCCCTGCTCGCGGAACAGCACTGTCGAGTCGGAGTCGACGTCGGTGCGCCAGCTCACCGTCGTCGACGTGTCGTCGAGCCCCGGCGCCACGCGCACCTTCGATATCGCCGGCGCAGGCAGCGTCTGGTCGCACTGATCGGGATCGAGGATGCGTCCCTTCGCGTCGCTCATGTACAGCACCAGCTGCGGACGGTTCTGGGGGCCGCGCGACCTGCGGTTGAAGCCGAAGTCGTACGAGAACAACGACTCGTTCGCGGCGCTCAGGTTCAACGCGCGGAACGCGGCCTTGCGCTGTCCGTCGTCGGCGAGCGTCGCGCGCAGATCCGACACCTCGCGGCAGTCGAACGAGTACGTGTACGGAGTCAGCCCGCCCTCGCGGTCGGCCATCTCCGGGTTGAGCCGCGCGAGCATCGGCGCGGCGCGTATCTCCTCGTACGTCTGCGTGCCCCACTCCGGCTCGACGGCCTCGTCGAGCAGGTCGACCACGAGGCGCGAGTCGTCCGTGTAGGTGTTGGTGATGTCGTGGTAGCTCTCGAGCCGCACCGCGGCCCCCATCACGCGTGCGGGGTCGACCGAGCTCGGGAGCCGGAACATGAACGCGCCGAGCGTCTCGTCGTCGGGCGCGAACCGCCCGGTGTAGAGCTGCGTCGCGTCTCTCCACTGGGGCGCTCCCTGGCGCAGCTGACCGGTGTCGTCGGCGCGCGCGCCGAACATCGCGGCCCCCGTGTCGATGCCGGGCGCCGGCGCGGAGTCGGTCGCGCCGGCGCGGTCGGACGCGCTCACCGTGAGCGCGTACGTCGTGTTCGGCTCGAGACACGTCAGTCGCGCCTCGTGCCGTGTCCCGAGCGCCGGCCTGTTCGCGTACTCCTCGCTCGTCTCCGTCGGGCCCGAGCCGTAGCACGGATAGCCGTCGGGGCCGGTGTTGTAGTGGTCGACGAACGTGAGCGTGTCGCCACCGCCGCTCGCGACGACCTCGCCTGTGGTCGGCTCGTCGGTGCGCCAGCGGACCCACGCGGTGTCGTGCGTGACGCGCTCGACGCGCACGTCCGAGATCTCCGGCGCCCCGGGCTCGTCGGGGAGCAGGCCCGCCCCGCGCGCCGGCGCGCCCGTCCCCGTGAACGCGCCGCTCGCCGCGAGCGCGAAGCCCTGCGGTCCGTCGAACGTCTCCGGCGCGCGCACCGTGATCGTGTAGGTGCCCGCCGCGGGCTGCGCGATCCGCACGCGCTCCTCGACGTTGTTGGTGTCCGGAGGCGCGGGGCCGGGGTTCGTCGTCGCGACCTCGGCCTGCGGGTTGGTCTCGGTGTTGAAGTTGTTGCCGACGTAGGTCGTGCCGCCGGGACCGGTGACGACGAGGTCGAGGTTGTTGACGATCGCCGGCGAGCCCGCCGGGAGCAGACTCGGCGCGTCGGTCCACGCGAGCGTGACGTCGAACGGCTTGCCGGCGGCGACGTCGACCGTGTAGCTGCGCTCCTGCGCGCCCTCGGCCGGGAAGTCGAACGCCTCGTCGTCGGCGCGCCACACGTCGTGATACCAGTTGCTCACGTCGTCGCCCTGGAAGAACAGCGAGTTGTCGAGGTTCACGCGTCCGAAGCCCTGGCCCGCGCTCGGCCACTGCCCGTCCATCGCGCGCTGCGAGCCGTCGGTGCCGGTGTACCAGCCGCGCATGCGCTCGGCGCCGTTGACGACGGTGGCCTTGACGAGCGCGGCCGACGGGTTGTGACGGTTCGCGACCGTGGCCGCTCCGCCCGCGTGTCCCTTGCCCCCCGCGGGCCCCCACCCGTCGTAGAAGTACTGCCGCACGAGCGTCGCGACGCCCGTGAGCACCGGCGCCGACATCGACGTGCCCTGCAGCGTGTGCTGCTCGTCGGCGCCGCCGCCGCGCGCCGAGATCACGATCTGGCCGGGCGTCGCGACCGTGACGCCGTAGCGGCCGTCGGCGGTCGGGCCGTGGCTCGAGAACACCGCCATCGAGTCGATCGACGCCATCGGCTGGCGTCCGTTGGCGGACGCGCCGCTGCTGAACGTGTTCTTGGCGACCGACGGCGAGCCGACCGTCCCGGGGGCCGGGCCATCGTTGCCGGCCGAGATCACCGGGACCATGTCCTCGTGGTCCCACACGAACTGGTCGAAGCGCGCCGCGTCGCCAGGGTCGATGATCGGGACGATGAGCCCGTAGGAGTTGTTGTGCGTGCGCGCGTCCTCGTTCGGCCGGTACCGCGCGTAGTCCGCGGGCGTCCACGTCTCCGGGACCGACGCGGGGTCGCGCGGCCGGTACGACTGGCTCAGGAGCTCGTAGGTGTCGGCCGGGAGCGCGAGCCCTCCGCCGGTGTCGGAGATGTTCTGGTGCACGAGGCGCGCCGCGGGCGCCATCCCGTCGGCGCGCTGCCACGAGCCGTCGCCGCGCAGGTCGCCGGTGACCGAGCCCCCGACGTGCGTGCCGTGCGAGCCGGCGTCGGGCGGGCGCGTCCCCGAGCCGCCGAGGTCGAAGTACGCCGCCATCTTGCGATGGTTCGTGCCGTTGTCCTGTACGTTCTCCATCGCCTCGGCCCCGGTGCCCGACGTCGCCTGCGTGTAGTCGGCGAGCTTGCAGTCGAGGCTCCCCGACGCGCAGTCGCGGAAGTACGCCTGCGCCTTGTCGTTGGGGTCGGTGACGTAGTTGATCGCGGTGTCCGCGACGCCCGCGGTCTGGCCGCTGCCGTCCAGACGGTCGGGCAGGATCGCGTTCTGGACGTCGCGCACGCCGGTGTCGACGACCCAGCGGGCGTTCATGTTGAGCGGGACCGCGCGCGGCAGGACGCCGACCCACTCGACCGCCGGCACGGCCGCGATCGCGGGGACCTGGGCGCTCGTCGCGCGCACGAGCAGGACGTCGTCGGACCCGCCGCGCAACACCTCGACGCCGTCGATCGCCGCGATCGCGGCGCGCGCCGCGGCGGGCCGCGGCTCCTGTGAGAACAGGAACACGCGATACGTCCGTGTCCCGCCGAGGTCGAGGAGCCCGGGCGCGCCGGCGACGGAGGGCGCGAGCTTCATGCCCGGCTGGTACAGGCCCGTCCACCGGAACGCGCCCGAGGCCTCGAACGCGGCGCGCTGGTCGGGGGTCGCGCGCACGAGGAACGTGCGGTCGGGGACGTAGCCGGCGACGAGAGCGCCCGCGCTTCGCAGCGCGCGGTCGGCCGCCCCGACGTCGCGGCCGACCTGGGCGAGCCAGTAGACCGGCCCCCCGGACGCCGGCTCCGCGGCCGCGGGCAACTCGAGCGGTGCGCGCTCGGCCACGGGGTCGAACGCCCCTCCGGCGAGCCGTACTAGCCGGGCGCCGTCGCGCTCGAAGCCACGCGACGCGGTCGCGTGCGACTCGCGGCCGTCACCGCCGTCGCCGCGGCTGGCGCGGGGCGCGGCCCCGGCGGGGACCGCGGCGAGGGCGCCGGCGAGGAGCGCGACGACGAGGAGCAGACGAACGGGCGACGCCTTCATGCCGATCCCTCGCTTCCGTGCGGTGGCGTTGAGCCTTCACGGTTGGCGCATTTCGGGCACATTCCTGCGGCGCGCAGGCCTTCGATCCGATTCGAGCGGCGCCGGCGCCCTAGGGCGCGGGGGACGGACGCGGGCGGCGCGCTCCCCGGCCGCATGGGATGGCGCGTAGGGTCGCCCCGTGACGCTAGCCAACGGCGAGATCGCGGAGCTGCTGTCGGGAGTGGCGGCCCGCGCCGAGGGGCATCGGGCGCGCGCCTACCGGCGCGCCGCGCACCATGCGATCACGTGGCCCGAGGAGGCGTCCGACGTCGTCGAGGCCGGCCATCCGCTCACGGTGCTGCCCGGGGTCGGCGACCGGCTCGCGGCCCGCATCGGCGGCTGGCTCGAGGACCCGCCGGAAGTCCCCGAGCCCCCGCCCGAGCGCGCCGGCTTCTCGACCTTCGCCGCGGCGCGCGCGACCGTGCGCGCGCATCCGGAGTGGCGCGCCGAGCTGCGCGGCGACCACCAGATGCACACGCACCACAGCGACGGCCACGCGTCGGTCGCCGAGATGGCGCGCGCGTCGATCGCGCTCGGTCATCGCCACGCGGTCGTGACCGATCACTCCGGCGGCCTCAAGATCGCGAACGGCATGGACGAGGCCCGCGTCGACGCGCAGGGGACCGAGATCGCGGCCGTCAACGCGCAGCTCGCCGGCGACGGCTTCCGCGTCCTGCACGGGCTCGAGACGAACCTCTCCGTGACCGGAGAGCCCGACATGGACGCCGCGTTCCTCGCGCGTCTCGACGTCGTGCTCGGCTCGTTCCACTCACAGCTGCGCGTCGACGGCGACCAGACCGCGCGCTACGTCGCGGCGCTGTCGGCGCGCGGCTTCCACGTCCTCGGGCACCCGCGCTGTCGGATGTACGACCGGCGCGTCGGCCTGCACGCGGACTGGGAGCGCGTCTTCGCCGCGGCGCGCGACCACGGCAAGGCGATCGAGATCGACTGCCATCCCAACCGCCAGGACGTCGACGTCGACCTCGCACGGCTCGCCGCCGAGGCCGGCGTGTGGATCTCGATCGGGACCGACGCGCACGACGAGGCGGAGCTTCGCTTCGTCGACCTCGGGCTCGCCACGGCGATCGACGCGGGCATCCCGCGCGAACGCATCCTCAACTACATGGACGCGGACGAGCTCCTCGCGTGGGCGCGCGACCGGCGCTGACCTACGCGAGCGCAGAGCGCGCCGCCCGCAGGCGCGCGTCGCCGAGCTCGGCGTGCAGCTCCTCGGCGCGCGCAGCGAGCGCGCCGAGGTCGACGTCGCCGACACGCGCGTCGTCTCCGACGACCGCGGCGAGCGTCGTCCACAGCGACGCGTGCCCCTGCGACACGATCGCGAGACCCTCGAGCTCCAGCACGCGGCTCAGCGGTGAGTAGCCGCGCACGCGGCCGTTCAGCTTGAGGCGTCCGACCTTCTCGAACAGCCATCCGGCAGCGGGCTTGACCGGGTCCTTGCGCACCCCGAGGCGCTCCATCACGGCCTCGAGCTGAGCGCGGTGGTCGTCGAGCTCGGCCTGGACGCGGCCGAGAAACGGGCCGAAGTCGCTCCCCTGGTTGCTCCGGCGCGCGCGGCCCGCGAGCTCGCGCCCGGCGACCGCGGTCGCGAGGTGGTCGTTCAGGTAGATGCGAAGCAGCTTTGCGTCCACTCCCTAGCCTCCTTCGTGCAGCGTCGAGCCGAGCGACACCTCTTCGGCCGCGACGCTTAGCTCGCGATCCGGATCCGGGCCCGGCTCGATCGCGCCCGGCACGGGATCGTGGCCCCGCAGCGACATCGCGCATGCGATTCCGGCGACCGCGCCCTCGGCCGCGGCGACCTGGATCAGCTGCTCGCCGGGCGTGACGTCGCCCGCCGCATAGACGCCGGGCACCGACGTGAGCCCGTGCGAGTCGACCGCGACGTAGCCGTCGTCGTCGAGCTCGCAGCCGAGGGCGCGCGCGAGCCCGGTCCGGGGACGGTGCTCGATCGAGAAGAACGCCATCGCCGCCTCGAGCGTGCGCCCGGACGCGAGCTCCACGCCGGTCATCTCGTGCCCGTCGCGGCACAGCCGCGCGACGTCGTCCTCGATCAGCTCGACGTCGTTGCGGTCGAGCGCGGCGCGGCACGCCTCGTCGCCCTCGAACGTCTCGCCGTTGGTCACGAGCGTCACCTCGGCCCCCCAGTCGAGGAGATCGAGCGCGTAGCCCGCGGTGTGCTCCCCCCACCCGATCGCGACGACGCGTTGCCCGCGCGCCTCGTAGCCGTCGCAACAGGGACAGTGGAACACCGCGGTGCCGTAGAGGTCGGCGAAGCCGTCGACGTCGGGAAAGACGTCGTCGACTCCGGTCGCCAGCAGGAGCCGCCTGGCGCGGTGCTCGCCGTGGCGCGTCGTCACCACGAAGACGCCGTCGTCGCGCCCGACGTCGTCGGCGTCGGTGCGTTCGATGCGGACGCTCTCGTAGCGCTTGAGGTCGGTCATCGCGGCCGCCAGCAGCTGCTCCGGCGGCGCGCCGTCCTGCGTCAGGTACCCGTGCGCGGCGCGCGCGGGCAGGTTGCGCTGGCGTCCGGCGTCGAGCAGGAGGGTCGAGCGCCGGTAGCGCCCGAGCCACGTCGCGGCCGCCAGCCCCGCGGGGCCGCCGCCGCACACGATCGCGTCTTCCACGTCGCCTCCTCGCCGTCGTCGGTCCGGCCCATCGTTCCCCGGCGGCGGCGGACCTGCACCTGGCTCAGCGGGCGACGAACGCGAGGGCGCGCGCGGGGCTCCCGGATCCGCCCTCGATCTTGAGCGGAGCGACGACGAGCACGGCGCCGGTCGGCGGCAGGCGACCGAGGTTCGCGAGCTGCGTCAGCCCGAGCTTGCCGGCGCCGAGCACGAAGTGGTGGCACGGGAACGCCGGCTCGAACGAGTGCGCGGCGCCGGCGTCGGTCCCGACGGTCTCGACGCCGACGCCCGCGACGGGCGCCTCCTCCGCGAGCCAGCGCGCGCACTCGGCGTCCATCCCGGGCGTGTGGGGGCCGGTGTCGTCGGCGTTGAGGAACGCGTCCTGGTCGTGGGCGCGCGCGTCCCATCCCGTGCGGTACAGGAGCCACGCGCCCTCGGGCAGCGGGCCGTGGTCGCGCTCCCACGCGCGCACGTCGTCGACCGAGAGCAGGAAGTCGGGATCCGCGGCCGCCTCGCGCGCCTTGTCGATGACGCACGCCGGGCCCACGAGGCGCGCCGCGGGGACGCTCGCGACGTCGAGCCCGTCGCGCCCGGTGACCCAGTGGACGGGCGCGTCGACGTGCGTCCCGACGTGCTCGCCGCCCTCGAACCAGTTCCAGTACCACGCCGGCCCCCGCTCGTCGTAGCGGCTGAGCTCGTGGAGGCGCCATCCGGGCGTGTTCACGAACGGCTCCGGGAGCCGGATCAGCGGCGTGCGCTCGGACAGCGGCTGCGTCAGGTCGACGACCTCGACGGCCCCCGACGCGAGCGCGTCGACGAGCGCGGTGAGCACGGACACGGGCGCCTCCTTACTCGAGCGGGTCGACGGCGGGTGCGGTGGCGGTCGCGCGCCGCTCGGGCCGCGGCGCGGGCGGCTCGCGCAGCGCGCGCGCGAACTCGAAGCGGTTCTCGAGCAGCTGCACGTCCATCGCGAAGCTCGTCGGTCCGACCGCGTCGACCTTCGCGACGATGCACGTGAGCTCGTCCGACGCGAGCGCGGCGCGCGTCGCCGACGCGAACGAGTCGACGTCCGTGACGGTCGTGGCACCGGCGATGCCCGCGGCGCGCGCCATGGCGGCGATGTCGGAGCCGGTCGACGTCGCGGTCGGGAAGCCGCCGACCGACAGCAGGCTCTCGTTGTCGAACACGACGTGCGTGAGGTTGCCCGGCGCGTAGCGCGCGAGCGTCGTCAGCCCGCCGAGGTTCATGAGCACGGAGCCGTCGCCGTCGAGGACGACGACGTCGCGCTCCGGTTGCGCCAGCGCGATCCCCAGTCCCATCGACGACGCGAGGCCCATGCCGTGCTCCAGGTAGAAGAAGTTGGGACGGTGCCCGAGCTGGTAGAGCTCGACCGCGACCGCGCCCATGATCGTGACGACCGCGCACTCGGAGAGCTCGTCGTAGATCGCCCCAAGGCAGTCCGCCCGCCTCACCCCTAGCCCTCCTCCCACATGAGGTCCCGGGTCAGCAGCAGCGCGACCGGCGCGAGCGACGCCTGCGCGAGCGTCATCGCCTGGCCGACCTTGCGGGCCGCCTCGTCCGCGTCGGTCAGCTCGTCCCACACGATGCCGAGCCCGTCGAGCACGGGGCGGGTCGCGCGGCCGCCCGCGGTCTGCCAGGGGTCGCGCTCGCCGAGGTGCCCGCGGTCGCTGACCAGCATGAGCAGCGGGATCTTGTAGAGCTGCGCGAGCGACACGATCCCGTTGACCGACGCGAGGAAGCCGTGGTTCTGCATGAGCATCGCGGACCGCGCCCCGGCGAGGTGCGCCCCGGCCGACACCCCGACGCCCTCCTCCTCCTTCGCGAGGCGGACCAGCGTCATGTCGGGGTCGTCCTCGGCCATGCGAATCAGGTGCACGAGCCACGTCTCGGGCAGCGCCGACACGATCCGCACCCCGGCCTCGCGCAGCGCGTCGTACAGCGCCACAGAGCCCCGCACCGAAACTGCCACGCGGTCACGATACGCGACCGGCGCGGCTCAGGCGGCCGTCAGCCCCGAGCGGGTCGAGGTGGCCCGGC
>DASZZZ010000080.1:0-52235 GCA_036260375.1 Actinomycetota bacterium
GGCGGCGCGCTCGGCTGGGTCGCGCGGCGGCTCGGCGGGCCGCAGACCGACGTTCCGATCGCGGCCCCCGCGACGCCGGCGCGCGTCCCGACGCGCGCGCCGTTCCCCGACGTGCCGGGTCTCTCGCCCGAGGTGACGAGCGTCGACGACCACTACGTCGTCGACGTCAACCTCCTGGCTCCCTCGGTCGAGGCGGCGGACTGGAGGCTGCGCGTGTACGGCGCCGTGGACCGGCCGCTGGAGCCGTCGTTCGACGAGCTCCAACGCGACTTCGAGGTCGTCGAGGACTTCTCGGTCCTGACGTGCATCTCGAACGAGGTCGGCGGCGACCTCGTCGGCCACTCGGCGTGGCGCGGCGTGCGCGTCGCCGACGTGCTCGCGCGCGCCGGCGTCCGGTCCGACGCGGTCGACGTCGTGTTCCGCTCCGTCGACGGCTACTCCGACTCGATACCGATCGAGGTCGCGCGCAACCCGTCGGTGTTGCTCGCGTTCGGACAGAACGGACGCGCGCTCACGCAGGAGCACGGGTTCCCGTGCCGCGTGCGGATCCCACCCATCTACGGGATGAAGAACGTCAAGTGGCTGCAGTCGATCGAGGTCGTCGCGTCCGACCACCTCGGGTACTGGCAGCGGCGCGGGTGGTCGGACGACGCGGTCGTGCGGACGTCGTGCCGCATCGACGCGATCGGCGACGGGCGTTCGGCGCGCGCCGGCGAGGCGACGTGGGTCGCCGGCGTCGCGTGGGCCGGCGACCGCGGCGTCGACGCGGTCGAGGTGTCGACCGACGGGGGCCGGACGTGGACGCGTGCCGAGCTCAAGGAGCCGGTCGCGCGCGCGTCGTGGCGCCTGTGGGCGTATCGCTGGACGCCGGACGCCCCGGGCCCCGCGCAGATCGTGTGCCGCGCGGTCGACGGGCGCGGGGCGCGCCAGACGGCCGCGGTCGCGCCGCCGCACCCCGACGGCGCGACCGGCTATCACCGGGTCGAGGTCGAGGTCGCCTGAGCCCGCGTCACGCGGGCTCGAAGTGGATCAACACCGACGCCACGTCGTCGTGCGCGCGCCGGACCGCGCTCTCGATGCGATCCGAGGCGTCGTGCACGCGCGCGAGGGCGAGGTCGCCGCGCGCGCGAACGTGCGCAACGACCGCCAGGCCACCCGCGGCGTCGGTCACGAGGACCTCGTGGCAGTCGAGCACGTCGGGCTCCCCGCGCGCCGCGGCGCGCACCGTGTCGACGACGTCGCGTCGTGCGCGCGTGGCGTCGCGTCCGAGCGCGGTGCGCTCGAGCGGCTCGATGTGCGTGTCGACGCGCACCGCGCGTCCCGCCAGCTCGCGCGCGACGACGTCCTCGATGCGGTCGGACAGCGCGTGCGCGTCCTCCAGCGGCGTGGTCGCCGGCACCTTGGCGTGGAGGGTGACGTGGAGCTTCGAGCGCCCGTCCTCCTCGAACGCGTGCACGGAGACGTCGTGGACCTCGTGGACGCCCTCGGCGCGCGTCGCCGCGACGCGCACGCGCTCGCTGAGGCCGGCGTCGCCACCCGCCGGCTCGACGTGCACGACGACGTCCGCCCCGGGCGCGACGCGACCGATCTCCTGCTCGACACGCTCGGCGATGTCGTGCGCGCGCTCCAACGACGTCGTCGGGCGCGCCGCCACGGTGACGTCGGCGAACAGCTGGCGGCCGCCCGTGCGCACGCGCACGCGTCGCGCCTCGGCCACGCCCGGGGCCGCGGCGGCGGCCGCCGCGATCGCCTCGACGCGCGCCCGCGGCGCGCGGTCCATGAGCACGTCGACCGACCGGCGTCCGAGACGCACCGACGCGACCGCCACCGCCACTGCGACGACGAGCGCGCCGGCGGCGTCCGCGCCGCGCACGCCGGTGCGGACGAGGGCGAGGCTCGCGAGCGCGACGACCGCGGTGCCGACGTCGGTGGCGACGTTGAGAGCGCCGGCGCGCAGCGCGTCGGAGCCCTCCGCGGCCGCGGCGCGGTGCACGTACCACGCCCTTACGCCGTCGACCGCCGCCGACGCGCCCAGCAGCGCGAGCGCGTACCACGGCGCGCGCACCGGGGAGCCGCCGTCCGCGAGGCGCCGCACCGCCTCGAGACCGACGCCGGCGGCGACCGCGACGAGGACCAGCGTCTGCACGAACGCGACGAGGTTCTCGGCCTTCGCGTGTCCGTAGTGGTGCTCCGCGTCGGCGGGCTTGCCGGCGATGCGCACGCCGACGAAGACGAGCGCGAGCGCGACGACGTCGAGCAGGGAGTCGAGCGTCTGCGACAGCAACGCGAGGCTCGAGGTCGCGAGCCACGCGGCCCCCTTGGCGGCCGTCAGCAGGGCGGTCGCGAGCAACGCCCACAGGGCGGCGCGCTCGGCGCGGCGCGCATGCATCGCGCGAGCCTAGAGCGAGCTCGACCGCGCGCGTCCGTCCTAAACGCCGCGTCGTGAGGCGCGTCGCGCGCGAAGATGTGGGGATGATCGGTGTGATCGGCGACCACGACCCCTCGAACCCCACCCACGTCGCCACGACCGAGGCGCTGCGGGCGCTGCCGGGCCGGCCCCCGTTCGAGTGGATCGGCACCGACGAAGCCCGGTCGCGCCGCGACGACGTCGCCGGGCTGCATGGGGTGTTCGTCGCCCCGGCGAGCCCGTATCGCGACGCGGATGCGGTCGTCGACGTCGTCCGCGACGCGCGCGAGCGCGGCGTCCCGCTCGTCGGCACCTGAGGCGGCTTTCAGCACGTGGTTCTCGAACACGTGCGCAACGTCCTCGGGTTCGAGGACGCCGACCACGCGGAGAGCTCGCCGGACGCGCCGCGGCTGGCGATCACGGCGTTGAGCTGTTCGCTCGCCGGGCGCACCGACGAGGTGCGGTTCGCGCCCGGTTCGCCGGCGCGCCGCTGGTACGGACGCGACGCGGCGGTGGAGGACTTCCGCTGCAGCTACGGCGTCAATCCCGAGCTCGTCCCGGCGCTGGAGGCGTCGGGCCTCGCCGTGGACGCCACCGACGCCGCGGGCGACGTCCGGATGGTGGCGCGGCGAGACCATCCCTTCTTCGTCGGCACGCTGTTCCTCCCGCAGCTGCGCTCGAGCGAGCGCTCGGTCCACCCCGTGCTGCGCGAGTTCGCGCGCGCGGTCGCGCGCGCCACGCCGCGGGGAAACGGCGGCGCGCAGGCATAGGAGCGCCTCCGCGCTCCGCCGGTGGCCGCGACGGCCTCGTCGCGGGCTTCGGTCATCGAACGGCAGAACGTCCGACCGGTGTTCGCCTTGTCTAGACAAACGATTAGACGAGGCTAAAATCTCGTTTGTGCGCGACAAGACGAGCCCCGCGGTCCAGGACTACCTCAAGGCGCTGTTCGCCCTCGAATGGGACGGCGCCGACGCGGGCCCGGTCGCGACCAGCGCCCTCGCGGAGCGGCTCGGGGTGTCCCCCGCGTCGGCGACCAACATGCTCAAGCGCCTCGACGCCATGGCGCTGGTCGTGCACGTCCCCTACCGCGGCGCCGAGCTGACCGAGTCGGGCCGCAAGATAGCGCTCGAGGTCCTCCGCCACCACCGCCTGCTCGAGACCTATCTCGCGGAGGCGCTCGGCGTGCCGTGGGATCGCGTTCACGCGGAGGCCGAGGTGCTCGAGCACGTCCTGTCCGAGGAGCTCGAGGAGCGCATCGCCGCCCGCCTCGGTCATCCGACGTGCGATCCACACGGCCATCCCATCCCGACGAGCGACCTCGAGATGCCCGACCCGAGCGGGCGCCCGCTGTGGCACGCGGCCGACGGCGATCACGTCACGGTCGAGCGCGTCCCCGACGACGACGGCGACGCGCTCCGCTACCTCGGCGCGACCGGCATCCGGCCCGGCACGCGCCTCGACGTCGTCGACCGCGGGCCCATGGGCGGTCCGTTGTTCGTGCACGTCGCGGGCGGCGACGACGTCGCGCTGTCGCGCGAGCTCGCGGAGGTCGTATGGGTGCGGTGACCGGGGGCGCGCGCACGGCTGCGGCCGCGCTCGCGGTGCTCGCGCTGGCGACGTCGTGCGGGCGCGCCGAGGGGCTCGGCCGCGCCGACGTGTCGGGCCGGCGCGTGCGGGTCGTCGCGACGACCGGCATGATCGCCGACGTCGCCACCAACGTCGGCGGGGGCCGCGTCGACGTCGTCGCGCTGATGGGGCCCGGGGTCGACCCGCACCTCTACAAGGCGAGCGAGGGCGACGTGACGACGCTCGTCGGCGCCGACGTCATCTTCTACAACGGTCTCCACCTCGAGGCCGCGATGGCCGACGTGCTGGAACGCGCGCGCGACCGCATCCGCACGGTCTCGGTCACCGACGGCATCGCGCGCGACCGCCTGCTGGCGCCGCCGGAGTTCGAGGGCGCCTACGACCCGCACGTCTGGTTCGACGTCGCGCTGTGGATCGAGGCGGCCGAGCGCGTGCGCGCCGCGCTCGCGCAGCTCGACCCCGAGCACGCCGGCGTGTACGCCACCAACGCGCGCGCCTACGTCGCGCGCCTCGAGGAGCTCGACGAGTACGTGCGCCGGCGCGTCGCGCAGGTGCCCGAGAGCGCGCGCGTGCTGATCACCGCGCACGACGCGTTCAACTACTTCGGGCGCGCGTACGGGTTCGACGTGCGCGGGCTGCAGGGCATCAGCACCGCGGCGGAGACCGGCACGGCCGACGTCTCGGCGCTCGCTGACTTCATCGTGGAGCGCCGCATCCCGGCGATGTTCGTCGAGTCGTCGGTGTCGCCGCGCTTCGTGGAGGCGGTGCGCGAGGCGGTCCGGGCCCGCGACGGCGACGTCGCGATCGGCGGCTCGCTGTACTCCGACGCGATGGGCACGCCCGGGACGCCCGACGGCACGTACGTGGGCATGGTGCGCCACAACGTCGACACGATCGCGGGCGCGCTGACGCCGGGGGGCTCGCCGTGACCGAGGCGGCGCGCGCCGAGCGCGCGCCCGCGGTCGAGGTCGCCGACCTCACGGTCGCGTACCGCGACGCGCCGGTGCTGTGGGACGTCGACATGGTCGTCCCGGCGGGCACGCTGATGGCCGTCGTCGGCCCCAACGGCGCCGGCAAGACGACGCTGGTCAAGGCGATCCTCGGCCTCGTGCGGCCCGCCGCCGGAAGCGTGCGGATCCTCGGCCGCCCGTACGCCGAGCAGCGCCGCGCGATCGGCTACGTGCCGCAGCGCGGCAGCGTCGACTGGGACTTCCCGACGACCGTGCTCGACGTCGTGATGATGGGCCGCTACGGCGCGCTCGGGTGGGTGCGCCGTCCGGGCCGCGCCGAGCGCGAGCGCGCGCTCGGAGCGCTCGACGAGGTCGGTCTGCGCGCGCTGGCGGGCCGCCAGATCAGCCAGCTCTCGGGCGGGCAACAGCAGCGCGTGTTCCTCGCGCGCGCGCTCGTGCAGGACGCGCTCGTGTACCTCATGGACGAGCCGTTCCAGGGCGTCGACGCGACGACCGAGCGCGCCATCGTCGAGCTCTTGCAGGCCCTGCGCGCGCGCGGCCGCACGGTCGTCGTCGTCCACCACGACCTCCAGACGGTCCAGGAGTACTTCGACTGGGTGACGCTGCTCAACGTCCGCCGCATCGCGAGCGGGCCGGTCGCCGAGGTCTTCACCGAGGACAACCTGCGTCTCACGTACGGGGGCCGCGTCGCGTTCCTCGGGCGCGGCGCGAGCGGCGACGGGCGCGCCCGCCCGCCCGCTCTCGGCGAGGTGTAGCCGTGGGGCTGCTCGGCGACCTGTGGTCGGATTACACGCTGCGCACGGTGGCGCTCGGCGCCGCGGTGCTCGGCGTCGTCGCGGGCGCGTTGGGCTCGTTCGCGATCCTGCGCCGCCAGAGCCTGCTCGGCGACGCGATCTCGCACGCGGCGCTTCCGGGCATCGCGCTCGCGTTCCTCGTCACCGGGAGCAAGTCGCCGCTCGTGCTCGTCGCGGGGGCCGCGCTCGCGGGATGGTTGTCGACGCTGCTCGTCGTCGCGATCGTGCGCACGACGCGGATCAAGAGCGACGCGGCCCTCGGCCTCGTGCTGTCGGTCTTCTTCGGCGCGGGGCTGGTGCTGCTCACGTTCATCCAACGGCGTCCGGACGCGACGCAGGCCGGCCTCGACAAGTTCCTGTTCGGACAGGCGGCCGCGCTCGTCGAGCGCGACGTGTGGACGATGGCGGCGATCGGCGCGGTCGCGCTCGCCGTCGTGGCGCTGCTGTGGAAGGAGCTCAAGCTGCTCGCGTTCGACCCCGACTTCGGCGCCACGAACGGCTTCGCGATGCGCGCGCTCGACGTCGTCCTGACGTCGATGCTCGTAGTCGCGATCGTCATCGGGCTGCAGACTGTCGGCGTCGTGCTGATGAGCGCTCTGGTCGTCGCGCCGGGCGCGGCGGCGCGCCAGTGGACCGACCGTCTCGGCGTCATGGTCGTGCTCGCGGCGCTGTTCGGCGCGGCGTCCGGCGTCGCAGGAGCGCTGCTCAGCAGCTCGACCGCGGCGCTCCCGACGGGCCCCACCATCGTGCTGTGCGCGGGCGCGATCGTCGTCACGTCGTTGCTGGCGGCGCCCAACAGGGGGCTCGTGTGGAACCGCGTGCGCGACGTGCGCGCCCGCCGGAGGCTGCACGTCGACGCGGTGCTCGCCGATCTCCTCGCGCTGTCGAGCCAGCACGAGCGCGAGCACGCGCACCACGCGTCCGTCGTCGAGACCATGGCCGCGGGCCGTCCGGGGGTGCGCCACGGCCTCGAGCAGCTCGCCGCGCGCGGGCTCGCGCGGGCGACGCCCGACGACCGCTGGGCGCTCACGCCGGCGGGCGTCGAGGCGGCGCGGCGTGCCGCGGCGGAGCGCGACGGCGCGGGCTCGCCGTGAGCGGGCCGCAGCTCGAGATACAGCTCGTCGCGGTCCTCACGGCGGTCGCGTGCGCGCTCCCGGGGACGTTCCTCGTGCTGCGCCGCATGGCGATGCTCAGCGACGCGATCAGCCACTCGATCCTGCTCGGGATCGTGCTGGCGTTCTTCGTCACCGAGAGCATCTCGTCGCCGCTGCTCATCGCCGGCGCCGCCGCCGTCGGCGTGCTGACCGTCGCGCTCGTCGAGCTGCTGCACCGGTCGCGGCTCGTGCGCGAGGACGCCGCCATCGGCCTCGTGTTCCCGACCCTGTTCAGCATCGCCGTGATCCTGATCTCGCGCTACGCCGGCGACGTGCACCTCGACGTCGACGCGGTCCTGCTCGGCGAGCTCGCGTTCGCGCCGCTCGAGCGCGTCGTCGTCGCGGGCTGGGACGTCGGGCCGGTCGGAGCGTGGGTGATGGCCGCGATCCTCGCCCTCGACGTCGTCTTCGTCGGCGTCCTCTACAAGGAGCTCAAGGTGTCGACGTTCGACCCCGCGCTCGCGGCCGCGCTCGGGTTCTCTCCCGCGCTCCTGCACTACGCGCTCATGGGGCTCGTGTCGGTCACGGCCGTCGGCGCGTTCGACGTCGTCGGCTCGGTGCTCGTCGTGGCGCTGATGATCGCCCCGCCCGCGACCGCGTACCTCCTCACCGACCGGCTGTCGCACATGCTCGTCGCCGCGTCGGCGATCGGCGCGTTCAGCGCGGTGTCCGGCTACTGGCTCGCGCACGCGCTCGACGCGTCGATCGCCGGCTCCATGGCGAGCGCCGCGGGGGCGTGCTTCGCGATTGCGTTCGCGTTCGCGCCCGACCGCGGTCTCGTCGCGGTCGCCCGGCGCCGCGCGCTCCAGCGCTGGGAGCTCGCGCACACGATGCTCGCGATCCACCTCCTGAACCACGAGGGCCGTCCGGAGGAGGCCGAGGAGAGCCGCGTCGACGGGCTCGACCGCCACCTGCGGTGGGAGCCGGGCTTCGTCGCGCAGGTCGTGCGCGGCGCCGAGCGGCGGGGCCTCGTCGAGCGGCGCGACGCGACGCTGGCGCTGACCGAGAACGGACGCGACCTCGCCCGGCGCGCGATCGTCGCGTGACGTAGCACGATGGGGCGATGACGCGTCCGCTCGAGCTCTCGGTCGTGTGCGACGGCCTGCGCCTGTGTGCGCGCGCGATCGTTCCCCCGGAGCCGCGCGGCGTCGTCGTCCTGCTGCACGGGATCCCGTCGACCGCGCCGCCCGAGCCGGGCGACCGCGGCTACGAGGGTTTCGCCGAGAGGATCTCGGCCGAGGGCTGGGCCGCGGTGTGGGGCGACATGCGCGCGGCGCGCGGCGCGGCCGGCTACTTCTCGCTCGAGGGCTGGGTGCGCGACGCCCGCGCGCTCGTCGACGCGGCGCGCACCGTGGACGGCGTTGCCGGGCTCCCGGTTGCGATCGTCGGCTCGTCCGCGGGGGGCGTCGTCGCGGTCGAGGCGGTGCGCCGCGGCGCCCCGGTCGACGCGCTCGTGCTCATGGGGACGCCGGCGGCGTGGCTGTCGTTCGCGTCCGGCGCCGACGACGCGCTGCGGCGTATCACGGTGGAGGCCGGGATGCCGGTGTCGCCCGACGTGCTCGCCGAGCCGCAGCCGTGGGTCGGCGAGTTCGAGGCGATCACGACCGAGGCCGCCATCGCGCACGTCCGCACGCCGGTCCTCGTGCTGCACGGCACCGCCGACGACGTCGTCCCCGTCGGGCACGCCGAGCGGATCGCGGCGCGCGCTCCGCACGCCGACGTCCGGATCGTCGAGGGCGCGTCGCACCAGCTGCGGCGCGACGAGCGCGCCGTCGCGCTCGCGCTCGAGTGGCTCGCGCGCACGCTGCCGAGGGCGCGCGCGTGACGGCCGCCGCGACCGTCGTCGTCGTCGCCGGCATCGCGATCGCGCTCGCGACCGCGGTGGGCCGCGGCTTCGACGCGACCGCGGCCGTCATCCTGGCGATCGCCGCGGCGCTCGGCGCGCTCGCGATCGCGGTCGCGCGCAAGTCGGGGCGGGGCGGCGTCGCCCCCGCGCGCTGCGGGGCCTGCGGCGGGCTCGTGTCGCCGAACGCGCCGTACTGCAAGCACTGTGGCGCGCCGACGTCCCACGTCGCGTAGGTCGCCCGTCCGGTCCGGGACGCGGCGTCGTTTATCGGACACCGAGATCGGGCTCCGGCGACTAGAGCAGCGACGACTGGTTCGACGGCGGCTCGGCGCGGCGCGGCCCCCGGTCGTCCGCGGCCGGGTGCTCGACGACCGCCACGACGCGCGCGGCCATGAAGCGCGCGGTGCGCACGACCTCGCCGGTGCGCGTGACCTCGGTGACCTCGAGGACGCCGCGCGCGGTCGCGACCTCGACGCGGCGGCCCGCGCGCGACGCCTGGACCTCGTACGTGCGCGTGCCGTCGCCGACGTCGACGACGACCTCGACGCGGTCTCCCTTCACGCCGCCATCGTCGCACGACCGGGGGCCGCGCCGCCGGACGCGCGGCGCTGCCGGGGCGTGCCGGGCGCCTGCGGGGACGCACCGTGCCGCGTGTAGTGTCGCAGGCACTGAAGCTGACGAGCGGGGCGGCCGCCCGGCCGCGCGGCCCCCTCGGACCGGGAGGTGGCGGTGGCCGACGACTCTGGCTCCTTCGACGTCGTGATCCTCGGCGGTGGCAACGCCGGCTACGCGGCGGCGTTCCGGGCGTCCCAGCTCGGCATGTCGGTCGCCATGGTCGAGCGCGACAAGGTCGGGGGCACGTGCCTGCACCGCGGCTGCATCCCGACGAAGGCGCTGCTGCACGCCGCCGACCTCCTCGACGAGCTGCGCTCCGCCGGCGAGTTCGGAATCGAGGTGTCCGAGCCGCGCTACGACTGGAGCAAGGTCCAGTCGTACAAGGACTCGGTCGTCGACAACATGTACCGTGGGCTGACGGGCCTGGTCCGCAAACGCAAGGTGACGCTCGTCGAGGGCGAGGGGACGTTGACCGGCCCGAACAGGGTCCACGTCAAGACCGAGGACGGCGAGCGCGACCTCGAGGCGACCAAGGGCCTGATCGTCGCGACGGGCTCGTACCCGCGCGACCTGCCGTTCGTCGCCGCCGACGGCAACATGGTGCACAACTCCAACCACGGGCTGGCGAGCGACGACGTGCCCGGATCCGTCGTCGTCGTCGGGGGCAACTACATCGGGCTCGAGTTCGCGAGCGTGTACCGCTCGTTCGGCGCCGAGGTCGTCGTCGTCGAGATGCTCCCAAAGATCGCTCCGGCCGAGGACGACGACGTCTCCGAGGCGCTCCAGAAGCTGCTCGAGCGCCGGGGCGTCAAGTTCCGCACGGGCACCGCGGTCAAGGACGCGACCGCGGGCGACTCCGGCGTCAAGGTGACGATCGAGAAGGACGGAGAGACGGAGTCGCTCGAGGGCGACCGCATGTTCGTCGCCATCGGGCGCGCGCCGCGCTCGGAGGGCTTCGGGCTCGAGGACGTCGGGGTCAAGACGGAGCGCGGCTACGTCCTGGTCGACCCGAGCTTCCGCACCAACGTCGACGGTCTCTACGCGATCGGCGACGTCGTCACGATCCCGGAGGCGAACTGGCCGCACCCGCAGCTCGCGCACGTCGCGTTCATCGAGGGGATCAAGGTCGCGGAGATCATCGCGGGGCAGGACGTCGCGCCCGTCGACTACGCCAACATCCCGCACGTCATCTACTGCCAGCCGGAAGTCGCGTCGGTAGGGCTGACCGAGGCAAAGGCGAAGGAGGCCGGACTCGACGTCACGACCAAGCGCTACGCGTTCTCGCACAACGCACGCGCGTTGATGCTCGGCGGCGGCCAGGGGTTCGTCAAGACGGTCGCCGACAAGGACGGCGCGGTCGTCGGCGTCCACGTCGTCGGGCCGCGCGCGTCGGACGTGATCACCGAGGCGCAGCTCGCGACGTCGTGGGAGGCGTACCCGTCGGAGCTCGCGGAGCTGATCCATCCGCACCCGACGCTGTCCGAGGTGATCGGCGAGACGTTCCTGTCGCTCGCCGGCAAGCCGTTGCACGGCTGAGGCCGCGCGCGACTACGTGAAGATCGGGCTGTTCCCGGGGCAGGGCCTTCCCGCCGCGACCGTTCTCGACGCGCTCCCTGCGGGCGATCCGCACGTGCGCGCCGCGTCGGACGAGCTGTCGTTCGACCTGCGCGCGCGCGTCGCCGAGGTCGCGTCGAGCGACGGCGCGGTCCTTCCGACGTCGCTCGCGCAGCCGGCGATCTTCGTCGCGTCGATGGTCGCGTGGCGCCGCGCGTGCGACGACGGGAAGACCTTCGACGTGCTGGCCGGCCACAGCCTCGGCGAGTACTCCGCACTCGCGGCGGCGGACGTCCTGTCGTTCGAGGACGGCGTGCGCGCGGTCGCGGCGCGCGGCGACGCGATGCACGCGGCGGGGGCCGCGGCCCCCGGCGGGATGGCGGCCGTCATCGGCCTCGGGCTCGGGGCGGTCGACGAGGTCGCGCGCGGCAGCGGCGCGCTCGTCGCCAACGACAACGCGCCCGGGCAGGTCGTCCTGTCGGGGACGCACGACGAGCTCGAGCGCGCCGAGACGCTCGCGCGCGCGGCCGGGGGGCGCGTCCGCCGGCTTGAGACCGCGGCGTCGTTCCACCATCCCGCGATGGCGCCGGCGCAGGAGCCGCTCGAGCGCGTGCTCGCCGGCGTCGCGGTGCGCGACGCGCGCGTCCCGGTCGTGTCGAACGTCACCGCGCGCCCCTACGGCTCGGGCGACGACGTCCGCGCGCTGCTGGTGCGGCAGATCACGAGCCCCGTGCGCTTTCGCGAGTCGCTCGCGTGGGCGTGGGGGCGCGGCGTACGGTCGTTCGACGACCTCGGCCCCGGCCGCGTCGTCGGGGGCCTCGCGCAGCGCACGTTTCGCGCGCTGGAGGCCGGCTGACGACGCGCCCGTCGGCGCGCTAGCTCGTGCCCATCTCGTCGGGGCCGCCGGTGACGAGACCGACGAAGTTGCCGGCGGGGTCCTCGAAGTGCGCCACCGTGGGGCCGCCCGGCACCTGCATCGGCGGGTTGATCGTCTTGCCGCCGAGGCTCTCGATCTTCTTCAGCGCGGCGTCGAGGTCGGGGACCCAGACGTACCAGGTGAGGTGCCGACCGTTGCCCTCGGGCGGCGCCTGACCGATCCCTCCGTTGATCCCCTCGCCGCCGTTGTCGACGATCCCGTAGCCCATGGGGTTGTCGGCGTCGATCTTCCAGTCGAACGCGTCGCCGTAGAAGCGCATCAGCGCGGGGCCGTCGGGGCCCAGCGCCTCGAAGTGCACCACCGGGTTCGGCATGCCGGCTCCTTTCGTGTCGTCGGCCCGCGGGCTCGCCCCCGGGCGCCGTCACCGTCGGTCTCGTCATTGAGACCGCGGTCGCGCCGAAAAGTAATCGCAGTGCGGTCGGCCGGCGCGCGCGCCGGTCACGGTTGCACGATCCCGTGTAACGTATGCGCCGTGGAGGGACGGATGACCGTCGGGGAGCTCGCCCGGCGCGCCGGCATGACGATCCGCAACGTGCGCGCGCACCAGACGCGCGGGCTCCTGCCGCCGCCCGAGATCTCGGGCCGGGTCGCGTACTACGGCCCCGAGCACCTCGCGCGTCTGCGGCTCGTGGCCGACCTCCAGCAGCGCGGCTTCAACCTCGGCTCGATCAAGAGCCTCCTCGACGCGGCGCCGGCCGGCGCGGCGCACGAGGTCCTCGCGTTCGAGCGTGCCCTGATGGCCCCGTGGGGGCCGGAGCGGCCGGCCGTCGTCGACGCCGCCGAGGTCGTCGACGCCCTCGGAGGGAACGGCGCCGTCGTGCGGCGCGCGTGCGATCTCGGGCTCGTCACGCCGCGCGCCGACGGCCGCTACGACGTGTCTATGCCGACCCTGCTGCGCGCCGCGCGCGAGCTGGCGCGTCTCGGCGTCCCGCCGGAGCCGACGCTCGACACCCTCGACGCCCTGCTTCGCCACGCGCGCGGCATCGCGCGCGCGTTCGTCGAGCTGTTCGACCGCGGCGTGTGGCGTCCGTTCGAGGCGCGCGGCAAGCCCCCGGAGCAGTGGCCCGACGTGCGCGCCGCGCTCGAGCGCCTTCGTCCGCTCGCGTCGGACGCGCTCTCCGTGGCGTTCCACGCCGCGATGGAGCGCGCCGTGGAGGAGGCGTTGGCGCGCGAGATGGAGCGCGAGGCGCGCGCGCGACGGGAGGCGATGTGAGCGCGCCGCACGTGCGCGTCGCGATCGTCGGAACGGGGTTCTCGGGTGTCGGCACCGCGATCGCGCTGCGGCGCGCCGGCATCGACGACTTCGTCCTGTTCGAGCGCGCCGGCGACGTCGGGGGGACGTGGCGCGACAACGCGTACCCCGGGTGCCAGTGCGACGTGCCGTCGCACCTGTACTCGTTCTCGTTCGCGCCCAACCCCGAGTGGAGCCGGACGTACTCGATGCGCGGCGAGATCTGGGGCTACCTGCGCGCGTGCGCGGAGCGCTTCGGCGTCGTGCCGCACGTGCGCTTCGGTCACGAGGTGCTGAGCGCGGCGTGGGGCGACGTCGAGCAGCACTGGCGCATCGAGACGTCGCGGGGGCCGTGGACGGCCGCCGTCCTGGTCGCGGGCAACGGCGCGCTCGCGGAGCCGGCGATCCCGCAGATCGACGGTCTCGATCGCTTCGAGGGCCGCGTGTTCCACTCCGCGCGCTGGGACGAGGGCTTCGACCCCGGCGGCGCGCGCGTCGCGGTCGTCGGGACCGGCGCGTCGGCGATCCAGATCGTTCCGCAACTGCAGCGGCGGGCCGCGCGCCTGTACGTCTACCAACGCACGCCGGCGTGGATCCTCCCGCACACCGACCGCGCCGTGACGGCGTTGGAGCGGCGGCTGTATCGCGCCGCGCCGGTGGCGCAGCGCGCCGTGCGCGGCGCCATCTATGGGAGCCGCGAGCTGCTCGTGCCCGGGCTCACGCGCAACCCGCGCCTGCTAGCGCCGCTGCGCGCGCTCGCGGTCGCGCACCTGCGCCGCCAGGTCCGCGACCCGGACCTGCGCGCCAAGCTGCTCCCGCGCTACTCGCCGGGCTGCAAGCGCCTGTTGTTGTCCAACGACTTCTATCCGGCGCTGTGCCGCGCCAACGTCGAGCTCGTCACGAGCCCGGTGCGTGCCTTGAGCGAGACGTCGGTAGTGACCGCCGGCGGCGGCGAGCACGCCGTCGACGCCGTCGTCCTGGCGACCGGCTTTCGCGTCACGAGCAACCCCTTCGCCGAGCGCGTCCGGGGCCGCGACGGCCGGTCGCTCGCGCAGGCGTGGCGCGACGACGGCCTGCGCGCGTACCTCGGCACGACGGTCGACGGCTTCCCGAACCTGTTCCTGATGACGGGCCCGAACACGGGGATCGGTCACACGTCGCTGCTCGTGATGATCGAGGCGCAGGTCGGCTACGTCGTCGAGTGCCTGCGCACGATGGACGAGCGCGGCCTCGGCGCGGTCGAGGTGCGACGCGACGCGGTCGAAGGCTTCGATCGCGCCGTCCAGCACAAGATGACGCGCACGGTGTGGACGACGGGCGGCTGCGCGAGCTGGTATCTCGACGCGACCGGACGCAACTCGACGCTGTGGCCCGATTTCACGTGGCGCTTCTGCCGCATGACGCGTCGCTTCGACCTCGCCGCCTACCACGCGACGCCGGTGCGCGCGCCCGCGCGCGCGTGAGGGTCCTCGTCACGGGGGCCGCGTCGGGCTTCGGCCTCGCGGTCGCGGCCCGTCTGCGCGCACGCGGCGACGACGTCCGCGGCCTCGACGTGCGCGCCGCGCCCGGCGTGCTCGTCGCCGACGTCCGAGACCAGGACGAGGTCGACCGCGCCGTCGGCGCCGCGGCGACCGAGCTCGGCGGGCTCGACGTCGTGGTCAACAACGCGGGCGTGGGCGTGCCGGTCGACGCCGGCGCGCGGCCCGGTCCCGAGGCGCTCGCCGCGCTGGAGACGAACTTCCTCGGCGCGTGGCGCGTGACCGCGGCCGCCCTGCCCGCGCTGCTCGAGTCGCGCGGCAGGGTCGTCAACGTCGCGTCGGCGCTGGCGTCGATGACGATCCCGCTGACGGCCGCGTACGCGGCGAGCAAGCGGGCGCTCGTCGCGTACTCCGACGCGTTGAGGCTGGAGTACGGCGACCGCGTGACGGTCACGACGGTGTACCCGGGCTTCGTCAGGACGCCGATCCACCGTCCGGCCGAGGCCATGGGCGTGTCGCTCGCGGGCGCGGTCCCCGAGGAGCCGCTCGAGCGTGCGGTCGGCGCGATCGTGCGCGCCGCGACGGGACGGCCGCGCCGCGACGTCGCGACGAGCCTGCCCACGGCGGCGGCGACGTTCGCCGCGCGGCACTTCCCGGGGACGACGGATCGCGTCGTGCGCGCGCACGTGCGGCGGCTCGCCCGCCGCGGGCACTTCGACCGCTCGGAGCTGCGTCCGCCGATGCTCGGGCGCTAGCGCGCGTCGGCGGTCGCCGACGCCGGCGGCGTCGAGGCGACGCGCCGGAGTCGGCGCGCCGTCACTGCGACGCGGCGGCCTCTCGCTTCTGGCGCTCCTCCTCCGCGAGCACGCGCCGCAGCAGCTTGCCGACCATCGTCTCGGGCAGCGAGTCGCGGAACTCGACGTGCTTGGGAGCGCGGTAGCCGGTGAGCCCCTGCTTGTCGTCGCGACACCACGCGACGATCTCCTCGGGCGTCGCGCTCTCGCCCGGCTTGAGGACGACGTACGCCTTGACCGCCTCGCCCGTCTTGTCGTCCGGGATGCCGACGACTCCGACCTTGGCGATCTTGGGATGCCGGTAGAGGACCTGCTCGATCTCGGTCGGGTACACGTTGAAGCCCGACACGATGATCATGTCCTTCTTGCGGTCGACGATGTAGAAGTAGCCGTCCTCGTCCATCTTCGCGATGTCGCCGGTGTGCAGCCAGCGAACGCCGTCGGCGTCGGTGCGGATCATCGCCTCGGTCTCGTCGTCGCGGTTCCAGTAGCCCTTCATGACCTGGGGGCCGGCGACCGCGAGCTCGCCCTCCTCGCCCGGCTCGACGACGCGGTCGGGGTCGTCGACGTCGACGATCTTGCAGTCGGTGTCGGGCAGCGGCAGGCCGATCGAGCCCGCCCTGCGATCGCCCTCGATGGGGTTCGCGTGCGTCACCGGCGACGTCTCGGTCAGGCCGTAGCCCTCGACGAGCCGCGCGCCCGTGAGCTCCTCGAACCGCTCCGCGATGGCGAGCGGCAGGGGGGCCGCGCCGGACAGGCACGCGCGGATCGAGGAGACGTCGTACTTCTTGGTCTCCGCCGAGTCGTTGATCGCGCCGTAGATTCGCGGGACGCCGGGAAACAGCGTCGGACGCTCCTTCTTGACCGCCTTGAGCACCATCTCGAGCTCGAAGCGGGGCATCAGCACGAGCTTGGCGCCCTTGAGGATGCCCATGTTCATCGCGACCTGGAGCCCGTAGGAATGGAAGAACGGCAGGACGCACATGACGGCCTCCTCGCCGTCGCGCAGGCCCGGGAACCACGCCGTCGTCTGGTGCAGGTTCGACACGAGGTTGTAGTGCGTGAGCATCGCCCCCTTCGACAACCCCGTCGTGCCGCCCGTGTACAGGAGGCACGCGACGTCCTGCTTCGCGTCGACCTCGGCGCGCGGCGCCTCGGGCAGCGACCGCTTCATGAGGTCGCTCCACCACAGCACGTCGGCACCCTCGGGCACCGGCGGCCACGGCCGCCCCTCGGCGCGCGCCTCCTTCTTGAACTTCAGCGGCGCGAGCCGGTTGATCGGGAACGGCATGTAGTCGGTGATCTTCGTGACGACGACCGTCTCGACGCCGGCCTCGCCGCGCACGGCCTCGACGCGCGGCGCGAGCTGGTCGAGGGCGATCACGACGCGCGCGCCGGCGTCGCGCAGCTGGTGCGCGAGCTCGCGCTCGGTGTAGAGCGGGTTGTTCCCGGTGACGACCGCGCCGATCTTGAGCCCGCCGTAGAACGCCGCGACGTACTGGGGGCAGTTCGGGAGCACGAGGCCGACGCGATCGCCCTTGCCGACGCCGAGCGACGTCAGCCAGCGCGCGCACCGGTCGACCTCGTCGGCGAGCTGGCGGTAGGTCAGCCGCTTGCCGAAGAACGACACCGCGGGCCGGTCGGGGAAGCGGGCGGCCGTCTCCTCCAGCAGCGAGTACGCCGACTTCTCGGGGTACGGCGCGAGCGAACGAGGCACGTCCGGGGGATAGCTCGCGAGCCACGGTCGGTCGCCCATCGCCTGCTCCTTTCCGCAACGTCTGCCAGCGGGCGATCCTAGTGAATCGAGGCGGCGCGCGCCGGGCGCGACGCGAGCGAGCGTTCGTTACGCTCGTGCGCTTGACAGCCCACGACCTGCGACGACCCGCGACCATCGCGCTGTGTGCGCTCGCGGTCCTGCCGTCGTGCGACGGCGCCGGGGACCGCGTCGCCGCGGGCGCCGAGCGCACGCGCGCGGAGGCGGCCGGCGTCGACGTGCGCGTGGTCGTCGAGGGCGTCGCGGGCGCTCCAGACGTCACGCTCGAGGGCGCCGGCGCGTTCGACTTCGCGCGCCGGCGCGGGCGCATCGCGTTCGGGGTCGAGGCGGCGCGCGGCGCGCCGGCGCAGCGCTTCGAGGCCGTGTACGACGGGGGCCGCGCCTACGTGCGCGCCCCGTTCCTGTCGACGCCGGGCGCGCGTCCGTGGCTCGCGCTCGACGTCGACGACGCGCTGGCGCAGCACGAGGCCGGCGTGCTCACGATCGTGGCGCGCTCCGATCCGGCGGTCGTCCTCGGCGTGCTCGACGAGCTGCGCGACGAGGCGGTCGAGGAGGGCGAGGGATCGCTCGCGGGCGCCGACGCGACGCGCTATCGCGTGTCCGCGGCCCCCCCGTACGGCGACGCCGACGTCGCGGTCGACGTGTGGCTCGACGAGCGCGAGCGCGTCCGGCGCGTCCACTACACGACGACCGTGCTCGTCCCGGCGGTCGCCGGCGGCGAGATCCAGCAGGACGTCGCGACGACGCTGACGCTGACGTCGTTCGGCGCGGTCCCGCAAGTGCGCGTCCCGCCCCCGTCGCGGACCGCCGATGCGGAGCGCGCGCTCGACGCGGTGGGGGCCGAGGGTGACTGACGCGCCGCGCCGGACGAAGATCGTCGCGACGCTCGGTCCGAGCACCGCGCGCCCCGGCGTCCTCGACGACGTCGTGCGCGCCGGAGTCGACGTCGTCCGGGTCAACTTCGCGCACGGCGACGCCGCGCAGCACGAGCGCGCGGTCGCCTGCGCGCGCGCCGCTGCCACGCGCGCCGGGCGCGCCGTCGGCGTGCTCGTCGACCTCCCCGGCCCCAAGATGCGCACCGGTCCGATCGCGGGCGGCGAGACGCAGCTCGCCGCCGGCGCGGCGTTCACGCTGGTGGCGCGCGCCGTCGAGGGAGGCTCGGAGCGCGCGTCGACGACGGTCGACGGGCTCGACGAGATCGTGTCGCCGGGCGACGAGATCTTCCTCGCCGACGGCGACATCGTGCTGCGCGTGACGTCGTGCGCCGGCGGCGACGTCCACACCGAGGTCGTACGCGGCGGGACGCTCAGGTCGCGCAAGGGGATGCACGTGCCGGCCGCCGAGCGCGAGGTGCGCGGGTTCACCGACGACGACGCGCGCGACCTCGCGCGCGCCGTCGAGCTGGGGGCCGACCTCGTGGGTCTGTCGTTCGTGCGCGACGTGCGCGACGTGCGGCGCGCGCTCGCGGCGCTGCCGCACGATCCCGGCCGGCCGCTCGTCGTCGCCAAGATCGAGACGCGCGCCGCGCTCGAGGACCTCGACGCGATCGTCGACGCGGCCGACGCCGTGATGGTCGCGCGCGGCGATCTCGGCATCCACATGCCGCTCGCGCGCGTGCCGCTGTTGCAGAAGGAGATCATCAGATGCTGCAACCGCGCCGGCGTGCCCGTCGTCACGGCGACGCAGATGCTCGAGTCGATGACGCGCGCGCCGCGGCCGACGCGCGCCGAGGCGACCGACGTCGCGAACGCGGTCGTCGACGGCACCGACGCGGTCATGCTGTCGGAGGAGACCGCGGTCGGCGACCGGCCCGCGGACGCGGTCGCGACCATGGCCGAGATCGCGCGCACGGCGGAGTCGTGGCCGAGCGACCACTCGACCCCGGCGACCGACCGCCTCGACGACGACCGCGTGTCGTGGGCGGTCGCGCACGCCGCGGTCGAGGCCGCCGAGGACCTGCGCGTTGCGGCGATCCTGTGCCCGACGCGCACGGGCGCCACCGCGCGTCGCGTCGCGGCGTTTCGTCCCGCGGTCCCGGTCGTCGGGCTGTGCGAGCGCGCCGACGTCGCCGCCGCCCTGGCCCTGTCGTGGGGCGTGACGCCGCTCGTCGTGCCCGACGCCGCCGCGGCGCGCGACCCGAGCGAGGAGAGCGCGCGGGCGATCGCGGCGGCGCGCGCCGCCGGGGCGGTGCCCGCGGGCGCGCTCGTCGCGGTCGTCGCGGGGACGCCCGGAGCGACGCGCGCGGGCAGCACGGACTACGTGCGCATAGCGCGCGACGACGGCGTCGCTACGGGCGCCGTGAACCCCGGCGCGGGGTAATCTCGAAGCTCCGCCTCGTACTCGAACCGCCGACGGGCGAACCGCTCAACGCGCAACCGGCCACTGGGCCGCTTCTGTGAAGGGGAGGGGCATGGCTACCGAGGTCAAGATGCCGCAACTCGGCGAGACCGTCGTCGAGGGGACGATCACGAAGTGGCTCAAGCAAGAGGGCGACGAGGTCCAGCAGGACGAGCTCCTCGTCGAGATCTCCACCGACAAGGTCGACTCCGAGGTGCCGTCGACGGCCGCGGGCAAGCTCCAGAAGATCCTCGTGGAGGAGGGCGACACCGTCAGGGTCGGCACCGCCATCGCGATCATCGGCGAGGGCGGGGAGGCGTCCGGCGACGGGGCGTCGTCGGAGGCGTCCGCGTCGTCGGAGGCGTCCGCGCCCGCCCAGGACGAGGACGCGGACGCGCGGGCCGACGCAAGCAGCGGTGACGGCGCCGCGCCGGCGTCCGAGGGCGACGGCGAGGTCGCCGCGAAGGCGGCCGAGGAGAAGGGCGACGCCGTGCGCGAGGCGGAGGAGTCGCGCTCCGACGGCGGTGCCCGAGCCGAGGCCGAGCCCGCGAGCGAGGACACGCCGCCCGAGCCGAGCGCGCAGCAGCACGCGCCCGCGCCGAGCGCGCAGGACCAGCCCGCGCCCGCGCCGTCCGACACGTCCAAGCGCGGCATCATCTCGCCGCTCGTACGGCGCCTCGCCGACGAACACGACGTGAACCTCGACGAGATCGACGGGACCGGCAGCGGCGGGCGCATCCGCAAGCAGGACGTGCTGCGCTTCGTCGAGGAGCGCAAGGCGCGGCCCGCGGCGGCCGCGCCCGCGGCCGAGGAGCCGGCGGCCGAGGAGCCGGCGCGCGACGAGGCGCCCGCCGCGGAGCGCCGCCCGTCGGGCCGCGAGGAGCTCGTGCCGTGGTCCAACATTCGGCGGCGGACCGCCGAGCACATGGTGGCGTCGCACCTCGAGACCGCGCGCGCGTGGAACGCGATCGAGGCCGACTGGACGCGCATCGTGGCGCTGCGCGAGCGCGCCAAGGCCGCGTTCGAGCAGCGCGAGGGCTTCAACCTGACGTACCTGCCGTTCCTCGCCAAGGCGGTGTGCGAGACGCTGCTCGAGATGCCCGAGGTCAATGCGACGTTCGACGAGGAGAACCAGGGCAACGTCGTCAAGCACTACGTCAACCTCGGCATCGCGGTCGCGCTCGAGGGCGGCGGGCTCATCGTCCCGGTCGTCAAGGGAGCGGACGAGAAGAACCTCGTCGGGCTCGCCCGCGGCATCAACGACGTCGTCACCAAGGCGCGCACCAAGAAGCTGACGCCCGACGATCTCGCCGGCGGCACGTTCACGATCACGAACCCCGGCCCGTTCGGCTCCGTGATGTCGGTGCCGATCATTCCGCGCGGACAGACGGCGATCCTCGGCTTCGAGGCGATCCAGAAGCGCGTCGTCGTGACCGAGGACGACACCATCGGCATTCGCAGCATGGGCTTCCTGTCGATGTCGTGGGACCACCGCGCGATCGACGGGGCGGAGGCCGCCCGCTTCCTGTCGCGGCTGCGCGAGCGCATCGAGACGACCGACTTCGCGTCCGAGCTCGGCCACTACGTGTGAAGCCGTGAGCGACGTGGTCCTCGACGCGGCGTGGCTCGGGCTCGTGCCCTATGCCGACGCGTGGGCGCGTCAGTGCGCGGTGCACGACGCGCGCGTCGCCGGCGCGCTCCCGGACACGCTGTTGCTGCTCGAGCACCCGCCGACCTACACGCTCGGCCGGCGCGCGCTCGAGCAGGACCTCCGCTTCGACGCCGCCGAGCGCGCCGCGCGCGGCATCGAGCTGCACCGCGCGACGCGCGGGGGCCGCGCCACGTATCACGGCCCCGGCCAGCTCGTCGGCTACCCGATCCTGTCGTTTCGCGCCCGCTACGACGTCGCGACGTACTGCACGCAGCTGGAGGAGGCGCTGCTGCGGACGGCCGCCGACCTCGGCGTCGCGGGACGGCGCGACCCGGAGCACCGCGGCGTGTGGGTCGACGAGGCGAAGCTGGCGTCGATCGGTGTGAAGCTCAGCCGCGGGGTTAGCCTTCACGGCTTTGCGTTCAACGTGTGCCCCGACCTCGGCATGTTCGACGGGATCGTGCCGTGCGGCATCGCCGACCGCGGCGTGACGTCGGTGGCGGCCGAGACGGGCGTCGTGCACGACGTCGCCGCGGTGGCGCGGCGCGCGGCCGGCCACCTCGCCGGCGTCCTCGGGCGCACGGTGGCGTGGGTGGCGGCGGACGCGCTGCCGGGACCGGCCGCCGCCGGGTCGCCGGACGACCCGGCCGGTAGGCTTCGACCGACGGGAGAGACGATCGCGACCAGCGCGCGATGAGCGCGCGCCGAGGGCGACGCAGGGACCGGCGCGGCCGGTCGGACAGGAGGAACGGGGGCATGGCCAAAGCCAAGGACAGGCATACCGAGCTGGGGCTCAAGGAGGAGGACCTCGTCGGCATGTACCGCTACATGCTGACGGCTCGCCTCTGCGACGAGCGGCAGTGGGCGCTCAACCGCCAGGGCCTCGTCCCCTTCGTCGTCCCCGTGTCCGGCCACGAGGCCGCGCAGGTGGGCTCGGGGTGGGCGTTCGAGCGGGGCAAGGACGTCTTCTGCCCCTACTACCGGGACCTCGCCCTGTCGCTCGTCGCGGGGTTCACGCCCAAGGACGTCTTCCTCGGCCTGTTCGGCAAGGCCGACGACCCCTCGTCGGGCGGACGCCAGATGCCGGCGCACTGGGGGTCGCGGCGCCACAACGTCATCACCGGCTCGTCGCCCATCGCGACGCAGTGCCTGCACGCGGTGGGCATCGCGCTCGCCAAGAAGATCAAGAGGGAGCCGGTCGTCGCGGGGACGTGGTTCGGCGAGGGCGGGACCTCGGAGGGCGACTGGCACGGAGCCATGAACTTCGCCGGCATCCACAAGCTGCCGGTGGTGTTCGTGTGCGAGAACAACCAGTACGCGATCAGCGTGCACGAGTCCATGCAGGTCGCGGGGCGCGTCTACAAGCGCGCGGAGGGTTACGACATGCCGGGCGTCGAGGCCGACGGCAACGACGTCCTCGAGTCGTACCGCGTGACCAAGGAGGCCGTCGACCGCGCCCGCGCGGGCGACGGGCCGTCGCTCGTCGAGCTGCGCACGTACCGCTTCTACTCGCACACGTCCGACGACGACGACCGCACGTACCGGACGCGCGAGGAGGTCGAGGAGCGGCGCAAGAACGACCCGATACCGCTGTTCGAGGGCTACCTGAAGTCGCACGACGTGATCACCGACGACGAGGTCGCCGAGATGCGCGACGAGATCAAGGCCGAGGTCGCGCGCGGCGCCAAGGAGGCCGAGGGGGCCGACTACCCGGACCCGTCGACCGCCACCCGCAACGTGTACGCCAACCTGGAGGTCGAGTGATGGCGACCAAGAACGTCGTGCAGACGATTCACGACACGCTCCACGACGAGATGGCGCGCGACGACCGCGTCGTCGTGCTCGGCGAGGACGTCGGCGCGCGCGGCGGCGTCTTCCGCGTCACGATGGGCTTCCTCGACGAGTTCGGTCCCGAGCGCGTCATCGACACGCCGCTCGACGAGTGCCTCATCGCCGGCGTCGCCATCGGGCTTGCGCTCGACGACATGCGGCCGGTCGCCGAGATGCAGTTCGCCGACTTCATCTACCCGGGGTTCAACCAGATCGTGTCCGAGGCGGCGCGCATCCGCTACCGCTCCGACGGCGACTTCGGCGTCCCCATGGTCATCCGCACGCCGTACGGCGGGGGCGTGCACGGCGCGCTCTACCACTCGCAGTCGATCGAGGCGTTGTTCGCGCACGTTCCGGGCCTCAAGGTCGTCGCGCCGTCGACGCCCTACGACGCCAAGGGCATGCTCGTGACCGCGATCGAGGACCCCGACCCCGTGCTGTACCTCGAGCACAAGAAGACGTACCGCCTCGTCAAGGGAGAGGTGCCCGACGAGCGGTACACGGTCGAGTTCGGCAAGGCGGCGGTGCGGCGCGAGGGCGCCGATCTCACGTGCGTGTCGTACGGGTTGCTGCACCACGTGTGTCTCGACGGCGCCGAGCGCCTCGCGTCGGAGGGCATCGAGGTCGAGGTCATAGACCTCCGCTCGATCTACCCGCTCGACATGGACACCGTGCTCGAGTCGGTCGGCAAGACCAACAAGGTCATGATCGTCTACGAGGACAACAAGTTCCTCGGCGTCGGCGCCGAGGTCGCGGCGCAGATCGCCGAAAAGGCGATGTTCGAGCTCGACGCGCCGATCGTGCGCATCGGCGGTCCGC
The DNA here is from genome assembly GCA_036260375.1 of Actinomycetota bacterium. Classification (GTDB taxonomy): domain Bacteria; phylum Actinomycetota; class CADDZG01; order CADDZG01; family WHSQ01; genus DASZZZ01. The sequence continues at coordinate 23,780 of DASZZZ010000080.1, forward strand.
ACGTCCCCGCGATGCCGTACGCGCCGACGCTCGAGAGCTGGTTCCTGCCCGACGCCGACCGGCTCGAGCAGGAGATGCGCAAGCTGGCCGAGTTCTAGGAGCGCGGTGGCCGACGCACTGATAGGCACGATCAAGACGCGCGAGCAGATAGAGCGCGACCTCCGGCGCGGCGCGCCGCTGCATCAGGCCCCCGGCGCGGGGGCCGGCCGCCCGCAGCGGCGCCCCGAGTGGCTCAAGGTGCGCGTGCGCCGCGGCGAGAACTTCGCCGAGCTGCAGTCGATCATGCGCGAGCGCGGTCTCCACACGGTGTGCGAGGAGGCCGCGTGCCCCAACATCTACGAGTGCTGGGAGGCGCGCGAGGCGACGTTCCTGCTGTGCGGCGACCTCTGCACGCGCCGGTGCGGGTTCTGCGACGTCATGACGGCGAAGCCGCGCCCGCTAGACCCGGAGGAGCCGGCCAAGATCGCCGAGGCAGTACGGCTCATGGGGTTGCGGTTCGCGGTCGTGACCGGCGTCGCGCGCGACGACCTGCCGGACGGGGGCAGCGCGCACTGGGCCGCGACGATCGCGGCGATCCGCGCCGCGCTGCCCGCGTGCGGGATCGAGGTCCTCATCCCCGACTTCAAGGGCCGCACCGAGGACCCGCGCGCGTCGCTCGCGCGCGTGATCGAGGCCCGGCCCGACGTGCTCGCGCACAACCTCGAGACCGTCCGGCGCCTGCACCCGTCGATCCGCCCGGGGTTCGGCTACGACGCGAGCGTCCGGCTGCTCGCGTGGGCCAAGGAGCTGCGCGCCGACCAGGTCACCAAGTCGAACCTCATCGTGGGCATGGGCGAGCGCGAGGACGAGGTGTACGAGGCGATGCGCGACCTGCGCGCCGCGGGCTGCGACGTGCTGACGATGGGCCAGTACCTGCAACCGAGCGTCTCGTGGCACCTGCCGGTCGACCGCTGGGTGCACCCCGACGAGTTCGCGCGCTACAAGTCGTACGGCGAGGACGAGCTCCGCTTCGCATGGGTCGAGTCGGGTCCCCTCGTCCGCTCGAGCTACCACGCGGGCAAGCAGTACCGCAGCGCGGCCGCGCGCCTCGCCGCGTCCGCGCCGGGCCGCTAGGATCGGCCCCGTCCCTCCGTCGCCGTCGCCGGTGCGACCCGACGGCCGCGCGCCGTCGCGCGACCAACGAAAGGAACTCCGTGGAATCCATGCTGAAGGACCGCAGCCTCGCCCCCGAGGGCCGGCTCAAGATCGAGTTCGCCGGGCGCACGATGCCCGTGCTCGACGCGGTGCGCGCCGAGTTCGAGGCCGCGCAGCCGCTCAAGGGCATGCGGATCGCCGGCTGCCTCCACGTCACGACCGAGACCGCCAACCTCGTGCGCGCGCTCGTCGCGGGCGGGGCCGAGGTATCGGTCGCGGCGTCGAACCCGCTGTCGACCAAGGACGACGTCGCCGCCGCGATCGCCGAGGACTTCGGCGCGCACGTGTACGCGATCCGCGGGTGCGACCGCGACACGTACTACAAGCAGATCGAGGGCGCGCTGTCGATCAACCCGACCGTGATCGTCGACGACGGCGCCGACCTCACGACGACGCTGCACAAGACGCGCACCGACCTCCTCGACGACGTCGTCGGCGGGACGGAAGTGACGAGCACCGGCGTCCTGCGGCTGCGCAACATGGCGCGCGACGGCGCGCTGCGCTACCCGATGGTGGCGCTCAACGACGCCGACACCAAGCACCTGTTCGACAACCGCTACGGGACCGGCCAGAACACGATCGACGGCATCCTGCGCGCGACGAACCGCCTCCTGGCGGGCTCCGTGTTCGTCGTCGTCGGCTACGGGTGGTGCGGGCGCGGCGTGGCGATGCGGGCGCGCGGCATGGGCGCGCGCGTCGTCGTGTGCGAGGTCGACCCGCTCAAGGTGCTCGAGGCGGTCATGGAAGGCTACGAGGTGCTGCCGATCGCGGAGGCGGCCCGCATCGGCGACTTCTTCGTGACCGTCACCGGGAACCGCGACGCCATCACGCTCGAGCACCTCGAGTCGATGAAGTCGGGCGCGATCGTGTGCAACTCCGGCCATTTCGATCTCGAGATCCAGGTCGAGCCGCTGCGGGCGCGCGCGGTCTCGGCGCGCGAGGTGCGCGACAACGCGGTCGAGTACGTGCTCCCGTCGGGTCGCAACGTCGTGCTGCTCGCCGAGGGCCGTCTCGTCGGCCAGGCCGCCGCCGAGGCGCATCCGTCGGCGGTCATGGACATGACGTTCTCGACGCAGGCGCTCGCGATCGAGCACCTCGTCGCCAACGAGGGCACGCTCGAGGCGGGCGTGCACTCGGTCCCGCGCGACATCGACGACCGCGTCGCGCGCCACAAGCTCGCGGCGCTCGGCGTGCGGCACGACGACCTCAGCGACGAGCAGCGGGACTACCTCTCCTCGTGGGAGCTCGGCACCTAACGGGACCGCAGGCAGTGGTCAGTGCGAGCAAGAGCAGAATGCTGTTGTGTCTGGGAGCCAACCTGGCCGAGATTGCATTCCACAGTCTCCCGGTCATAGGTTCGCGGCACGATGCGAGAGTGGGTGGGCGAGCTTCGTTTCGATCCCGCGGTCGAGGCGAAGCTCCGCACGAAGCACAACCTCTCCCCGTCTCAGGTTCGGGCCGCCGTGACCTGCGGTGCTCACGACTGGGCGAAGTGGCACGCATCCGGTCTACGGTCGGCGGCTCATCATCGCCGGGCACGACGCCGATGGTCTGATCGTGGCTTACCTCCGCCATCTCCGCAGGTCCCGCGACCCCGATCTGCTGGAACCGGCAGTTTATGAACCGGCAGTTTAGGAGCCCGATGACGCCCACGACGGGACCGCGCTCCGGTGGCACCTCCCGAAAGAGCGCGTCCAAGCTCGGAGCGTCCCATGTGCAGTGACGATTTCGCGTTGCCTAGCAGGGCGATGACGGCGGGCCGAGAATGCGGCAGTTCAGGAACTCATAGCCTTCGAGCGTCGCAGGGCTACAGCATTCGGGCGACTGGTTCGTCTACCGGAGCGCACACCGCCTTGTGGTCGGCGGCGTCGTGCGTCATGCTCGCGCGGCAATCGACGAAAGAGGACGAAAGTGACTCTCCACCTTCGCGCCGCGACGACCGCGCTCGCCATGCTGGTCTTCGCCGCGCCTGCGGCGGCTGCGGCGCCGAACGCGCCGGCGTGCGCCGGCGCGCGCGCGACGATCGTGGGGACGCGCGGCGACGACGTCATCCGAGCGACGCGCGACGCCGACGTGATCGCGGCGCGCGGTGGCGACGACGTCGTGCTGGGCTTCGGCGGGAACGACCGCCTCTGCGGAGGTCCCGGCGACGACGAGCTGCGCGGCGGCGCCGACCGCGACCGCGTCCTCGGGGGTCGCGGTGGCGACATCGTGCGCGGCGGCGGCGGCTCCGACGTCCTGGCCGGCGACGCGGGCGACGACGTCGTGCGCGGCGGCCCCCGCGCCGGCGACACGGTGACCTACCGGCGGGCCGCGGCCGGGGTCGTCGTCGACCTCGCCGCCGGCACTGCGACCGGCCAGGGGACCGACCTGCTCGCGGGTATCTCGTCGGTGGAGGGCTCGGATCACGACGACGTCGTGCGCGGGGACGGCGGCGCCAACTGGTTCGACGGCAACCGTGGCGCCGACGTGCTGCGCGGGCGCGCCGGCTACGACTCGCTCCGCGGCGGCCCCGGCGGCGACGTCCTCGACGTCGGCGAGGACGGCGACAGGGCCGACGGTGGCGCGGGCGCGGACCGGCTCACCGGCGGCGGCTCGAGCGACGGGCTCGTGGGAGGTCGCGGCGCCGACCACATCCGCGGGCTCGCCGGCAGCGACGTGATGCGCCCGGGGCCGGGGGACGACGTCGTCGACGGCGGCGACGGCACGGATTCGCTCGACTTCCTCTACGGGCCGGTCGTCGCCGACCTCGCCGCGGGGATCGCCGCCGGCGAGGGCGACGACGTCCTCATCGCGGTCGAGTCTCTCGGCGGGACGGACCAAGACGACGTCCTCGCGGGCGATGACGGTTCGAACCGTCTCCTCGGGGAGGGGGGCGACGACGTGCTGCGCGGGCGGGGGGGCGACGACTACCTCAACGGTGACCACGATCCCGCCTTCGACGGTCCCGACGGCACGGACGAGCTCGACGGCGGCGACGGCGTCGACCACTGCGTCAAGGGCGAGGTGTACACCGGCTGCGAGCCGGCCCCGTGAGCGAGCGCACGCGCCGGCTTCGGCGAGACACGCTCGCCGTCGCTCTGGTCGCGGCGCTCCCGGTGTTCCCCGTCGCACCCTCCGTCGCCGCGGCGGCTCGGGCGCGGGCGTGCGACGGCGAGCCGGCGACGATCGTCGGGACGCGCGGCGACGACCTCGTCCGCGCGACGGCCGGCGAGGACGTCGTCGTGGCGCGCGCGGGAGACGACGTCGTCTTCGCGCTCGGCCGCGACGACGTCGTGTGCGGCGGCCCCGGCGACGACGTGCTGCGCGGCGAGGGCGGCCACGACGAGCTCCACGGTGGGCGAGGTCACGACGTGCTCGTCTCCGGCGCGGGCGACGACGTCCTCGCCGGCGGCGCCGGCGCCGACGTGCTGCGCGGCGCGTACCTCGAGCTCGACGTCGCGAGCTATCGGGACGCGCCGTCGCGCGTCAGCGTCGACCTCTCGGCGCGCGTCGCGGGCACCCGGAACGGCCGCGACGTCCTCGACGGCATCGTCGCCGTGTGGGGCTCGCGCTACGACGACGACATCGAGGGCGACGAGGGCCCGAACCTCCTCCGCGGCGGCGCAGGCGACGACACGGTCTACGGCGCGGGCGGAGGCGACGAGATCTACGGCGAGCGGGGCGCGGACGTCCTCGACACCGGCAACCACGGCTTCGCGCGCGGCGGCCGGGGCGCCGACCGGCTGTTCGCAGGCGACGCGCGCGAGGAGCTGCTCGGCGGCATCGGCGCGGACGCGCTCTTCGGCGGCGACCACGACGACCGCCTCGTGCCCGGCCCGGGCGACGACGTCGTCGGGGCCGTCGTCGCCCGCGACGACGTCGTCGCCCTCGGTCGCGAAGACGTCCTCGACCGACGTGAGCTCGTCCTGCCCCTCGCCCGAGGTCGAGCCGAGCGCGAGGTCGACCACGACGGGGCCGAAGGTCAGGTCGAGGCGGTCGGCGCCGTCGCCGCCGTCTAACCGCCTGTTCGGCGACGGCGGGGACGACGTGCTGCGCGGGCGGGCCGGAGACGACTACCTCGACGGCGACTACCAGGGCCGCGGCCCGGGGGCGGCCCCGGGCGTCGACGAGCTGGACGGCGGCGACGGCACGGACTCGTGCGTCGACGGCGAATCGGTCGTGGCGTGCGAGGGCCCCTGAGCCGCGGGCGCCTAGGTATGATTGCCGCCGACTAGACAAGCCAACTTTCCATTCCGTAGCCGTCAGGAGGAACGCGGATGACGTACGTCATCGCAGAGCCGTGCATCGGCGTGAAGGACCGTGCGTGCGTCGACGAGTGCCCCGTCGACTGCATCTACGAGGGTGACGAGCAGCTCTACATCCATCCCGAGGAGTGCGTCGACTGCGACGCGTGCCTGCCCGCGTGCCCCGTCGACGCGATCTTCCCCGCCGACAACGTCCCGTCCGAGTGGACGCACTTCACGCAGCTCAACGCGCAGTGGTTCGAGGAGCACCCCGACGCGTCGGGAGGTGCCATGGAGAGTCCTTACGCGCCGGCCGAGGAGCGCGGCGGCGAGTAGCGCCACGCGCCGAGGACTTCCGGGGGCCGGGTCGCCGCACCCGGCCCTCGACGCGTCGCGATGCGCCGGCTGACCGCCGCCGAGCTGACGTCGCCCGACGCGTGGGCGCAGCTGCTCGGCGCGCGCGTTACGCTTCGCTACCGCCTCCACGGCGATGCCGGGCATCCGTTCTCGGAGGCGGCGGGCGTCGTCCGCGCGGTCGCGCACGGCGAGGAGGGGCCCGATTGCGTCGAGATCGTGACGCGCCGGGGCGACGTCCGGCGCGTCCCGCTCGGCGACGTCGTCGCGGCCAAGGCCCTGTGACCACGGACAAACCGGCCGCGACCTGCGGTTTTCGAGCCGCCCACAGGCGGCCCGCTGGTATGATCGAGCGCACGACCACACCACTCCGGCCGGCCTCGCCGCGCCCCTGAGAGGAGCAGCATGGCCACCCAGGTCACGACCGAGCAGGGAGTCGACCGCAGGGAGGTCGACCGCGTAGTCATCCGCTTCGCCGGCGACTCCGGCGACGGCATGCAGCTCACCGGGGACCGGTTCACAAGCGTCAGCGCGTTCTTCGGCAACGACCTCGCGACGATGCCAGACTTCCCGGCCGAGATCCGCGCCCCGGCCGGCACGATCGCCGGCGTCTCCGCGTTCCAGATCCACTTCTCCGACCACGACATCCTCACGCCGGGCGACCAGCCGGGCGTGCTCGTCGCGATGAACCCCGCGGCGCTCAAGGCCAACGTCAAGGACCTCGTGCGCGGCGGGATGCTGATCGTCAACGACGACGCGTTCGAGAAGCGCAACCTCGAGAAGGTCGGCTACTCGACGAACCCCCTCGAGGACGGCTCGCTCGAGGGCTACCAGGTGTGCCGTATCCCGATGACGTCGATGACGATCGACTCGGTCAAGGACAGCGGCGTGACCAAGAAGGAGGCCGAGCGCGCCAAGAACATGTTCGCGCTCGGCGTCATCTCGTGGATGTACGGCCGGCCGCTCGAGCCGACGATCCAGTGGCTCGAGAAGAAGTTCGCCAAGAAACCGGCGATCGCACAGGCGAACGTCGCCGCGCTCAAGGCGGGCCACGCGTTCGGCGAGACGGCCGAGCTGAGCGCGTTCGAGGTCAAGCCCGCGACGCTCGCGCCGGGCAAGTACCGGCGCATCACCGGCAACCAGGCGCTGTCGTACGGGCTCGTCGCGGCGAGCGTGCAGGCGAAGCTCCCGCTGTTCCTCGGGTCGTATCCGATCACGCCGGCGTCCGACATCCTCCACGAGCTGTCGCGCCACAAGAACTTCGGCGTCCGCACGGTGCAGGCCGAGGACGAGATCGCCGCGGTCTCGATGGCCATCGGCGCCGCGTTCAGCGGCCACCTCGGCGTCACGACGACGTCGGGGCCCGGGCTCGACCTCAAGTCGGAGGCGATCGGCCTCGCGCTGTCGCTCGAGCTGCCGCTCATCGTCATCGACATCCAACGCGGCGGTCCGTCGACCGGGCTGCCGACCAAGGCCGAGCAGTCGGACCTCCTCCACGCGATGTACGGACGTCACGGCGAGGCGCCGCTTCCCATCGTCGCCCCATACTCCCCGCCGTCGTGCTTCTGGGCCGGGATCGAGGCGGCGCGCATCGCGCTGCGCTACATGACGCCGGTGATCGTGCTGTCCGACGGCTATTTGGCCAACGGCGCCGAGCCGTGGCGCATCCCGACGGTCGACAAGCTGCCGGACATCTCCGTGCGGTTCGCGTCGCAGCCGAACGCGGGCGGGGACTTCTGGCCGTTCCTGCGCGACGAGCAGACGCTCGCGCGCCCGTGGGCGATCCCCGGCACCCCGGGGCTCGAGCACCGCGTCGGGGGCCTGGAGAAGGCCGACGGCACCGGCAACATCTCCTACGACGCCGACAACCACCAGCTGATGACGCTGCTGCGCCAGGCGAAGATCAAGGCGATCGAGGAGGACATCGACCCGCTCGAGTGGGACGGCGACGACGACGCGAGCGTGCTCGTCCTCGGATGGGGTGGGACGTACGGGTCGATCGGCGCCGCGTGCCGGCGCCTGCGGGCGCGCGGCGTCAAGGTGGCGCGCGCTCACCTCAAACACCTCAACCCGTTCCCGAAGAACACCGGCGAGGTCCTTGCGAGGTTCGACAGGATCGTCGTCCCCGAGATGAACATGGGCCAGCTGTCGCGCCTCGTGCGCGCGGAGTTCCTCGTCGACGCGATCCCGATAAACAAGGTCAAGGGCGTGCCCTTCAGGGCATCGGAGCTCGAACAACGACTTCTGGAGCTGATCTGACGTGACCCACGGCAACGTAACGGCCGGCGAGCGCGGGATAACCGAGGCATCGGGAGGCGTCGCGACGCTCACGCGCAGCGACTTCGTCTCGGACCAGGAGGTCCGCTGGTGTCCCGGCTGCGGTGACTACGCGATCCTCGCCGCGGTGCAGAGCGTCATGCCGGAGCTCGGCATCCCGCGCGAGAAGCTCGTGTTCGTCTCTGGCATCGGCTGCTCGAGCCGGTTCCCGTACTACATGAACACCTACGGCGTGCACGGCATCCACGGCCGTGCTCCGGCGATCGCCACGGGCATCGCGACGGCGCGCCCCGACCTCCACGTGTGGGTCGTGACCGGCGACGGCGACGGGCTGTCGATCGGCGGCAACCACCTCATCCACGCGCTGCGCCGCAACGTCAACATGCGCATCCTGCTGTTCAACAACCAGATCTACGGGCTCACGAAGGGCCAGTACTCGCCGACGTCGGAGCGCGGGAAGGTCACGAAGTCGACGCCGTTCGGGTCGCTCGAGCCCCCGTTCAACCCGATCTCCCTCGCGCTCGCGTCCGAGGCGACGTTCGTGGCGCGCACGTTCGACGTCGAGCGCAAGCACCTGCCCGAGATCCTGCGCCGCGCCGCGCACCACCGCGGCTCCGCGTTCGTCGAGATCTACCAGAACTGCAACATCTTCAACGACGGCGCGTTCCTCGCGCTGACCTCCAAGGAGGGCCGCGCGCAGAACCGCATCTACCTCGAGCACGGCAAGCCGGTCCGCTTCGGCCGCGACGGCGAGAAGGGCGTCCGCATGAAGCCCGACGGCAGCCTCGAGATCGTCGACGTCGCCGACGTCGGCGAGAGCGAGATCCTCGTGCACGACGAGCACCGCGACAACGCGAGCCTCGCGTTCGCGCTGTCGCGCCTCGCGGACACGCCGACGCAGCCGACGCCGCTGGGCGTCTTCCGCGACGTCGAGCGCCCCGTCTACGGCGAGGCCATGGAGGATCAGCTGCGCCGCGCCGCGGAGCAGCAGGGCCCCGGCGACCTCGCGCGTCTGCTCGGGTCCGGCGACACGTGGACGGTGACCGGATGAGCCAACCGGGCTACGACCCCGGCGACGGCCGCGGCGCGATCGATCCCGACGACGAACGGGTCGAGAAGCTCGCGCGCAAGCTGATGCGGATGGGCGACCCCGCCGCACCCGACATCGAGTCGGCGCGCCGCTCCGCGCGCCGGATGCTCGAGGACTCCGAGGAGCGCACGCTCGACCCCGCCGCCCGCGACCCCGAGGACGACGGCGTCATCCGCCGCACCTCGTCGGAGACCGCCGCCACTGGCGACACCGGGCAGCGCTGGGTCGCCGACGGCGAGTGACGCCGCCCGCCGACGCGTGACGACGCGCGTCGAGCGCGCGCAGGCGATCGCGTTCCGCGTCGCACGCCACGACCTCGCGCGCCGCCGCCCACCCGGCGACGTCGAGGGCGCCGTCGCCGGCGGCCTTCAGGACACGCCGCTCGGCGCGGTGCGGGTGTCGTTGCACGCGCGCGTCGAGGGCTTCGACGCCGGCGTGCTCGAGCGCGCGTTGCACGACAAGAGGGTCGTCGAGCTGTGGGCGATGCGCGGCGCGCCACACGTCGTCCCGGCGCGCGACGTCGCGCTGTTCACGGCGGGCATCGACGCGCGCGACGACGACTCCCTGCGCGCCAAGCTCGCGAGCTTCGCCGGCCACCTCGAGCGCGCCGGCATCGCGCCGGGCGACGCCATCGCGCGCGTCGCCGCCGAGGTCGACGACGTGCTCGGCGACGCGACGATGACGAAGCCAGAGCTGAGTACGGCGGTCAGCCGGCGCCTGCCCCCGGAGCTCGTCCCGTGGTGCGACGCGTGCAAGGTGCATCACGTGTCCGAGAGCGCGCTGCGAACGGCCGCGCATCGAGGCTCGGTCCTCGTCGCGCCGTGGGCCGGACGCCACGTCGCGCTCGTGCGTACGGCCACATGGCTCGGGAGCCCCCGGGCGGTGGACACGGACGAGGCCCGGCGGGCCCTGCTCGTCCGCTACCTCGAGCGCTTCGCGCCGTCGACGCCGGGCGACTTCGCCGAGTGGTGCAACGTCGGGCCCGCGGACGCGCGGCGGACGTGGGAACTCGTCGCCGGCGACCTCGCTCGTGTCGAGCTCGACGGCCGCGCCGTGTTCGCGCGCGCCGCCGACGTCGCCGAGCTCGAGTCGCCGCCGCAGCCGCGCGGCGTGCGCCTGCTGCCCGCGCACGACTCGTACCTGTCGGCGCGCGACCGTGTCACGATCGTGCCCGACGACGCGCTGCGCAAGCAGGTGTGGCGCACGATCGGCAACCCCGGCGCGGTGCTCGTCGACGGAGAGGTGGCGGGAACGTGGCGCGGGCGCAAGAAGGGTGCGTCGCTCGAGGTCTCCGTGCGCGTCGCGGCGCACACGACGCGCGCCGCGCGCGCCGGGATCGAGGACGAAACCGCGGCGCTCGCGCCGCTGCGCGGCTGCAGCCGCGTGCGCCTGTCGTTCGACGGCTGAGCGGCGCGCGCGTTCGGGTAGCCTCGCGCGCCATGGCCCGGGGACACGGTGGCGACGCGGCGGCCGCGGCGTTGCGGGCGCTCGGCGTGCCGCACGTGTTCTCGCTCAGCGGGGGCCACGTGTTCCCGATCTTCGACGGCTGCCACCGCGCCGGCATACGCGTCATCGACGTCCGCCACGAGCAGACCGCGGGCTTCGCCGCCGAGGGCTGGGCGCGCCTCACGCGCTCGCCCGGCGTCGCGGTCGTGACCGCAGGGCCCGGCGTCACCAACGTCGTGAGCCCGCTCGCGCAGGCGCGCTTCAACCGCGCGCCGGTCGTCGTGCTCGCGGGACGCGCGCCGGGGTTCCGCTGGGGTCAGGGCTCGCTCCAGGAGATCGACCACGTCCCCTTCGTCGACCCGATCGCGCCGGCGGCCACGGTCGGGGCGGCCGCCGACGTCGCGCGCCGGATCGTGGCCGCGGCGACGGACGCGGCGACGCCTCCGCGCGGCCCGGTGTTCCTCGACTTTCCCCTCGAGGTGCTGTTCGACGACGCCGAGCTCGACGCCCCGGAGCCGGCGCCGCCGGCGGCCGCAGCGCCCGACGCCGGCGCGGTCGACGCCGTCGCGCGCGTTCTCGCCGGGGCTCGCCGTCCGGTCGTGGTCGCCGGGTCGAACGTGTGGCTCGACCGCGCCGAGCACGCGCTGCGCGCGTTCGCGCGCGCCGCGCGGGCACCCGTGTTCACGAACGGTCAGGGCCGCGGGTGCATCCCCGCCGACGACGAGCTCGCGTTCGCGCGCAGCAGGTCCCGCGCGCTGCGCGCCGCCGACGTCGTGGTCGTCGCGGGGACGCCGCTCGACTTCCGCCTCGGATTCGGAGCCTCGTTCGCGCCCGGCGCCGCGATCGTCCATCTCGACTCCCACGAGTCGCTGCTCGCGCGCCACGTCGACTGCGAGGCCGCGCTCGCGGCCCCCCTCGACGCGGCGCTCGGCGCGCTCGCGGCCGCGGTCGAGCGGCCGTGCGACTCGAAGGAATGGCTCGCGGAGCTGCGCGCGACCGAGGACGCGAAGCGGGCAGAGGCCGCGGCGGAGGCGTGCTCGGACGCGGCGCCGATCCATCCGTTGCGCGTGTTCGCCGAGCTCGTGCCGCTGCTCGAGCGCGACGCCGTCGTCGTCGGCGACGGCGGCGACTTCGTCTCGTACGCGGGCCGCGAGATCCCGTCGTACGAGCCGGGCTGCTGGCTCGACCCGGGCCCGTTCGGGTGCCTCGGCTGCGGCTTCGGCTACGCGCTCGCGGCGCGGCTCGCGCACCCCGGCCGCCAGGTCGTCCTGCTGCTCGGAGACGGCGCGTTCGGCTTCGCCGGCATGGAGCTCGAGACGCTCGTGCGTCACGGTCTGCCGGTCGTGTGCGTCGTCGGCAACAACGGGATCTGGGGGCTCGAGAAGCACCCGATGCGCGCCCTGTACGGCTACGACGTCGCCGCCGACCTGCGACCGGGGATCCGCTACGACGAGGTCGCGGAGGCGTTCGGGGGCCGGGGGGAGCTCGTCACGGACCCCGCCGAGCTGCGCGGCGCGCTCGAGCGCGCGCTGGCCGCGGGGGAGCCCGCACTGGTCAACGTCGTGACCGACCCGTCGGTCGCGTACCCGCGCTCCGCGAACCTCGCGTGACACGCCCCGCGCCCGCCTAGGATGCCGGCATGACGTCGGGCAACGTCCCGTTCTGGGTCGACGACACGCGGCGGGAGCCGTTCCCCGAGCTGCGGGGCGACACGAGCGCCGACGTCGTCGTCGTGGGTGCCGGCATCTTCGGGATCACAACCGCGTGGCTGCTGCACCACGCCGGCGCGCGCGTCGTGCTCGTCGAAGCGCGCCGCGTGTGCGAGGGCGTGACCGGCCACACCACCGCCAAGGTGACCTCGGGGCACGGCCTCGTGTACGCGAACCTCACGCGCAAGTACGGCGCAGGGACCGCGCGCGTCTACGCCGAGGCGAACGAGTGGGCCATCGCGGAGATCGCGCGCACCGCCACCGAGCGCGGCATCGACTGCGACCTCGAGCGGCTGCCCAACTACGTGTACTCCGAGTCGTCGGGCGAGGTGCCGTCGCTCGAGCGCGAGGTCGAGGCGGCGCGCGCCGCGGGCCTGCGCGCCGACTTCGTCACCGAGACGGGCCTGCCGTACGCCGTCGCCGGGGCGGTGCGCCTCGAAGAGCAGGCGCAGTTCCACCCCCGCAAGTACCTGCTCGCGCTCGTCGACGAGCTCGTGCGCGGCGGCGTCCCGGTGTTCGAGTGGTCGCGCGTGACGGACGTGCACGTCGGACGTCCGTCGGTCGTCGAGACCGCGGGTGGGTCCGTGCGGGCGCAGCACGTCGTCGTCGCGACGCACTTCCCCATCCTCGACCGCGGCGGGCACTTCGCGACGCAGCATCCGTCGCGCTCGTACGTCGTCGCCGGGACGGTCGACGCGAGCCGCGACGTCGCCGGCATGTACCTCACGTCGTCGTCGCCGACGCGCTCGGTCCGGTCGACGCCGCACGGCGCCGGGCGGCTCCTGCTGCTCGGCGGCGAGGGGCACGGCGTCGGCGACGAGCCCGACACCCCCGCCCGCTACGCCGCGCTCGAGGACTTCGCGCGGCGACGGTTCGCGCTCGACGAGATCGCGTACCGGTGGTCGACGCAGGACAACCATCCGGCCGACGACCTCCCGTTCGCGGGGCGCCTGACGCGCGCGTCGAGCGCCGACGTCTACACCGGCACGGGGTTCAAGGCGTGGGGCATGACGACTGGGACGGTGGCCGCGTCGGTGGTGTCGGACGCGATCCTCGGGCGCGACAACCCGTGGACCGAGCTGTACGACGGCACGCGTGTCCGGCTGCTGCAGGGCGCGCGCAACCTCCTGTCGGCCAACGCCAAGGTCGCGCGTCACTTCGTCCTCGACCGCCTGCGAGCGCCGCGCGCGGAGCCGGCCGAGCTCACGCCCGGCGAGGGCGCGGTCGTTCGCCGCGGCGGGCGCGTCGTGGCGGCGTTCCGGGACGACGACGGCGTCCTGCACGCGCATTCGGCCGTGTGCACGCACATGGGTTGCGTCGTCGCGTGGAACCCCGCCGAGCGCAGCTTCGACTGTCCGTGCCACGGGTCACGCTTCTCCTACGACGGCGAGGTGCTGCACGGCCCCGCGGTCCAGCCGCTCGCGCCGCTCGACGAGAACGGGCGCAGGGGTCCGGACGACGGCGTCGTATAGCCTCGTCGTCATGGAAGACGTCGTCGCCGCGGCGCTCGACGCCGCGACCTCGGGGGGGGCCGGCTACGCGGACGTGCGTGCGGTGCACTCGACCGGCGAGGCGGTCGCGGTCAAGGGTCCGGTGGTCGAGTCGGTCGATCGCTCCGAGTCGGCCGGCTTCGGCGTCCGCGTGCTGTGCGACGGCGCGTGGGGCTTCGCGGCGAGCTGGCGGTTGGATCGCGGCGAGCCGGCGCGCGTGGCGCGGCTCGCGCTCGACGTCGCGCGCGCGAGCGCCACGGCGCGCTCGGCCCCCGTCGAGCTCGTGCCGGAGCCGCCGCACCGCGCGACGTACGAGACACCCGTCGAGCTCGACCCGTTCGCGGTCGCGCTCGACGACAAGGTCGCGCTGTTGGCGGGGGCCGCGGAGCTGATGCAGCGCGTCGACGGCGTGCGGTTCGGGCGCGCGACGATGGACGTGTCGCGCCAGCGCACGTGGTTCGCGTCGAGCGAGGGCGCGTCGATCGAGCAGCGCATCACGCACGTCGGCGCCGGCATCGAGGCGACCGCGGTCGACGGCGACGACGTCCAGACGCGTTCGTACCCGGGTTCGTTCCGCGGGCATTTCGGGTCCGGCGGATACGAGCTCGTGCACGCAATGGACCTCCACGGCAACGCCGAGGGCGTCGCCGAGGAGGCGGTCGCGCTGTTGCGCGCGCCCGAGTGCCCGTCCGCGGAGACGACGCTCGTGCTCGACGGCCACCAGGTCATGCTCCAGGTCCACGAATCGGTCGGCCACGCGACCGAGCTCGACCGTGTGCTCGGCATGGAGGCCTCGTTCGCCGGCACGTCGTTCCTCGGCACCGGCGACCTCGGCGGGTTCCGTTACGGCAGCGAGCACGTGAACATCACCGCCGACGCGACGTCGCCGGGCGGCATCGGCACGTTCGGATACGACGACGAGGGCGTCGAGGCGCAGCGCGCGGACATCGTCCGCGCCGGAGTGCTCGTCGGCTTCCAGACGTCGCGCGAGACCGCGGCGCGCGTCGGCGCCGAGCGCTCCAACGGGACCATGCGCGCCGAGGGGTGGGAGAACTTCCCGTTGATCCGCATGACCAACATCAACCTGCTCCCGGGCGAGGGCTCGTTCGAGGACCTTCTCGCCGACGTCGACGACGGCGTCTACATGGCGACCAACAAGTCGTGGTCGATCGACGACAAGCGCAAGAACTTCCAGTTCGGGTGCGAGATCGCGTGGGAGGTCAAGCGAGGGCGGCTGGGACGCGTGCTCAAGAACCCGCGTTACACCGGCATCACGCCGGTCTTCTGGGCGTCGTGCGACGCCGTCGCCGGACCCGGCGAGTGGCGGATGTGGGGCACGCCCAACTGCGGCAAGGGTCAGCCGGGCCAGACGATGCGCGTCGGCCACGGCACCGCGCCGGCCCGCTTCCGCAACGTCGCGACGGGGTACGGGGAGTGACGGACGGTGCGCCGGTGGGTGCCCATGGGCCGCCGCTCACGCACGACGACGCGCGCGCGCTCGCGGGCGTCGCGCTCGAGACCGGCGCGGCCGACGGCGTCGAGGTCGTGTTCGTCGCGTCGACCACGGGCCTGACGCGCTTCGCCGGCTCCGAGATCATCCAGAACATCGTCCGAGCCGAGGCGCACGCGTACGTGCGCGCCGCCGTCGGAGACCGCGTCGGGACGTCGGGCACGAGCAGGCTCGACGCCGACGGCATGCGCGCCGCCGCCGGAGCGGCCCTCGTCGCGGCGCGCGCGTCGCGTCCGGATCCGCACTGGCCCGGGCTGCCGCGGCCCGACGACGTCGGCCGGCCGCGTCCGGCGGGTCGGTGGGACGACGCGACGGCGGCTGCGACGCCGGCACAGCGCGCCGCGCGCGTGCGCGACGTACTCGACGCGTCGGAGCGCGAGAGCGCCGCGGGCGTGTACGAGACGAGCACGCACGCGGCCGCGGTCGTGTCGTCGGGCGGCGTCGACTGCTTCGACGCGTTCACGCGCTGCGACCTCAACTGCCTCGTCGACGTCGGCGACGGGACGGGATGGGCGGAGGCGTCGTCACACGCCGCGGCGAGCGTGGACGCCGCCGGCGCGGCGCGGCGGGCGCTCGGCAAGGCGCGCCGCGGACGAGGCGCCGCCGACGCGGCCCCCGGCGTCTACGAGGTCGTGCTCGAGCCGGCCGCGGTCAAGGACCTCGTCGAGTACTGCTCCTACAGCGGCTTCGGGGCCAAGCAGGTGATCGACGGCGAGAGCTTCCTCGCGACGCGCGCCGGCGAGGTCGTCGCGGCGCCGTCGGTCACGATCGCCGACGACGTCGCGCACCCGCACGCCGTCGGCTTCGCGTTCGACTTCGAGGGCGTGCCGCGCCGCAGGGTCGCGATCGTGGACGGAGGCCGCGCGACGCAGCCGGTCACCGACGTGCGCACCGCGCGCATGCTCGGCCTGCCGCTGACGGGGCACTCGACGGGCTCGACCGAGTTCGGTCCGTACCCGTTCAACCTCGTGCTCGAGCCGGGCGCCGACTCGTTCGACGACCTCGTCGCGGGCGTCGACGACGGCCTCCTCGTGACGCGCTTCCACTACGTCAACATCCTCGACCGGCCCTCGACCCTGCTCACCGGGATGACGCGCGACGGCACCTTCCGCATCGCGCGCGGCGAGGTCGCCGGGCCCGTCCGCAACCTCCGCTTCGCCCAGAGCGCGCTGGCCGCGTTCGCCGCCGTGACCGGGGTCGGGCGCGACGTCGAGGGCCTCGGCACGGAGTTCGCGCCGTTCGGCTCGACGGTGGTTCCCGCGCTGCGCGTGGGCGAGTTCAGGTTCGCGTCGGCGACGAGCCACTAGGCGTGCCGGCCCACGACGTGTGGCACGTCGCCGTGCTCGGCTCGACTCTGTTCGCGGCCGCCGGCGTCGCCCTGCTGCTGCTCGCTCCGCTCGCGTTCGACGTCCCGCCGCCCGGTCTGCGCCGCGCCCGTCCGGCGATCCTCGGGCTCGCGGCCGTCGCCGTCGTGCTGCTGACGGCGGAATGGCTGTGGGTGCACTGAGGCCCAGGAATGGCCTCGGACGGACGCAGGTTGACTAGAATGAGCGCCGGGCCCGTAGTGGGACCGGGCGCCCACCCCGCCGTGGGCATAACGAGGAGGATCGTCCAGTGTCGGTGATCATCAGCGAGGCGGCTGCCTCCAAGGCGCGCGAGCTCCTCGACCGCGAGCTGAGCGCGGCGCCGGAGCAGCACGACGGCAAGTCGTACGCGTTGAGGGTCGAGGTCCGGCCGGGCGGGTGCGCAGGCCTGCGGTACGCGCTCTTCTTCGACGACCGCAAGCAGGACGACGATGTCGTGTCGACGGTCGAGGGGCTCGAGGTCCGCGTCGACAAGATGAGCGAGCCGTACCTGCGCGGCGCCCAGATCGACTTCGTCGACGGTCTGCAGGAGTCGGGGTTCAAGATCGACAACCCCAACGCCAAGGGCTCGTGCGCCTGCGGCGACTCCGCACAGTTCTAGGCGGCGATCTTTCCGAGAGCCTCCTTCCCGGCGGGGGAGGAGGCTTCGTCGCGACAGAGGGAGGGTCATGGCGGTTCGGACGACGGTCGTGGGCGGCTACCCGAAGCCGCCGCCCGAGGGCGGGACTTTCGCCCTGCGCAAGACGCTGCACGCGTTCGAGCGTGGCGACGCGACGGACGACGACGTGCGCGCCGCGCAGGACGAGCTCGCGCGGGCGGTGATCGCGGAGCAGCAGGACGCGGGCGTCGACCTCGTCACCGACGGCCACGTCCGCTGGGACGACCTCCTGACGCCGTTCGCGCGCGGGATGGCCGGGTTCGAGATCGGCGGGCTGCTGCGGTGGTTCGACAACAACGTCTACTACCGCCGGCCGGTGTGCACCGGCGAGGTCGAGTGGCGAGGCCCCATGTCGGTCGACGCGTACCGCTTTGCCGCGTCGGTCGCGTCGATCCCCGTCAAGGCCGTCGTGCCGGGCCCGGTCACGTTCGCGCGCCTGTCGGTCGACGACCACTACGGCGACCACGAGCGATTCGTCCTCGCGCTCGCGCGCGTCCTCGCGCAGGAGGCGTTCGAGCTGCAGGCGGCCGGCGCGCCGGTGATCCAGATCGACGAGCCGGCGTTGCTCGCCGCGCCCGAGGACCTCGAGCTGGCGGCGCGCGCGCTCGGCGTCGTCACGGCGGAGCTCGGCCGGTCCGAGACGTTGCTGGCGACGTACTTCGGCGACGCCAAGCGGCTCGGACCCGCTCTGTTCGACCTGCCGGTGGCCGGCTTCGGCCTCGACTTCGTCGCCGGGCCGGACAACGACGAGCTCGTCGCCCGCGTGCCGGACGGGATCCGTCTGCAGGCTGGAATCGTGGACGCGCGCAACACCAGGCTCGAGGACGCCGGCGTCCTCGCGCGGCGCATCGACGAGCTCGCGCACCACGTGGGCGCCGACCGTCTCTACGTTGCGCCGTCCGCGAGCCTCGAGTTCCTCCCGAGAGAGAAGGCCGCCGCGAAGCTGGCGCTGCTGTGCGACGCGGCCGGAAAGGCGGGTGGGTGATGGGTTCCGTCGACCTCGGGGGGCCGGGGCTGTGGACGACGTCCGTCGGCAGCCTGCCTAAGCCCCCCTATCTCGTGCAGGCGCGCGGCCGGTACGCGCGCGGCGAACTCGGCCGCGACGAGCTCGCCGCGCTGGAACGCCGCGCGACGCGGGAGTGGATCGCGTTCCAAGACGAGATCGGCACCGACCTCGTCGTCGACGGCGAGATGTACCGCGGCGACATGGTCGCGTTCTTCGCCGAGGAGCTCCCCGGCTTCGAGATGGGCGGCCTCGTGCGGTCGTACGGCAACCGCTACTACCGGAAGCCGATCGTGACGGGACCGGTGGGGCGCGACCGTCCCGTCACCGTCGACTGGTGGCGCTACGCGCAGTCGCTCACCGACAAGCCGGTCAAGGGCATGCTCACGGGTCCGTACACGATCTGCGATTGGTCGTTCGACGAGCACTACTCGTCGCGCCGCGACCTCGTGCTCGACCTCGCGCGCGTCGTCCGGGACGAGGCACTCGATCTCGAGCGCGCCGGTGCGCGCTTCGTCCAGATCGACGAGCCCGCCGCGTCGACGCGCATGGACGAGCTCGACCTCGTCGTCGAGGCGATGACGATCGTGACCGAGCCGCTGTCGGCGCACACGATCACGCACGTGTGCTACGGGGACTTCCACGAGGCGTACCCCAAGATGCTCGACATCCCCGTCGACCAGATCGACCTCGAGTTCGCGAACTCCGACTACTCGCTCCTGGACGCGTTCGCGACGCATCCGTTCACGAAGTGCGTCGGGCTCGGAGTCGTCGACGTGCACACGCGCCGCGTCGAGCCGGTCGAGGAGATCGTCGCCGGCATCCGGCGCGCGCTGGAGCACGTGCCCGCGGAGCGCACGTTCGTCGATCCCGACTGCGGGCTCAAGACCCGGACGGTCGAGGAGGCCGAGGCGAAGCTGCGCAACGTCAAGGAGGCCGTCGACGTCGTCCGCGCCGAGCTCTAGACGGGGCGCGGCCCCCGCCCGGCGGCTTATCATCCGAGCGACCTAGCCGCGGAGAGGTGAGATGAACATCGAAGCCACCTGCAACACGTGTGCCCGTAGGTTCCTGCTGTCCCAGACCGGTCCGGAGTCCGACGCGCCGGGGCGCTGCCCGTTCTGCGGCGCGCGCTTCGGGCGCCACTACTCGACCGTCATCGTCGAGGCCGTCGACGAGGCCGAGTCGAGCGCGCGTCGCTGCGCCCACACCCTCGGTCGTCTCCAGGGAATGGAGACGGGCTTCGACGTCGACGTCGACGGCTTCCTCCGCGAGCTCGCGGACCAGCTGCGCTCGCAGGAGCAGCCGCGCAAGGAGGCGAGCTGACCGCGGAGGCGGATCCCGCCATCACCGGGAAACGCGTCCAGGTCGTCGTCGTGTCGTGCGACGAGCGCGTGCGCGAGCACGCGCGCTTCGGGTTCCCGCCCGACGTCGACGTGCATCTCGCCGAGGACTCGCGCGACGCGCACCGGATCGTCGCCGACGTCGTCCCCGACGTCGTCGTGGCAGACCTCCTCGCGGGCGCGGCGGGCGGGTTCAACTTCGCGCGTGACATGGCGTCGGACGACCGGCTGCGGTCCGTCCCCGTCCTGATCCTGCTCGACCGCGACCAGGACGCGTGGCTCGCGCGCCAGGCGGGCGCGCGCGCCCACCGCACCAAGCCGGTGCACGCCGACGTCCTCGTAGCCGACACGCTCGCGCTCGCCGGGCGTTCGTAGCGGCCCGCGCGCCGCCCCGGCCGGCCCCCCGCGCGAAGTTGCAGGTCAGCGGCCTTGCGCGCTCCGGAATGCCACGCCTAGAATTACAACAATGTGATTCGGCGTGGCCGCCCGGCGGCGACGCTCCGGGGAGCCTAGAGGAAGGCCGGGGAATGCAGCGGATAACGACCAAGCTCTTGCAGCCGGTCGACTGGCAGACGAACGCGCGCTGCGCCGAGGTCGACCCCGAGATCTTCTTTCCCGAGCGCGGTGGCTCGTCCAAGGCCGCGCGCGCGGTCTGCAACGAATGCACCGTCCGCATGCAGTGTCTCGAGTACGCGCTCAACAACAAGGAGCAGTTCGGCATCTGGGGCGGCACGTCCGAGCGCGAGCGCCGCAAGCTGCGTCGCGAACGCGCGCCGCGGCGCCTGCGCCCCGCGTCGTGACGCACCGCGCGTAGGCGCAACGACGCGATCCATCACGCACTCGCGAGCGCGCGTCGGCGCGTGTTCGCGCGCGAATGCTTGCACATCGGCCGCGAATCGTGCGTAATAACGACTTGAATGCGCGTTTGTGCACGCGCGCAAGTTGGTAAACGCAAGACAGCGTGCACGCACATGCGCGCGGAACGGCCGAGACGCGGTCCACCGGGGCCCGTCGCGAACGAGACGGAGGTGACGGCGGTTGGCTGCAAAGAAGACCACCGGACGCACGAGAGCGGCGGGTGGCGGCAAGACGACGCGTAAGACGACGGCGCGCAAGTCCACCGCTCGCAAGACGACCGGTCGCAGGAAATCGACGGCGCGCAAGACCACCGGTCGCAAGAAGAGCACCGGTCGCAAGAAGTCGACCGGCCGCAAGAAGAGCACCGGCCGCAAGAAGAGCACCGGCCGCAAGAAGAGCACCGGCCGGAAGAAGTCGACGGGCCGGAAGAAGTCGACGGGCCGGAAGAAGTCGACGGGCCGGAAGAAGTCGACGGGCCGGAAGAAGTCGACGGGCCGGAAGAAGTCGACGGGCCGGAAGAAGTCGACGGGCCGGAAGAAGAGCACCGGCCGCAAGAAGTCGACGGGCCGGAAGAAGTCGACCGGCCGCAAGAAGAGCACCGGCCGGAAGAAGTCGACGCGTCGCAAGTCGACGTCGTCGGGCGGCGCGAGCAGCTAGACGCGCGCCGCGCGCAGCGCGGACTCGAGCGAGCGGCCCGGCCGGAGCAACAGCCGGGCCGCCTGCGCGTCGGGCCTCGGCAGGAAGCGCTCGGGGGGCAGGCCGACGATCTCGGTGGCCTCGATGCGCGCCCCGAGCGTGTCGGCGACGCGACGCACCGCCTCGAACGCGTCGTCGACGCCCGCGCGCTCGGGCGTCGTCAGGTTCATCGACACCTGCGTCCGATCGGGCGGCCCGACGAGCAAGCCCAGCGCCCGCACGCCCGGCACCCCGCCGTTCGCCGCCCGCACGCGCGCCGCGATCGCGCGCGCCGTGGCGAGGTCACAGCACGTCCACACGTTGAACGCGACGAGGGGGCCGCGCGCTCCCACGCACACGACGCCGCGGCGCAGGTCGACGCGCGCGGGCCCGTAGTCGGGAGCGAAGCCGGATCGCGCCCGGGCCGCGAGCTCGCGCAGCCCGCCGCGCCGGATCTCGGGCAGCGTGCGCCGGTCGGGCGCGGCGTGCTCGTAGAGGTACACGGGCAGCTGCGCGTCCGCCGCGATCGTTCGCCCGATGGCGTGCGCGACCGCGACGGCGAGCGCCATCTCCTCGCCGTGCGGGACGACGGGGCACACGTCGAGGCCTCCGACGCACGGATGGACGCCGTCGTGACGCGTCAGGTCGATGGCGCTCGCCGCTCCGGCGAGCGCGCTCATCGACCGCACGAGCGCATCCGGCGAGCCGGCGACGGTGAGCACGCTTCGGTTGTGCGCGCCGTCGCGGTGGACGTCGAGCACGGCGCCGCCGCCGTCCTCCACGACCCGGCGGAACGAGGCGAGCCGGGCGTCGTCGCGGCCCTCCGAGACGTTGGGGATCGCTACGATCGTCATCGAAGGTTTACCGTATGGCCCATGGGCGACTACGGCTACAGCGTGGAGGTCGCGGAGGGCTACGAGGAAGCGATCACCCGCACCCGGCTGGCGTTGCGCGGCGAGGGGTTCTCCATCCTCACGGAGATGCACGTGGGCGACGCCCTCGGCCCCCGGGTGGGACCCGACCGCCAGTACCTCATCATGGGCGCGTGGAACTCGTCGATCACGCGCGCGATCGCCTCCGACGCGCGCGTCCAGATGCACGTGTCGTGCAACTTCGTCGTCCAGGAGACGGGCTCCAGCGCGATCGTGGCCGCGCTCGACCCGGCCGAGGACGACGACGGCACGCCGACCGTCCCGCTCGAGGTCGCCGACGACGCGCGCGCCGCGCTCGGGCGCGTGCTGCAACGGGTGGCGACGCTGTCGTGATGATGACGCGTACGCCGGCGATCCGTCCGATCCTCGACGCGTTCCTCGGACGACTCGACGAGATCGTGGAGCGGTGCACCAGCGCGATCTGGGACACGGTGCCGTCGTACGAGCGGTCGGGCGACGGCCTGCGCGACGACGTGCGTGCGTCGGTGCGCGGCAACGTCGCGATCCTGTCGCAGGTCCTCAGCCAGGGACGCGAGGTGCGCCCCGACGAGCTCGAGCGCATCGAACGCGTCGGCGCGCGCCGCGCCGAGGCGGGCATCCCGCTCGACGACGTGCTGCACGCGTACCGAACCGTGTCGCGCGTGTGTTGGGGCATCCTCGCCGAGGAGTGCCGCGCGTACGGCGGCGAGGCGCTCGAGGCGACGATCGAGCTCGCCGAGGCGATCCTGCGCTACACCGACCAGATCTCCACCGGCGTCGCGGAGGCGTACGCGCACGCACAGCGCTCTATCGTGCGGGAGCAGGAGGGCGCGCGGCGGGAGTTCCTCGCCGATCTGCTGTACGGGACCGACGCGCCGCCCGAGGACATCCTGCGCCGCGCGCTCACGTTCGGCTACGACCTGTCGATCGGCTACGTCGCGCTCGTCGGGGTGGGCCCCCGTCCCGACGGGCACAACGAGACGTCGGTGTCCGCGGCCGCGTCGAACGCCGCGGTGCACGCGACCGCCGACCCGATCGTGTTGCAGAAGGGACGGCACACGATCGCGCTCCTGCCGGCCGAGGCGGCGGGCGACCCGTCGACCGTGGCCGAGAAGCTCGTCGCCGAGCTCGGCGACGGATGGCGCTTCGGGATGGGGGGGCCGGAGCCCGGCCTCGAGGGCATAAGGCGCGCCTACCTCGAGGCGCGCGAGGCGCTCGAGATCGGCGTCGCGCTCGACCTCCCGCAGTCGCTGCACCGGTTCGAGGAGCTGCTGCTGTATCACTTCCTGCGCATCGAGCCCGCGCTCGTGGACCGTTTCGTCGTGCAGACGCTCGGCCCCCTGATCGCGTACGACCAGCGTCGCAAGGGCGAGCTCGTGAAGACGATCGAGGCCTACTTCGCCGCCGACGGCAGCGTCAAGATGGCGGGTGAGGCGCTGTTCGCGCATCCGCACACCGTCTCTTACCGCCTCAAGCAGGTCGAGAAGCTGACGGGCTGGTCGCTGCGCGATCCGGAGGACAAGCTGCGGTTGCAGCTCGCGCTGCGCGCGCACCGGCTCGCGAGCGCGCGGCGCGACGTCGACGATTGACGCGCGCTCCCGGCCGGCGCGCCCCTGCTAGTCTGCGCGCATGCCTCGACGAGTCCTCATCATCGGTTGGGACGGGGTCGACTGGAAGGTCTTGCGTCCGATGCTCGACGCCGGCGAGCTCCCGACGCTGGCGGCCCTCGTCGAACGCGGCGCGTACGGCGACTGCCTGTCGACGGTGCCGTCGCACTCGTGGTGCGCGTGGCCGTCGTTCATGACGGGGCTCAACCCGGCGGGTCACGGCGTCTTCGACATCCTCGAGCACAAGCCGGGCGTCTCCAAGCGGCTGCCCGTCACGTACCGCTCGATCAAGGCGCGCACCGTGTTCGACGACCTCAGCGCGGCCGGCAGGACGACGATCGCGGCGAACATCCCGCTTACGTTCCCGGCCCCCGAGATCAAGGGCAAGGTCATCGCCGGCGGCGTGCTCCCCGCGAGCCGCTCGTACACCCATCCCGTCGAGCTGCAGAACGAGCTCGACGCGCGAGCTCCGTTCCCCGTCAACGGCATGAGCTGGACGACTTTTCGCAACCGGCCGGAGCCGTTCCTCGACGAGGCGGCTGAGATCACCGCGAAGCGCCAGAAGACGTTCGAGTACCTGCTCGACACCACCGAGTGGGACTTCGGCGTGCTCGTGTACGTCTCCACCGACCGCATCCAGCACTGCCTCATGGAGTACGTCTCGCCCGACCATCCCGATTACGAGCGCCTCAAGGACACGCCGGTCGGGGCGAAGACGCGCGCCGTCTACCGCCAGCTCGACGACGGCCTCGCGGCGCTGCTGAAGCGAACGACCGACGACGACCTCGTCATGTTCATGTCCGACCACGGGCATCAGCCGTGCACGCGCGCGTGCACGATGGACCGCATCCTGGCGCACCTCGGCTACCTCCAGTTCGGGCGCGGGTCGTTCGCGTTCAACCTCATCCGCTGGGGGCCGGGCCGGCGCGTCGCACGGCGGATCTACGACCTGTTGAAGCTGCACGGGAAGGTCTCGATCCCGGCGTCGCCGATCGAGTGGTCGAAGACGCGCGCGTACACGAGCGTCGTGTCGACCGGCGAGGGCGTGTCGGTCAACCTCAAGGGCCGCGAGCCGGGAGGGATCGTCGAGCCGCGCGACTACGAGCGCGTGCGCGACGAAGTTGCCGCCGCGCTCGAGGAGCTGCGCGACCCCGACACGGGCGACGCTCCGATCCGCAAGATCTACCGCAAGGAGGAGGTGCTGTCGGGTCGCTTCCTCGACGTCGCGCCCGACCTCCTGTTGGTGCCCGCGCCGTTCTACTCGCTCACGCACGCCAAGGGGATGATCGAGGCGGCCGACTGGCTGTCGGGCGACCATCGCCTCGAGGGCGTGCTGGTCGCGACCGGCCCCGAGGTCGTCCCGGGCCCGTTGTCGGAGACCGCCCGCCTGATCGACCTCGCGCCGACCGCGCTCGCCGCGCTCGGCGTCCCGAGCGCGATCCCGCGCGACGGCACGGTGCTGCGCTCTCTCGCCGGGGACGCGGAGCTCGTCGTGTCGGGCGACGGCGGCAACGCGCGCGCGGTGGACGAGGCCGGACTGACGTCTGACGAGGAAGGCGAGATCGAGGACCACCTCAGGGGCCTCGGCTACGTCGAGTGACGCCGGGCGCTGCGCCCGGCCCCCGTGCGGCGACGCGGCCCCCGCGGGAAGGAGGAGCGTTGCGCGCGCGTAGATCCTGTCTGTCGGTGCCCGGCTCGAGCCCGAAGATGCTCGCCAAGGGGCCGCAGCTCCCGGCCGACGAAGTCTTCATGGACCTCGAGGACTCCGTCGCGCCCCTGGCGAAGGAAGAGGCGCGCGGCAACGTCGTCGACGCGCTCAAGAACAACGACTGGGGCGACAAGACGGTCGTCGTGCGGATCAACTCGATCGACACGCAGTGGGCGGCCGACGACCTGAAGACCGTCGTCGAGGAGGCGGGCCGCTACCTCGACTGCGTCATGATCCCCAAGGTGCAGCACGCGCACGAGGTCATGTTCGTCGACCACATGCTGCGCATGATCGAGACGAACACGGGCCTCGAGCGGCGCATCGGCATCGAGGCGCAGATCGAGACCGCGACCGGCCTGCGCAACGTGCACGAGATCGCGCACGCGTCGGACCGCCTCGAGACGCTGATCTTCGGCCCCGCCGACATGAGCGCGTCGCTCGGCCTGCCGACGGTGAGCGCGGGCCTTCCGATGCCCGGCTACCCGGGCGACCACTGGCACTGGGTGCTCGAGACGATCCTCGTGGCGGCGCGCGACGCGGGCCTCCAGGCGATCGACGGGCCGTACCTGCTCATCAAGGACCTCGACGGCTTTCGCGACATGGCGATGCGGGCGCGGGCCCTCGGCTACGACGGCAAGTGGGCGCTGCACCCCGGCCAGATCGACGTGCTCAACGAGGTCTTCACGCCGACGCAGGACGAGTACGACAAGGCCGAGGCCCTGCTCGAGGCCTACAAGCACGCGACCGAGGTCGACCGCCGCGGCGCCGTGATGTTCGGCAGCGAGATGATCGACGAGGCGTCCCGCAAGATGGCGGTGCAGTTCGCCGAGCGGGGGCGCGCCGCGGGGATGACCCCCGCGAAGAAGCTCGGGGACTTCCAGGCGGAATGGGAGAGCAAGGCATGATCGAGCTCACCGACGTACAGAAGTCGATACTCGAGACCGTCCGCGACTTCGTCGACAACGAGGTCATCCCCGTCGCGGACGAGATGGAGCACCGCGACGAGTACCCCGAGAAGATCGTCGAGGGCATGAAGGAGATGGGCCTCTTTGGCCTCACCGTCTCGGAGAAGTACGACGGCATCGGCGAGTCCCTCACTACCTACGCGCTGACGGTCGTCGAGCTCGCTCGCGGCTGGATGAGCCTGTCGGGCGTCCTCAACACGCACTTCATGGGTTGCTACCTCATCGACAAATTCGGCACCGACGAGCAGAAGGAGCGGTTCCTCCCGCGCATGGCGACCGGCGAGATGCGCGCCGCGCTGGCGATGTCCGAGCCCGAGGCCGGCTCCGACGTGCAGGCGATCCGCACGAAGGCCGTGCGCGACGGCGACCACTACGTGGTCAACGGACAGAAGATGTGGCTCACGAACGGGCTCAGGTCGAGCCTCGTCATGACGCTCGTGAAGACCGATCCCGAAGCGGACCCGCCGCACCGCGGCATGAGCATGCTGATCGTCGAGAAGGAGCCGGGCGTCGCGCAGCCGGCACCGGGCCTCGACGTCGGCAAGAACATCGAGAAGCTCGGCTACAAGGGTGTCGAGACGACCGAGATGACGTTCTCGGACTTCCGCATCCCGGTCTCCTCTCTACTGGGCACGGAGGAGGGCGTTGGGTTCCGCCAGGTCCTCGACGGGATCGAGGTGGGCCGCGTGAACGTCGCCGCGCGGGCCGTCGGGGTGGCGACCCGCGCCTTCGAGGAGGCCATCCGCTACAGCCAGGAGCGCAAGGCGTTCGGCAAGCAGATCTCGGGGCACCAGGCGATCCAGATCCACCTCGCGGAGATGGGGACGACGCTCGAGGCGGCGCGGTTGATGATGCTCCAGGCGGCCGTGAAGAAGTCGGCAGGGGAGCGATCGGACCTCGAAGCCGGCATGGCGAAGCTGTTCGCGTCCGAGGCCTGTCACGAGATCACGCTCAAGGCGCTGCGCGTCCACGGGGGGTACGGATATTCCAAAGAGTTCACTGTTGAGCGCCTTTACCGTGATGCACCTTTTCTATTGATAGGTGAGGGAACGTCCGAAATCCAAAAAACGGTCATTGCTCGCAGACTGCTCGAAAAGTACAAAATCTAACAACAATTTCCAGAAAATCGCGGAATAGAGGGTTTACAGCGCCATAGCGTAGTGGGATAACTACGTCCTGTGCACTAGTCCGTTCTGGGGACGGGACATAGCTATTGCGAACCAATAGATACGCAACCCTCCACGCGACCGCCGAGCCCCGCATGGGTTTGGCCCGTGCCCGCCTCGCCGAGGTGCTCGAACAGCACCGTGACGAGATCGTGGCCTCGTGAGTCGAGACCGCGGGGAAGGACGCCCGGGTGCGATGGCCGGACATCGACCGCTATCTGAGGTCGCTCGTGGCCGGGCTGAAGGAGGTCTTCCGCGAGGACGACTGGTCGCTGGCGCAGACGATCGTCGACGGGCTCGCCGAGCGGCGGGCGCGCACCGGCGAGCGGCTCGACCAGGCCGTCCAGCGGGCGCTGGTAGCCGGCCGCTACGCCGTCCGGACGTGGTTCGTCAACGGCGACCAGGAGCTGTGCGACGACCTCCTCCTCGACGCGCTGCACGAGTGCGTCTTCCGCTTCTCGGAGTCCTTCCAGGGCATCCACCTCGAGTCCGAGGACCAGCGGGTGCAGAGCCGCATCATCAAGTCGCTGGTGATGGCGCTCGAGGCCCGCGATCCCTACACGAAGGGCCACTCGATCTCGGTCGCGCTGCTGTCGCAGAAGATCGCCCAGCTGCTCGACCCCACGATGGACGCCGACCGCGTGTACCTCGCCGGGCTGCTGCACGACGTCGGCAAGGTGGGGATCCCCGACAGCATCCTCCTCAAGGAAGGTCCGCTGTCCGACGACGAGTGGGAGGTCATGCGCTCGCACCCCGCTAAGGGCGCGGACATCCTGAGCCCGATACGGCTCTACCCCGACGTCGTGGCCGGCGTGTACTCGCACCACGAGAACTACGACGGCAGCGGGTACCCCACCGGCATGGCCGGCGAAGACATCCCCGCGATCGGACGCATCATCCGCGTG
>DASZZZ010000081.1:0-43891 GCA_036260375.1 Actinomycetota bacterium
GCGTTCTTCTTCGCCGCGGCCCTGTACATGCTGTTCGGACGGTTCGTGCACAAGGCGTACAAGAAGAAGCGGACGTTCTATGCCGTCACCGACCGCCGTGTCGTGTACCTCGCGCGTAGACGCTTGCGCGACAAGCTCTACGACATGCCGTTCGAGGACATCCGGAAGATCGCCGGCGAGGACACGGTGGTCGACGGGTGCGGGTCGTTGACGTTCTCGCGCCGCGGCGTGGGCGGCTTCCTCGACCCGTGGGACTGGCAGCGGGACCTCTTCTGCATGTGGGGTCATCGCGGCGCCGTGCTGTTCTACGACGTCGACGGCGCGCTAGATCTTCGCGACTGGGTCGCGCGTCTCCGGTCCGTCCGTCAGGAGGAGCGCTCGGGCCTTGCGGCACCGCCTCTGCGGTGAACGGCCAGGCCCGCCAGCGCGTCCACGACCACGCGGTGCGCCGCCATCGCGGTGATGTCCGCGTGGTCGTACGGCGGCGACACCTCGACGACGTCCATCCCCGCCAGCCCCCGCGCCACCGTCAGCCTCCGTATCGCCCGCAGCAGCTCGCGCGTCGACATGCCCCCCGGCTCGGGCGTGCCGGTTCCGGGCGCGAACGCCGGGTCGAGCACGTCGACGTCGATCGACAGGAACAGGTGCTCCGCAGGCGCGATCCACGCGAGCACGTCGTCCACGATCGCGTCGATCCCGCGCTCCACGACGTCCTCCATCCGCTGCCACCGCACGCCCGCGCTCCGGGCCCACGACCACTCTTCGGGGTTCGGCCAGTAGCCGCGCAGCCCGACCTGTACCAACCGCTCTCCCGGCAGGATGCCCTCGTCGACGAGGTGGCGGAACGGCGTTCCGTGCGCGCGGGTCACACCCCAGTTCTCGGTCGCGGTGTCGGTGTGCGTGTCGAACTGGACGACCGCGAGCGAGCCCTTCGGGAGGGACGCGGCGACGGCGGAGACGTCCGGGTACGCGATCGAGTGGTCGCCGCCGAGGACGACCGGGACCGCGCCGGCCCCGACGACGTCGGACACCGCGGCGTGCAGCGCGCGGTGGCTCGTGGCGGGGTCGCCGGGCATGACGGCGGCGTCGCCGTAGTCGACGATCGCCAGCTCGGCGAACGGGTCGACGCCGAGCGCGAGGTGCCAGCGCGACGGCGGCCCTCCGCCCTCCCACGCGTTGCGGATCGCGCGGGGGCCGAAGCGCGTCCCGGGCCGCGAGCTGACGAGGTCGTCCATCGGCGCGCCGACGATCGCGACGTCGGCCCCCGCGAGGTCGCGCGCGTCGAGGACCAGCGGGACCTTCTCGAACGTGCCCATCCCCGCGAACGCGGGCTCGGGCCGGCGGTTGACGTCCACGGACACATTGTCGCGGACGCGCGCGCCCGCGTGCCCATGGTCGTGGTGTCGACGTCGTCGACCGGTGGCCGACGCGGTGAAGGGGCTGCGGCTGCGACGGCGAAAGTCGTCGTTGCGCATCGCGTCGCGGGGGTGTCAGATTGACGCCCAGGGATGCCTTCAGGCGGAGGTGGGGCATGGGTGGACGACTGCCATGGCGCCGGTCGGGCGCGCGGTCCGGAGATCGCGCCGGCGCGCGCCGTCCCGTGGTCGCGGCGCTGCTGAACCTCGGCGGGATCGGGCTCGGCTACGCGTATCTCGGGTCGTGGCTGCGCGCCGCCCTGAACGTCGCGGGGACCGCGGCGATCGCGGGCGGGGCCCTGTTCGCGAGCGGCGACCGGATCGCGCCGGCATGGGCGCTCGCGTTCGCCGCGTGGGTCGCCGTCACGTCGTGGGACGCGTACCGCCGCGGGCGCGGCGACGCGCCGCGGGCGCGCGCAGTGCCGGTCGCGGTCGCGCTCGCCGTGCTCGTCGGCGAGGTCGCGGGGTTGTGGACGTACCGCAGCTCGGGCGACGGCGCACTGGCGGCGGGGTGGGACGCGCACCGCGCGGGCGACTGTCGCGTCGCGCTCGAGCACTACGACGGCGTCCGCTCCCCTCATCAGCTGACGTTCTCGGGAGCGGTGGCATCGGCGCGCGAGCGGGCGCGCGAGTGCGCCCGTCTCGAGGCCGCGCGCGCGGCGCGCACGCGCGACGAGTTCGACGCCGCCGTGTCGCGTTACCGCGCGTTCCTGGCCGACCACGGGAACGGCGTGCTCGGCTCGTTCGCGCGCGCAGAGGCCGCCGCGACGTACGTCGCGTGGGCCCGTGCGCTGGCGCGTGACGCCGACTACCGGACGGCGATCTCGAAGCTCGCGATCGTTCGTGACGACTTCGCCGGCACGCCGGGCGCGACGCGGGCGGCGGAGCTGACGGTGTCGATGCGCGCGGCGTGGGAGCGCGCCTACCAGAGACGACTCGACACGGCGCAACGCAAGGTCGACACCGCGTTCGCTCGCCTCCGCAGCGCCGCCGTCCTGCCGAAGCTCGAGCGATGGTTCGGCACCGCCGACGGCTTCTTCGACGGCGCCGGCGAGCGGCTCCTCGGCTTCGATCCGCCGCCCGCGGTCGCCGCCGCGCACGACGACGTCGCCGCGTCCCTGGACGCGTTCGATTCGCTCTTGTCCGACACCGCGCAGGACGTCGGCGGCTCGAACGCGTACTGCGCGGCGCCGTCAGTGCTCGCGCACCTGCGTGCGGCCGACGACGGCCGGCGGTTGCGCGCGGGGGCCGCGGCGCTGCGGCGCCGCGGCTTCGACTTCGCCGTGCCCGCGCTCGAGCGGGCGCGCATGCGCGACCGTCGCCTGGCGACGGGCGACTACGTCGTCCCGAAGGGCGGCTCGGGAGCGAACACGCTCACGCTCGAGAACCAGCTCGGCGTCGACGCGGTGTTCGCGCTCACGCTGGGCTCGAAGGAGCCGCACACCGCGGTGTACGTGCGCGCGCGCGAGGAGTTCACGATCACCGGGATGGCGAACGGCAGCTTCACCCCGTACTACACGACGGGCCGGGACTGGGATTCGGGCCTCGACGTCTTCACGCGGTCGTGTGCGTTCACCAAGGGCAAGGACGAGATGAACCTGACCTCGGACGCGACGTCGTACACGGTCGGCACGCTGACGCTGCTGCGGCGCGACGACCCCAAGGGCAAGCGCACGGCGCCGCTCGACCCGGGCTCGTTCCCGAACCTGTAACGCCGGACGGAGGTAGCGGCCCGGCACGCGGCACGGGCCGGCTCAGGGAGCGAGCTCGACGATGGCGTAGTTGGCGCGGTGGTCGGCGACGTAGTTC
Source organism: Actinomycetota bacterium (assembly GCA_036260375.1). Classification (GTDB taxonomy): domain Bacteria; phylum Actinomycetota; class CADDZG01; order CADDZG01; family WHSQ01; genus DASZZZ01. Next base: position 3,225 of record DASZZZ010000081.1, read on the forward strand.
GGGTCGCCGACGTCGGCGGAGTAGCGCGCGTCGCGCGCGGCCGCGACCACCGCCGGCTTGGCGAAGACGTAGTCGATGCGCATCGGTTTGCCAGCGCGGCTTCGGGCGTGCTCGGCGAGGTCGGCATCGGAAGTGCTGTTGGCGACGTAGACCGCGTCCTGGTACCCGAAGCGACGCGTCACCACGCGCCAGAAGCGCGTCTCGTCGCACACGACGCGCTCTAGCCCCCGGTTGCGGCACCGTCGATGGCAGAACTCGCCGCCGAGCACGCGGTTCGAGACGTCGGGATAGGTGCGCCGCATGAAGCTCGCCGTCGCCTTGGCCCATTCGACTCTCCGCCGCGCCGCCAGCACCGGCGACGAGAAGAACTTGTCGGACTTGAAGTGCACGCTCATCGCCGACAGTCGGCTGCCGGTCGCGCGCTCTCGCAGCAGCGCGTGCGCGTGGTGCGGGATCGTCCGGATGCCGACGGCCGTGCGATCGCGCTCGCGCTGAGGCGTGGCGAGGTAGCCGCCGCCGCCGAACTCCATCGTGCGCTCGTTCACGATGATCGCGGTGTTCTTCTTGAAGAGGTCGGCGCCGGTCAGCTCGCCGTCGCGCGTGCGCGCCCGTATCCACAGCGACGTGTCGGGATACACCACTGCCCGATAGGGCAGCGCGAAGCGCTCCGTCAGACGCGCCGCGGTCTTGAAGGTCGCGATCGGGCTGACCTCCTGGACCAGCAGCACGTCGGGCGCGTACGGGAGCACGTTCGCCATGCGCCGCGCGAAGTTCCGCAGCTCGGTGAAGCGCTCCTGGTCGCCGAAGCCGGCGTGGATGTCGTCGCCGTGGTGGTCGTGCACCTCCTTGAGGTTCTGGTCGACGACGAGGATCTGGCCGGCGGGGGTGAGCGGGAGTGGGAAGGCCGACGTGGGCCGCTCGCACGAGACGCGCGCTCCGAAGCCCGCCCCCTGGTAGCAGTGGTCGACGCGCGCGCCGCCGTGCAGCGCGTCCGCGCGGCGCCCTCCGAACAGCCAGTCGGGCCCGCCGCCGCCCGACAGGCGGTCGCCACCCCCGTCGCCGTCGAGCCGGTCGGCCCCGGCGCGTCCCGCGACGAGGTCGCCGCCCGCGCCGCCGTGGACGGCGTCGTCGCCCGCGCCGCCCGAGAGCCCGTCGTCGCCGGAGTCCCCGACGAGCTCGTCCGAGCCGGCGCCTCCGCTGACGGCGTCGTGACCGCCGCCGGCGGCGATCGCGTCGTCGTCCGCGCCGCCGTCGAGCTCGTCGCGCCCGCCGTCGCCGGCCAGCACGTCGTCGCCGAGGCCGCCGGCGAGGTGATCGCCGCGCGTCCCGCCGACGAGTCGGTCGGCGCCGTCGCCGCCGACGAGGACGTCGATCGCACCGCCCCCGGAGAGCTGGTCGTCCCCGTCGTCGCCGTGCAGCTCCAGGGCGTCCACGGGGACGTCGACGTCGGCGCCCGCGACTCCGAGCGCGTCGCGGCCCGCGCCCCCCGAGAAGTATGCGGCCTCGACGCCGGCGACCGCGACGCGCGCGAGCGGCGCCGATGCCGTGCCGATGTCGACGCGCGCGGCGCCCAGCGTCGTTACGTCCGCCCGGGCGGTGCCGAGGACCGACAGTCGGTCAGCTCCGTCGCCGAGGTCGACGCGAAAGATCGCGCCCGCCGAGAAGGCACGCCCGCGCAGGGCGAACGCGAGGTCGTCGTCGCCGGGCGAGCCGACGACGCGCACGCGCGCTACGGTCGCGGTCGTCGCGTCGCCACAGGCGACTCCGTCGACGGCCATGCGCCCGCCGGCGCCGACCGAGATCGTCGCGGACCCGCCCGCGAGCCGGATCACCGCGACGCGGCCCGAGAACTCGCACTCCGACGCAGCGCGCGCGGCCGGAATCGGGCTCAGCGCGACCGCTGCGAGCGCAGCAGCCATCGCCGTTCGCGCCCGCCGGCCGTCACAGGTAGTCAGAAGGGCTCCCGCATCGATGTCGTCCGCCCACTTGCGGCCGGACCCGCGGCCGCCGCAGACCCTTTTGTACCTCGGTGACACTTCCTGGTAAATGGGCTTGCCGTACGTAGATTGCGCCAATCGGCGCCGCGAGAGTCATGGACCGGCGTCGACGCGACCGACGCGACGCGCGACGCCCGCCGAGGCCGAGTCGACGACGGGACCGGGCGCAACGAGGGTCCGCGGGCGCTATCCTCTCCTCGCGGTCGTCACGCCCCCTTAGCTCAGCCGGCAGAGCGTCTCCATGGTAAGGAGAAGGTCCACGGTTCGAATCCGTGAGGGGGCTCTTCGAACGTCCTCGGGACGTCGAGGCGGCGTAGCTCAGGGGCAGAGCAGGCGGCTCATAATCGCCGAGTCGGTGGTTCGAGTCCACCCGCCGCTACCACGACCGGGGGCCGCGCGGCCCCCGGTCGCTCCCGCTCCGCCCCCGTCTTCGCGCTCAACCTTCGCGCCGCGCGTGCCGACCACTTCTCCATGCAACTCAAGGTCTCCGGCCCCACGACCCGGTACTGCCCCGCGTGCCGTCAGGACGTCACCGACGTCGGCGGCTACTGCCTGCTGGGGCACGACCTGCGGCTCGCGTCGGCGGTGCCGCGCGTCGAGCGCTTGCGCACGGAGGTCGACGACGCGTTCGACGACGCCCGCGTCGAGATCGAGCGGGCGTTCGAGGACGTGCGCGCGCACGTCGCCGTCGACGCCGCGGTCGTCGTGGCGCCTGCCGGACCCCCGCCCCCGCCCCCTCCGCCGCCCGCGCCCGTCCACGCGCCGCCGGCTCCGCCTCACGCCGTCGTCCCGCCCCCGGCCGACGCGAGCGACGGCTTCGTCGCGCGCGCCGCGACGGTGTGGCGCTCGCTCGAGCACGACGAGGCCGCACTCGCCGGAGATCCGATCGAGGCGTTCGCGCCGCCGCCGCGCATGGACTGGGGGCCGGAGCGCCCCGCGCTCCTGAGCCGGTCCGGCCGACGTGCCCGCCTCGGGCTCAGGCGCTCGGCGCAGGCCGCCCACTAGCTCCCCCTCGGCCCGCCCGCGGCTATAATGGCCGCTCCCGCCGTCGGACCGTCCGACCGCGACCCACGAGGTGACCAGTGGCCAGTGATCGCCGCGTCCACGTGACGCTCGAGTGCACGAAGTGCAAGCGGCGCAACTACATCACCGAGAAGAACCGGCATAACGACCGCGATCGCATCGAGCTCAAGAAGTACTGCCGCTGGTGCTCGGGCCACACGGCCCACAAAGAGACCCGCTGACCGCCGCGCGCGTCCACCTCCGGACCGTCTGATGGCGCGCCCGTCGAACGAGGGACCCTTCTCGTAGCGCGTCCGCGCCTGCCGGTCGCATCCGCGAGCTGCGTGGAGTCGGCGAGGCGATAGCGGGCGTGTCGCCCGGCACACTGCTTCTCACCGTCGCCGTCCCCAAGCTGAGACCGCGCCGCGTCGACGCGGCACGACGGGAGGCAGCGATGACACGGATGCGGACGACGGCACTGCTCGCGGCGACGGGATTGATCGTGTACGGGGTGGCGACGGCACCGGCGGCCGCGGCCACGTTCACGTGCTTCGGCGAGACTCCGACGAAGCTGGGCACCGACGCCGGTGAGGTCCTGCGCGGGACGGATCGCCGCGACGTGATCGCCGCGAGAGACGGCGACGACACGATCGTCGGGCTCGCCGGCGACGATCTCCTGTGTGGCGGTCCGGGCGACGACGTCATGCGGGGCGGCGACGGCGCCGACGCGCTGTCCGGCTGGAGCGGCTTCGACCTCATCGTCGGCGGGGACGGCGACGACACGCTCAACGGCAACCACAACGGCGACACGCTGAAGGGCCGCGACGGCGACGACGCCCTCGAGGGCGGCTCGGAGGACACCCAGGACGACGCGCTGTTCGGCGCCGACGGCGACGACGTGCTCGTCGACTCGGGTGGCGAAGACAGCGACGACTACGTCTGGGGCGGCGCCGGCAACGACCGGCTGCTGCCGGGCGGCGGACGCGACTACCTGCTCGGCGGCGCCGGCGACGACGCCCTCGACGGCGGCCCGGCGCGGGATGTCGCCGATTACGGCAAGTGCGCCGACTGTGGCCCGGTCGACGTCAACCTGCAGACCGGCGTGGCGACGGAGGGGGGCCCCGATCACGTCGTCGGGACCGACTCGCTGGTGCGGATCGAGCACGTGGTAGGGACGGCGTTCGACGACGTGTTCGTCGGCGACGACAAGGACAACATGTTCTCCGACGTGTCGTGCTGCGAGGCCGGGGGCGACGACCGCGTCGACGGCGCGGGCGGCGACGACTTGCTCGGTTCGGGCGCCGGCAACGACGTCGTGGCCGGAGGCCCCGGCGAGGACGTCGTTCTCGGGGGGGACGGCGACGACGACGTCGCCGGAGACGCGGGCAACGACGTTCTCTACGGTCAGAACGGCGACGACGCGCTGGACGGAGGCGCCGATTCCGATCTCCTCGACGGAGCCGCCGGAATCGACGTCTGCACGAACGGCGAGGCGACGCAAGACTGCGAGTAGGTGCTCGACGCACGAGCGCACCGGTTGCGGCGGCTTCGATGGCCACGACGACCTCGACGGCGGCACGGGTTCCGACGCCGTCGACGGCGGCGCGGCGTCACGTCTGTGCGAACGCAGAGTCCACCACGGACTGTGACTAGGGCGGCATGGACGCGTCGCGGACCCGGACGACGTCGCCGAGCGGCTTGTCGGCGATCCGACACCGGCTCTGTCGCCCGCCTCACCACGCGCGACGGCGGTCTCGGCCATCGTCGGGTCGACGCCGCAACGGTGCGGCACGACGGGAGGCAGCGATGAGGCGGATGAGGACGACGGCAGCTCTCGCGGTGGTCGCCGTGAGCGCGTACGGCGCGGCGATCATGCCCGCGGCCGCGTCGACGATCACGTGTTTCGGTGAGGCGCCGACGATCGTCGGGACGAGCGAAAGCGAGACGCTGCGCGGCACGAGCGGTCCCGACGTCGTCGTCGGCAGGGGTGGTTGGGATCAGATCTACGGCCTCGGTGGAGCCGACTTGATGTGCGGTGGCGCAGGCGTCGATTACATGGACGGAGGTCCGGACGCCGACAGGCTGTCGGGGGGAGTCGAGGGCGACAATCTCCTCGGCGGTGATGGCGACGATGCCCTGGACGGCGACGGCGGCGGCGACTACCTCTACGGCGGAACCGGCGACGACATGCTCGAGGGCGGCGTCGACACGTCGCACGATTCTCTCGAGGGTGAGGCCGGCGACGACTGGCTGTCCGACGCTGGACGTTCGCGCTACGACTGGCTGGCGGGCGGCAAGGGCAACGACCGCATGGACGCAGGCCCGGGCGGCTACGACCGCGTCGTCGGCGACGAGGGAGACGACGCCCTCGATGGAGGTCCCGGCCCCCACGACGTCGTCGACTACAGCCTGTGCCGCGGCTGCGGCGCCGTCGACGTCGACCTCGAGTCGGGAGTCACGGTCGGCGGGACGCCCGACAGCACGATCGGGACGGACACGCTGGCCGGCTTCGAGGACGTGCGCGGGTCGAAGTTCGCCGACGTCCTGAACGGCGACGACAACGCGAACGAGATCTCGGACTATTGCTGCCACTTCGGCGGCGGCGACGAGATCCACACCGGCGGCGGGGACGACGTCGTCCGTGGGTACGCCGGCCCCGACTTGATCGACGGAGGCCCCGGCGCCGACTCCCTGTTCGGCGGCACCGACGACGACCACGTCGTCGGCGGCGCGGGCGCCGACGACCTCCGCGGCGAGGACGGCGACGACGCCCTCGACGGCGGCGCCGACGCGGACTCCGCCGACGGCGGCGCGGGCGTCGACGTCTGCACGAACGCGGAGGTGAGCCACGACTGCGAGTAGCGGCGCAGTGCAGTGTCGTGTCCGCGGCGTGCGGACGTGGTGGCGGGGGCCTCGGGCCCCCGTCGCCGCGCCCGGCGTCGACGCGCCGCCCGCCGTGCACGTCGCGCCGCGCCGCAAGTCCGTGTGTCGTGTCGCCCGGCCGACACCTGTGTTGTCACCGCGCTCACTGACCTGCGAGGGCGCCGCCCGCATGCTCGGACGAGACCGCGAGAGACGCGGCGCGAATGCGAGGTGGACGATGAGACGGACGACGACGACGGCGCTCGTGAGCGTCGCGGCGCTGGTTGCGTACGGCGCGATGCTCGTGCCCGCGCATTCGGCGACGACGGAGTGCCTCGGGGAGCCGGCGACGATGGTCGGCACGGCCGCGAGCGAGACGCTGGTCGGGACCGGCGAACGAGACGTCATCGCCGGCAAGGGCGGCAATGACACGATCCTCGGCGACGACGCCGCCGACCTCCTGTGCGGCGGAGCGGGCCACGACGTGATCGGCGGCGGCGCCGGCGACGACGAGCTGGCCGGCCAGCGCGGCCACGACACCCTGGACGGCAACCACGACTACGACGAGCTTCGCGGCCACTCGGGCGACGACGTCCTCCAGGGTGGGGCCGAGGATGCGACCGGCGACGTCCTCTACGGTGACGACGGCGACGACGTCCTCGAGGACGACGGCGCCTGGGGCAGCTCCGACCAGCTCTTCGGCGGCGCCGGCCACGACCGGCTACGAGCCGGCGATGGCTACGACACTCTCGTCGGGGCCGAAGGCGACGACGCTCTCGACGGCGGTCCCGGCCGCGATCGCGCTGACTACGACGCGGACTGCGACCACTGCGGCCCGGTCGACGTCAACCTCCAGACCGGCGTCGCGTCGGGCACCGACGACAGGATCGGCACCGACACGCTCGCAAGCGTCGAGACGGTGATCGGGACGGTCTTCTCGGACGTGATCGTGGGCGACGGCGAGGCCAATTACTTCGTGCAGCCGTCCGACGATCTCGGTGACGACACGCTCGTGGGCGGCGGGGGCGACGACTCGATCACGACCGCGCACGGCAACGACCACGTCGACGCGGGCGACGGCAACGACTTCGTGTCGGCGTCGTTCGGCAACGACACGATCTCCGGAGGCCCCGGCGCCGACCTTCTCTATGGGAGCTTCGACGAGGACACGGTCTCGGGCGACGCGGGCAACGACGAGATCTACGGCATGCGGCGCAACGACGTCCTCGACGGCGGCGCGGGGGCCGACGCGGTCGACGGCGGGGCGGGGACCGACGCGTGCGCGAACGCCGAGGTGTCGTATCGCTGCGAGTAGACGTGACGGAGCCGCGCCTGGCGGGCGGAGCGCGACGGGGGTCAAGCGGCCCCCGTCGCGCGCGCCGGCGTAGCCGACGACGACGCGGGGCGGCTTCGGGCGCGGACGCCGCGGCCCGCCCCGAGCCCGGGGCGGTGACGCGCGGGAGCTAAGCTGCGCGCGCGAGGGCGGGCCGCGCGCGCGGCCCGGCGGACGGCGGCGAGGTGAGACACGGCGGCTCGGGGACGCAGGCCCACCGCGAGGGCGACGACGGGGACGGTGACGTTGCTGTTCACCGACCTCGTCGGCTCCACTCGCATCCTCGACGAGCTCGGCGACGACGCCGCCGACCGCCACCGGCGCAGGCACTTCCGCGTGCTGCGCGACACGCTCGTCGCGTTCGGCGGCCGCGAGGTCAAGTCGCTCGGCGACGGCGTCATGGCGGTGTTCCACAGCGCGTCCGACGCGCTGGCGTGCGCGGTCGCGATGCAGCAGACCGTCGCGCGCGGCAACGTCGCGGGCGACCGGCCCGCGGCCGGCGTGCGCATCGGCCTGCACGCGGGCGAGTCGCTGCACGAGGACGACGACTACTTCGGCACTCCGGTGGTCGTGGCCAAGCGGCTGTGCGACGCCGCGTCGGCGGGTCAGATCGTCGTGTCGGAGGTCGTGCGCGACCTCGTCGGGACGCGCGGCGGCCACGCGTTCCGTTCCCTCGGCGAGCTCGAGCTCAAGGGCATCCGCGCGCCGTTGCGCGCGAGCGAGGTCGACTGGAGCGACGCACCGGCGCAGCGCGCCACCGACGCGCCGCGGCGGCGGACGCGCGTCGTGGTCGTCGCCGCGGCGGCCGTCGTGACCGCGGCCGCGCTGGGCGTCGCGGCCGTGTGGGGAGATCGCGACGACGCGCCCGCTCCGCGCGCTCCGCGTGCGCCGCGCGACTCGGCCGCGCTCCTCGCCGATCTGCGCTGGACGCGCGTGGCGCACGACGAGTCCGTCTTCGGAGGCGTCGGGGACCAGGAGATCCATCGCGTTACCGCGTTCGGCGAGCGTCTCGTAGGCGTCGGGCGCGACGGCGCCGGCCGCGACCTCGACGCCGCCGTGTGGAGCGCGGCAGGCCCCCACGAATGGGAGCGCGTCGCGCACGACGAGCGCCTGTTCGGCGGCGACGCCGAACAGCTGATGTGGGGCGTTGCCACGGACGGCGACGTCCTCGTCGCGGTCGGGCGCGACGACGCCCGCGGCGACAAGGACGCGGCCGTGTGGACGTCGCGAGACGGCTTCGAATGGACGCGCGTGCGCGACGCGCGCGGTGCGCTCGGGGGCCCGGGCGATCAGGTCATGAACCGCGTCGCGGCGTGGAGCGGCGGCTTCGTCGCAGTCGGCTTCGAGTCGCGCGGACGCAACCGCGACGGCGCGGCGTGGGTGTCGCGCACCGGCGCGCGCTGGACGCGCGTGGCCGGCGAACGCGTCCTCGGAGGGCCCGGCGACCAGGTCCTTCGCAGCGTCGCGGCGGCCCCCGACGGGGTGGTCGCGGTCGGGTCGGAGGCGCGCGGCGAGGTCCGAGGCGACGACGACGCGGCCGTGTGGACGTCGCGCGACGGCGCGCGCTGGGAGCGTGTCGAAGACCCGACCGGCGGGCTGACGTTCGGTGGCCCCGAGGACCAGGTCGCCGCGACCGTCACGGCAGGAGGGCCGGGGTGGGTCGCCGCGGGCTTCGACACGTCGGCCGGCAGCTACGACGTCGCGGTGTGGACGTCGGCCGACGGCGCGTCGTGGGAGCGCGTCCCGCGCAACGACCTCGTCTTCGGCGGCCCGAGCCACCAGTTCATCTGGGGCATCAGCTCGTCGTCGCCGACGGGCTGGCTCGTGGCGGTCGGGCGCGACGACGTCGGAGGGGGGCCGGACGCGGCCGTGTGGACGTCGATCGACGGGCTGACGTGGAGGCGCATGCTGCCCGACGAGGGCATGCTCGGCGGCGACCTCGCGCAGACGATGAAATGGGTCACGGTGACGCCCGACCACCTCGTCGCGGCGGGCTCCGACCGCTCGCAGGGCGACGCCGACGCGGCCGTGTGGGTCGCGCCGCTGTCGGCCCCCTAGCGCGCGGTCACGGGCACGCGCGCGGCCCCGTCGTCCCGGCGCACGTCCGGACGCGTGCCAGCACGTCCGCGAGCCGCGCGGCGCGGGAGTCGTCCCGGCCCCCCGCGAGGAGGCTGCGGACCTGCCACCGGTCGGCGACGAGGTCGTAGAGCTCGCGGAACACGACGCCCCCGTCGCCCTCGTACTCGACGTACTGCAGGTCGCGCGACTGCAGCGCGCTCCACGCGGGGACGTCGTAGCCCGGGTCGGCCATGTACTCGAGCAGCAGCAGACGCCGGGCGCCGTCCGCCAGCAGCGAGCGGCCGTCGACGACGTGGCGCGGCTCGATCCCCGCGGCGTCGAGCACGGTGGGCGCGACGTCGACGTTGGCCGCGAGACGGCTGTCGGTCGCGCCGGACGCCACGCGCCCCGGCCAGCGTACGAGCAGCGGCACGCGCGTCGAGGGCAGGTACGGAAGGCGCTTGTCCGTCAACCCGTGCTCGCCCCAGAAGAACCCGTTGTCCGACGTGAAGATCGCGAGCGTGTCGCGCGTCTCGTCGTGCCGGTCGAGCGCGTCGAACACGTCGCCGACGAGGTCGTCGACCGACATCAGCGTGCGCAGCTGGTCGCGCCGGAGCGCGCGCGCCCGAGGCGCGTCGACGCGCTGCGCGCGCACGTAGGGAGGCTTGTCGCTGCGGTCCCGCTCGGACGTCGCGGGCGTCGCGCGCTGCGGCGGGACGGGTGCATCCCGATAGGGCGGCGACGGCTCGAAGGCGCGGTGCGCGGCGTGGACGGCGACGTACGCGAACCACGGCCGTTCGTCGTCAGACTCGGCGCGCGTGATGAAGTCGACCGTGGTGCGCGCGATGAACTCGGTCGACGATCCGGGCACGCGCCGCATGCGGCCCTGTACGTTGAACTCGGCGCCGTGGTAGCCGTGGTCGAGCGTCGCCCAGCGGTCGAAGCCCGGCGGCGACAGAGTCACGTCCCACGCGTTGAAGAACTTGCCGAACATGCCGGTGAGGTAGCCGCCGTCGCGCAGCAGGCTCTGCATCGTCGTGTCGTGATCGAGGGGCCCGACGTCGGTGTTGTCGACGACGCCGTGGTTGTGCGCGTACTGCCCGGTGAATATCGACGCACGCGACGGGCAGCACAGCGGAGTCGTCGCGAACGCGCGCGTGAACGTCGTCCCGTCGCGCCCGAAGCGCCGTCGCACCTCCGGCATGACCGAGAGCGTCTGGTCGGCGCGCTGGTCGTCGGTGACGACGATGAGCACGTTGGGCCGCGGCGCCGCAGCGTCGGCACGCGCGTCGTTTCGACCGTCCGGCGCCGGGGCGCCCCGGCCCCACCCGAGCGCGACCGCCGCGACCGCGACCGCGATCGCGCCCGCGGCCAGCAGCGCGCGGCGCGTCACGGACGGGTCCAGCGGGTCGGCGAGGTCACGCAGGCGATGCTAGTCCTCGGGCCGCGCCGGGTCTGTTCCGCGGGCGACACCCCGAGCGCGCCTAAGCTTGGTCGCCGGACGGAGGTGGTGATGAACGCAGACCAGGGAATCGACGTGCTCGCCGCGACGCAGCTGTTCGGCCGTCTCGACCGCGCCCAGCTGCGCCACGTGTGGGACCGAGTCGTCGTGCGAACGTACCGCAAGGGCGACGTCATGTTCCACCAGGGCGACCCCGGCGAGTCGCTCTACGTCGTCGCGCGCGGCCTCGTCAACGTCTACGTCGGCTCGGAGGCCGGCGACGAGATGGTGCTCGCGAGCCTGCGGCCCCCCGAGATGCTCGGCGAGCTCGCGGTCATCGACGGGGGCCCGCGCTCGGCCTCGGCGCGCGCGATCGAGCCCACGACGGTCCTCGCTCTGACGCGCACGCGCTTCATGGAGCTCGTGCGCGGCAACCCGGCGATCGCCGACGCGCTGCACGAGTCGCTCGGCGCACTGCTGCGTCGCGTGCTGCAGCACGCGTCGGACCTCGTGTTCCTCGATCTCGCGGGGCGCGTCGCGAAGCTGCTCGTGACGCTCGCCGACGAGCGCGGGGAGACCGCCGACGACGGCATCGTCCTCGACCTCCATCTCAGCCAGACGCACCTCGCGGGGATGGTCGGCGGGTCGCGCCCGAGCGTCAACCAGATCCTGCGCGCCTTCCAGGAGCGCGGCTACCTCGAGATGAGGGGCCGCACGATCGTCGTCAAGCGCCCCGACGCGCTGCGCCGCCGCGCCGGGGCGTGAGCGCGTCGAAGGCCCCCGGCGGACCGGGGGCCTTCGCGAGAAGCGGTGTGACTGGGCGGACTAGAAGTCCATGTCGCCGCCGCCGGGCATGGCGGGCGCCTTCTCCTTCTCCGGCTTGTCGGCGACGATCGCCTCGGTCGTCAGGAACAGGCCCGCGATCGACGCGGCGTTCTGCAGCGCCGAGCGGGTGACCTTCGCGGCGTCGATGACGCCGGCGCGGAACAGGTCGCCGTACTCGCCCGTCGCCGCGTTGAGGCCCTCGCCCGGGCCGAGCCCGCGGACCTTCTCGACGACGACGCCGCCCTCGAGGCCGGCGTTGTGCGCGATGACCTTGATCGGCTCCTCGAGCGCGCGGCGCACGATCCAGCTGCCCGTGGCCTCGTCGCCGGTGAGCTCGAGCTTCTCGAGCGCCTCCTGCGCGGCCAGCAGCGTCACGCCGCCGCCCGGCACGATGCCCTCCTCTACGGCCGCCTTCGTCGTCTGCACCGCGTCCTCGATGCGGTGCTTCTTCTCCTTCAGCTCGACCTCGGTCGCGGCCCCGACCTTGATGACGCCGACGCCGCCGGCGAGCTTCGCGAGCCGCTCCTGGAGCTTCTCGCGGTCGTAGTCGGAGTCGGTGCGGTCGATCTCGGCCTTGATCTGGTTGACCCGGCCGGTGATGTCGTCCGGGTTGCCGGCGCCCTCGACGATCGTGGTGTCGTCCTTGGTCACGACAACCTTGCGGGCGCGGCCCAGCATGTCGAGCGTGACCGACTCGAGCTTGAGGCCGATCTCCTCGGACACGACCTGTCCGCCCGCGAGGACCGCGATGTCGCCGAGCATCGCCTTGCGGCGGTCGCCGAAGCCGGGGGCCTTGACGGCCGCGGCCTTGAACGTGCCCCGAATCTTGTTGACGACGAGCGTCGCGAGCGCCTCGCCCTCGACGTCCTCGGCGACGATGAGCAGCGACTTGCCGGCCTGCATGACCTTCTCGAGGATCGGCAGGAGGTCCTTGACCGCCGAGATCTTCTGGTTGGCGATCAGGATGTAGGGGTCGTCGAGCACGGCCTCCATGCGCTCGGCGTCGGTGACGAAGTACGGGCTGATGTAGCCCTTGTCGAAGCGCATGCCCTCGACGAGCTCGAGCTCGAGGCCGAAGGTGTTGGACTCCTCGACGGTGATGACGCCGTCCTTGCCGACCTTGTCCATCGCCTCGGCGATCGTCTCGCCGATCTCGGGGTCGTTGTTGGCCGAGATCGCGGCGACCTGGGCGATCTGCTCGCGGCCCTCGACGTCGCGGGAGCTGCCCTTGATCGACTCGACCGCGCCCTGGACCGCCTTCTCGATGCCCCGCTTGAGGGCGACGGGGTTGGCCCCGGCGGCGACGTTGCGGAGGCCCTCACGGACCATCGCCTGCGCCAGGACGGTCGCGGTCGTCGTGCCGTCGCCGGCGACGTCGTCGGTCTTCTTGGCGACCTCCTTGACGAGCTCGGCGCCGATCTTCTCGTAGGGGTCCTCGAGCTCGATCTCCTTGGCGATCGAGACGCCGTCGTTCGTGATCGTGGGCGCGCCCCACTTCTTCTCGAGGACGACGTTGCGCCCCTTCGGTCCAAGGGTGACCTTCACCGCGTCCGCGAGCTGGTTCATGCCCCGCTCGAGGCTGCGACGGGCCTCCTCCTGGAAGCTGATGATCTTCGGCATTCCCTACCTCCTTGCGACGGAACGATCCTGCCGCGTTAGCACTCAAGTCTTCTGAGTGCCAAAGATAACGAACCCGGGCCACCCCGCGCAAGTCCGTGGCGCGCCGATCACGTCCCGAGCCGGCGTTCGCCCCGTCTAGAGGGCGCCGGCGGCGGCCAGCGCGGCTGCGACGACGACGCCCAGCGCGAGCGCGTTGAGGAGGCGCGGCCAGCGGGCGGTCGCGGCCCGCTCGAGGTCGTCGACGCCGCTCGCGCCGGCCACGTGAGCGCCGGCCACGGCCAGCGCGCGCGCGAGCCCGAAGGGCGCGCACACGACCACGCCGGTCACCGGGCTGCCCGACGCGATCGCGGCGACCGACACCGCGACGAACGTGCCGAACGTGAGAAACGTCAGGAAGCCGATGCCGAGGCCGACCCCGTAGAGGAACGCGGCGACCGGCGGCGAGTAGAAGCTGTGCCACCACGACGGCACCTGGCGGTGACGGTCGGGCACCGGCACCGGCACGCCGAGGCCCTCGCGCAACAGGTAGAGGGCCGCGACCGCTGCGACGAGCCATGCCCCCGCGTCGCCCCACGGCGCGCCCAGCAGCGCGCCGAGAGCGCCGAGCGCGGCCCCGAACGTCGCCGCGGCCAGCGTCGCGCCGAGGGCGTGGAGCGCGACGGCGACGCGATAGCGGCTGCGGCGATCCCCGTGCACGACGGGGGCGATGGTCTCGACCATCGACAGGCCTCAGGGCGAGAACAGCGTCGACAGCCCCGCGACGACCGACGCCGCGACGACGGCGGAGGTCAGCAAGCGATGTTGGTGTCGCGGTACAGGATGCAGAAGACCTTGCGCCCGCCGCTGCAGTAGCCGGTCACCGCGCGGTCGCCGTTGATGCGCGTGTCGGAGTACGAGCAGCAGTCGTCGATCTTGCGGATGCGCCCGTTGCAGCAGCGCGCCCACGCGACGCCGAACACGGGCGAGCCGGTCCCCGGATACAGGTCCGGCACGACCTTCTGGCACACCTTGCGGCGCCGTTGCTCGCGCGACGTGTAGATGCGGCCCTCGTCGTCGACCGGGTAGCCGTAGTACGGGTGCACCGGCTTGCCGTACTTGTCGACGCGCGACTCCGGCGCGAACGGGTGCGGGCACGAGCCGGTCGTGTAGAGGTGTCCGCAGATGTGGTGCGCCTCGGCGCGATCCGGCCGGAGCGCGACCGCGACCATCGGGCCGCCCACGAGGGCGACGACGCCCTGCCCCACGCGGCCGAGGAACGAGCGCCGGCTCGAGCGTTGCGCGAGCGAGGTCGTCGCTCGTTCGGTTCGGTGAGTGAGCATCAGCCGGCCTCCCTCAGTCTGCGGCGCGCCGTGTCGACGAGCCCCTCCAGCTGCTCCAGGTTGTTGGCGGTTCCCTTGGCGCGCACGACGCCCGTCGCGTCGAGCACGACGACGTACGGCGTCCCGGGGATGCGGTAGCCGCTCGCGAGGTCGAGCGACGCGATCACCGGCGCGCGCACCGAGCTGCGGTCGAGCACGCGCACGGTCGCCTCGGGCTCCATGTCGGTGATGACGTAGGGCGACAGCTCGCCGGCGTCGGCGACCGCGCGCACCGCGGGCAGCACGTCGGCGCACACCTTGCAGCCCGGAGAGACGAACAGCAGCAGCTGCGCGCGGCCCGGGCCCCCGATCGTCACGCGTCGCCCGTCGACGTCGCGCACGTCGAGCGGCTCCGGCGCCTCGCCTAGCGCCGGGCCCTCGTCGTCGAGCTCGAGCGCGCCACGGGGGCCGAGCCGGAGGTGGAGCGTGCCGATCTGGCGCGCCAGGGCGACGACGACGACGCACAGGACGACGACCAGCACCCACAGCGCGGCGTACGACGCCGCCCACCACCCGGACATAGGCCGCATGGTACTCCCGAGCCGCGCGGCACCGGAGTTTTCTTCGCCGGGCGCTCTGGGCGCACGCACGCCGGGCACTCCAAACCGTTCTGAGTCGGCCCGTCGCACGTGCGCCCTCCGCTCGGCTCGGGCGCTCCGGGCGCACGCACGCCGGGCACTCCAAACCGTTCTGAGTCGGCCCGTCGCACGTGCGCCCTCCGCTGCATTTCGTCGTCGCAGGGCCGCGCCGCGCGTAGGATGCGTGCGATGCCCGAGTCCGTCGTGTCCGTCGTCGCTCTCGCCCTCGCCGTGACGTTCGCGTGGGCGGGCCTCGCCAAGCTCGCGTTGCTCGGGCGCTGGCGCGCGGCGCTCGCGGGGTACGGGCTCGGCCGGTCGCTCGAGACGGTCGCGGCCCCCGGCGTCCCGATCGCCGAGCTCGCGGTCGCCGTGCTGCTCGTGGCGGGGCCTCCGCGCGTCGGCGCCGCGCTCGCGCTGGCGCTGCTCGCGGGCTTCTCGTGGGTCGTCGCCCGCGCCGGTGCCGGGGGCCGGACGAGCCTTCCGTGCGGCTGCTTCGGGTCGAGCGCGACGCGCGACTACCGCACGATGCTCGTGCGCAACGCCGTCCTCGCCGTCGCGACCGCGACCGTCCTCGTCGCGGGCCGGGACGTCGCGGTGCTCGAGGAGCTTCCCGTGCCGGACGCCGGCGACGCGCTGCCGGCCGCGCTCGTCGCGGCCGCGCTCGCGTTCGGCGCGTGGATGGTGCGGGAGGTCACGCAGGGCTTCGGCCGGGGGTCGCAGCGGTGATCGCACGCCGGGTCGCGTTGCTCGTCGCCGTCGTCGGCGCAGTCGCGGCGCTCGCGCCGTTCGTCGCGGGGGCGAACCACCTCGACGTCGAGGACCCGAACGACGTCGACGGCCGCCTCGACGTCAAGCGCGTCGAGACCGGCGGCACCGACCGTCCGCGCTGGAAGGTCGTGACGTACTCGACGTGGCAGGTCAAGCGCATTCGCGACAAGGGTTACTTCCTCGTCTACCTCGACACCTTCGGCGACGAGTGGTTCGACTACTACGCGCTCGTTCGCTCGGACGGCAGGCATCTGCGCGCGTCGCTGTGGCGCGACCGGCGCGTGAAGGCGGACAAGTACGTGTCCGAGCTCGACGAGTACCGCAAGGGCGAGCGCTCGGTCGTCGTGCGCGTGCCGCTCGCGAAGGTCAAGCTCCCCGACACGCGCTTGTTCTACCGCTGGTACGTGCAGACGCTGTTCATCGGTAAGAGCTGTCAGAACGTGTGCTTCGACCGCGCTCCCGACGGCGAGCCGATGGTCGAGCCCAACCCCGCGGTGACGCCCACGCCGACCGAGTGACGCGATTGAGCGCGCGGCTCGTCGTGCTCGGGTGGGACTCCGCGACCTTCGACGTCGTCGACCCGCTGATCGACGCGGGCCGCCTCCCGGTGCTGGCCGACCTCGCGCGCCGCGGGGCGCGCGCCCCGCTGCGCTCGACGTGGCCGCCGATGACCGACTGCGCGTGGACGTCGGCGTTCACGGGCCGCAACCCCGGTGCGCACGGGATCTTCGGCTCGTGGTACCGGGCACCGGGCGCGTACGAATGCCGTTACTTCTCGGCCCGCGACCGTCGCGTCCCGGCCCTGTGGGAGCTCGCCGACGGCGTCCGCTTCCTCGTGTGGAACGTCCCGATGACGTTTCCGCCCGCGCCCGTCGACGGCGCGATGGTCGCGGGGTACGGCGCGCCGCCCGGCTCCCGTTTCTGCACGCCCGACGACCTCCAGGACGAGCTCGCGCGGCGCTGGCCGCTCGACGACCTCGTCGACCGCGCGCCGCACGGCTCGCTCGAGGCGTTCCTCGACGACCTGCTGCGCGGGTTGAGGGCCCAGGCCGAGGCGCTGCCGTGGGCGGCGCGCGCCGCGGCCGCGGACTGCGTCGTGGCGGTGTGGCCGCACGTCGACCGCGCGCAGCACTTCTTCTGGCGCTTCCGCGCGACGGACCACCCGCTCGCGCGCGCGGTCGACGCGGTCTACGAGGCGATGGACGCCGCGACCGGCGCGGTCGTCGACGCGTTCCCCGACGCGGACGTCGTCGTCGTGAGCGACCACGGCGCGGGTCCGTTGCACGGCGACGTCAACGTCGGCGCGTGGCTCGCGCGGCGCGGTCACGCGACGTACGGCCGCGCCCGCCGCTCGCCGCTGTCGCTCGCGTACCGGCTGCCGGCCCCCATGCGGCGCGCCGCCAAGCGGCTCGCGCCGCGCACCGCGCGCCGCGCCGTCGGGGCGGCCGTGTCCGGGCAGCTCGGGCCGTTCGACTGGGGTCGCACCGACGCGTTCCTCGGGGTCCACGGCGACCTGTGGCTCAACCTCGAGGGCCGCGAGCCGCGCGCGACCGTGCCGCGCGCGCGCGCCGGCGCGCTGCTCGACGAGATCGCCGAGGGCCTCGCGTCGTTGCGGGACCCCGAGCGCGACGCGCCCGTGCTCGGCGGCGTCCTGCGCCGCGACGAGATCTACTCCGGTCCCGCCCTCGACCTCGCGCCCGACCTCGTCCTCGACTCGTGGTCGACCGGCTACCGCGTCTCGCCGGGCCGCGCGCCGTCGGAGCGCGACGTCACGGCGCCGGCCGCGCTGTCCGGCGTCGACGTCGCGTGGTCGAGCGACCACCGGCCGCTCGGCGTGCTCGTCGCCGCGGGGCCGCGCATCGCGCGGCGCGACGCCGGTGAGCCGTCGTTGCTGGACGTGTGCCCGACCGCGCTCGCGCTGCTCGAGCGCGCCGTGCCCGAGGACCTCGACGGACGCGCCGCCACCGAGATCCTCGACGAGCGGTTCCTGCGCGCCCATCCGGTCACGACCGGCGCGGCGAGCGGTGCGCGCGCCGCCGGCGGCGACTACTCGCCGGAGGAGGCCGAGGCGGTCGCGGCGCACCTCAAGGACCTCGGCTACATCGAGTAGCGCGCGCAACGGGCGCCGCGCGACGTCGAGTGGCCGGCGCGCACGGGCGCCGGGGCACGTGACCCCGGCGCCCGCCGTCGTTGCGTCAGCTCAGCACTGGGGGCCGATCGTGGCGCGGCCCGTGTACACGTATGCGTCGCTCACCCACGTGCCGTCGGTGAGCTTGTCCCACACCGAGGTCGTGCCGTAGCGGCCGGTGTGCGACGTGCCGTAGCGCCAGCAGCTGATCGTGATCGTCGCGCCGTCGGCGACCGAGCCGACGATGGCGTAGCCCGTCCCGGGGCCGGAGCGCTTGTTGACGCTCGTGCCGCCGTTCGAGTCGACGATGCCCTGGTTCGAGCCGAGCACGCCGTAGTTGTAGAGACCGCCGCCGGGGTAGCGCACGGTGCTGCCGTGCGTCGCGTAGCCGTTGTACGCGGTCGTCGGCCAGAACACCCACTTGCCGAAGCTCGTGGACGTCAGGTTCTTCGCCGCGTCGGGGCTGCCCGTCACGTAGATCGAGAAGTGCACGTGGTTGCCGGTCGCGGAGCCGCCGCACGACACGTCGGTACCGATGTAGCCGAGGAACGCCCCGCGCGCGACCGCCGTGCCGCCGCCCGGGTTGATGTTGCCGTGCAGGTGGTAGTAGTCGGACGCGTAGCCGTTGGAGTGGTAGATGCGGATCCACCCGCGCTGGCTGCTGCACATCATCTTCGCGGTCCCGCCGCCGGCCGCGAGCACTCGTCCGTCGCCGCCCGCGAGATCGACCGCGTTCATGTTCGTCCCGTGCGGCCCGCCCGTGAGCGTCCACGTCGCGCCCTGCGCGTACGGGAGCATGAGCCCCGTGTTGTCGCTGCTGACGGCCATCGTGCGCGCGCCGCCGGTCGTGAAGATGTGGCGCTCGCGCGGGACGACGACGGTCGCGGGCGCCGCGCCGCCGAGGTCGGCGAAGCGCTGCGATCCCTCGAGCCCGACCGTCCAGCCGCCGGCGCCGCGGCGCGCGACGAACAGCCATCCGGTCGGGTACGCGCCCTCGACCGCGGGCGCCGTCAGCACCGCGGTCCCGGTCGCCCAGCGGCCGTCGCGCCGGTCGACCTTGAACTGCGTCTCGCGTCCCTGCTGCGCGGCCTCGCCGGCGGACAGCTCGGCGCGCGCCAGGATCGCGTCCGTCACCGCGGTTCGCAGACTTCCCTTCGTCGCTCCGTCGTTCGACGCGGTCGCGACGACGGGGGCCGCGGTGAACGCCAGCGCGGCGACGACGCCGATCGCCAGCGCGCGGCGGGCGGTGCTCCTCATGTCGTGTCCTTTCGTGTCGTGGCGCGCACACCTCGTGGGCGCGCCGTCGTGCCGGCTCGCGCGCGTCAGCACTGCGGGCCGATCGTGTAGGTGCCGGTGTAGACGAACGCGTCGCTGACCCACGTGCCGTCGGTGAGCTTGTCCCACACCGAGGTCGTGCCGTAGCGCCCGGCGTGCGACGTCCCGTTGCGCCAGCAGCTGATCGTGATCGTCGCCCCGTCGGCGACCGATCCGACGACGGGGTAGCCGGTGCCGGGGCCCGAGCGCTTGTTGATGCTCGTGCCGCCGTTCGAGTCGACGATGCCCTGGTTCGCGCCCAGGCGACCGTAGTTGTAGAGGCCGCCGCCCGGGTATCGGACGGTGCTGCCGTGCGTCGCGTAGCCGTTGTACGGCGTGGTCGGCCAGAACACCCACTTTCCGAAGCTCTTCTGGTACAGCGACGTGCGCGCGCCGTCCGCGAGCAGCGAGAAGTGGACGTGACGCGCCGACGCCGCGCCGCCGCACGTGATGTCCGTGCCGGTGTATCCGACGTAGGCGCCCTCGGAGATCGCCGAGCCCGACGCGGGGCTGATGTTGTCCCACAGGTGGTAGTAGTCGGTCGTGTAGCCGGTGGAGTGCGCGATGCGGATCCAGCCACGGCACATCAGGTACGCGCTGCCGCTGCCCGCGGCCCTCACGATCTGGTCGCCTCCGGCGAGGTCGATCGAGCTGTAGGGCGTGTCGGAGCCGGCCCACCCGTGCGGGCCGCCCGGCATCGCCCACGTCTGGTCGAGCGCGTACGGCAACCGCAGGCGCGTGTTGCCGCTGGCGATGACCTGCGGCTTGACGCCGGCGCGCGTGAAGCCGGCGCGCTCGTGCGCGAGGACGACCGTGCGGGGCGCCATCGCGGCGAGCGAGCGGAACGTCGCGCTGCCCTCGAGACCGACGTCCCACGAGCGCCCGTCGCGGCGCGCGACGAACAGCCACCCGTCCGGGTACGCGCCCTCGACGTGGGGCGCGGTGAGGACCGCGACGCCGAACGCCCACGTGCGGTCGCCGCTGCGCCGATCGACGCGCACGCGCGCGTCGCGGCCCTCCGCCGCGGCGGCCGCGGCGGTGACGCCGGCGCGGTCGTAGATCGCCGCGCTGACCGCGGCCGTCAGAGAACGCGGCGAGCGACGCTCGGACGCGGGCGCCGCGGCCGGCGCGAGCGCGACCGCCGCCACGACGACGAGCGCGACGGCCGCCGCGAGCGATTTCACGCGTGCGCGGGCCGCGCCGAAGTTCACGTTCATGGGACCCCCTCCCCCTCGGCCGGGCCCCCGCCCGGCATTGCCTAGCGGATCGACTCACAGTTGAGCCGACCGTTGCGGCAGCATAGCGACGCGCGGGCGCGCGCGGGCGGTCCGCGCGAACGTTGGCCGGAGCGCACAACGGCGGCCCGGGACGCGCGCCGTGGCGCCGGCGCGCGTTGTCCGCGCGAGCCGGCCCGCGTCCTAGCGCCCCGGAGGTTGCTTCCAGACGTCGCGCGGCGGTGCCGTCGGACGTCGCGACGCACGGCGGCGTTCGGCCGCGGCCCTGCGCTCCGCGTCGCGCTTGAGGTTGCGCCATATCAGGCGCGACCCGACGATCCACGCGATCGACGCGACGATCAGCAGCACGCACGCGATCGTCAGCGCGGGGTCGCGCACGAGCTCGCCGAAGTTACCGGGCGCCGCCAACCTCATCGAGCGGTCAACCTACCCGCACGATGGCAAGATGACGTCGTGGACCCGACCCTCGCCCGCAGGAGCGCGGCGCTCGAGCTCTCGCTGCGCGCCCTCGACGCCGCCGTGGTCGCGTTCTCGGGCGGCGTCGACTCGGCCCTGCTGACGGCGGTCGCGCACGACGTCCTCGGCGACCGCTGCGTCGCGGTGACGGCGCGCTCGCCGTCGGTCGCGACACGCGAGCTCGACGACGCCCGGGCGCTCGCGGCCCGGTTCGGGTGGAACCACGTCGTCGTCGACACCCACGAGACCGAGCACGAGCGCTACGCCCGCAACGACTCGGACCGCTGCTACTGGTGCAAGACCGAGCTGCTCGACGTCCTCGGGCCGATCGCGGCCGCGCGCCGCGCGCGCGTGCTCGTGGGCACCAACGCCGACGACCTCGGCGACTACCGCCCCGGCATCCGGGCCGCGTCGGAGCACGGCGCGCTCACCCCGCTCGCCGACGCGGGCCTGACCAAGGCCGACGTCCGCGCGCTGTGCGCCGCGCGCGGGCTCCCGATCGCCGCCAAGCCGGCGTCGCCGTGCCTCGCGTCGCGCGTCGCCTACGGGGTGCGCGTCACGCCGGAGCGGCTGCGCCGCATCGAGGCGGCGGAGGACGAGCTGCGCGCGCTGGGCTTCGACGTCGTGCGCGTGCGCGACCACGGCGACCTCGCCCGGGTCGAGGTCCCGGCCGCCGACATCGAGCGCGCCGCGGCGCTCCAGGAGCGGGTGTCGGAGCGGTTGCGGGAGCTCGGGTGGCGCTATGCGACGCTCGATCTCACGGGCTTCCGCTCGGGGTCGATGAACGAGGTCCTCGCGCCGCCGGCGCTGCGGGCCGCGCCCTAGCCCCTCACAGCTGCACGACGGGGCACGTGAGCGTGCGCGTGATGCCGTCGACGGTCTGGACGCGCGCCACGACGAGCTTGCCGAGGCTGTCCATGTCGGGGGCCGAGGCCAGGGCGATGACGTCGTACGGTCCCGAGACGTCGTCCGCGGACTCGACGCCGTCGATGCCTCGTATCTCGCTGGCGACGTGGCTCGCGTTCACGGCGGTCTGGATCAAGACGTATGCCCTTACGGCTGCGGTCAAATCTGGCCTCCTCGACGCCGACGGTCGGCTGAGGCGGCATTGTAGCCGCCGTCGTCGCGCCCGCTCGACCCGCTTACGTTTGCACACGGCGCCGGGTAGTGTCGGCTCCGTGACGACCCTCCGTCACGGCCCCCGCCGCGCCGCGATCGTCGCCCTGGTGGCGAGCGTGGCGATCGCGACGCCGACGGCGGCCGCGGCCCAGACCGGGAGCGAGATCGACGAGGGCAGGGAGCTGTACGAGGCCGCGTGCCGCTCGTGCCACGGCCCCGAGGGCCGCGGCGGCGACGTCGGCCCGCCGATCGCCGACGCGGGCGAGGCGGGCGCCGACTTCCAGCTGCGCACCGGCCGCATGCCGCTGCCGAACCCGCAGGCGCAGGCGGAGCGCAAGCCGCCCGCGTTCGAGGACGACGAGATCGACGCGCTCGTCGCGTACGTCGGCTCGCTCGGCGGCGGCCCGCCGATCCCGTCGGTCGATCCCGCATCGGGCGACGTGAGCCTCGGCAACGAGCTGTTCGTCGACAACTGCGCGCCGTGCCACGGCAGCGGCGGCTACGGCGGCGCCGCGGGGCCGGGCGCGCTCGCGCCGAGCCTCATGGTCGCGGAGCCCGTCGAGGTCGCCGAGGCCATGGTGAGCGGCCCGGGCCAGATGCCGGTGTTCGACTTCGACGACCACGAGCGCGACTCCGTCCTCGCGTTCGTCGAGCGCCTGCAGGAGCGCGAGTCGCCCGGCGGCGAGGACATCGGGGGCATCGGCCCGGTCGCCGAGGGCTACGTGACGTGGGTCGTCGGGATGGTGCTCGTGCTCGGCGTCGTGCTGTTCGTCGGCCGGCGCGAGGGCCAGCAGCGCCGGGGACGGCCGTGAGCGCGGCGCGCGCGGTGGCGGCGTCGTTCGCGGTCTCGATGGCGGCGTCGGTCGCGCTCGTCGTCGTCTACTTCGCGGGCGGGCAGCCGCAGCTCGAGGGCGTCCTGCTGGCGCTGGCGCTCGGGGGCATGGGCCTCGGCATCGTGCTGTGGGGGACCGAGCTCGTCGACGCGCCGGAGGAGACCGAGGAGCGCACGCCGGCCCCCGCGACGCCCGCGCGCGACACGCTCGAGCTCGGCGCGCTCACGCGCCGCCGTCTGCTCGTCAGGCTCCTCGGCGGCGCCGCCGGCGTTCTCGCCGGCGCGCTCGCGATCCCCGCGCTGTCGCTCGGCCCGACGCCGGGCCAGAGCCTGTTCCGGACGAAGTGGCGAGCCGGCGCGCGCGTCGTCGACGCGTTCGACCGGCCCCTGAAGCCGTCCGACCTCCCGCTCGAGGGCGTCACGACCGCGTTCCCCGAGGGCCTCGCGGGCGAGCCCGACTCGCAGACGCTCGTGGTGCGCGTCGATCCGGACCTCCTCGAGCTGCCCGAGGGCCGCTCCGAGTGGGCGCCGAACGGATGCGTCGGCTACTCGAAGATCTGCACGCACGCGGGCTGTCCCGTCGGGCTCTACCGGGCCGAGGCGCACGAGTTGCTGTGCCCGTGCCATCAGTCGACGTTCGACGTGCTGCGCGGCGCGGAGCCGTTGTTCGGGCCCGCGGCGCGCCCGCTGCCGCAGCTGCCGCTCGGCCTCGACGACGAGGGCTACCTCGTCGCGCGCGGCGACTTCTCGGAGCCGGTGGGACCGAGCTTCTGGAACATGACCGGAGGTGACGAGTGATCCGCTGGCTCGACGCGCGCCTCGGCGTCGCGACGTTCGCGCGCAAGGGGTTGCGCAAGGTGTTCCCCGACCACTGGTCGTTCCTGCTCGGCGAGGTCGCGCTGTTCACGTTCGTCGTGCTGCTGCTGACCGGCGTGTTCCTGACGTTGTTCTACCGGCCCGACGCCGCGCCGGTCACGTACGAGGGGCCGTACGCGCCGCTCCACGGACAGGAGATGTCGGCCGCGTACGAGTCCGTGCTGCGCCTGAGCTTCGAGGTGCGCGCGGGTCTCGTCATGCGTCAGATCCACCACTGGGCCGCGCTCTTGTTCGTCGCCTCCACCGTGGCGCACCTCATGCGCGTGTTCTTCACCGGCGCGTTCCGACGGCCGCGCGAGGTCAACTGGCTCGTCGGCATCGGGCTGCTGCTGCTCGCGATCGGCGCCGGGTTCACGGGCTACTCGCTGCCCGACGACCTCCTGTCGGGCACGGGGCTGCGCATCGCCTACTCGGCCGTCGTGTCGGTGCCGCTGGTGGGCCCCTACCTCGCGTTCCTGATCTTCGGCGGCGAGTTCCCGACCGAGGGCGTCATCTCGCGCCTGTTCGTGATGCACGTCATGCTGATCCCCGCGCTGATCATCGGATTGCTGACGGTGCACCTCGTCATCCTCGTGCGCCAGAAGCACACGCAGTTTGCGGGGCCCGGACGCACGGAACGCAACGTCGTCGGCAAGCCGCTGTGGCCGCAGCAGGCGTTCAAGTCGACCGGGCTCATGCTCCTGGTCGCGGCGGTCCTCGCGCTCCTGGGCGGGCTCGTCCAGATCAACCCCGTGTGGACGTTCGGACCGTTCGACGCGACCGCGGTGAGCGCGCCGTCGCAGCCCGACTGGTACGTGGGGTGGCTCGAGGGCGCGCTGCGGCTGTTCCCGCCGATCGAGTTCACGATCTTCGGCATCACGTTCCCGTCGACGCTGCTGCCGGGCGTCGTCATCCCGGGCGCGCTGTTCACGGCGCTCGCCCTATGGCCGTTCGTCGAGGCGCGCATCACCGGCGACCGCGCCGAGCACCACCTCCTGGACCGGCCGCGCGACGCGCCGGCCCGCGTCGGGGCCGGCGTCGCGGGGCTCACGTTCTTCGGCGTGCTGACGCTGGCCGGCGGCAACGACGTCCTCGCGGTGACGTTCGACGTCCCGGTGCAGACCGTGACGTACTTCCTCCAGGGGGCGGCATTGCTCGGCCCGCCGCTCGCGGGCTACGTCGCCTACAAGCTCGCCGGCGACCTCCGGCGCACGGGCGCCCATCCGCTGCGCCGGACGCGCGGCGTCGTCCTGCGGCGCAACGAGCGCGGCGGCTTCGACGAAGCCTGAGCCTTCGGCCGCGCTTGCCACAGATACCCCCCGGGGGTATAGTGACGGCACGAGCCGAGGAGA
Organism: Actinomycetota bacterium; assembly: GCA_036260375.1. GTDB lineage: Bacteria > Actinomycetota > CADDZG01 > CADDZG01 > WHSQ01 > DASZZZ01. Next base: position 28,358 of record DASZZZ010000081.1, read on the forward strand.
GGACGCCATGACCGCGACCACGCACCACCGCCCGGCACCGGCCGGCGAGCACGACGATCACAGCCCTGCAACGCGGTCCGGGCCGCGCCGCGCGCCGGACGGAGACCGCCAGGCCGCCGTCGCGCGCGCGCGCGACGCGCACGGTTCGCACGCCGGCCACGGCCCCGGCTCCGGCGCGCACTCGCACGCCGACCACGCGGCGTCGTTCCGCGACCGGTTCTGGCTCACCACGCTGCTCGCGCTGCCCGTCGTCTTCTTCAGTGACATGTTCCAGATGCTGCTCGGCTACGAGGCTCCCGCCGTCCCCGGGTCGGCGTGGCTGCCGCCCGTGCTCGGCACCGTGGTGTTCGTCTACGGCGGGTGGCCGTTCCTCACCGGCGCGGTGTCCGAGGCCCGCGCCCGCCGGCCCGGGATGATGCTGCTGGTCGGCGTCGCCCTGACCGTCGCGTTCGCGGCGAGCTGGGCGACCGAGCTGGGCGCCGTCGAGCTCGATTTCTGGTGGGAGCTCGCCGCGCTGGTCGCCATCATGCTGCTCGGCCACTGGCAGGAGATGCGGGCGATCGGACAGGCGAGCGGCGCGCTCGACGCGCTCGCCGAGCTGCTGCCCGACGAGGCCGAGGTCGTGACCCCGTCCGGGACGACGTCGGTCCCGCTCGCGGACGTCGCGCCGGGCGACGTCGTCCTGGTGCGCTCGGGCGCGCGCGTCCCGGCCGACGGAGAGGTCGTCGACGGGGCCGCGGAGATGGACGAGTCGATGATCACGGGCGAGTCGCGTCCCGTGCGCAAGGCTCCCGGCGACCGTGTCGTGGCGGGCACGGTCGCGACCGACTCGGCCATCCGCGTGCGCGTCGACGCGGTCGGCGAGGGCACCGCGCTCGCCGGCATCCGCCGCCTGGTGGAGGAGGCGCAGACGTCGCGCTCGCGCGCCCAGGCGCTCGCGGACCGCGCCGCGGCGCTACTGTTCTACGTCGCCGCCGTGTCCGGCGCCGTGACGTTCGCCGCGTGGTCGCTGCTCGGCGAGCCGCAGAGCGCGGTCGAGCGCACCGTCACCGTGCTCGTGATCGCCTGCCCCCACGCCCTCGGGCTCGCGATCCCTCTCGTCGTCGCGATCTCGACCGCGCTGTCGGCCCGCAACGGCATCCTCGTCAAGGACCGTCTGGCGCTCGAGCGCATGCGCAAGGTCGACGTCGTCCTGTTCGACAAGACCGGCACGCTGACCGAGGGCCGTCACGCGCTCGCCGGCGTCGCCGCGCTCGACGGCGACGACGACGCGCTGTTGCGACGCGCCGGAGCGGTCGAGGCCGACAGCGAGCACCCGCTGGCGCGCGCGATCGTCGCCGCGGCCCTGACGAGCGGCGACGTGCCGCGTGCGACCGGCTTCCGATCCATGACCGGCCGCGGCGTCGAGGCGACGGTCGACGGGCGCGCCGTCGCCGTCGGGGGCCCGGCGCTCCTGCGCGAGCGCGCGCTCGAAGTGCCCGGCGCGCTGCGCGCCGCGGTCGACTCGTGGAGCGCGCGCGGCGCCGCGGTGCTGTACGTCGTCGGGCCCGGCGGCATCGAGGGCGCGCTGGCGCTAGAGGACGCGATCCGGCGCGAGTCGCGCGCCGCGGTCGACGACCTCCACGCGCACGGCATCGAGGTCGCCATGATCACCGGCGACGCGCGCCCCGTCGCCGAGGCCGTCGCGCGCGACCTCGGGATCGACGAGGTCTACGCGGAGGTGTTGCCCGGCGACAAGGACGGTGCGGTGGCCGCGCTCCAGCGGCGCGGCAAGACCGTCGCGATGGTCGGCGACGGAGTCAACGACGCGCCCGCGCTCGCACGCGCCGACGTCGGCATCGCGATCGGCGCCGGGACCGACGTCGCGGTGGAGTCGGCCGGCGTGGTGCTCGCGTCGGACGACCCGCGCGCGGTGCTCGACGTCGTGCGCCTGTCGAACGCGAGCTATCGCAAGATGGTCCAGAACCTCGTGTGGGCGACCGGCTACAACCTCGTCGCGATCCCGCTGGCCGCGGGCGTGCTCGCGTGGGCCGGCGTGACGCTCGCGCCGGCCGCGGGGGCGGTGCTCATGAGCCTGTCGACGATCGTCGTCGCGCTCAACGCGCAGCTGCTGCGGCGCACGCGCCTGGGCCGGCCGGCCCCCGCGCGCGCGTAGACGCACGCGCGTCTACGGTGACTGCATGACCGCGTTCGAGGCGCGCGACCTCGTCAAGCGCTACGGGCCGACGACGGCGCTCGACGACGTCGCGATGACGGTCGGCGAAGGCGAGCTCGTCGGTCTCGTCGGCCCCAACGGCGCCGGGAAGTCGACGCTGGTGAAGATCGCGTGCGGGCTCGTGCAACCGACGTCGGGCACCGCGTCGGTGCTCGGCGCGCCCGCGGGCTCCGACGCGGCGCGCGGCGCGCTCGGCTATCTCGCGGAGCTGTTCCGTTTCCCCGCGTGGCTGCGCGTGCGCGAGGTCGTCGAGCTGCACCAGGAGCTGGCCGGGAGCAGCGGCGGGGCGCGCGAGCGCCACGAGCTCCTCGACCTCGTCGGGCTCGGCGACGTCGCCGACCGGCGCGTCGGCGCGCTGTCAAAGGGCATGCAGCAGCGGCTCGGGATCGCGCAGGCGCTCGCCGGGTCGCCCCGCCTGCTCCTGCTCGACGAGCCGACGAGCGCGCTCGATCCGTCCGGCCGTCGCGTCGTGCGCGACATCCTGCGCGAGGTCCGCCGGCGCGGCATCGCCGTGCTGCTCAACTCGCACCTCCTCGGCGAGGTCGAGCTCGTGTGCGACCGCGTCGCGATCATCGTCGGGGGCCGGGTCGTGGCCGAGGGCGCGCCGAGCGAGCTGTCGGAGCCGCGCGGGGTGCGGCTCGTGACGGCGGCCGGCGAGCGGGTGCATCCCGCGGCGCGCCGCGACGACGTTCCCCGCCTCGTGCGCGACGCGGTCGCCGCCGGCGACGACGTCTACGAGGTCGCGGCGCTGCGCTCGACGCTCGAGGACGTCTACCTCGACGCCGTCCGGAGCGGCGACGCGTGACGGGCGCGTGGGTCGTCGCTCGCTACACCGTGCGCGAATGCGTTCGCCGGCGTGTGTTCGTCGTCGTCCCGGTCGCGACCGTCGCGTTCGTGTCGTTGTACGCGGTCGGCAACCACTACGCGTTCCAGTCCGCGTCCGGGACGACGGTCGGGCCGGGCGGCCTCGTCGACGTGCGCGCGCTCGCCGGCGCGACCCTCGTCGGCCTCGCGATGTTCGTCGGGCTGTTCCTCGGCTCCGCGCTCGGGATCTTCCTGACGTTCGCGTCGGTGCGCGGCGACGCCGAGACCGGCCTGCTGCAGCAGCTCGTCGTGCGTCCGGTCGCGCGCTCGGGGTTGTTGGTCGGCCGCGTCGCGGGCGCGTCCGCAGTCGCCGGTGCTTTCGTGGCGTTCCTGTACGCGACCGCGGTCGCGGTCACCGCGACGATCGGGGGCTGGACTCCCGACCCGCTCGTGCTGCCGGGTCTCCACCTCGTCGGTGCCGTCGTCGTGGTCGTCGCGCTCAGCGTGCTCGGGTCGATCTACCTCACCGCGCTCCCGAACGGCATCGCGATGTTCATGCTCTACGGAGCCGGGTTGCTCGGCGGGCTCCTCGGGCAGCTCGGGGAGGTGTTGGGCTCCGAGACGCTCGAGTCGGTCGGGCGCGGGACGTCGTGGGCGCTGCCGTTCGAGGCGCTGTACCAGGCGGGGCTCGACGCGCTGACCTCGGACGCGACCGGCCTCACGCGCGTCGTCGTGCGCCTCGGCCCCCTGGGCGGCGCGGAGGCGGGCGGGGCGGCGCTGTGGGCGTGGGCCGCCGGTTACGTCGTGGTCGTCGGCGGCATTGCGCTCGCGGCGTTCGCCCGCCGCGACCTGTAGCACGCCGGCCTGCCGAGCGCGGGCAGAAGGACCATAATGTCCGGATGCGACGACACGGAGCGCCGCGTCGTGTGACGACCCCGCGCGGCGCGCGCCGCGCATGAAGCCGCAAGAGCTGGGTATCGGCACCCTCTTCTACGAGATCCGCGACGCGGTCGTGGTCGCCGACACCCGAACCGGAAAGATCGCGCTGTGGAACCCGGCGGCCGAGGTCATCCTCGGCTACTCGCGTGACGAGGCGATCGGCATGCTCGTCGAGGAGCTCGTCCCGTCCGACCTCAAGGACCGTCACCGCGTCGGCATCGCGCGCTACGCCGAGCGCGGGACGGGGCCGCTCGTCGAGCGCCATCGCCCGGTGGAGCTGCCTGCGGTGTGCAAGGGCGGCCGCGTGCTCGACGTCGAGATCGCGTTCGCACCGATCGAGAAGAGTCCCGACGGCGGGCGCTACGTCGCCGCGTTCATCCGCGACGTCAGCGAGCGCACGCGGCTGCGCAACGAGGCGGCGCGTGCTCTCGATCACCTCAAGCTCATCCTCGAGTCGACCGGCGAGGGCCTCTACGGCGTCGACCTCGACGGCAACTGCACCTTCATCAACGTCGCGGCGGCCGACATGATCGGCTACCGATCCGACGAGGTCGTCGGAGCGAACATGCACGAATTGATCCACCACACCAGGGAGGACGGCTCGGCGTACCCGGTCGAGGAATGCCCGATCTACCGCTCGTTCAAGATCGGGCGGGGAGTCCACGTCGACCACGAGGTGATGTGGCGGCGCGACGGCATCCCGTTCCCCGTCCGCTACTCGGCGTACCCGATCATCGACCAGGGCGTGGTGTCGGGCGCCGTCGTGAGCATGTCCGACGTCACGCAACGGCGCCGGCTCGAGCAGAGCCTGCGCGACGCGAACGTGCGCCTGTCCGACGCGTACTCCAAGGAGCGCGAGGTGGTCGAGCAGCTGCGCGGGCTGGACCAGCTCAAGAACGAGTTCGTCGCGATGGTGGCGCACGACCTGAAGTCGCCCATGACGGTGATCGGCGGTATCGCCGACATGATGACGCTGCGTTGGGACCGGCTCGACGACGACCGCAAGCAAGAGTTCCTGTCGATCATCTCGAACAGCATCCACAAGCTCTCCGATCTCGTCGACGACGTGCTGCAGATCGCTCGCATCGAGTCCAACGAGTTCTCGTACGACATCGCGCCGTTCGACCTCGCCGCGCTGGCGCGCAGGACTGCCGACGAGATGTCGCAGGACCGCGTCATCAACGTTGTCGCGGGCGGCGACCTGCCGTTCGCGCTCGCCGACGAGCAGCGCGTGTGGCAGGTCGTGACGAACCTGCTCTCGAACGCGTTGAAGTTCTCGCCGGCCGACACCGTCGTGGAGGTCGAGGTCGGCCACGACGACGACGACGTCCTGCGTCTGAGCGTGCGCGACCACGGGCAGGGCATCCGCCCGGAGGAGATGTCGAAGCTGTTCCAGAAGTTCTCGCGCCTGTCGCAGACCGGCGCGACGGAGGCCAAGGGAACCGGGCTGGGCCTCTACATCTGCAAGCGCATGATCGAAGACCAGGGGGGCCGGATCTGGGCCGAGAGCGAGCTGGGCGAGGGCTCGCGCTTCAGCTTCACGCTCCCGGTCGCGCGGGGGCCGTCGGCATGAGAGTGCTCACCGTGGTCGAGGACGACGTCGGGATGCGCGTCCTCATACAAGAGCTGCTGCGCGACGACGACCGGATAGAGCTCACTCCCGCAGCCGCCACGCTGGACGAGGCGCTCGAGCTCGCGGGCGCGACGCAGCCGGCGCTCGTGATCCTCGACCACTACATCGAGGGCGAGGTCATGGGGCTCCAGGCGGCGCCGATGCTCAAGAAGATCGCGCCCGAGTGCAAGATCCTGCTGTTCACGTCGCACGACCTGACCGTGGAGGCGTCGCGGGAGCCGGCGATCGACGGGATCCTGCTCAAGCGCAACTTCGACCACCTGCTGCCGACCGTCCAGTCGCTGCTGGGCCTCGACTAAACCGGGACGCGCGGGCGGTCTCCCGCGCTCGGCCGCGACGCGCGATGCCGAGGCTAGGCCCCCGGCTCGTCAGGGCGGCGCAGCTCGGTCGACCAGCCTCGTAGCGCGGCGAGGCCCAGGAGCGCGCCGGGGAGCCAGAACCACGGCCCGTAGAGGATCCCGAGGCCCGCGAGCGTCGCGCCGACGCCGCCTACGAGCGGCCAGACGCTGGCGACGGGCAGGGCCTCCTCATCGAGCTCCAACGGCGGGCGCGCGCCCTCGTCGCCGCGCTCGGCGAAGCCGACGACGTTCGCGACCGCGCCCACGGGGCCGCGCTTGTCGGGATCGGGCGCGCGCCGCGCCGCGCGCGCGAGGCGAAGGCCGGCGACGGCGACGAACGCGGCCCCGAGCACGAGGAACAGCGTCAGGACGCTGCCGGCCCACTCGTAGGTCAGGAACCAGTACACGGCGCCCGCGCCGGCGCCCCACAGCGCGACGCGCAGGAACAGCCGCAGCTCCTCAGCCACCGCGGGCCTCCGTCTCGTCGCCGGCGCGTCGCGGCTCAGCCATTGCGGGCCTCGTCCTCGCGCGCGACGCGCGCGTCGTAAACGGGGCGCTCCGAGCGGATCGGGGGCAGGGCGCGGAAGTTGTGGTGCGGCGGCGGTGACGTCGTCGCCCACTCGAGCGTGTGGCCGCCCCACGGGTCGTCGCCGGCCGGCGCGCCGCGGCGCATGGAGACGAAGAAGTTGACGAGGAACACCGCGACGCTCACCGCGAGGATGCCGGCCCCCGTCGTCGCGAGCGAGTTCCAGCCGGTGAAGCCCGTCGTCGCCTGGTAATCGGAGATGCGTCGCTGCATGCCGTCGATGCCGAGCTGGAACATCGGGAAGAACGTCAGGTTGAAGCCGACGAGCATCAGCGCGAAATGCGCGACGCCGAGCCGCTCGTTCATCATGCGTCCGGTCATCTTGGGGATCCAGTAGTAGAACGCGGCGAACATCGCGAACACGCTGCCCCCGAAGAGCGTGTAGTGGAAGTGCGCGACGACGTAGTAGGTGTCGTGCACCGCGTAGTCGATCGGCGGCGACGCAAGGTAGACGCCGCTGACGCCGCCGACGAGGAACATGAACAGGAATCCCAGCGCGAACAGCATCGGGGTGCGAAAGACGATGCGGCCGCGCCACATCGTCGCTATCCAGCTGAAGAACTTCACGCCCGTGGGGACCGCGATGAGCATCGACGTCGCCGCGAAGAACGGGTTGTTGACCGCTCCGGTCGTGAACATGTGGTGCGCCCACACCGAGAAGCTGTAGGCGCCGATGAGGATCGTCGCGAGCACGAAGCCCTTGTAGCCGAACACGGGCTTGCGCGAGAACACCGGGATGATCTCGGTGATGACGCCGAAGAACGGCAGGATCACGATGTAGACCTCGGGATGCCCGAAGAACCAGAACAGGTGCTGGTAGAGGACCGCGTCGCCGCCGTTGCCCGGGTCGAAGAACGTGCCGCCGAGGTTGCGGTCGACGAACAGCAGCACGAGCGCCGCGGTCAGCGCCGGGAACGCGAACATGATCAACGCGCTCGTCACGAGCACGTTCCAGTTGAAGATCGAGTTGCGGAACATCGTCATCCCCGGCGCGCGCATGCCGAAGATCGTCGCCACGAGGTTGACCGCGCCCAGGATCGCGGCGGTCCCGCTCAGCACGAGTCCGATGATCCAGAGGTCGCCGCCCGGCCCGGGGGAGTAGGTCTCGTTCGACAGGGGCGGGTACGCGGTCCAGCCGAACGCCGCCGCGCCGCCGTCGGTCGCAAACCCCGAGAACGCGACGAGCGCGCCGAGCAGCGACATCCAGAACGTCAGCGCGTTGAGGCGCGGGAACGCGACGTCCGGCGCCCCGACGTGCAGAGGGGTGAAGTAGTTGGCGAGCCCGATGACGACGGGAGTGGCGAAGAAGAACATCATCCCGGTGCCGTGCATGGTGAACAGCTGGTTGTAGGTGTGGTCGTCGACGACCTGGAGTCCCGGAGCCGCGAGCTCGGCCCGCATCACGAGCGCGAACACGCCCGAGATCACGAAGAACCCGACCGCGCTGACCATGTAGAGGATGCCGATCTTCTTGTGATCGGTCGTCGTCAGCCAGTCGAGGATGCCGGCGCGCGCGTGCGGCGCGTGGGCGGTCTCAGCCGTCGCCATCTTCCGCTCCTTGCTCCTCGAGCCAGCGTTCGTACTCCGCGGGCGCCACGGCGCGCACGGTGAAGTTCATCCGCGCGTGCAGCAGCCCGCAGAACTCCGCGCACTTCCCGGCGTAGATACCCGGCTGGCGGATCGTGACGTCGACGCGATTGTCCTGCCCCTGGATGACGTCGCGCTTCATCAGCAGATCGGGCAGCGCGAACGCGTGGATGACGTCGCGCGTCGTCAACGTGAACGCCACGTCGCGGTCGACCGGCAGCACGATCTCCGGCGGGTCGCTGTGGTCCCCGCTGACCGTCACTCCCGGCCCCTCGTAGGTGAAGCGCCACCCCCACTGGAAGCCCTGGACGCGCACGACGACGTCGGGCTCGCCGACTTGCTCGTTGACCGTGTCGAGCGTGTTGAGCGACGCCACGAACAAGGCGACCACGAGCAGCTGTGGGATGGCGAACCACACGACCTCGAGGCGCACGTTGTCGCGCGTCTGCGGAGGCAGGGAGTCGTCGCCGCGCCGGGCCCGGTAGCGCACGATGCTCCACGCGATGAGACCGGCGGTGACGACGAACACGACGGCTGCGGCGATCGTGAAGAAGTCGTAGAGCGAGTCGATCGCGCGGCCCTGGTCGTCGGGCGCCTGCGGCACGCATGCGGCGCCGCCCGCGAGCGCGAGCGACGCGACCACGACGCGACGGGGGGGCCGGGGCATCGCGAGCAGCGTAGTGGACGGCGTGGCGTAGCCGGGCGCGGGTGCCGCCATGCCCCCGAGTAGCCTGTGGGCGTCCCGCCGACCGGCCCGGGGAGCGACCGTGATCGACTTCACCCTGCCGCCCGACGTCGCCGAAATGCGTGTCGCGGCGACGCCGGAGCCGGCGCGATGAGCCGCTACGACGCGCTCGTCGTCGACTACGGCGGCGTCCTCACGTCGCCGGTGCAGGACGCGATGGTCGGCTTCGCGGCGGAGATCGGCGTGGAGCTCCAGGATTTCGTGCGCGTGGCGCTCGCCGCGTACGCGGGCGGCGGCGACGACCTCGTCGTCGGCTTCGAGACAGGCCGCGTGCCGGAGGAGCAGTTCGCGCGCGCGTTCGCGCGGCGGCTGTCGGCGATCGCGCCCGAGCCCGTCGCACCCGAGGGCCTGCTGCGGCGGATGTTCGCGCGCCTCGATCCCGACCCGGCGATGGAGGCCGCGGTGCGCGCCGCGCGCGCCGCCGGGCTGCGCACCGCGTTGCTGTCGAACTCGTGGGGCGCCGAGCTCTACCCGCGCGACGGCTTCGGCCGGCTGTTCGACGTCGTCGTGATCTCGGGCGAGGTCGGCATGCGCAAGCCGGAGCGGGCGATCTTCCTGCTCGCCGCCGAGCGCCTCGGCGTCGAGCCCGCCGCGTGCGTGTTCGTCGACGACACGCCGGAGCACCTGCGCGGCGCGCAGGACGTGGGCATGACGACGGTCCTGCACCGCACCCCGGCGCAGACGATCGCGGAGCTCGAGGCCCTGCTAGGGGTTGCGCTTGTGCCTTCGTGATGACGGCGCGATAATCACCCGCGTGTAGTTTTCGGGAGCCGAGGAAGGAGGAACATTGGCTCGGCGAAGCGGAGGCAGATCTCGTACGACTTCGGGTGCGTACCGACGGACCCGCGGCGACAAGCACGTCGGAACGCTTGAGAAGCAGTACGGACGGAACTTCAACGTGCGGTCCGACATGCACGTCGCGACTCTGCTCAAGCAGACCGGCCACAAGTCCGTGAACGACTTGATGGGTGGTAGCTGAAGGGACGGGAACATGAGGATGAATAGAACCGAAGCGCTCTGGGTTCTGGCGGTTGCATTTGCCGGAATGGTTTTTCTGAAGAAGGCTTCTGACGACGCAGCACGCGTTCTGGGCATTCCAGCGGCGCTCGTCGCACTCGCCGCGTGGGGAGCCGCCTACCTAGCCAAGCCTAGAGGCGCGCGCTAGCCCCGAAAGCGCTGCCGTCGACGCTCAGCGCGTGACATGCGCCGGGTCAGCAGGCGGGGGCGCCCTCGCCCCGGCGTAGTCGGCGAACCTCTGGACCCATATCGATTCCAGGGCCGGTCGTTGTCAGTCGCGGAAACTGGTCGACCGCTGGCGGGCTGGTGATGGCTGCGCGGACTGGTGCTGGAGGGTCAGTTCGCCGAGCGCGGGGTCAGCGGTAGTTCGTGAACTGGAGCGGGATGCCGAAGTCGTGCTCCCGCAGCGCCGCGATGACCTCCTGCAGGACGTCCTTCGACTTGGCGGAGACCCGGACCTGGTCGCCCTGGACCGAGACCTGCGCCTTGAGCTTCAGGTCCTTGACGTGCTTCACGATCTCGCGGCCCTTCTCGGTCGAGATGCCCTGGTTCAGGCGCAGCGTCTGACGGGCGGTGCCGCCGGCGGCCTGCTCGATGGCGCCGGGCTGGAGCGCCTTGAGCGGCACCTTGCGCTTGACGAGCTTCTCCTCGAGCACCTTGACGCAGTCCTTGACCTTCTGCTCGGTGTTCGAGCGCACGACGAGCGCCTCGGCCCCGCCGTCCTTCGTCAGCTCGATGCTCGACCCCGTGTTCTTGAAGTCGAAGCGCTGCGTGATCTCGCGCCGCGCCTGGTCGACCGCGTTGCGGACCTCCTGGAGGTCGACCTCGGAGACGACGTCGAAAGAGGATTCCTTGGCCATGCCGGGACCATAGCGGACGCCGCGCGCGGCGGCGACCCGCGTTCCGCTAGCGGATGAACGAGTGCAGCAGCGGCATCAGCTCGGTGATGCGGTCCTTGTTCAGGTACGCATCGGCCCACCGAGGCTGCTCGTCGAGCACCGCGGAGAACGCCACGATGCGGCTCCCGGGCGTGATCGTGCGCATTATCTCGGCGGCGCCCTCTCCGTCGAGACGCGGCAGCATGTAGTCGAGGATCACGAAGTCCGGCTGGTGCTGGAGGGCCAGCGGCACCGCCTCGACGCCGTTCGACGCCTCGCCGACGACGTCGAGGCCCTCGGTCTCGCACAGCACCCGCAGGACGTGGCGGATCTCCTCGTCGTCGTCGACGATCAGCACGGTCTTGGCGCCGGCGTCGCGCGCGCCGTGGGCGCGCCGCAGCGGGCGCACGACCGTGGCATCGTCGGCGGCCCTCAGTCCGGTGTCGTCCATGGCTTCACACTCTCTGGTGCGGCGGGCGTTGTCCAGGGGCATGACAGAGGATGTCGCGCCCCGCGAGCGGGCGCGTAATCCCACGTCGGGCGGCCGTAGCGGTCGAATCGGGACAAGCCGGCCTAGTCCTCGTGGTCGACCGGGAACAGCGCGGCGGCCTCCTCGAGCGTCATCTTCGGAGGCGCCGGGCGCGGATCGTCGACGTAGGGCGCGATCCACTGCTCGTACCAGCGCGTCCATCGGCCCTCGTCCTTGGCCTCCCACGCGACGTTCGAGACGTAGTCGCGCCACGACGCCGTCCCGGGGGCGACGACGGCGCCGTAGCCGGCCGTCGAGAGCTCGTCGCCGGTGAGAGCGACGGAGTCGTCGGCGTGCACGATCGCCAGCAGCAGCGCGTCGGTCGCGACCGCGGCGTCGGCGCGGCCCGAGCGCAGCGCGTCGGCGCACGCGGCGACGTCGGACGCGACCTCGACCCGGGCGTCGGGCGCGATCTGCGCCACGTCGGCCTCGGTGGACGGCTCGACGACGGCGCACACCGAGCGTCCGTCGAGATCCGCGACCGACTCGACGCCGGCGTCCTCGGGGGCCGCGATGCGCTGGTGGACGACGAGGTAGGGGTCGGTGAACGCGTGCTCGCGCACCGCCCGCTCGGTGATCGGCGTCAACGGGAACGCGACGTCGGCGTCGCCCTCGGCGACCATGGCGAGCAGCTCGTCCGTCGAGCCCCACACGTATTCGGCGTCGACGCCGAGCGACGCGGCGAGGTCCTCGGCGAGCGCGACGACGAACCCGCGCGGCGAGTCGTCGACGCCGAACGACAGCGGCGCGGCCTCCTCGAGCCCGACGCGCAGCGTGCCGGCGTCCTGCACGATGCCCATGACGGTGTCGTCCTCGTAGGCGATGCGCCGATCGTCGCTCGGAACCGGCGGGACGCACGCGGCGAGGGCGGCGCAGAGCACGGCGGCGGCGAGTGGGAGGCGCATGGCGGGCAGCGTACGGGACCGGCGGCTACAGGTAGCCGAGGGACTCCAGGCGCTTGCGGATCATCTCGATCTCGTCCGGCGACAGCGGCTCGACCTCGGGCGGCTGCGGCGTCGACCCCGCGGCACCGCCGGGAACCTCGCCGGTCGCGGCGTGGTGCGAGACGAGGTCGCGCAGCACGTAGACGGCGAACTCCGTGACGGAGTGGAACCCCGACCCCTTGATGACCTCCTTGAGCCGCTCGTACAGCGGGCGCGGGATCTTCAGCGTGACCTGGGGGTCGTTGCTGCGCGGGCGGGTCACGACGCCCACCCGGAGACGGCGACGATGGCGAGCGGCACGAGGAACAGCCCCGCCGTGAAGGCGCCGAGGCGCACCCGGCCGCGCACCATCTGGCGTTGGAACCGCCACAGGCCGCGCCGTACCTGCGGGTAGACGAGTGCGAGCAGGACGACGCTGACGACCGTCGTCCCCGCGATGCCGGCGAGCACTATGCGCACCGCCGCGGCGCTGTCGAGCAGGAACGCCGCCAGCAGCGTGTCGCCGAGGGTCGTGATGTTGGCGCCCATGATGTAGGGAAGGATGTCCTCTCGTCGCACGTATCTCTTTGCCACGAGCGGTACGAGCACCGTGAGCGCGACGGACACCGACATCGTGATCAGCGCCACGAGGCATCCCAGTGCGAACATGGGCCACTTCTTGCTGACCCATCCCATCAGCGTGCTTCCGATCGTCTTCTCGTCGAGCGTCGGCATGACGGAGTCGAGCAGCTTAAAGGTCACGAGGAGAAGGGCCAACCCTCCGAGGAAGATGACGCCTCCAGGAAGTGACTCGACGCGCCCAAGCAGCCCGCCGTAGACGAGGTCGATGAGATCAGCGAACTGGTGTCCGAAAGAGATGTCGAGACCTCGCATGGGAACGCGCAGCAAGAAGAACCCGATGGCTGCAGCAGGTAAGTAGATCAGGGCCGTCGTCGACAGAGCCATGACGGCAGTCGACACGGGCTTCACGCGCTCGCCGCGTCCTCCACGCAGCGCGTAGATCACCGCGACGACGAGGACGACGAAGGCAGCTCCGAGGCGGGATCCGGTGAGCATAGTGAAGCCCTCGATCTCGGTGATGGAATCCGCGGCGACCAGCGTCAGCGCGGATGCCGCCATGGGGGAGCCGGAGAGCACGAACAGCGCGCCGATCCAGCCGAGGCCGAGCGTCGCGCCCGGATTCGCGACCAGAGCGCCCTTGTTCTGGAGCACTTCGAGGCCCGCCGCGCCGGTCTTCATCAGCTGGAGCGCCCCGACGAACAGGAACAACGCCAGGACAAAGCGAGCGGTCCACCACAGGACGCCGAGCGACCGCTCGAGGAGTCCCACGGTCGGACGGGGGTGGGCGGCGACTTCAGTCGCGTCGCGGCCGGTGGCTCGGAGCGCCTCCAGGTGGTCGTTGGCTCGGAGCGCCTCCAGGGACTTCATGTGCGAACTCCTCCGTTGGGGGGTCGGCTCGGTCATCTAGGGGCCCTGCGGTTGGAGTGTTATAGCACTCCGACTGGAGTGAGACAAGGGAATGTAGGCAGAACTTGGTAGGAAAGTCCGCTTCCAGGACGTCCGGGGGTCGGGGCGGCAACAGCCCGTTCGGGAGCGGACCGCGACCTATCATGAGCCCACCCCGGACAAGCCCCCGAGCCGGGTGACTACCGAAAGGCAGCTCCGACATGCACAGATCAGGCCGCGCGCGCCCTCGGGACGCCGCCGCGCCCGCCGTGACGGGCAGGAGCGGGGTGGTCGCGGCCCTGGCGCTGGGCGCGGCGCTGGTCGGCACGCTGGCGTGGCTCGAGGTGGTCGCCGGCCCCTGGCGACTGGCGAGCGGGCTCGTCGGAGCGGGCACCCACCTCCGGCGCGCTTGCCTCGACGTTGAAGGCCGCGCCGCACCGTCGGCAGATTGCGATATAGCGGCGCACGTTGCGCCGCTGGCGGAACTTGCGAAACAACTTCATGATGAGTGCTCCGCGAGCCATGCTTCTCGGTCGTCGCGAAAGGCCGTATCGGCCTCGAGGCATTTGCTGAGGCGAGTTGACGCGCGGCCAATGGAAGCCGGTAGCTTCCTTGATTACACGGTAGTAAAGCGAGCGGCGCCTCTCCAGCGCGCGCCGAGGGGCGGCCATGGCGCCGCCCCTGGGAGATCTGATCCTGTGGTGCTCTAGGTTCGAAGGAGGACCTTGCGTCCCAGCGAGGTCGCCTGGCGGCACTTCGTGCTCTTTACAACGACGGCCTGGTACTTGGCCGACTTCCACATCCTGAACCTCACGCTGTAGCGGCCGAGAGCGCCCGTCGTCGTCGCCTTGAAGGCCGAATACTTATGGGGTCGCCCATCGTGCAGCACGTCCCGCTTGATCACGACCCGTTTGTTCCCCCGGCACGCCGGCGCGCTCGTGATGGCTCCACTCAAGCTGACTCTCCTGCCCCGCTCGACGACCTTCTTTGAGCTTCGGAGCGAGATAGACCGTGCGTACTTCCAGCTGAGGGCCACGACGTCGGTCCGGTTGCCGTTCTCTATGGCGCTGATGCCCTCGTCGCAGAACGAGCCGTCCCACTCCACGCGCCCCTCGGGGTGGAAGCTGCCGTCGCCTTCCTCGTCGACCCAGAAGCAGATGAGGGCGCGGCCCGCCTGCGCCGGTTTCTCGGCTGGGATCGTCATCCGGCACTGGCCCTCCGCGCTTTGCCCCGTAACACAGCCCGTTGCCCCCGTGGAGCCGTCGTAGTCGGCGCCGTTACCGCGGCCGGCCGCTGAGTTGTCCAGGTCGTTGACGGCCGGGCTCAGGTTCTCGGCGTCGATCTCCCAGCCATTGAGGAGCTGGCCGCCGTCTCTGACGGTGCAGGTGTACGTACGTGAGGCGCCTACCGCGACGATTGCGGTCTCGGGGTCGCAGTCCAGGCTGGCGCTGGCTTGGAGCCCTTCGAACCACGTTGCGGCGACGCTGTCGGTTGAGTCACGCTCGGCCTGCGCACCCGGCTCCGTCTTAGCGTTCCGACCCTCGGTCTCGTCGACGGTCGTGCCGGCGATCCACGCCCACACCGTGTCCGTCCCTGCCGTCTTGCTGGCGTTGGCGTAGGATCTACGACACAGGACGTCGCCCGCCTTCACGGTGCACTGGAGATCTGGGGTGTCAAACGTCCTCCCGTCGGCCTTCGGGTCGCCGGGACCGTCGACCTCGAAGTAGACGAGGACGTCCCCGTTCACCGGTGCCGCCTTGCCGGTCGAGTCTGTGAGCGTCGCGGCCATCCGAACGCGGCCGCGCAGTGCGGCGTTGCTCATCTCGGGATTGAGATCCAGTGACCGAGCCGCGGCGCTGGCAAGTGTGGCGCC
>DASZZZ010000082.1:0-39321 GCA_036260375.1 Actinomycetota bacterium
AGTCGACGCAGTCGGATCCGGGCATCCCGAGCCTCGACCCGATCGACCTCCCACTCCTGAGCGATCTGCCGGAAGGCCTCGGACGCGCGTTCTCCGGGATGTCGCCGGTCGTGATCTTCGCGTTCCTGATCGCGATCCCGGCGATCTTCGTGCTCAACCGCACGCGCTTCGGACTGCGCCTACGCTCCGCGGGAGAGAATCCGGAGGCAGCGCGCACGCTCGGCGTCCGCGTCGGCCCCCTGCGTTACGCCGGCGTCGGCATCTCCGGAGCGCTCGGCGGGGTCGCCGGAGCCTTCCTCGCGATCGAGATCAACGGGTTGTTCCGCGAGGGGCAGACGCAGGGCCTCGGCTTCATCGCGCTCGCGGCCCTCATCCTCGGGAACTGGTCACCGTTGCGGCTCATGGTCGGCGCGCTGTTGTTCGGCATCGCGCAGGCGATCCCGCTGCGTCTGCAGGACGCGCCGGTGATATCGCTGCTGCCGGAGGAGTTCATCCGCATGATCCCGTACGTCATCACGATCATCGCGATCGCGGGCTTCATGGGGAGGGTCCATCCGCCGGCCGCCGCGGGCAAGGCCTACGAGGGCGCGACGACCTAGGAGGCGGAGACGATGACCGAGGCGGTCGACTGGGACGAGCTGCGCGCGGAGGCGCTCGAGGCCGCGGGCCGCGCCTACGCGCCGTACTCGGGCCTCGTCGTCGGCGCCGCGGGCCTCGTCGACGACGGCGGCATCGTCACCGGCTGCAACGTCGAGAACGTGTCGTACGGCCTCACGCTGTGCGCGGAGTGCGGACTCGTCTCGAGCCTGTTCGACTCGGGCGGCGGGCGGCTGGTTGCGATCGCGTGCGTCGACGGCGACGACAACGTCCTCATGCCGTGCGGCCGCTGCCGCCAGGTACTGCTCGAGGTGGGGGGCCCGGAGCTGCAGGTGTTCTCGTCGGACGGCCCCCGCCGCCTCGACTCGCTGCTGCCGCTCGCGTTCGGGCCCGACGACCTCGACGCCGCCAAGGGCGCGCCGGAGTGAGGCCGTAGTCGTGGACGCGGTCGAGGTCATCCGGACGAAGCGTTACGGGGGCCGGCTCAGCGAGGAGCAAATCCGCTTCTTCGTAGAGGGCTACACCGACGGGCGCATCGCGCACGAGCAGGCGTCCGCGCTCCTGATGGCGATCGTGTGGCGCGGCATGGAGCCCGACGAGCTCGCGCAGTGGACCGCGGCGATGATCGCGAGCGGCGAGCGCCTCGACCTGTCGTCGATCGCCGCGCCGACCGCGGACAAGCACTCGACCGGGGGCGTCGGCGACAAGGTCTCGCTCGTGCTCGCGCCGCTCGTCGCGGCGTGCGGCGTCGCCGACCCGATGCTGTCGGGACGCGGCCTCGGGCACACCGGCGGCACGCTCGACAAGCTCGAGAGCATCCCCGGCTTCCGCGTCGACCTCGACCTCGACGAGATGAGGCGCATCCTCGACGACGTCGGATGCGTCATCTGCGCCGCGGGACCCGGGCTCGCGCCGGCCGACCGCAAGCTCTACGCGCTGCGCGACGTCACCGGCACGATCGAGTCGATACCGCTGATCGCGTCGTCGATCATGTCGAAGAAGATCGCCGAGGGCACCGACGCGCTCGTGCTCGACGTCAAGGTCGGTTCGGGCGCGTTCCTTCCCGACGTCGGCGACGCGCGCACGCTCGCGCGCACGATGGTCGGGCTCGGCGAGGCACACGGCGTGCGGACGTCCGCGCTGCTGACGCGCATGGACGTGCCGCTCGGCCGCGCCGCCGGCAACGCGCTCGAGGTCGCCGAGTCGGTCGCCACGCTCGAGGGACGGGGGCCCGACGACCTCGTCGACGTGACGCTCGAGCTCGCGCGCGAGATGCTCCGGCTCGCCGGGGTGGACGCGGACCCGGCCGCCGCGCTCGCCGACGGACGCGCGCTCGCGAAGTACCGTGACATGGTGACCGCGCAGGGAGGCGACCCCGACGCGCCGCTCGCGCGCGCCGGAGAGCGCGTCACGGTCGACGCGCCGGACGCCGGCGTCGTGACGCGGCTCGACGCGCTCGCGGTCGGCGTCGCGGCGTGGCGCCTGGGGGCGGGGCGGGCCCGTAGGGAGGACCCGGTGAGCGCCGCGGCCGGCGTCGTGTGCGTGCGCAAGCCCGGCGAGCGCGTCGAGCGCGGCGAGCCCGTCGTCGAACTGCACGCCGACGACGCCGCGCGCTTCGACGGCGCGCGCGCCGCGCTCGAGGGCGCTATCGAGATCGGGGACGAGCCGCCGGCGAGCGGTCCTGTCGTCGTCGAGCGCGTCGCGCCGTGAGACGCGTCCTCGAGCGCGCCACCGGGCGCGCGCGCTTCGACGCCGCGGTGGTCCTCGGCTCCGGCCTCAGCGACCTCGCGCGTGCGCTCGTCGGCGGCGCGCCGGTGCCGTACCACCGCATCGAGGGCATGCCGCGCTCCGCGGTGCCGGGACACGAGGGCGCGCTGTACTACGGCGACGTCGGCGGCGTCGCCACGCTCGCGTTCGCAGGGCGTGCGCACCTCTACGAGGGCTACGACGCGCGCGTCGTGACGCGCTGGGTCGACCTCGCGGTCGACGCCGGCTGCCGCGTCGTCGTGCTCACCAACGCGGCCGGCGCGGTGGACACCGCGCTCGAGATCGGCGCGCCGTGCCTCGTCTCGGACCACCTCAACCTCACGGGCCACAACCCGCTCGTCGGCCCGAACGACGACGCGCGCGGCCCCCGGTTCCCCGACATGTCGAACGTGTACGACCCGTCGTTGCGCGCGCTCGCCCGCCGCGTCGACCCGGACCTGCGCGAGGCCGTCTACGCGGGGCTGCTCGGACCGTCGTACGAAACGCCCGCCGAGATACGGATGCTCGCGACGCTGGGGGCCGGGCTCGTCGGCATGTCGACGGTGCTCGAGGCGATCCGCGCCCGCTACCTCGGCGCGCGCGTGCTCGGAGTGTCGGTCGTCACGAACCTCGCCGCGGGGCTGTCGCCCGAGCCGCTGACGCACGACGACGTCGCGGTCGCGTCGCGGCGTGCCGCGGCTCGTCTCGAGACGTTGTTGCGCGGCGTGCTGTCGGGCCTCGGAGACGGCGCGCCGTGACGAAGGGCCGGACATGCGCCTGATCGTCGACACCGACACGGCCGGCGACGACGTCTTCTCGCTGCTGCTCGCGCTGCGCACGCCCGGCGTCGAGCTCGACGCCGTGACGATCTGCGCCGGCAACGTCGCGTTCGAGCAACAGGTCGAGAACGCGCTGTACACGATCGAGGCCGCCGACCGCTCGGGCGATGTGCCGGTGTACCGCGGCGCGGACCGGCCGCTGCTGCGCGAATGGGTCGACGCCGCCTACGTCCACGGCGCCGACGGGATGGGCGAATCGAACTTCCCGCGCGCGCGCCAGCGCCCGGCTCCCGGCCACGCCGTCGACGTCATCGTGCGCACGGTCATGGAGGCGCCCGGCGACGTCACGATCCTGGCGCAGGCGCCGCTCACGAACGTCGCGCTCGCGTACCTGCGGGAGCCGGCGATCGCGCGCGCGACGAGACACCTATACGTCATGGGCGGCACGAACAACGGCATCGGCAACGTGACGCCGGCGGCCGAGTACAACTTTTACGTCGACCCCGAGGCCGCCCGCATCGTGCTCGGCGCGGGATTCGACGCCACGCTCGTCGACTGGAATCTGTGCCGCCGCGACGGCCTGTTCACGCACGAGCAGCTCGACGCGATCGCCGCGCTCGACACCCCGCTGGCGCGCTTCTTCGGCGCGGTCAACCGCAAGGTGCTCGAGTACTGCGTCTCGGTCGGCATGCCCGGCAGCACGCACCCCGACCTGCTCGCGTGCGCGATCGCGCTCGACGACGCGGTCGTGCTACGGAGCGTCCGCGTCGCGGTCGACGTCGAGACGCAGGGCGAGCTGACGAGGGGCTACTGCCTCGTGGACTCGCTGCACGAGACCGACCGCGAGCCGAACGTCCGCATCGTCGAGGCCGCCGACGCAGACCTCGTGTTCGAGCGCTTCGTCGAGATCCTGCGCTGACGGGGGCCGAGACGGTGCGTCGGCATCGCATCCTGAGGGCATGGAGGCGACGCGAGCCCAACGCCGCCATCGGTTGAACCGACACGACGTTTCGGAGATGCAACCAGCCAGAGATACGGGTAGCGGGTCAGTTTGGCGTCAGCAGCCGATAGCTCGCCATGCTCGTACCCAAACCCTGTTCGGGTCGAGGATACGGACAACGGGAACGAGCTTCGTCGCCCCGAGCATCCACTTGAGGTCGTGGATAGCCTGAATACAAAGCCGCGAGGAAGCGAACCCGCCGTCGTTTGGCCCGATCTCGCCGCGGTGGTCGATCAAGTGCCAGTACCACCACGTTCGATACAGGCTCGCGCAGTGGACCCGCCGTGCGCCGGATTTGCCTTGCGGCAGCCTAGCCGTGGGCTCGCGCTTCCTCCTGCTCTAGCAGCCCGACTAGTTCCTCTAGCGTCCGGACGTGGTCGGCTACGCCCGCCGCCATGGCGGGGGTCGTCGGGTACGGTTTGCTCAGGGTCTTGTGCGGGCGGCAGAGGTTGTAGTGGGCGAAGTGCAGGGACACCGAGTTCTTCCAGCGTCTCCATGGCCGGTTCGACGCCGACGCGGGTGTTCAACACGGCCTGACGCATTTGCACCGACGACATCGGCGCTGTCTCTGCCAGGCATGCACGAGCCGCCGTGTCCGTCAAATCGATGCTGCTGTAACAGTCCACCCGCTCTGAGCGCCGTCTTCTAGGCGCCCTGAGGCAAACTGACCCACTACCCAGATACGACCAACGGAGCGGATTCGACGAACGGGACGCGGAGGACCATCCCTGGTCTTCGTTTGGTAGCGACGAGACTGGCCGTCGCGCTCGCCCTGCAGCGATGCTCGTTGCGTGCGACTCGCAGCTCGATCGGGCAGCACGCCCCGGCACTGCCGCTTCGTCCGGACTCGGTCGACGAAGCAAGCTCACGTTTCCCGTACAGCCGCCGTCGCGCGTGGCCATGCACTCCCTGCTCCGGGGAACGCTCGTGATGCGCGGGCGATGCCTCTACGTCGTCACGGGCGCGGCCGATCAGACGATTCTCCCGATATGGCCGCACGGGTTCAGCTACCGCACGGCAGAGAGCGGCCTCGTCGTGCTCGACGAGGCCGGCGCGCCGGTGTTCCGAGTCGGCAGTCGAGTCGCGATGGGCGGTGGCCTCGTCGGTGAGCCTTCCGGGGACGCCGTGTTGCCGGACAACCTCAGAGAGCGCGTCGATGGATGTGTCGGCCCGTACTGGATCGTGGCCGACGTCCGCTAGGCGTGCAACGGACAAACTCCGAGCCGACGAGATCGGCGTTCTCGTCACGAGCGTGCCGTGCTGCAGGGCGTCGCGAAAACGGAGGCCGAGCGCCGTCGGGACGCGCCCGCGGCCAGCCGGTCAGAACGCGGCGGAGAAGAGCTTCTCCAGCACGTAGCCGAGCAGCATGCACGACGGCCACGTCAGGATCCACGCCATCACGACCTGGCCGGCGACGCCCCACCGCACCGCCGAGAGCCGCTTGGTCGACCCGACGCCCATGATCGCGGAGCCGATCGCGTGCGTCGTCGACACCGGGATGCCGACCTGCGCGGCCCCGAAGATCACCGCCGCGGCCCCCGTCTCCGCCGCGAAGCCGTCGACCGGCTCCAGTTTCGTGAGGCGCAGCCCGATCGTGCGGATCACGCGCCACCCGCCGACCATCGTCCCGAGGCCCATGACGACCGCCGCCGAAAGGACGACCCAGTAGTCGATTGGGAACTCCTCGGGCGCGGGCGCCCCCGGGTTCGAGTCGAGGTAGAGCGCGAGGGCGATGATGCCCATCGTCTTCTGCGCGTCGTTGGTCCCGTGGCTCAACGCCATGAACCCCGCCGACGCGATCTGCGCGCGCCCGAAGATGCGCCGGACGAGCGTCGGCCTGACCTTCTGGAACAAGTGGAAGATCAGCACCATGATGAGCAGCGCTACGAGGAAGCCGCCGACCGGCGACGTCACGAGCCCGATGAGGGCCTTGCGCGGCCCCTCGCCGAGCAGCGCGTCCGAGCCGCCCGCGGCGAACCCCGCGCCGATCAAGCCGGCGATGAGGGCGTGCGACTCGCTCGACGGCAGCCCGTAGTACTGCGCGCCGAGCGCCCACAGCGTCGCCGCGAGCACCGCGGCCTCGAGCGTCTCGAGCGTCACGAGCTCGGGCGACACGATGCCCGACGCGATCGTCTTCGCGACCGCGAGGCCGAGCATCGCTCCGACGAGGTTCAGCACGCCGGCCATGACGACCGCGTGCAGCGGGCGCAGCACGCGCGTCGAGACGACGGTCGCGATCGAGTTGGGTGCGTCGGTCCAGCCGTTGGCGAACTCGAAGAGGTACGCCGTGACGAGGACGATCCAGACGGGCATCAGCCCTGCTTGAGGACGATGCTCTCGACGACGTTCGCGACGTCCTCGAGGCGGTCGATGGCCTGTTCGATCTGCTCGATGATCTCCTTGTACTTGAGCACGTCCATCGCCTTGTAGTCGCCCGAGAACAGCTCCGCGATCGTGCGGCGGTAGGAGCGGTCGCCCTCGTTCTCCAACCGGTTGATCTCGACCCAGTACTCGTCGAGGTCGCGCATCTTGCGCAGCTGCGGCATCGCGTCCGCGGTCTTGCGCGCCGCGAGCGCGAGCGTCTCGCACAGCGTCACCATCTGTGGAAGCGGCGACTCGATCTTGTGCAGCTGCAGGTACTCGGCGGCGGCTTCGATGTGGTCGAGGACGTCGTCGAAGCTCGTCGCGAGCAGATGGATGTCCTCACGGTCGAACGGCGTGATGAACGTCGTGTTCAGGCGCCGCATCACCTCGTGCGTCACCTCGTCGCCCTCGTGTTCGATGTCGAGGATGCGGCCCGCCCTGCGATCCAGATCGGTGTAGTCGCGCAGCAGCGCGAGGAGCTCGTCGGCACCCTGCGCCACCTTGCCCCCCATCTCCTCGAACAGGTCGAAGAAGGACTCCTCGCGCGGAATCAGCTTCAGACGCACTGACTGCTCCTTGGTCGGCGGCGCCGGACCGCTCGGCGCGGCCGGCGGCCGCGGCGTTGCACGCCGGGCCGTGCGGAGTCTACCGATACGCGCCCGCGCGCGGCGGCGCGGACGTCACGTGCCCTTCGGATGCCACACCGTCTTCATCTCCATGAAGGCGGTCGCCTCGTAGGGGCTTCGCGGCGCGCCCGCGCGCACGACGCGCTTGACGTTGCTCGCGGCCGCCTCCTCGACGTCGGCCGCGTCGCGCGCGTCGACTCCCGTGACGTCGAGCGCGTCGACGTCGAGGTGCGACGCGAACACCGGCACGAGCTCCGCGTGGCGTCCCGTGAGGACGTTGACGACGCCCGCCGGCACGTCCGCGGTCGCGAGGCACTCCGACAGCGCGATGGCCGGCAGCGGATGCGGCTCGGACGCGAGCACCACAACGACGTTGCCGCCGCACACCGCTGCCGCGACGCGCTCCGACAGGCCCAGCAGCGACGGCGTCGCCGGCGCGACGAGCGCCACGACGCCGGTCGGCTCGGGGGCCGTGAGGTTGAAGTACGGCCCCGCGACCGGGTTGAGGCCGCCCGTGATCTGCGCCAGCTTGTCGCACAGGCCCGCGTACCAGACCCACGTGTCGACCGCGTCCGAGACCTGCGCCTCGGCGTCGCCGCCGTCCGCGCGCGCGACCTCGGCGACGAGCTCCGACCGGCGCGTCTCCATCATCTCGGCGATGCGGTAGAGGACCTGTCCGCGGTTGTAGGCGGTCGCGCCGGCCCACTTGGCCCACGCCTTGCGGGCCGCGACGACCGCGTCGCGCACGTCCTTGCGCGACGCGCGCACCGCGTTGGCGACGAACGCCCCATCCGCGCCGCGCACCTCGTAGGTCCGCCCGGACTCCGAGCGCGGGAACGCGCCGCCGAGGTACAGCTTGTAGGTCTTGCGGACCTCGAGCCGGCTCACGGCGCCACCAGGCGCACGTACGCCTCGAGCCCGTGCAGCCCGCCCTCGCGGCCGAAGCCCGACTCCTTGTATCCGCCGAACGGGCTCGTCGGGTCGAAGCGGTTGAACGTGTTCGCCCACACGACGCCCGCGCGCATGCGGTCCGCGAGCCACAGGATGCGCGATCCCTTGTCGGTCCACACGCCGGCGGAGAGCCCGTAGGGCGTGTTGTTCGCCTTCTCGACGGCCTCCTCGGGCGTCCGGAACGTCATCACGGACAGCACCGGCCCGAAGATCTCCTCCTGTGCGATCCGGTGCGACTGCGACACGCCGGTGAAGACGGTCGGCGGGAACCAGAACCCGCGCTGGGGAAGCTCGCACGGCGCCTGGTACAGCTCCGCGCCCTCGTCGACGCCGACGCCGACGAGCTGCTTGATCTTGTCGAGCTGCGCGCGCGAGTTGATCGCGCCGACGTCGGTATTCTTGTCGAGCGGATCGCCGAGCCGCAACGTGCCGAGCCGCCGCTTGAGCTTCGCGATCAGCCGGTCGAAGACCGGCTCCTGCACCAGCAGGCGCGAGCCCGCGCAGCACACGTGGCCCTGGTTGAAGAAGATCCCGTTGACGATGCCCTCGACGGCCTGGTCGAGCGGCGCGTCGTCGAACACGACGTTGGCGGCCTTGCCGCCGAGCTCGAGCGTCAGCTTCTTGCCGGTCCCCGCGACCGCCTTCTGTATCTCCTTGCCGACCTCGGTCGACCCGGTGAACGCGACCTTGTCGACGCCGGGGTGGCGCACGAGCGCGGCCCCCGTCTCGCCGGCGCCGGTCACGATGTTGACGACGCCCGGCGGAAGCCCTGCGTGGACGCAGATCTCGGCGAACACGAGCGCGCTCAGAGGAGTGGTCTCGGCGGGCTTGAGCACGACGGTGTTGCCGCCCGCGAGCGCCGGCGCGATCTTCCATGCCAGCATCAGCAGCGGGAAGTTCCACGGGATCACCTGCGCGCACACGCCGACGGGGAGCGCGCGCCGCCCGGCGAACGCGTACTCGAGCTTGTCGGCCCAGCCGGCGTAGTAGAAGAAGTGCGCCGCGGCCAGCGGGACGTCGACGTCTCGGCTCTCCCGGATCGGCTTCCCGCCGTTCATGGACTCGAGCACCGCGAGCTCCCGGCTGCGCTCCTGCACGAGGCGCGCGATGCGGAACAGGTACTTGGCGCGCTCGGATGGCGGCAGTCCCGACCACGGGCCGAGCGCGGCGCGCGCCGCGTCGACCGCTCGAGCGACGTCCTCGGCCCCCGCGTTCGGGATCGCGGCGAGGACCTCCTCGGTCGCCGGGTTGATCGTCTTGAAGTAGTCGCCCGACAGCGGCTCGACGAACTCGCCGTCGACGAACAGCCCGTAGGTGTCGTCCACCGACACGATCTCGGTGGACTCGGGCGCGGGCGAGTAGTCCCAGCGCGGCATCAGACGACCTCCGTTCGGGCGACTCGTTGCATGCGGGCCATCAGTCGAGCGTGTACCGGTCGGGGTCCGAGTACGCACCGGTCCGCTGCTTGTCGATCTGCATGAGCAGGTCGTTCAGCAGGCTCGACGCGCCGATGCGGAAGCGGTCGGGAGTGAGCCACTCCTCACCGAGCGTCTCGTGCACGACCACGAGGTAGCGCAGCGCGTCCTTGGCGGTGCGGATGCCGCCGGCGACCTTGAGGCCGACGGCGCGGCCGGTGAGGTCGGCGAAGTCGCGGATCGCCTCGGCCATGACGAGCGCGACCGGCAGCGTCGCGGCCGACGGGATCTTGCCGGTCGACGTCTTGACCGTGTCGGCGCCGGCCGCCATGGCGACGAGCGCGGCGCGCCGCACGCGCTCCAGGCTGCCGAGCTCGCCGGTCTCGAGGATGACCTTGAGGTGCGCGTCGCCGCACGCCTCCTTGCAGCGCACGACCTCGTCGAAGACCGCGGCCTCGTCGCCCGCGAGGAACGCGCCGCGGCTGATGACGCTGTCGATCTCGTGCGCGCCGTCGGCGACCGCGCGCTCGATCTCGGTGACGCGCGTCTCGAGCGACGTCTGCCCCGACGGGAACGCGGTCGCGACCGACGCGACCTTCACCGGCGAGCCGCGCAACGCCTCGACCGCGACGGGGACCAGGCGCGGGTAGAGACACAGGGCCGCGACCGGCGGGACCGTCGGGTCTGACGGCGCCGGGCGCCGGGCCTTCGACGCGAGCTGGCGGATCTTGCCGGGCGAGTCCGAGCCCTCGAGCGTCGTGAGGTCGCAACAGCGCACCGCGAGCTCGAGGCCCCACAGCTTCGAGTCGCGCTTGATCGAGCGCTTGGCGAGCGTCGCGGCGCGCTCCTCGGCGCCGACCTGGTCGACCGCCCCGCCGGCGCGCTCGACGACGTCGAGCGCGGCCGTCGTCACCGTCATCGCGCGCGCCTAGTGCCGGTGCCCGCCGAGGTTCGGCAGCAGCGGCAGCGACAGGCGGCGGGCGCGCTTCGGCTTGGGCGGCAGCGCGTTGACGACCTCCTTGGCGGTCGACTCCAGCGCCTGTGCCACCTCGGTGTCGGGCGCCTGCAGGACGACCGGAGAGCCGTGGTCGGCGAGCTCGCGCAGACGAGGGTCGATCGGGATCTCGCCCAGCAGCGGCGCGCGCAGACGCTCGGCGAGCGCGGCGCCGCCGCCGGAGCCGAAGATCCGGTACTCCTTGCCGTCGTCGCCGCGGAAGTAGGACATGTTCTCGACGACGCCGGTGACCTTCAGCCCGCTCTTCTCCGCCATGAAGCCGGCGCGCTGCGCGACCTTCTCGGCGACCGCCTGGGGCGTCGTCACGACGATCATCCCGGCCCCCGGCAGGAACTGCGCGATCGAGATCGACACGTCGCCCGTCCCGGGGGGCAGGTCGACGAGGAGGTAGTCCGGGTCGTCCCAGTGGACGTCGGTGAGGAACTGCTGCAGCGCCTTGTGCAGCATCGGGCCGCGCCACACGACCGGGTTCTCCTCGGTCGTGAACAGGCCGATCGAGACGACCTTCACGCCGAAGACCTCGGGCGGCATGATCATGTCCTCGACGATCGTGGGGCGGCCGTGCACGCCGAGCATGCGCGGGATCGAGAAGCCCCACACGTCGGCGTCGAGGAGGCCCACGCTGTGGCCCAGCTTCGCGAGGGACACGGCGAGGTTCACGGTCGTCGTCGACTTGCCGACGCCGCCCTTTCCGGAGCCGATCGCGATCACCTGCGTCGACGACTCGCCGTCGGCGAACGGCGCGGGGGCCGCGGTGCGGAGGTTGCCGACGAGCGCCTGGCGCTCCTCCTCGGTCATCGACGTCAGTCGCACGTCGACGTCGTCGATCTCGGGGAAGCGCTGCTTGAGCTTCGCGGGGATGACGTCGGTGAAGTACGACTTCAGCGGGCAGCCCGGGATCGTCAGTGCCACGAGCACCGACACGGCGCGGCCCTCGATCCGGATGTCGCGCACCATGTTGAGCTCGTTCAGCCCGCGGTGGAGCTCCGGGTCCTGGATCTCGCCGAGGACGTCGGAGACCTGCTCGTGGGTGGGCATCGACATGCGGGATCAACTCCTCGAATCGCGGCTCCTCGAAGCGTACGTCATGGCGCCGGCAAAGCCGACGGCCTCGAGCGGGGGCCGGTCACACGAGCAGGTCGAGGGCGTCGGGCACGTGCTCGAGGTGCGCCGCGTCCCGCTCGCCGAGGTAGTCGCCGTCGACCTGGACCGGGAGCGGCTCGTCGGCGGCGAGCCGGGCCCACGAGACGTCGGAGAAGTAGCGCGCCGTGCGCCAGCGCACGTGCGAGCGGCTCACGAACAGGCTCCACGTGATGTGCGGGATCGTGACCGTGCGGACCTTGGTCAGCCCGAGGACGTCGAGGCCGCGGTCGAGGTGCGCCGCCGGGCACGCGTCGACGGGCCACCGCTTGTAGTACGTGAACGGACGGCCGTTGCCGCACACCGCGAACACCACGCGCTGCGGCTCCGCCCCCGGGACCGCGAGCGTCACGCCGGCGGCCGCGCCCCGGTAGCGCGTCAGCGCGACCTTGAGCGCGTTGGCGACGAAGACGCCCTCCGCGTTGCGCCGCTTGCCCTCGGGGTCTTGCTCGACGCGCCGCACGACCTCGGCGTCGAGCCCCATCCCGGCGGAGAACAGGAAGTAGCGGTCGTCGAGGCGCCCCACGCCGATGCGCCGGCGCGTCCCCGAGCGCAGGCGCGACGCGACGAACGCGGTCGCCTCGACCGGGTCGCGCGGGACGCCGACCGCGCGGGCGAGGACGTTCGTGCTGCCCCCGGGCACGATCCCGAGCGCGACGTCGGTTCCGACGAGGCCCTGCGCGACCTCGTTGACGGTGCCGTCGCCGCCGAACGCGAGCACCGCGTCGAAGCCGCGGTCGACCGCGTCGCGGGCGAGGCCGGCGGCGTGGTTGCGGGCCTGGGTCTCGGCGACGTCCAGCTTGAAGTCGGCCTGCAGCGCCTTGACGATGACCTCGCGCCGGCGGCGCGACACCGATCCGGCGTGTGCGTTCCATACCACCAGCACCGTGTCCACGGGCGAGGATGGTACCCACGCCGGCGCGGGGAAAGGAGAACGCCGTGGACGTCGCCGTCACGGGATCGAGCGGGCTCATCGGCGCGGCGCTCGTCACCGCGCTGGAGGCCGCCGGCGACCGCGTCGTGCGGCTCGTGCGCTCCGGTCCGGCGCGGCCCGGCACGATCCGCTGGGACCCGGCGGCCGGCGCGATCGACGCCGCCGGGCTCGAGGGCATCGACGCCGTCGTCCACCTCGCCGGCGAGAGCATCGGCGCGGCCCGCTGGACCGCTGCCAAGAAGGCGCGCATCCTCAACAGCCGCGTCGACGGCACGAGCCTGCTGGCGGCGACGATCTCCGACCTGCGCTCGCCGCCGCGCGTGCTCGTGTCGGGCTCCGCGATCGGCTTCTACGGCGACCGCGGCGACGAGCTCCTGACCGAGGGCTCGGGGCCCGGCACGGGGTTCCTGGCCGGCGTCGTGCGCCGGTGGGAGGACGCCGCGCGGCCGGCCGCCGAAGCCGGCGTGCGCGTCGTGACGCTGCGCTCGGGCATCGTTCTGAGCCCGCGCGGCGGCGTGCTCGGCACGATGCTGGTGCCGTTCCGCCTCGGCCTCGGGGGCAGGCTCGGCTCGGGCCGGCAGTGGACGAGCTGGATCACGCTCGACGACGAGGTCGCGGCGATCGTGCACGCGCTGCGTCACGAGCCCCTGTCGGGGCCGGTCAACGCGGTGGCGCCGAACCCGGTCACGAACGCCGAGCTGACCGCGACGCTCGGGCGCGTGCTGCACCGACCGACGGTCGCCGCGGTCCCGCCCGTCGCGCTGCGCGCCGCGCTCGGCGCCGACGCGGCGCGCGAGCTGCTCGGCAGCCAGCGGGTCGCGCCCGACGCGCTGGCGCGCTCGGGGTTCCGCTTCGGCGACCCGGAGCTCGAGGCCGCGCTGCGCCGGCTCCTCGCCCGGCCGGCCGCCTCGGCGCCGCCCTATCCTTGACGCCGTGACGACGACGGACGCGCGGGGGCCGCGATGGTGACCGTGGCGGTCGTAACGCTCGCCGTGACGCTGTTCGCCCTCGCGCGCGGTGGATCGCTCGAGGTCGTCGCCAACACCCGCTTTCGCGCCGGCTGGGTCCTGTTCACCGGGCTGGCGGCCCAGATCGCGCTCGCCGTGTGGCGGCCCGCGTGGCTGTCGGACGACGCCGAGCTCGCCGTCCTGCTCGGCTCGAACGCGCTCGTCGCGTCGTTTCTCGTCGCGAACCGGCGCCTTCCCGGCATGGCGCTCGCCGGGATCGGCCTCGCGCTCAACGTCGCGGTGATCGGCGCGAACGGCGCGATGCCGGTCGACCGCGCCGCCGTGAGCGGAGTCGGGATCTCCATGGAGGGGGCCGGCCCCAAGCACGAGCCGCTCGACGACGACACCGCGCTGCCGTGGCTCGCGGACGTCATCCCCGTGACGCCGACGCGCGAGATCCTCAGCGTCGGCGACGTCTTCCTCGCGGTCGGGATCGCGCGCCTCGTGTATGCGCGCGCCATGTGGCGCCGACACGCCCGTCACCGCGCGGAGCCGACCGGCTAGGGAGTCAGCGCAGCTTGCGGTTGACCGCCTGCAGCACCGCGCGCGCCGCCGCGCTCGCGACGTCGTCGTGGATGAGCGCCGAGCCGACGAGCGGCACCGCGGCGCCCTTGTCGTGGTAGAGCGCGTGGACCGTCACCGACAGGTCGGAGCCGAGCTGCTGCAGCACGACGTGGTCGACGTCGAGCGCGGACCCCGTCGGCGCGAGGACGGGCTCGAGCGCGCGCACGGCCGCGGCCGCGGCGCCGCGCGCGCGCGACTCGCGCGTGAGGCCGATCGACGCGGCGCCCTCGGTCGACTCGCCGTCGGGCCACGTCAGCCCGACCTTGACCCAGCCTCCGACGCCCTTGGACGCGAACACGACCTTGTCGAGGACGGGACGCGCGCCGTCGGGGACCGGCGCCTGTGCGCCGTTGGACGACGCCTCCTCGGCGTCGTCGAGCTGCACCACGGACACGATGCGATGGTCGATCGTGATGCCGAAGCCCGCCGACGCGAGCGACTGCACGTCGCGCACCACCTGCTTCGGCGGCCGGTCGGACGTCGCGACGATGTGGATCTCCGACGGCGACCCCATCCCGATGACGCGCGCGCTCCTGACGCCGGGGACTTTCTGCAGATCGGTTTCGAGACGATCGAGCTTGTCGCCTCGCAGCGGCGCGGCGCGCTCCGGAGTGTCGTTCCCGGAGCTCATACGGCGCGCGTCCGTGTCGACGCTGACATGCCCACCTCGGTGCCCTCCCTCGATCACGATCTGCCCCGGCGATCACTATACGCGCTTCGGTATGACGAGAGCCATCGCATAGGTGCGCGCGAACGGCCGCCGGCCTGGCAACGCCTTGGACGACCTGCCGTAACGACGTAGACGACACCTGTAGCAAAGGTATTGCACCTATGTGTATCGGGCGCTATCGTCGCCTTCAGCATCACCCGAACGAGGTGATTCGATCCCCCGAAGGGGGTAGCGGAGAGGGGCACTGGGGCACGGGGCAATCGATTTCCAGAACCTAGCGGAGCGGCGGCTTACGAGCCGGTCTTTTCAGACATCTTCCGCGTAGCATCGATCAAGGAGATCCGCACAATGAAGGTTCGTCTCATCAGCCTGGCCAGCGCACTCGTGGCACTGTTCGCGACGGCGGGCGCCGGCTGGCGGCACTAACACCGCCCGATGCAGCGTCGGAGGGGCCCTCGGGGGCCCCTCTTGCGTTTTCCGGGCATCGACCGCCCGGCCCTTCCTCTCTTACCATTCACCCAGTGAACAAGTACAAGGTCACAGGCTGGGCGCTGGGGGCCGTGGCGGTCGGATTGACGCTGGGCCTGTGGCTCGCGCTCGACCGCGATCCGTCGCGCTGGAACCAGGGTTCCAATGCGATCGACTTCGGCACCGCCCTCTTCTGGATCACGCTGCTCGCCGCGGTCGAGCTCCTCCCGATGTCGCTGGGTCTCGGCACCGAGATGACGATGACGATGCCGATCCATCTGGCGCTCGCGATCCTCTACCCCCCGTGGACGGCGATGACGATCACCGCGATCAGCGCCGTCGACCTGCGCGAGCTCCGCCGCGAGCTTCCGATCCATCGCGTCGTCTTCAACCGCGCCCAGATCACCCTCGCCGTCGGCGCGACGTGCATGCCGTTCGCGTTCGCCGACAACCCGTTTCACCCCGTACCGATCGTCCTCGCGGCGGTCGCGCACGCGGTCGTCAACCTGACGCTCGTCGCGGTGGGCGTGCACTTCGCCACCAACGCATCGCTGCGCGACACCGTCCGGAGCCTCGTCCCGGAGCCCGTGTCCGGCTTCGTCGTCTGGTACGTCGTCGTCATCGGCCTGGGAGTCGTGACCGCGCTGGCGTACGACCAGTTCGCGGCGTGGGCGGTCGCCGCGATCATCGTCCCGATCCTCTTCGCGCGGCTCAGCATCATCGGCGCGCGCACCCAACAGGAGCTCTCGGAGCGGATCCGCAAGCAGCAGCAGGCGCTGCTCGACGCGACCGAGAAGATCTTCCAGGAGCGCGAGAACGAGCGCAAACGGATCGCCGAGGAGATTCACGACTCGAGCCTCCAGCTCCTCGCCGCGGCGGCGTACGGGTGCGGCAACGCGAACGAGTTCATCTTGGTGCAGCGCTACGACCTCGCCGGCGAGGCCGTGAAGAACGCTCGCAACGCGCTCGACGAGGCGATCCAGATGCTGCGCGGATCGCTGGTCGACCTCAGGCGCTCGTCGGTCGAGAAGGGCGGGCTCATGGAGACGATCCGCACGTTCGTCGACCACGCGTCGACGTTGTGGGGTGCCGACATCCGCGTCGAGGGCAACGTGAAGTCCGAGCCGCCGCTGCCGGTCGCGCTCGCGGCGTTCCAGATCCTCCAGGAGGGCCTCACGAACGCGCTCAAGCACGCCGATTCCAGCAGCGTGGTCGTGCGGATTGACGACTCCGACGGCCGTGTGCATATCGTTGTGCAGGACGACGGCACGGGGTTCGACCCGTCGACGGAGGTCGGCAGCGACCACGTCGGCATGCGGCTGATGCGAGAGCGCGCCGCCCACGTGGGTGGGGCCATCGAGCTGGAGTCGCGGCCCGGCTCCGGAACTCGTCTCGAAGTCATCCTTCCGGGGGGGGTCGCTCAGTGACGCTGCGGGTGCTCATCGCCGAGGACCACACGCTCGTGTCCCAGGGGCTTGAGGCGATGCTCTCGATGTCGGAGGGCATCGAGCTCGTCGGCGTCGTCGACTCGGGCGACGACGCGGTCGAGAAGGTCGAGCACGACCATCCCGACGTCGTCCTCATGGACGTGAACCTCGGCCCGAGCATGAACGGCATCGAGGCGACGCGGAAGATAAAGGAGGTGTCGCCCCGAACGAAGGTGCTCATCCTGACGATGTTCACCGACCCCGGCACGGTCGCGGAGGCCGTCAAGGCGGGCGCCGACGGCTACATGTCCAAGGGCTCGTCGCGCGAGGCCGTCGTCAAGGCGCTCCACGACGTGATCGACGGCCGTTCGGTGCTCGATCCGAACGTCACCGAGGGAATCTTCGGACGCATCAGCGGCAAGGATCCGCGCGCCTTGAGCGACCGCGAGCTCACGGTGCTGCAGGAGCTCAGCCACGGCAAGTCGACGCGCGAGGTCGCCGAGTCGATCCACGTCTCCGAGGAGACGGTCAAGACCTATCTCAAGCAGATCTTCCGCAAGCTCGGCGTCCACGACCGCACCGAGGCGGTCGCCGAGGCGTTCCGCCGCGGTCTCGTGCACTGACGCGCGCTACGGCGACAGCGTCATCGTCCGGTTGAGCGCGTCGAGCGTCGCGCGCGCGATCGCGTCGTTGTCGTCGACGCGCACGAGCGCGGACCCGACGAGCGTGTCGGCCCCCGCGAGCAGCGACACGACCGCGAGCCTGACGTCCCCGAGCGCGACGAGGCTGACGGCGTCGACGTCGATCGAGGGCTGGAGCAGCGATCGAAGGCCGTTGACGACGGCGCGGGCGACGGTCCGGTGCTCGTGGCGCAACCCGCACGGGGCGCCCGCCTCCCCGACGAGGACGTCGCCGTGCAGCTCAAGCGTCACTCGCACCATGAACTCGTCGCTGGAGCGGCGGGTCGCGATCGACGACAGGCGTCGCCGGGGCGGGACGGCCCCCGGGTCGACGCCGCCCGAGCGCAGGACCTTGACGCCGGCGGCCGGCACGTCGACGCCGAAGCGCTCCGCCGCGATCCGCACGACCTCGGCGGCGACGTCGGCCGGGTCGCGCTCGGGCACGACGAGCACGCGCACCTCGGGCGCGCCGGACGAGCCGAGCTCCACGCGCGCGCCGCGTACGCCGCGCAGCGACGCCACGGCCTGCTCGAGCTCCGCCGTGTGCGCCGCGGCGACACTCCCCAAGCGGGCCTCCTCAGACATTCTTCGACGGCTCCCCGGCAGCCAATTCCTGGGAGCGCCGAGGTTACCAAGGAGACCGGCCGGCCGGTAGGCGCTTGGCCGATACCCTGACGAGGTGCGATTCGTTATCGACCACCTTTTTCCTGCTCCGGTCGACGACGTCGCCCGCGTCACGCTCGACGTCGCGTTCCAGGGGTCGCTCGGCGACGTCGGCGGCTTGCGCGACCGGCGCGTGCTCGACCAGTCCGACGAGGGCGGCGGCCGCGTCCGGCGGCGCGTCCGGTGCGTGCTCGACGTGCAGCTCCCCGGAGCGGCGCGCGCGCTCGTGGGCGACGGCGAGCCGGCGTGGGTCGAGGACGCGCTGTGGCTGCCGGGCGAGCGGACGTGGCACTGGGTCGTCCGGCCCGAGATCGGCGGCGACGTCCTCGCCGCAGACGGCGCGATCGCGCTCGCCGAGCACGACGGCGGCACCCTGCGGCGGGTCTCCGGGCGCGTCGACGTCCGGATCCCGTTCTACGGCGGGCGCGTCGAACGGTCGATCGTCGCCGGGCTCCGGCGCGCCTACGACGAGGAGGCCCGCCGTCTCGCCGCGTGGCTCGACCGCGACGTAACCAAGCCGTAACACGAGCGAAACGCCGGAGAAACCGCGGCGCCCTACGTTCGAGGCGACGACGACGTCATCCACGAGGGAGGACGCAATGCCCGCATCGCCATCCGACGCACTCGAGCTGGGACGCGAGCACGGCGCCCAGTTCGTCGACATCCGCTTCTCCGACCTCCCCGGCCTCATGCAGCACTTCTCGGTGCCGTTCGACGAGTTCGGCGAGGAGGCGTTCGAGGAGGGTCTCGGCTTCGACGGGTCGTCGATCCGCGGCTTCCAGGAGATCCAGGAGTCGGACATGATCCTCGTGCCCGACCCGGCGACCGCGGTGATGGACCCGTTCCGCAAGCACCCGACGCTGGTCCTGCACGCCTTCGTGAAGGACCCGCTGACGGGCGAGTTCTACTCGCGCGACCCGCGCTACGTCGCCAAGAAGGCCCAGGACTACCTCGACGGCACCGGGATCGCCGACACCGCGTACTTCGGCCCCGAGGCGGAGTTCTACGTCTTCGACTCCATCCGCTTCGACCAGAACCAGCACTCCGGCTACTACTACGTCGACGCGGTCGAGGGCGTGTGGAACTCGGGGGCCGAGGAGGGCGGACGCAACCTCGGCTACAAGCCGCGCTACAAGGAGGGCTACTTCCCGGTCCCGCCGATGGACCACTACCAGGACCTGCGCTCGGAGATGGTGCTGATGCTGCGCGATCACTTCGGCATCCCGGTCGAGGTCCATCACCACGAGGTCGGCACCGCGGGGCAGGGCGAGATCGACATGGGCTTCGCCCCGCTGCTCCAGATCGCCGACCGGCTCATGCTCTACAAGTACGTCGTCAAGAACGTCGCGCTACAGCACGGCAAGACCGTCACGTTCATGCCCAAGCCGATCTTCCAGGACAACGGCTCCGGCATGCACGTGCACCAGTCGTTGTGGCGCGACGGCGAGCCGCTGTTCTGGGACGAGCTCGGCTACGCGCAGCTGTCCGACGTCGCGCGCTTCTACATCGGCGGTCTGCTCGAGCACGCGCCGGCGCTGCTCGCGCTGTGCGCGCCGACGACGAACTCGTACAAGCGCCTGGTGCCCGGGTACGAGGCGCCGGTCAACCTCGTGTACTCCCAGCGCAACCGCTCCGCGGCGGTGCGCATCCCGCTGTACTCGAAGTCGCCGAAGTCCAAGCGCATCGAGTTCCGCTGCCCGGACCCGTCGTGCAACCCGTACCTCGCGTTCTCCGCGCTGCTCATGGCGGGCGTCGACGGCATCCGCAACAAGATCGAGCCGCCCGAGCCGGTCGACAAGGACCTCTACGACCTTCCGCCCGAGGAGCTCGCCGCGGTCCCGCAGGTCCCGGGCTCGCTCGAGGATGCGCTCGACGCGCTCGAGGCCGACCACGACTTCCTGCTCGAGGGCGGCGTGTTCACCGAGGACGTCATCACTCACTGGATCGACTACAAGCGTGCGCGCGAGGTCGACGAGCTCAGGCTTCGCCCCCATCCGTACGAGTTCTACCTCTACTACGACATCTGAGCTCGACGACCGCACGTGACGAAGGCCGCCGGAGGTCGCCGGCGGCCTTCGTGCGCGCGGCCCCCTAGCATGAACGCATGAGCGCGGCCCCCGACGCCGACGGCGCCCCGACCGACCGCGGCGCGCAGAAACGCCTGCGCGGTGGCGACCTCGCCATTGCGCTCGGCATCGGCATCCCGGCCGGGTTCCTGCTGGCGATCGCGGTCGGCGTGACGCTCGCGGCGTTCGGCGTCGATCTCGCCGGCGGCGCGGGCGTCGCCCTGTCCGCGGTGGTGTACGTGCCGATCGGCGCGTGCGCGTGGTACTTCTGCGGCGTGCGGCGTGGCGGCGGGCTGCGCGCGCTCGGGCTGACGAGGACCGGCGCGGGGGCGGTCGCACTCATGTTGCCACTGGCGCTCGGGCTCACGTGGATCGAGGGCATCGTCACGCTGCCGTTCGCGCAGCTGATCGACGAGGACCGCAACCCGCAGCTCGACTTGCTCGCGCCCGGCGAAAGCATGCCACCGGCGCGGCTCGTGTGGCTCGTCGTGGCCGCGGTCGTGATCGCGCCCGTCGTGGAGGAGATCGTGTTCCGCGGACTCGTCTATCGCTATCTTCGGCAACGCACCGGCGTCGCGTCGTCCGCGATCGTCTCGGGCGCTCTGTTCTCCGCAGTGCACGGCTATCTCGTGGTGCTGCCCGCGCTATTCATCTTCGGCGTCGCGCTCGCGCTCGTAACCGAGCGCTACGCCAGCATCGTTCCCGCCATCGTGCTCCACGCGACCAAGAACGCGCTCGCGCTCGGAGCGCTGTTCCTCACGCTCTCCTAGAGCCCGACGTCGCGGACATCGTTCGTCTACGCTCGGGGCGGTGGACGAAAGGGGGTCGGTCACGGCTGACGACCGCGCCGCGGGCGTGCGGGTTCCGTGGACGGGGAGAGACACCATCGTGGTCGTCGCGGGCAGCTTCCTCGGCGGCATCGCGGCGACGATCGCCATCGCGTGGCTGGTCGGCGACCAGCTGGCTCACTCGGGCGACGCCGGCACCTTCTTGGTCATGATCGCGACCACGGCACCGGGCGTCATGCTGGTCGAGCGCGTGTGCGTGCGACGACGCGGGGCGCCGTGGTGCTCGATCATCGGCCCGCGCGTCAGTCGCGGCACGATCGCGACGATGGCACTGCTGGCGAGTGGCGTCCTCTACACCAACGTCGTCGTCGCCCACGTCCTGGACCCCCTGCTGCCCGACGTCGACGCGGCGATCCCCGGCATGCGGGCGCAGGATGACCTGCTCGCGCTGTTCTGGCTGCTCGCCGCGTTCGCGGTCGTCGTGCCGATAGCGGAGGAGCTCGTGTTCCGCGGCGTCCTCTACCGCTACGCGCGCTCGCGATGGGGCGTTCGCAACGGCATCCTGGTCTCCGCGAGTGTGTTCGCGCTCGTCCACGTCCACCCCGTGTCGATGGTAGGGGCGTTCCTCCTCGGCATTGCCGCGGCGCTGTTCTTCGAGCGCGACGACAGCCTCTATCCGGCGATCGGCCTGCACGTGTCGTACAACGCGCTGGTCTTCCTCGCGCCGTACTTCCTGGCTCTATTCTCCGAGCTGCTCGCCGTCGCCTGACGCCCGTCTCAGCCGTACACGATGCGCTCGGCGACGGCGCGCGCTCGCCGCGTCAGGCGCAGGTAGTCCTCCTCGACCTCCTGGCGCGGCTGTTCCGAGTAGCCCATCGCGATGCCGAGCGCCTCGAGCTCCTCGGGCACGACCGGAAGGACGTCGCGCGGGCGCGCGAACAACAGGAACATCCGGTTGCGAGCGCGCATGAGCCAGCGGTACGCGTCGGCGAGCCTGCGCGCGTCGTCGTCCCGTACGAGGCCGAGCGCGGCCGCGGCGCGCAGCGCGCCGAGCGTGTCACCGGCGTGCAACTCCGGATGCGAGTGAGCATGCGCGAGCTGCACGATCTGCGTCGAGAACTCGACGTCCGCCATGCCCCCGGGACCCATCTTGAGATGGCGCCGCGGGTCGACCCCGCGGGGGACGCGCTCGCGCTCCATGCGCGCCTTGAGGTGGCGGATCTCGGCCAGCGCCTCGGGCCGCAGGCGCTCGGGATACGCGTACGAGCGCGTCGCCTCGACGAAGCGCCGCCCGAGCGAGTGGTCGCCCGCCGCGGCGCGCGCCTTGAGCAGCGACTGCAGCTCCCACGGCCGCGCCCAGCGCTCGTAGTACTCGAGGTACGAGTCGAGCGACCGCACCAGAGGACCCGACTTGCCCTCCGGGCGTAGCGCGACGTCGACCTGGAACGCCTGGCCCTCCGGGGTCAGCGCGCCGACGCCCGCCAGGACGGCCTCGGCGGCGCGCTGCGCCTCGTCGCGGTCTCCGTCGTGCACGAACACGACGTCGACGTCGGACGCGTAGCTGAGCTCCCGGCCCCCGAGCTTGCCCATGCCGACGACCGCCACCGGCACGGACGCCTCGTGGAGCGCGGCCTCGAGACACGCGTCGGCGAGGTCCGCGAGCGCCGCGCCGACGCCCGACTCGTCGAGGGCGCCGGCGAGGTCCGCCAGCGCGATGCGCAGAGCGGCGCGGCGCTTGAAGCGTCGCAGCCCGTCGAGACGTCGTTCGGGCTCGCGCCATCGCAGCTGCGCGCGGGCCTCGTGCACGAGCGCCTCGCGCGACCGCGGCGCGCTTGGCCCCCGCGGCGCCGCGATCACGTTGAGCTCGTCGGGCGCCTGCGCGAGCAGCTCGCCGAGATGCCGCCCGCTGCCGAGCACGACGGCGAGGAACGCGATGCCCGGCGGGTTGTCCCGCAGCGCGCCGAGCGCGTCCACGCGCCCGCCGAGGCTCTCCCCGAGGCGGAGGAACGCGAGCAGTCCCGCGTCGGGCGACGGCGTGTGCGCGAGCCGGCGCAGCAACGCAGGCGTCAGCACGCGGAAGAGCTTGGCGCGGCGCGACGTGCCGGTGACGAGACCGGCGAGGACGCGCGCGGCGCGTTCGACGTCGCGAAAGCCGAGTATGCGCAAACGCTCGATCAGTCCCTCGTGCGACAGGCGGTGCGGCGCGGCGTCGGCGAGCGACTCGATCATCGGCCGGTAGAACAGCTTCTCGAAGCGGCCGCGCACGTCGGCCAGCACGCCGCGGTGCCTGCCCTCGAAGCGCGTCAGCGCGCTCGCCGCCGGCGTGTCGCGAAACCCCATCGCGCGTGCGATGCGCGTGCGCGCGTCGCGCTCCGCGGGCAGCCGGTGCACGCGTCGCTCGGCGTACAGCTGGAGCCGGTGCTCGACGCTTCGCAGCCATCGGTACGCCACCGCGAGGCCCGCGCCGTCGTCCTCCGCGACGTAGCCGCCTTCGACGAGGCGCGACAACGCGTCGAGCGTGTTGGGACTGCGCACCGAATCGTCGGCGCCACCGTGCACGAGCTGCAGCAACTGCACGGAGAACTCGATGTCGCGAATGCCGCCCGGCCCGAGCTTGACGTCGTCGGACTCCGACGAGCGCGCGCGGCGCGCGCGCGACGAGGCCTGGTCCTCGACGCGCTCCTTCATCGCCCGTATCGCCGCGATGCGCTCGGGTGCGACGTCGCGCGCGAAGACGAGCGGACGCGTGCCGTCGACCGCCGCGGCCGCGACTTCGACGTCGCCCGCGGCGGCGCGCGCCTTGACGAGCGCCTGGAACTCCCACGCGTCGGCCCACCGCCGGTAGTGCTCGAGATACGCCTCGGGGCTCCGCACGAGCGCGCCGTTGCGTCCCTCGGGGCGGAGGTCGACGTCGATCGAGAAGGCGCGGCCCTCGGGCGCGAACGATCCGAGCGCGGCGAGCAGCGCCTCGGCCGCGACCGTCGCCCGCCGGACGTCGCCGCGCGCGACGAACACCACGTCGATGTCCGACGCGTAGTTGAGCTCGCGGCCCCCGAGCTTGCCCATCGCGATGACCGCGAGGCCGTCGGGCGCGTCGACGGCCGCGAGCGCGGCGTCGAGCCACGCGTCGGCGACGTCCGCTAGCGCCGCGGTGGCGTCCTCGACCGGGACCTCCCCGGCGAGGTCGCGCGCCGCGATCTCGAGGACGCGGCGACGCTTCTCGAGGCGCAGCTCGCGCAGCCCGCCGCGCGCCAGCGCGTCGAGCGCGACCGCCCTCAGCTCGTCGCGTCGCGGGAGCGCCCCGGTGCGCTCCACGAGGGCGCGCGCCGCGTCGTCGCGCGCGACGAGCTCGGTCAGCGACCGGCTCCCGACGCGCAGGGCGTCGATACGGCGTGTTGCCGGGTCCCCCTCCACGTCGAGGTGAGGCTACTCCGGCCCCCGGGCACGGCCGGAGCCCGCGGCTGGTTGCGCGCCGGAAGACAAACTCCGTGGCGCCGCTTTGTGCCTCGAGGGGTGGACGCGGCCACGGAGAGCCGTCTAGCCTGCCGACGCGCCCCTCGTGAGGGGCGTCCCCGCGACCGGGGTCGCCACCGGCGACGCGCTCAAGCCGCCTTGGACGACGCCGATCTCAAAGGGGTTGGAAGCGGCCCGGGCGCATCACGGCCCGGGCCGACGTACGAGGCCCGCCCGCAGCGCGGCCGGCGGCGCCTCACGGCAGGGAGGTGGGAATGACGGGTGGTCGTACCGGTTCGTTCGCCCCGAAGCTCGTCGCGGCCGTCGCGGCCGCAACCGCTGCACTGACGCTCGCATCGCCCGTTCCGGCCGTCGCCCACGAGCGCGACGGCGCCGGAGAGCAGCGCCGCCACGTCGCACGGCGCGCCCGTTCCCAGATCGACGCCCCCTACCGTTACGGCGGCTCGTCGCCCGGCGGATTCGACTGCTCCGGCTTCACGACGTGGGTCTTCGACGACCACGGCGCGGAGCTGCCGCGCAGCTCGATGGACCAGTACGAGCTCGGCGCGCGCGACGGCTACCGCCGCGTGCGCCTGCGCAAGAACCTCAAGAAGGGCGACCTCGTGTTCCACAAGACGACGAGCGCGACGGTCGGCCACGTCGGCATCTACCTCGGCGACGGCGACTTCATCTCGGCGACGTCGTCGCAGGGAGTGCAGGTGCGATCGCTGTACGACCCGTACTACTGGGGCGAGCGCTGGGTCGGGGGCGTGCGCCTGCCGACGACCCGAGCCCGCTAGCCGCCACGCGGCCCCCCGTCACAGGATCGGCAGGTAGCGCGCGACCTCGTACGGCGACACGTACGACTTGTACTCCTCCCACTCGGAGCGCTTGTTGCGCAGCAGGTACTCGAACACCTGCTCGCCGAGCGTGCGCGCGACGAGCTCCGAGCCCTCCATCTCGGCGAGCGCCTCGGACAGGTCGCCGGGAAGGTGGTCGATCCCGCGCGCGCGTCGTTCGTGGTGCGTCATCTCGTAGATGTTGTCGGTGGCCTCGGGCGGCAGCTCGTAGCCCTGGTCGATGCCCTCGAGCCCGGCGGCGAGGATCACCGCGAACGCCAGGTAGGGGTTGCACGCGGGGTCCGGCGCGCGGAACTCGATGCGCGTCGACTGCTCCTTGCGAGGCTTGTACATCGGGACGCGTATCAGCGCGGACCGGTTGTGGCGTCCCCAGCACACGTACACCGGCGCCTCGGGGACGGGGTAGCCGGCCCCCGTCACCAGCCGCTTGTACGAGTTCACCCACTGGTTCGTCACGACGGTCATCTCGCGCGCGTGGCGGAGCAGCCCCGCGATGAACGCGCGCGCGACCTTGGAGAGGTGGTACTCGTCGGACGAGTCGTGGAACGCGTTCTGGTCGCCCTCGAACAGCGACATGTGTGTGTGCATGCCGGATCCGGGCAGCTCGGTGACCGGCTTCGGCATGAAGGTCGCGTACAGGCCCCGCTTCGCCGCGACCTCCTTGAGCACGATGCGATACGTGATCACCGAGTCGGCCATCGTCAGCGCGTCGGCGTGCCGCAGATCGATCTCGTGCTGCGACGGCGCGACCTCGTGATGCGAGAACTCGACCGGGATGCCCATCTTCTCGAGCACGTCGATCGCCTCGCGCCGCAGCTCCTGCGTGACGCCGGTGGGGGTGACGTCGAAGTAGCCGCCGGCGTCGATCGGCGTCGGGTCCTCCGGGCTCCGGAAGACGAAGAACTCCATCTCCGGATGGACGTAGAAGGTGAAGCCGCGTTCGGCGGCGCGATCGAGCATGCGCCGCAGCACGAAACGCGGGTCGCCCCAGAACGGCCTGCCGTCGGGCGTGTGGATGTCGCAGAACATGCGCGCGACGCCGCCCTCGGGGTGGTCGGTGCGGGCGGGCATGATCTGAAACGTGCTCGCGTCGGGCCTCGCGAGCATGTCGGACTCCTGCACGCGTGCGAAGCCCTCGATCGCGGAGCCGTCGAATCCGATGCCCTCGTCGAACGCGCTCTCGAGCTCCTCGGAGGTCACCGCGAACGACTTGAGGAACCCCATCACGTCGGTGAACCACAGCCACACGAGCCGGATGCCCCGTTCCTCGACGGTGCGGAGCACGTAGTCCTGCTGTCTCTGCATGCCGTCCATGCCCGCGAGCCTACGCCCGTCGCGTTTCCGGGAAGTTACACGGCGGCGCTGCGCGCGCCCTTCGCTTAGCCTGGTCGCGTGCTTCGCATCGCGCTCGCCCAGATCGACACGACCGTCGGCGACGTCGACGGCAACGCCGCGAGGGTCGCGGACGCGATCGCGTGGGCGAGCGTCGCCGGCGCGCAGGTCGTCGCGTTTCCGGAGCTCGCCCTGACCGGGTACCCGCCCGAGGACCTGGTGCTCAAGGAGTCGTTCGTCGCCGCGAACCTCGAGGCCCTGAACGACGTCGCGCGCGGCGCACGCGACGTCCTCGCGATCGTCGGCTTCGTCGACGCGGCCCACGGCGCGCTGCACAACGCCGCGGCGCTGTGCCACGACGGGGGCGTCGCCGCGGTCTACCACAAGCAGGAGCTGCCGAACTACGGGGTCTTCGACGAGCATCGCTACTTCGCGCCCGGGCGCCGCCACGTCCTCGTCGACACCGGCCACGGCGTCCTCGGCGTGTGCGTGTGCGAGGACGCGTGGACGGCGCGCGGGCCCGTCACGGTGCAGGGCGACGCCGGCGCGCAGGTCGTCGTCAACGTCAACGCGTCGCCATTCCACAAGGGCAAGCTCGGCGAGCGCGCCGCGATGCTCGGCGAGCGCGCGCGACGGGCGCGCGCCGCGATCGTCTACGTCAACGCCGTCGGGGGGCAGGACGAGCTCGTCTTCGACGGCGGCAGCCTCGTGATCGCGCCCGACGGATCCGTCGTCGCGCGCCTGCCGCAGTTCCGCGAGCACCGCGCGTTGGTCGACGTGCCGCTGGGCGAGGCCGGCGGGCACGACGCGCCGCGCGTGGACCGGCTCGCGCTGCCGCTGCGCGCGCCGTCGGGCGCGCCGGCCCCCGTCGTCACACCAGCGCCGGCGCCGGCCGAGGAGATCTACCGCGCGCTCGAGACCGGTCTGTCGGACTACGTGCGCAAGAACGGCTTCGAGCGCGTCGTCGTCGGGCTGTCGGGAGGGATCGACTCGAGCCTCACCGCGACGATCGCCGCCGACGCGCTCGGCCCCCGTGCCGTGCTCGGCATCTCGATGCCGTCCGAGTACTCGAGCGAGCATTCCGTGACCGATGCCGAGGCGCTCGCCGACGCGCTCGGGATCGAGCTGCGGCACATCCCGATCGCGAAGCCCTACCGCGCCCATCTCGACGCGCTCGACGCGTCGTTCGGGCCCGCGGACATGGGCCTCGCGGAGGAGAACCTCCAGGCGCGCGTGCGCGGCAACCTGCTCATGGCGACGTCGAACCGCTACGGGCACCTCGTCATCGCAACCGGCAACAAGTCCGAGATGGCGTGTGGCTACGCGACGCTCTACGGCGACATGGCCGGTGGCTTCGCGCTGCTCAAGGACGTCTTCAAGACCGAGGTCTACGAGCTCGCCCGGTGGCGCAACTCGATCGCGCCGGTCATCCCGGACAACGTGCTCGTCAAGCCGCCGTCGGCCGAGCTGCGCCCCGGTCAGAGGGACTCCGACTCGCTGCCCCCGTACGACGTCCTCGACCCGATCCTCGAGGCGTACATCGAGCGCGACGCCGGCATCGCGTCGATCGCCGAGCTCGGCTACGACGAAGAGCTCGTGCGGCGCGTCGTCGCGCTCGTCGACCGCGCCGAGTACAAGCGCCGGCAGGCGCCGCCGGGCCCGAAGGTCACGACCAAGGCGTTCGGGCGCGACCGCCGCCTGCCGATCACCAACCGGTGGAGGGAGTCGCCGGCTCGCCTTCCGGCGCGCGTGACCGGCGAGGAGCCCGACTGACACGTCCGCCGTTGCCGGGCGCTGCCGCCTGGTCCACCATTGACGGATGGCCTGGACCGTCATGCTGCTGTCCGACACGACGGGCGAGGTGCGCGACCTCCTGCCCGCGTTCCCCAGCGCGCCGTACCGCGTCGTCGCGGGACCGCTGAAGGACGTGTCGCTCGACGCGC
This sequence comes from Actinomycetota bacterium, assembly GCA_036260375.1. GTDB lineage: Bacteria > Actinomycetota > CADDZG01 > CADDZG01 > WHSQ01 > DASZZZ01. The sequence goes on from DASZZZ010000082.1 coordinate 28,489, forward strand.
TCGTCGAGGCGCACCCCGACTTCCTGCTCGTCGACGGGACGGGCGACCTCGACGTCGCCGAGGACGCCGCCCGGCGCCTGTCGCTCGCGTGGGAGATCGGCCTTCCGCCCATCGTGGTCGTCGTCGACGACGACACCGTCACGCGCTTTCGGTTCGAGTCGGGCTGCGACGACTTCGTCCTGACGAGCGCCTCGACGAACGAGATCGCGGCACGCCTCGCGCTCGTCGCGCATCGCACCGGTCACGGCGAGGACGCGTCGGTGGTCAAGGTCGGCGACCTCACGGTCAACCCCGACAACTACCAGGTCTACGTGCGCGGGCGTCCGCTCGATCTCACCTACAAGGAGTTCGAGCTGCTGAAGTTCCTCGCGCAGCGGCCGGGACGCGTGTGCGACCGCGACCTGCTTCTGCGCGAGGTGTGGGGCTACGACTACTACGGCGGCACGCGCACGGTCGACGTCCACGTCCGCCGGCTGCGAGCCAAGCTCGGAGCCGAGCACGAGACGCTGATCGAGACGATCCGCAACGTCGGCTACCGGCTCGTGCCGCGGCCGCGCGACAGGTAGGGCGATGGGGCTCGTCGTCGCGGTCGTCGTCGCGTTCGCGTACCTCGAGCCGCCGTGGCGCTACCTACTCGTCCTCGGCGGGCTCGTGTGGGAGGGCATCGAGCTCGCGATCTGGTGGCGCTACCGCAACCACCGGTCGATCACGGGGGCCGAGGCGATAGTGGGCGCGCGCGGACGCGCGCTGAGCGACTGCCGCCCCGACGGACAGGTGCGCGTGCGCGGGCGCATATGGCAGGCGCATTGCGCGGACGGCGTCGACGAGGGCGACGACGTGACGGTCACGGCGATGAACGGCCTGCGCCTCGACGTCGCGCCCGCGCACGGCTCCTCGCCGCCGCCCGCGCCGCCGTGACCGTCGTCCTCCGCACCCGGCGCCTGCGCCTGCGTGAGCTGACGCGCGCCGACGTCGACGCGCTCGGCGCGGTCCTCGGGGACCCCGACGTCATGCGCTACTACCCCGCGCCGTTCGACCGCCGCAAGACGACGGAGTGGATCGAGCGGAACATCGCGTCGTACGCGGACAACGGCTTCGGGCTGTGGGCCGTGATCGTCGAGGCCGACGGGTCGTTCGCGGGCGACTGCGGCCTGACGTTGCAGGACGTCGCGGGCCGCACCGAGATGGAGGTCGGCTACCACGTCGACAAGGCGCTGTGGGGGCAGGGCTTCGCGACGGAGGCCGCCGCGGCGTGCCGCGACCACGCGTTCGACGTCGTCGGCGTCGAACGGCTCGTCGCGATCGTCGACGCGCGCAACGTGGCGTCGCGCCGGGTCGCGGAGAAGATCGGGATGCGCGTCGCCGAGGAGATCGAGCGCGGCGGCCGTCCTCACCTCGTGTACGCGACGACGCGCGCAAGGGACTTCTAATGAATGCAGCGCGCCGTTAGTGTCTGCGTGGGCCGTTAGCTCATCGGGTAGAGCTCCGGACTTTTAATCCGGCGGGCAGGGTTCGAGCCCCTGGCGGCCCACCTCCTGGTCGTCTGCCCGGTCGGCCTTGAATAGCACGTCATGGTAGCTGTGGCGGCTTCACAAGATGAGGATCTGACGAGCAAGCCGCTTGTGCCATCAGGTGGCGGCTGGTACACCTAACCGCTACACACGAGAAGTGGCGAGCGGAACGATGGACCGGCAAGACAGGGGAGCGCATGGCGGCGACGTGGATACGGCCGTATGACTGGTGTGATCGCAGCGAAGGAATGGCAGCGAGAACGGCGTTTGCTCATCCAGGCGATATGCAACGCTTCGACCGTCCCGAAGGACGAAAGAAAGTAGGAGTCGTCGGCGGAGGGGTCGCTGGCCTAACCGCTGCCTACGAGCTGTCGCAACTGAGCCACCAGGTAACCGTATTCGAATCGACCGATCGCTGGGGAGGACGCATCTGGACGGAACGGTTCGGTGAGGCGGACGGTCCCTACGCCGAGCTCGGCGCGATGCGAATCCCATACGGGCACGGCTGCGTCGACCATTACGTCTCCAAGTTTGGGCTGACACGACGACACTTCGTCTCGAAGAACAACGCGACGCTCCTTCGATTCCGCCAGACGTCATGGCGACGTGCCAACTGGAAGGCCGCCGCCGAGCACTTCGGGAGCCACCTAGCACCAGGACCCATCCTGGAAGCCGTGGCCGCAACCACGTCGCCACTCTCCAGCCGTGCTCTGTGGGGCCAAGTCACCCACGACTGGAACTTCCCAGCGTTGTGCCAGCGGGAGGAGCGCAGCCTCGCGCAGGTCGTGAACGACGCGATTCGAAATCAATGGATCACGGCAGAGGACTGGGCATGGGTTGGTGCCCTGAACGGATTTCGTTGGTTAGAGGATGCCTCCGTTCTGTTCTGGGAGAACGTCGCAACGCTCATCGACCCTCACGGAAAATACGAAATCGCCGGAGGAATGAGTCGTTTCGTCGACGAGTTCGTCAGACAACTAACGTCCACATCAAAGGTAACGTTGCGTCTCCATTCTCCCGTGTCTGCCCTGACAATGCGCGACGGCGCCGTGACCGTGCATTGGCAGGATACAGCGGGGGTACACGAAGAGCAGTTTGACTACGTCGTCGTCGCCCTCCCCGCGCCTTGCGTCGCACGTCTCGACATCCGACCGCCGTTGTCCTCCGATCAAGAGGATGCTCTCCGCGCCGTGCATTACTTCCCGATAGCTAAGAGCGCCGTCTTGTGCTCGGTCAGGTTTTGGGAGCGGGACGACCGAATCTTCGGGGGGTCTACCGCCACAGATCTTCCGAACCAGCAAGTTTGGTACCCGAATGACAACGCCGTTCCGATGACGGACGACGATTCAGATCACCTGTCCCCGACGTCCCGGAGCGTGACCGGCAACCTCCCGATCGACCCAGCGTTCGAACCGACGGACTGGAAAGCGGCGAGCGAAGACGTTGCGAACGGTCCGGGAGCGATTACTGGCGGGTACATGTGGGGGACCAATGCTCTTCGGTTTGGGTCGTTGGATGAGACACAGCGCTCCGCGACGATTCACGACTGTGTGATTCAGATACATCCGAATGCGGATTCCCACATTCAACGCATCGTGCATCGTGTTTGGGGCGACTGGCCGAGCCCCGGGGGAGGAGGATTTGCTTATTTTCGTCCCACCGAGCAGCGCAAGTACGGTGGAATTCTGTGCCGTCCCCATCCCGATCCGAGCCGAGGCGCTCATCCACGGGTCTTTTTCGCCGGTGAGCATGACGGGGTCGCCCAGGGGTGGATCCAGGGTGCCGTGCAATCAGCGCTCGCAGCGGCTGCTTCCGTGATGTCGCAGCCATGACCGGATAAAGGGTGAGCGGTTCGCGCTAAAGACCCGTTGCCGAGAGCCCGAGTAATATACTAGTATCCCAGCCCCAGGCGTTGACCGATGCAGGTGGAAGGAGGGCACGTGGCACAGAGAGACCTGGCGATGGAAGAGGTCCGCAGGGTGGTCCTCTCCGGGCAGGTTCCCATCGGCGAGCGCACCTCCGAGCGCGTATTGACGGAGAAGTTCCTCGGGCATACGGGACTGGGGCGCACGCCGGTTCGAGAAGCGCTCGCCATTCTGACAGCCCAAGGTGTCATAGAGCAGCATCCGCAGGTGGGTTTCGTCGTGAGACACGTTGACGCAGCTGAGGCGAGGAAGGTCCTAGAGTTGCAGCGTGCGACGGAAGGGCTCATCGTATCGGACGCAGCCCAGACGAGGATCGATGTCTCCCGCCTCGACGAGCTCGCCGATCAGATCACCACGGCCGCTCTCAACGGATCGAGCTACGTCTGTATGGACACGGCGCGAACGTTTCACATGATGCTTTCGCGCCTTGCTGGTTATGAAACCGCTGCCGGCGCGATCGGAGGATTCAGAGATCGTTACGCATTGTTCCTCGCCGCAACGACGCCACTCGATAGGAGAGAAATGGCAGCGATGGCGTCACGCTATCGAGACCTCTCTGTATCGATCGCAGCCGATGAAAGTGGATCTAAGGCCGAGGAGCGTCTCAGCGAGTTGATCTCGACCGAGTTCGAATTCGTGTCAGCGAGAAAGGATGGCGAAGCGATGGCGGTCTCGCATGGAGACCCTGCCCTCGCTGTGTCGCCGCTCTTGTGACCACGGTATGCCATCTGTTCTTGCCGCACGCACGTGCGTTCGCATGCTGGATGCAGAGTGTGACTCGCCCTTGATGCAATAACTACGAACCTCGAGGTTCGTAACTTTGGCGCGCGCTTGAATTGTTGTATACCGTCGCTCTCCAACGCCACACGAGCGGATGCCCCGACGTCTCGACACGGAGGTGAGCGCGATGCCGAACGACGACGAGCCCATCGACGAGCGGGACGCCGAGGAGGGCGGCACCGACCCGACCGAGGTCGAGGAGCCGGTCCCGGCGGAGGAGCCGGAGACCGTCGAGGCCGGCGGACCGTGGGCGCGCCTGCCGGCGTGGGTGCTCGCGGCGATCGCCCTGTTCGCCCTCGCGGGCTTCGGCACCGTGATCTGGTGGGGCTGGGACTTCGTCGTCAGCACGGGTGAGCGCGCCGAGCGACAGGACTGGGAGCAGCTCTCCGGCCTCATCGACCGCGTCGACAACCTCGCGCTGTTCGTGCTCGGCGCGATCTTCGGCGTCGCGGTCCAGGCGCGCCAGACCGCCGACGCGAAGTCCGCCGCGACCAAGAACGGTGCCGCGGCGCGCGAGCAGCACCGCAAGGCCAAGCACAACGAGGGCGCGGCGAAGAAGAACCAGCGCGTCGCGCGCGGCCAGGCCCGGCTCGTCCGGCGCACCGCCGACGTGCTGCAGGAGGTCTCGAAGGTCGTCGACGACGTGACGCGCGACGACACGACGAAGGTCGTGCGCGGCGCGAGGACGATGAAGGCGACGCGCGAGACGGACGCCGGCAGGACCCGCTTCAGGCTCGACGAGGCGGGCGAGGACACGATCGTGACGGCCGACGAGACGCTCGACGTCGACCCGCGCCTCGCGGCGCTGCGCGACGACGTCGACCGCGTGCTCCAGGAGGTACGCGCCAAGACCTTGCGCTGAACGGAACCTGCGCGCCTTCGCGAGCGTCTCTAGAGACGTGAGAAGGGGACGGCGGCTGCGGAGCGCGCGGCCCGGTCGCCGCGCGGCCCTAGGCGCCGTCGCGCTCGTCGTCGGCGTCGTGACGCAGGTCGCGTGGCCCGGCGGCGGGAGCGACGCGCGCGCTCCGGCCCCCGCCGGCGCCGGCCACCCGCACGTCGTCGTGATCGTCCTCGACGAGCTGCCGGTCGCGTCGGTCATGCGGCGTGACGGGCTTGTCGACGCGGCCACGATGCCGAACCTCGCGCGCCTGGCGAGCGACGGGACGTGGTTCCGCAACGCGACGACGACGGACGAGTTCACCAAGCTCGTGATGCCGTCGCTGCTCGCGGGCCGCTACCGCCGCAACCTCCCCGACGACGGGCGCGTGCCGAACCTGTTCACGATGCTGCGGCCGACGCACGACATCCGCGCCAACGACGGCTCGCCCTCGTCCTGCCCGCTCGCCGATTGCATGGGCAACCCCGATCCGTCCGGCCTCGACCTCGGCGCGGCCGGGCGCGAGTTCGCGCACAACGAGCGCGGCGCCCCGTTCGTCGCGTTCGTGCGCGGCATCCGCGCGTCCGACGAGCCGGCGCTGCACTACGTCCATCTCGTGATGCCGCACTCACCGTGGCGCTACCTCCGCTCGGGACAGCAGTACGACGCGAGCAGCCCCGTCCCGGGCGAGTGGGACGCGCCCGGCCCCGGACGTGCGTGGCGACGGCAGCCGTGGCTCGTCGCGCAGGCGTACCAGCGCCACCTCATGCAGGTCCAGTTCGTCGACGAGCTGCTCGGCGTCGTGCTCACGAGGCTCGAGGACGCCGGGCTCTACGACGCGTCCGCGATCGTCCTGACGGCCGACCACGGCATCGCGTTCGCGCCCGGGCGTCCCAAGCGCGCCGCGACGCGCGCGACCGCGGCCGAGATCGCCGCCGTCCCGCTGCTGGTCAAGCGTCCGTTCCAAGCCGACGCGCGCGTCTCGGACCTGCCCGTCGAGCTCGTCGACGTCGTCCCCACGATCGCCCACGTCGTCGGCGTCGCGCGCCCGGGCGGAGTCGACGGGAAATCGGTGTTCGGCGGCCGCATATCGCGCCGACGAGCCCGCTCGATCGCGGGTCTGTCGATCGACCCCGACGGCTTGCGCACGCGTCGTGTCGTGCGCGCCAAGTACGCAGCGTTCGCGTCGGGCGGCGTCGTCGACCCGTTCCGGCTCGCGCCCGGAACGCGCGAATCGCTGCTCGGCGTTCCGGTCGAGGATCTCGACGTCGATGCCGCGCGCACGTTCACGGCGACCGTCGAGAGCTACGAGGCGCACGTCGCCGCCGGCCCCGACGACGATCTCTTCCCGTCGCTGCTCGAAGGCACGATGACGGGCGACGGCGCGGGCCGCCGGCGAGTGCTCGCGATCGCGGTCGGGGGCCGCGTCGCGGCGGTGACGAAGACGTATCGCGACGGCGACGCGCAGCGCTTCTACGCGATGACGCCACCGACCGCGTACGCCGAGCCTCCGAACGAGATCGCGCTGTACGCGCTCGACCAAGACGACCCCGAGCGCGCGTACGCGGTTCGAATCCGTTCCCGCTGACGAGCCGCACGGCGCGCCCCAGCGGCGCAGTCGGCGCACGTCACCGGATCGATCGTCTGGTCCGACCCGAACGGCGGCGCGGCGACGCGACCGTCAACACGTCATCGAGCGCGCGGCTAACGATCCAGCCAATTACCGCGCGCATGCATCACGCGCGCGGAATGTTGCTCGGTCCGCGCTTGAACGAACGCGTGCGGGGTATCGACAACGCCCTCCGAGTCACGCGTCGTCGAGGCGCAGCCGCGTTGCGGCGACGAACCTCGAGCGAGCGTTACGAGGAGCGGTCGTCGTGGTGCTGTACGCAGCCCCGACGCACGGGGCGGCCCCCCCACCCCCCAACGCCCCGGACAGGAGCGAGGCGGCTCCCACGCCGCCTCGCTCGCCGGGGGCGGGGAGGGCCGCAGCCAACGGCGCGCGGGAACAACGACGCGGCGTACGTGGTTGTCGACAATCGAAGAGTCAGGTCGTCGGTCCGGACCACTCGGACTTCGACAGGAGCGCGTTTCCCCCCCAGCGCGCTCCCAGCGGCGCGGCGGGCAACCGCCTCGCCGCCTCTTTTTCCTCGTTTCGGCACGCGGAGCGCTACGACGCGCGCGTCGGCGCGTGGAGCCGTTCGCACGACGCGCGGGCGCGCGCCGCGGCCATGACGTTGCCCTTGCGTTGCAGCGCGTCGAGGGCCGCGCGCGCGTGCGCGAGCGCCTCGGCGTGACGGCCCGCCGCCTCGAGCACGTCGGCGAGATCGAGCAGCGTGTGCCCGTGCATGTTGAGGTCGTCGGTGGTCGCGCTCAGGGCGGCCGCGGCGCGCGCCAGCGGCTCGGCCGCGTCGAGCTCGCCTCGCGCGGCGTGGACCTTCGCCAGCGCGGCGCGCCACAACACCTGCGACATGACGTCGTCCTCCGCGGCGGTCTCGCGCGCGATGCCCACGAGCCGCTCGACCTCGCTCAGCCGCCCCTGGCGGTACGCCGCGTGCGCGAGCAGTCCGGCCGACGTCGACAGGTAGCTGATCTCGCCCATCTCCTGCAGCGCCTCGAACCCCGTCCGCAGCTCCCGCTCGGCCGACTCGTCGTCGCCCTGGTACATGAACGTGATCCCCGACATGTCGGTGAACGCGGCGGCTCGCATGCGGCCGAGGTCGTCGTGGACCGCGCGCGCGGTGGCGAACAGCTCGTGCGCCTCGTCGAATTCGCCTTGCATCCCCTTGAGGCTCGCGAGCGCCGGGACGACGCGCGCCTCGATCGTGCGATGGCCCCGGTACTCCTCGAGGATGCGCTCGCAGCGCGCGATGCCGTCGGCGACCGGCGTCGGTCCCCACACCGCGGCGACCGCGTACCACCCCACCGCGCGCGCGTGCTCGCGCCGGTCGCCGGCGCGCGCCGCGTGCTCGATCACCTGGCGAATCGACTCCTCCGCATCGCCGAAGCGGCTCAGCTGCCAGTCGACCTCGCCGAGCAGGCTCCACGCCTTGGCGAGACCGGCCTCGTCGCCGAACTCCTCGAACGTCGCGACGAGCGCGAGCGACTGCTCGCGCAGCTTCTCCATCGTGAGCTCGGGGTTGACGTACAGCTGCATCTCGGCGCGCTCGGCCGTCGCGTGGGCCTCGAGACGGCGGTCGCCCGCGGCGCGCGCCGCTTCGATCGCCTCGTCGAGAACGACCTCGGCGCGCGCGAACTGGCCGGTCTCCACCAGCGCGTGACCGATGTCGGGCGCGATCTCGAGCCGGCGCGCGTCGTCGGCCGGGAGCAGCGAGCGCGCCCGCCACAGCAGACTGACCGCCGCGGGCATGTCACCGCGCGCGAGCGCGCGCCGTCCCGCCGCCGCGAGCCGCGCGCCGGCCTCGGCCCCCAAGGCGCGCGCGGCGGCGTCGACCGGTCCGAGCGACGCACGGTACGAATAGGCACGCTCGAGGTGGTACGCCACGATCTCCTCGTATTCGCGCATGCGGTCGCGCGCGACGTCGTCGAGCCAGCGCGCGAAGCGCTCGTGCAGCTCGGCGCGCACCTCCTTGGGCAGCGACTCGTACGCCGCGTCGCGAACGAGGGCGTGGCGGAAGCGGAACGCGTCCTGGCCCCCGAACGCCGAACGCTCGGGGCGGACGAGCTCCTTGCGCACGAGGCTCATCAGCAGCGCGCCGACGCCGTCGCGCTCGATCTCCGGCGACAGCACCTTGACCGCGTCGAGGTGGAACTCCCGGCCCGCGACCGCGGCGCGCTCGAGCACGCACCGCTCCGCGGGCTCGAGACGGTCGAGGCGCGCCGCGAGCAGCGCCTGGATCGTCGGAGGCACCGCGACGTCGCCCTCGATCCGCCGGCGACCCGTCCCCGTGCTCCCGTCGTCGGCGAGCATCGCGAGCATCTCCTCGACGAACAGCGGGTTGCCCTCGGCCGCCCGGACGATGCGGTCTCGTACCGGCTGGGGCACGTCGTCGTCGCCGACGAGGTTGCCGACGAGCGTGCACGCGTCGTCGTCGGACAGCGGCTCGAGCAGCATCGACGTCGCGTTGAGCTTGCCGCCGCCCCACGCGGGACGCAGGTCGAGCAGCTCCGAGCGCGCGGCGCACAACAGGAGGATGGGCACGTCGCGCGACCAGTCGGCGACGTTCTCGACGAGGTCGAGGAACGTCGGCTCCGCCCAGTGCACGTCGTCGAACGCGACGACGAGCGGACGGTCGCGCGCGAGCGTCTCGAAGAACCGGCGCACGGCCCAGAACGCCTCGTCGGTCGACTCGCTGCCGTCCGCGATGCCGAGGAGCTGCGCGACGCCCGCGGCGACGCGCTCGCCCTCGTCGTCGTCGGCCACCACGGCGCGGATGCGCTCGAAGGCCTCGTCGGGCCGGTCGCGTCCCGACGTCCCCGCGGCCTGGCCGACGACCTCCTTGAGCGGCCAGAACGTGATGCCCTCCCCGTACGAGAGGCATCGTCCCGTGAGCACGGTGGCGCGTCCGGACAGCTCCTCGAGCACCTCGCTCGTGAGCCGTGACTTGCCGACGCCCGCGGCGCCGAGGATCGTGAACAGGTAGCACACGCGCTCGGCGACGGCGCGCTCGAACGCGGCCCGGACGTGGCCCGCCTCGCGCGTGCGGCCGACGATCGGCGACTCGAGGCTCCTCGGGATGACGGGACCCTCGGGCAGGACGTCGACGAGCCGGTACGCCTCGACCGGCGCGGCCTTGCCCTTCAGGTCGAGCGGAGCGACCTGCTCGACGATCGCCGCCGAGCGCACGAGGACGTAGGTGTCGCGCCCGATCAGGACGTCGCCCGGCGCGGCCGCCTGCTCCAGGCGCGCGGCGACGTTGACCGCGTCGCCCGTGACCAGCGTCTGGCCCGACGCCGGGTCGCCCGCGACGACCTCACCCGTGTTGATCCCGGTGCGGATGCGGATGCCGACGCCCCAGTCGCTCTCGAGCTCGCGGTTGAGCGCGCCGAGCTCGTGGCGCATGTCGGCCGCGGCTCGGACCGCGCGCACGGCGTCGTCCTCGTGCACGGACGGGATGCCGAACACCGCCATGACCGCGTCGCCGATGAACTTCTCCACCAGGCCGCCGTGGCGCTCGATGATGGACCGCATACGGGCGAAGTAGCGCGACATCGTCGCTCGCAGCGCCTCGGGGTCGACGCGTTCTCCCAGCGCGGTCGACCCGGCGACGTCGCAGAAGACGATCGTGACGACCTTGCGCACCTCGGGCGCGTCACCCGCCTGCCGCACGAGCGGCGCGCCGCACGCGCCGCAGTAGCGGAAGCCGTCGGGATTCTCCTGGCCGCATTGCGCGCAGCTCGTCACGCGGCGATCCTAACGACCACCCGCGGCACCGACGCAGTCGCGGCCCGCTGGTGCTGCCTCTCTGCCGCCTCGCCGACCGGGCTCCGCTAGCTCGCTTCGGATCGCGCGCGGCAGGTGGGTCGTCTGCGGCCGCACGACCGCCGGCTTCGTGCCTGATCGGTGTCGACCACAATCCGGCTCGCCCGCACCGGCGGTCGCTTCGTCCACGCGGCCGATCAGCGGGTCGGTCGCCTTCAGCTGAACCGACCCGGACCCCCGTCCGTCATCCGCTCGTCGCCGTCCTACAGGGTCGCCCTCATGCCCGCCCGCTGGGTCGTGGCTTTCGGGATCGTAGTGCGACGGCGCGACGGCGGGTAACGGGTTCCGGCCTACGTT
>DASZZZ010000083.1:0-34622 GCA_036260375.1 Actinomycetota bacterium
GGGGACGGCGCGGCGCGCGGCGCGCCGCAGACGGAGGGGGGTCTCGATGCGAGGTCATGCATCCGCGCTCGCCGCGCTCCTGATCGCGTCCGCCGCGGCGTGCGGCGGCGACGGCGGCGCCGACACCGCGCCCGCCGCGCGTGAGACGCAGCAGGACGACGGCGCCGCGGTCAACACCGGTGACGGAACCCTGTCGATCGGCTACGTGCTCCCCCAGAGCGGGCAGCTCGCGTACCTCGGCCCGCCGACGATCTCCGGCGCCGAGCTCGCGGTGCAGGACGTCAACGCGGCCGGCGGTGTCCTCGGCGAGGAGGTGCAGCTGTCGGGCGGCGACGAGGGCGACGGCGACGGCACCATCGCGAAGCAGACGACCGACCGCCTGCTCGCGCGCGGCGTCGACGCAATCGTCGGGACGACGGCGTCGGCCATCGCGCTGACGATCATCGACGAGGTCAAGAGCGCCGGCGTAGTGATGTGCTCGCCGGCCAACACGAGCCCGACGCTCACGACGTACCCCGACGACGGCCTGTACTTCCGCACCGTCGCGAGCGACGGTCTCCAGGGGCCGGTCGTCAGCGACCTCGTCACCGGCGACGGCTATGCGTCGGTCGTCGTGCTCGTGCGCGCCGACGACTACGGGGAGAACCTCGCGGAGAACGTCGCGCGCGAGCTCGAGGAGTCCGGCGCCCAGGTCGACACGGTGACCTACGACCCGGCGACGCAGAGCTTCGACGCCGACGTCGACAAGGTCGCGTCGTTCTCGCCCGAGGCGGTCGTGCTGATCTCGTTCGACGAGGGCGTGCGCGCTCTGTCGACGATGATCGAGCGCGGGCTCGGCCCCGACGACGTCGGCATCTACTGGATCGGCTACGCGAACCCGAGCGCGCCGAAGCGGGTCGACCCGGACGACCCCACGGTCCTCGACGGCGTACAGGGAACGGTGGCGTCGTACCCGTCGGACGAGCCGTTCCTCGAGCGGGTGAAGGAGTACCGGTCCGACATCGAGGACACGTCGTTCGCCGCGCACAGCTACGACTGCGTCGTCGCGATCGCGCTCGCCGCGCTGCAGGGCGGCGCCGACGACCCCGCGACGATCGCCGAGAACCTCGTGGCGGTCACGCGCGACGGCACCGAGTGCGAGTCGTTCGAGGACTGCTCCAAGCTGCTGGACGACGGCGAGGACATCGACTACCAGGGCGCTGCCGGGCCACTCGACTTCACCGACGCGGGCGAGCCGAGCGCCGGCACCTACGACATCTGGGAGTACGACGGCGCCGCGAACCCCGACGACCCGCTGCGCGTCCTCGACACGGTCACGGCGTCGAGCTGAGCGGAGCGCGCGCCCCGGGGCCGCAGCGCTCCGGGGCGCGTCCGTGCCGGGGGCGGGACTCGAACCCGCACGGGCCGGAGCCCAATGGATTTTGAGTCCATGATGTCTGCCAGTTCCATCACCCCGGCGCGGGCCACAGTGTAGTCGGCGGCGGGGTCGCGCACGGGGGCCGGCCCCCCCCAGAGCCGGCCCCCGCGGCGTCGGCGATCCCCCCGGTCCTGTCGGATCCGGACGCTTCGTCCGCGTCGTGTGGTCGGTCGCCGCGTCGTCCGCGGCCCGACGGATTCTTACTAGTCCGCACGGACTAGTCAACGAGGTTCTGCCACGGTTTGTCCCGCGCGCGTCCGGTTTGGACGGGAAAAAAGTTCAGCGCGTCGTGTAGCCGTGCGCTAACGACACGGTCAAACGAGGCGGCCGGTCAGGCCCCCGTGGGCTTCGTCCAGGGCGCCCCGGAGGCCGTCGACGAAGCGGCGTGCCGCGGCGGCGCCGTCGGCACGGACGACGCGCACGATGGCGCTCCCGACGACGACACCGTCGGCGGTGCTCGCCGCCTCGACCGCGTGGGCCGGCGTCGACACCCCGATCCCGACGAGGACCGGGAGGTCGGTGACGCGCCGGCACGCCGCCACGACCGCCGCGGCGCGCTCCGAGAGCCGGGCCCGCTCGCCGGTCACCCCGAGCGTCGAGACCGCGTAGACGAAGCCGGTCGCGGTGCCCGCGATCGCCTCGACGCGCGCCGGCGACGACGTCGGCGCGACCAGCGGCACCCATGCGAGCCCGTACGCCGCCGCGGCGGCGCGCAGCGACGCGGACTCCTCGACGGGCAGGTCCGGGACGACGAGCCCCGCGATCCCGCGCGCGGCGGCGGCGCGGCAGAACGCGTCCTCGCCCGCGGCGTGGACCGGGTTGTAGTACGTCATCACGACGCGCGGCGGCGCGCCGGGGACCGCGCGGGCCGCGTCGAGCGCGGCGCGCGGCCGCACCCCGGCCCGCAGCGCCGCCTCCCCCGCCGACGCGATCACCGGTCCGTCCATCACGGGGTCCGAGTACGGCACGCCGACCTCGATCGCGTCGGCGCCGCCGGACACGGCGTCGAGGACGTCGGCGAACCGCTTGGGGTCCGGCACGCCCGCCATGACGTAGGGCACGAGCAGCTTTCGCCCCGTGGCGCGCCGCGCCGCGAGGTGGTCCCGCAGCTCGCTCACGCGGGCGCCCGCTGAGCGACCGTCGCGACGTCCTTGTCGCCGCGTCCCGACAGGCCCACGACGACGACGCCGGACGGCCGCGCGCGCAGGACGTAGGCGAGCGCGTGCGCCGGCTCGAGCGCGGGCAGGATGCCCTCGCTCTGGGCGAGCGCGTGGAACGCGGCGAGCGCCTCGTCGTCGGTCGCGACCTCGTAGCGCGCCCGGCCGGTGGCGGCGAGCCACGCGTGCTCGGGCCCGACGCCCGGGTAGTCGAGGCCCGCGGACACGGAGTGCGCGTCGGCGATGAGCCCGTCGTCGTCCTGGAGGACCATGCTGCGCGCGCCGTGGAGGACGCCCGGACGGCCGGCCGTGATCGACGCGCCGTGGCGCGCCCCGAGCCCCTCGCCGCCCGCCTCGACGCCGACGAGCGCGACGCCGTCGTCGCGCACGAAGGCGCGGAACAGGCCGATCGCGTTGGAGCCCCCGCCGACGCACGCGACGACCTCGTCGGGCAGGCGCCCGGCGATCTCGAGGACCTGCGCGCGCGCCTCGGCCCCGACGACCTCCTGCAGCGACGCGACCAGCTCCGGGTACGGGTGCGGTCCCACGACCGACCCGATCACGTAGTGGGTGTCCTCGACGTTGGCGACCCAGTCACGCAGCGCCTCGTTGATCGCGTCCTTCAGCGTCGCGGTGCCGGCCTCGACCGGCACGACCTGCGCGCCGAGCATGCGCATGCGCACGACGTTGAGGTGCTGGCGCGCGACGTCGGTCGCGCCCATGTAGACGACGCACGGGACGCCGAAGTACGCCGCCGCGGTCGCGGTCGCGACCCCGTGCTGCCCGGCCCCCGTCTCGGCGATGACGCGCCGCTTGCCCATGCGGCGCGCCAGCAGCAGCTGCCCGACCGTGTTGTTGATCTTGTGCGCGCCCGTGTGCGCGAGGTCCTCGCGCTTGAGGAACACGCGCGCGCCGGTCCGTTCGGACAGCCCGTGCGCCTCGTACAGCGGCGTCGGCCGTCCGACGATCGTGCGCAGGAGCGCGTCGAGCTCGGCGCCGAACGACCGGTCCGCGCGCGCGTCGCTCCACGCGCGCTCGAGCTCGTCGAGCGCGCCCACGAGCGCCTCTGGGACGTAGCGTCCGCCGAACTCGCCGAAGCGTCCGCCAGACGCGACGCGCATCACGCCCGCCCCGCGAGCTCGGCGACCTTCGCGCCCGGGTCGGGAGCCGTCACGACGCTCTCGCCCACGAGCACCGCGTGCGCGCCGGCCGCCGCGAGACGCTCGACGTCGGCCCGGCTCGACACGCCCGACAGCGCGACGAGGACGGCGCCGGCGGCCACGTGTGGGGCGAGCCGCGCGGTGCGCGCGGGATCGACCTCGAACGTCGCGAGGTCCCGGTGGTTGACGCCGACGAGGTCGGCGCCGGCCGCGGCGGCGCGCTCGAGGTCGCGCTCGTCGTGCACCTCCACGAGCGCGTCCATGCGCAGCGCCCCGGCCGCCGCGACCAGCGCGCGCAGGTCGTCGTCGCGCTCCAGCACGCGCACGATGACGAGGATCGCGTCGGCGCCCGCGGCGCGCGCCTCGAGCACCTGGAACTCGTCGACGACGAAGTCCTTGAGCAGGACGGGGACGCCGGCGCCGCGCGCCGCGGCGAGGTCGTCGAGCGACCCGCGGAAGTAGCGCGGCTCGGTCAACACCGAGATGGCGGCCGCGCCGCCGCGCGCGTAGGCGCGTGCGAGCGCGGCCGCGTCGAGGTCGATGTCGAGAGGCCCGGCGGCCGGCGACGCGCGCTTCACCTCCGCGACGATCGCCGTGCCTTCGCCCGCGAGCGCGGCACGGAAGCCGCGCGGCGCCTCGGCCGAGGCGATCCTCTGCTCGAGGACGTCCGGCGTCAGCACCCGCTTCGCCTCGTCGACGCGCGCGCGCGTCGACGCGAGGACGTCGTCCAGCAGCGACATCGCGCGAACCCTAATCGTCCGTGAGGTACGCGAGCAGCACGCGGCCGACGTCCGCGGGGCCGCCGGCGACCGACAGGTGATCGAAGCGAGCCTGCGTAAAGACGTCCGGCGACGGGGGCCGCGCCGCCCCGGGAGGCGCCGGCGCGACGCCGAGCCGGCGCGCGAGCGCGGCGAGGTCGTCGGCGCCCGGCCCCCGCGCCGCGAACGCGCCGGCGAGGGCGTCGTCGACCGTCTGCACCGTCACGACGAGCGGGTCGGCGCCCTCGTCGAGCAGCACGCGCGCGAGGCGGCGCGACCCGAGGCGGCGGTCGCCGCCGCGCTCGGCGCCGAGCGCCACGAGCTCGACCCCGTGCCGCGGCTCGGCGACGCGCAGCGCGCGCGCGAGCTCGAGCATCACTCCGACCGCCGCGGCCCCCTCGTCGCCGGGTGCGCCCGGCGCGACGTCGTACGGCACCGCGACGACGACCTCGGGGTCGCCGCCGGACGGAGGCAGCGCGACGACGTTCGTGGAGCGGACGAGGTTGGCGACGGGCACGTCGACGAGGCGCGCCACGTAGCCGGCGCGCTGGAGGTGGCCGAGCACGTAGGTCGCCGCGGCGAGCTCCTGCTGCGTCCCCGCGTGGCGCTCGGGGAGCTCGCCGGCGAGCTCGGCCGCGTGGCGCCGCACGACCCCGACCCGGACCGCCGGCGGCCCGGGCGGGTCGACGGCGTCCGGCGGCGCGCCGTCGGACGCGCACGCGGCGAGGACGGCCGCCGCGGCCGCGGCGAGGGCGACGATACGCACGCCCGTAGTATGGGCGGCCATGACCCCCGACGAGACGCCGATCGCGTGGCTCGCGCTCGAGCCCGGCGCGCCCGTGTTCACGTCCGACGGCGAGGAGGTCGGGCGCGTGACGACGGTCGTCGCCGACCGCCAGAAGGACATCTTCAGCGGCGTGCGCGTGCGTCTCGGGCTGTTCGACCGCGAGCGGTTCGTGCCGGCCGACCTCATCGAGCGGCTCACGACCGACGGCGCGCACCTGCGGCTTGCGTCGGACGACGTCGACGACCGCCTCGGCCCCGCCGACGCGTAGCCCGCGCGGTTACCCCTCGCCGCGCGGCGCGACCGCGGCGACCGCCCGCAGCAGGCCTTCGGCCTTGCGGCGCGTCTCCTCGGCCTCGCGCTCCGGGACGGAGTCGGCGACCACGCCGGCGCCCGCCTGCACGAACGCGCGGCCCCCGGTCGCCACGATCGTGCGGATCGTGATGCACGTGTCGAGGTTGCCCGAGAAGTCGAAGTAGCCGACGACGCCCGCGTACGGGCCGCGCCGCGTGCGCTCGAGCTCGTCGACGATCTCCATGGCGCGCACCTTCGGCGCGCCCGAGACCGTGCCGGCCGGGAACGCCGCGGTGAGCGCGTCGAACGCGCTGCGCCCGGGGGCGAGGCGTCCGCTCACGCTCGAGACGAGGTGCATCACGTGCGAGTAGCGCTCGACCACCATGAGCTCGTCGACGGTCACGGATCCGTAGCGCGCGACGCGCCCGACGTCGTTGCGCGCGAGGTCGACGAGCATCACGTGCTCGGCGCGCTCCTTGGCGTCGGCCAACAGGTCGCGCTCGAGCGCGCGGTCCTCGTCGTCGTCGTCGCCGCGCGGCCTCGTACCGGCGATCGGCCGCGTGACGACGACGTCGCCCGTGACGCGCACGAGCGGCTCGGGCGACGACCCCGCGATCTCGAGCGGCGGCGCGCCCGCGGGGGCCAGGCGCAGGTAGTACATGTACGGGCTCGGGTTCAGCGTGCGCAGCGCGCGGTACGCGTCGAACGCCGGCGCGCTCAGGGGCATCTCGAAGCGACGCGACGGCACGACCTGGAACGCGTCGCCCGCCTCGACGTAGCGCTTGACTCGCTCCACCCAGCGCGCGTACTCGTCGTCGTCGACGGTGCACAAGGGGACGGGTGCGCGCGCGTCGTGCAGCGTCAGCGGCGGCGCGGCGAGCGGCGTCGCAAGGTGCTCGACGACCGCGTCGCAGCGCGCCGCCGCGTCGTCGTAGGCGGCGTCGGGATCGTCGCCCGGCACGGCGTTCGCGACGACGAACGCGCGCTGCGCGAGGTGGTCGAACACGACCACCGTGCGCGTCAGCACGAGCGCGAGGTCCGGCAGCCCGAGGTCGTCGGGCGGCGGCGCCGGGAGCCGCTCGAGCTCGCGCACGCAGTCGTAGCCGAGGTAGCCGACCGCGCCTCCGTGGAACGGGGGCAGACCCGCGGGGGCCGCGGCGCGCGCCGCGGTCACGAGCCTGCGGACGTACGCGAGCGGGCCCTCGTCCGCGCGCGGCGTCACCGGCGGCGACCCCTCGACCGCGACGCGGCCGTCCTTGGCGGTCACCGTCGCGAACGCGTCGCCGCCGATGAACGAGTAGCGGCCCCAGCGCTCGCCGCCCTCGACGCTCTCGAGCAGGAAGCCGTGCGGGCGCGGGTCGAGCCGCAGGAACGCGCCGACCGGCGTGAGCACGTCGGCGAGGACCGAGCGCCACACCGGGACGATCGTGTGCGAGCGCGCCAGGGCGCGAAAGCGCGCCCGGTCCGGGAGGTGCGCGTCCGCCCTCACGCGCGGCCCTAGTGCCCGGGCGGCTCGAGATCGTACGGGAACGGGTCGGTGAGCCGCTCGGGGCCGTCGGCGGTGACCACGACGGTGTCCTCGATGCGGACGCCGCCGTGCCCGCGGCGGTAGATCGCCGGCTCGACCGCGACGACGTCGCCCTCGGCCAGCTCGTCGGAGCGGCGTCCGATGTGCGGCCGCTCGTGGACGTCGAGGCCGACGCCGTGACCGAGCGCGTGCGGGAAGCCCTCGTGCATCGGCCCGTCGCCGCGATGCGACAGCTGCGTCGGGATGCCGAGCGCATGGAAGTGCTCGCACACGCGCCGGAACGCGTCGGCCTGCCCGGGCCGCAGCGCGTCGAGCGCGACGTCGAGCGCGCGCTTGACGTGCCCGTGCATGGCGCGCACCTCGTCCGACGGCGTGCCGGGCACGAACGTGCGCGACATGTCGGTGTAGACGCCGGTGCGGCGGTCGCGCGGGTAGCAGTCGACGATGCACGGGCGGTCGGGAAGGATCGGCCCGGCCCCCACGTCGTGCCATCCGAAGCACGCGTCGCCGGAGTGCACGAGGATGTCCTCGCTCTCCGCCCCCTGCGACAGCAGCTCCGCGTTCATCGCGACGCGCACGAGGTCGGCGGTGAGGATCTCGCCCTCGAACCGAAGCAGTCCGTCGCGCGTCACCTCGGACTCGCCGAGCATGCGCGCGGCCGCGAGCATCGCCGTCTCCGCGGCCCGCTGCGCGCGCTCGACGCCCTCGAGCTCCCACGGGCTCTTGCGGCGGCGCCGGTGCTCCCACGCGTCGGCGTCGACGACGACGTCGATGCCGCGCTCGCGCAGGTAGTCGGCGACGAGCACGCGGAACGACGGCGGGACCACCACCGCGTCGACGCCGAGGCGCCGCAGCGCGCGCAGCACGAGCTCCGGCTGGATGAGCGTCTCCGGGAACGACGAGTCCACGACGAGGTCGTCGTAGCCGAGGTCGTGCGTGTCCCAGAACTCGTCGACGACGTCCTCGCGCGTCGCGAAGACGTCGCGCTCGAAGCGCGCGCCGGCGACGATGCGGCGGCCGTCGTGCTCGATGAACGTGATCGGGTCCCTGACGGCCTCGGCGACCTCGTGGCGCATCTCCGCGCTGCGCACGGAGTCGTCGTGGAGCAGGTAGGTCGGCATGACGGGGCATCCTACCGGCGCGCTGCGGGACGCCGGCGCGGCGCGGTCGCGTCAGCCGGGCTCGTCAGCGCGCGCCGACGACGCCTCGTCGGCGGCGTAGTTCGCCTCGCCGACGCCGAACTTGTTCTCGTAGAGCGCGCGGCCCACGATCGCGCCGCTCACGCCCTCGGCGCGCATGCGCGCGACGAGCCGGAGCTCGTCGAGCGACGCGATGCCCCCGGATGCGATGACGGGCCGGTCGGTGATCGCAAGCATCCGTCGCAGCCCGTCGACGTCGGGGCCCGACATCGTGCCGTCGCGCGTCACGTCGGTGTAGACGAACGTCGACACGCCGGCGTGTTCGAACTCCTTGACCGCCTCGACCACCGGGATGCCGTGGGCCACCGTCCACGCGTCGCCCTCGCCGTCGCCGCGCGCGTCGAGCGACACGACGATGCGCTCGCCGAAGCGCTCGCACACGCGGCGCGCCTCGGCGCGGTCCTCGAGCGCGAACGCGCCGAGGACGACGCGGTTCGCGCCCGCCGCGAGGATCTCGGTGACGTCGTCCCACGTCCGGACGCCGCCGCCCGCCTGCACCGGACAGGACGCGAGCTTGACGGCCTCGAGCACGAGGTCTCGGTTCGCGCTCACGCCGGTGCGCGCGCCGTCGAGGTCGACGATGTGGAGCCAGCGCGCGCCGGCACTCGACAGCCCGATCGCGACCTTTGCGGGGTCGTCGGAGTAGACCGTCTCGGCGCCGAAACGGCCCTGCAACGGGCGCACGCAGCGGCCGTCGGAGATGTCGACGGCCGGGAACACGGTGAAGCTCACGCGTCGGATCATCCGCTCCCGGGACCGATGGACGAGTCGCCCCGGACGGCCGCGGCCGCCCGGGGGCCGAGAGAGTATTGCATCCGCGCGGCGCGCCGTCGTCGTCACGCGTCGCCGAGTCGGGCGCGCAGCGCGCGCGCCCGGCCCGGGAGACCCTCGGCCTCCGCGAGCGCCTCGACGTGGGGCGCCATGCGCTCGAGCGCGGTGCGCTCGAGGCCGGAGACGTAGATGCGCTTGACGAAGTCGCTTGCGCCGAGGCCCGACGAGAAGCGCGCCGCGCCGCCGGTGGGCAGGACGTGGTTCGTCCCGCCGACGTAGTCGCCGACCGCCACGGGCGTGAGCGGCCCCACGAACACCGCGCCTGCGCTGCGCACGTCCGGCAGCGCGTCGCGCGCGCCGTCGAACGAGAGCTGCAGGTGCTCGGGCGCGAACGAGTTCGCGGTGTCGAGCGCGTGCCGCATGTCGCGCACGAGCACGGCGCGCCCGCCCTCGACCAGCGCGCTCTCGACGTCGTCGCCGCGCGGGTGCACGAGGACCTCGTGCTCGAGCGCGGCGCACACCGCGTCGGCGAGGGCCGGTATCCACGTGATCAGCGCGTGCGTGCCGAGCGGGCCCTGCTCGGCGCCCGCGACGAGGTCGGCGGCGAGCACGTCGGGCGACGCGCCCTCCCCCGCGACGATGGCGACCTCGGCCGGACCCGCGTCCGCGTCGGTGCCGACCCACCCCGCGACCAACCGCTTCGCGAGCGTCACGAACTGGTTTCCCGGGCCGACGACCTTCTCGACCGGACGGACGTGCTCGGTGCCGTACGCGAGCGCGGCGATCGCCTGGGCCCCGCCGACGCGGTAGACCTCGTCGATCCCCGCGACCGCGCACGCCGCGAGCACCGACTCGGGGACGGACCCGTCGGGCCGCGGCGGCGTCGCGACCGCGATCGTGCCGACGCCCGCGACGCGCGCCGGGATCGCCGCCATGATCACGGTCGACGGGTACGCGGCCCGCCCCCCCGGCGCGTAGACGCCGACGCGCCGCAGGGGGCGCACGAGCTCGCCGACGAGCTCGTCGGGGCGCCGGTCGATCCACGGCTGCGGCAGCTGTCGCTCGGACGTCGCGCGCACGCGCTCCGCCATGACCTCGAGCGCGTCGACGAGCTCCGGCCGCACGAGGGCGCGCGCCTTGACGACCGCGTCGGGATCGACGCGCAGCTCGTCGGGACGAAGCCTGACGCCGTCGAGCCGCAGCGCGTGCTCGACCACCGCGGCGTCGCCGCGCAGGCGCACCGAATCGACGATCTGGCGCACGGCCTCCTCGGCGCTCGTCGCGCGGCGCGGCGCGCGCGGCCGGGCGATGTGCACCGGGGTCTCCTGGCCGCGGCCGTCGACGATCTCGAGCATGGCGGCGAGGTTACCGGCCCGGCGCGGCCGGCCGGCCCGTCACGAGCGCGCGCCGCGCGCGACGAACTTCGCGCGCGGCGGCCGTGCCGTCACCCGCCCGGCGTCGCGGGACGGTCGTGGCCGCACGCGCGGCACACGACCGAGCCGAGCACGACCGACAGACGCGTCGCTCCGCACCGTTCGCAACGGTCCAGCGCGGCCGCCCACGCGGGGTCGTCGGCCCGGCAGCGGGGACACACGAGCACCTGGGTCCCGCGTACGACGCCGCGGCCCCACGGCGACGCGCCCTTGACCGGGTCCGTCTGCACGCGTCCGCACCGGTAGCACGGCATGGTGCCATCCTGACCGATGGGCGGTCGCCAGGCTCCTTGTCTCGGCGCGCCCCGGGACGGATGATGCGTGGACGGTCCCCATCGAAAGGAGCGCGCCGCGTCCGACGAGCTCGATCGCGACGTCAGCCGGGCGATCTACCGGCGCTGGCTGGACGACGGCCACGCGCCCGCGCCGCCCGCGATCGCGCGCGATCTCGGCGTGACGCCGGTCGCGGTCGAGGACGCGCTCAGGCGCATGGCCGCACGACGCGAGCTCGTGCTCGCGCCCGGCACGCCGTACGTGTGGATGGCGAACCCGCTCTCGGCGCTGCCGACGCCGTTCGCGGTCGAGGCGCGTGGGCTGCGACTGTGGGGCAACTGCATCTGGGACGCGCTCGGCATATCCGCCATGCTCCGCGAGCCCGCGACGGTCACGTGCTCGTGCGCCGATTGCGCCGAGCCGCTCTCGTTCGACGTCGCGCCGGGGCGCCCGCCGGAACCCGAGTGGGTCGTGCACTTCGCGGTGCCCGCGGCCCAGTGGTGGGACGACATCGGCTTCAACTGAGCGACGATGCTGCTCTTCCGGTCGGAGGAGCACGTCGAGCGGTGGCGCTCGGAGCGCGGCATCGCGCCCGGCGCGCTGCTGCCGTTGCAGCTCGTGCACCGGCTCGCCACCGAGTGGTACGGCGGCCGCCTCGATCCCGGATGGCGCCGCAAGACGCCGGAGGAGACGCAGGCGGCGTTCGAACGGCTGGGCCTGCGCGGCGACTTCTGGCGCGTGACGTAGGCAACGGACGGGGCGTCAGCGCGGCACGTGCACGCGCCCGCCGAGGATGCGGGCGACGCGCCGCACGACGCGCGGCTCCGAGCTCACCCACCAGTTGTGCGCGTGGGCGAACGCGAACGGCCACTCGTCGTCGAAGAGCTTCGTACGGGCGAAGTCGATCGTCGCCGGGGTGAGGTAGACGCTGATCTGGACGTGCGCGCCGCGGCTCTGGCAGCTGCCGGTCGCGACGGAGTCGTCGGCCGAGTCGACCTTCACCCGCCCGCACGGCAGCCCGCCGGCGCGCACGGCGCGGGCGACCGCGGGCACGCTGGCGAAGCCGTCGGCGACCGCCTCGATGGTCGCCGGCGCCGCGACCTCCGCGCCCGGCGGGTCGCCGACCCGCGTCGCATCGTCGAACCAGTCGACCGCGTCGCCGATCGCCTCGGCCGCCGCCGACAGCCCGCCGCCGAGCACGCCCAGCAACAGCAGGACCGCGACGAGGCGGCGCGCACCCGAGCGGGGGGCCGCGAGGGGCCGGCCGTGCGGGGGCTGGGAGCGGAGGTCGGCGGCGCAGTTGCCGCACGTCGGCGTCCCGTGCGGCGACGTGTAGCCGCACGTCCGGCACGTCACTCCCTGTCCCTGGGCCACGGCGCCATCGTCGTGCACCGGCGTGCGCGAGGCAAGCACGTCGCGCGCGCGACACTTGTGCCATGGGCGCGACCGACCTCGACTTCGTACGGGCGCTGGCCGAGGCCAACGGCCACCGCGCGGTCGTGTCGACGTCGCGCGCCGACGGCTCGATCCAGGCGACGCTCGTGAGCGCCGGCGTGATGCCCCACCCGGTCACCGGGCGCGACGTCGTGGCGCTCGTCGCCTATCCCGGCGTCAAGGTCCGCAACGTGCGCGCCCGTCCGCGCGCCACGGTGACGTTCGTCGAGGGCGGGCGCTGGGTGAGTGTCGAGGGCGCCGCCGACCTCGCGGGCCCCGACGACGCTCTCGAGGGCCTCGACCCGTCGGCCGTCCCGCAGCTGCTGCGCGACGTCTTCACGGCCGCCGGCGGCACGCACGACGACTGGGACGAGTACGACAGGGTCATGGCCCAGGAGGGCCGCGTCGCGGTCCTGATCGCGCCCGACCGCCTCTACACGAACTGACGGCCCACCTTCCACCGTGCGCATATCACGTGCGTGACGGGCCCATAATGTGCCGACCGCTATAACGTGCTGCCAGACACGCGGTCGCTCGAAACCCCGCCGGCCTTCGATCGCGCTTGTAGAATTTAGCCATGGCCGAGAAGGTGGAGCCCTTTCTGAAGTGGGCTGGCGGCAAGCGGCGACTGCTCGATCAACTACTGCCGCATTTTCCCGATCTCAAAGGTTCAGCCACGTACTTTGAGCCGTTCCTCGGTGGAGCCGCGGTCTTCTTTGGACTTGCGCCGCGCCGCGCCGTCCTCTCAGACGTCAATCCCGCTCTCATCGAGACTTTCATCGCGGTGCGTGACAACGTCGACGGAGTCATCTCCCATCTTCGCCGTCTCCGTCACACGCGCCAGGAGTTCTATCGCGTCAGAGCTTCCCGTCCACGCACGCCTGAAAGCCGGGCCGCAAGGTTCATCTATCTAAACAAGACTTGCTTCAATGGACTTTACCGTGAAAACCTCGCAGGAGACTTCAATGTCCCCTTTGGCCGCCATAGCGCACGCCTAGTTGTTTGCGACGCTGCCCAGCTCCGAGCGGCGAGCTGCGCGCTCGCCAACGCGCTCCTCCAACACGGAGACTTCGAGCAACAACTTGACGGAGCCATGCCCGGTGACATCGTCTACATTGACCCGCCCTACATCGTCTCGCACACTGAAAACGGCTTTGTTGAGTACAACGCCCGCATTTTTTCCTGGGAGGACCAGAAGCGACTCGCCGCCGTAGCGACAGACCTCGTGAAGCGTGGTTGCCACGTCTTAGTGAGCAACGCTGATCACGCGTCTGTTCGACGACTCTACGCCCGATCATCACTCTTCACTCCTTTCCGCGTGAGCAGATGGAGCACCATGGCAGGAGCGTCGCATCGCCGCTTCCCTACGACAGAGCTGCTGCTAGTGGGCAATTAGCGAGGTGTTGATGGCTGAAACCGTTCGCCTTATCGACCCCCGACGCCTCAACAGAAATCCAGAGAACCCGCGCCTCATCTTTCACGCAGACGAGTTGCAAGCATTACAAGACAGCATCGAGCGACAAGGCATACTAGTCCCTCTGACCGTCTATCACGACAACCGCAAGTATTTCATTCTCGACGGGGAGCGGCGTTGGCGATCAGCGGTCAAGTTGGGGCTAACTCGGGTGCCGGTCATAGTCCAGCCGAAGCCGGACCGACTCCAAAACATCATGATGATGTTTGCCATCCACAACGCCCGCAAAGACTGGGACCCTCTTCCTACCGCGTACAAGTTGAGGGAACTGGAGCGGGAGTTCGAGAGCCGCGAAGGTCGGCAGCCGACGGAGAGCGAACTCGCAGAGTTGTCGTCACTTCGTCGCGGAGAGGTCCGTCGACTCAAGAAGCTCTTGAACCTGCCGGAACACTATCGTCAAGAGCTCATGGCGGAGCTTGAACGGCCGCGTTCTGAGCAGAAGATCACTGTAGATCACGTCCTTGAAGTCACAAACGCTGCAACATCCCTGCGCAAGCGAGCAATAATTAGCGCGACGGAGGAAGACCAGTTACGCAGGGCCTTGCTGGATAAGTTCCGCTCCGGAGCCATCGTGAATACGGTCGCTCCTAGGAAGTTGGCACGCATGGCGCGCGCCGTTGAGAGAGAGGAGATCGCCGTATCGACGGCGAAACGTGCTGTCCGTCGCCTGATCTCAGACCCAACGTACACCATCGATCAAGCGTTTCAGGCAACGGTCGAACAGGTCGATTTTGAACACGGTCTTGAGCTCTTGATCGACCGCATTGCGGCGCGCCTCGAAGAACATGAGGAGCGCGAATACGAAGTTGGGGAGTCCCTTAGGTCGGCGATACGCCGACTCAAGCGGGTGCTCAGGCGATTCTAATCACGGAGAGCACACCGTGCCACGACACGAGTACCTTACTCTCGCCGACGAACTCATCGAGTACGCCGACACGCTCGCCGAATACTTCGAAGCTCGTGGCTATCGCGTTCGCGTCGAGCACTCAGAGCTCAACTATCCATTCACGCCAACCATGGAGTGCAGGAGAAGCAGCACGACGCTCATCGTAGAGCTTGATGTTGAGATTCGACTATCCCGCGTTGAGGAGTGGGTAAGGTATGCGCGCTCCTGTCCACGAGACACGGGCGTTGCAATCGGCCTCCCCCACTGGGCGACGCCAACTCTGAAGTTGGAGACACGCCTTCGGGACCTAGGCGTAGGTTTCTACCAAATAGAGCGCGATCGAGCTGTCGAGCTCGCGCCGCCCCGAGATCTGGCACTTCGCCTCGAACTACCGGACCCAATGAACCTCCCACGGAAGGTAAAGCAGGCGCTCGGTCCCGCGTACGATCAATTCCAGCGCGCGCAATGGCGGGAAGGGTTTGAGGATGCCTGCAAAGCACTCGAGACAGAGGCGCGCCGATACCTTAAGCGAGGCCTGCGACAAGGAAGTATTCAGATCCTCGATTCGCGCGGACGAACGCGACACGTCAGCGAAGACGCGATCGATCGCATGACGATCGGCCGACTGCAAGAGACGTTCGTGGCAATACAAAATCAGACTAGAACAGATGCCGTCCTCGCCGACGCGCTCGCTAAAATCAACAGAGAGAGAGTCGGCGTTGTGCATCATAAGACACGGACGGAACCGATGCTCCGGCGGTATGTTGGTCAACACATTTGGACGATCGTGGCAGCCTTGCGGGCTTTGGCAGAGAGAAGCAGGTAGTCCGATCGATAGCTGAGTCGGCCTTCGAGCGCGGCGCGTCGCAGGACCCTCGCATACCTATCAGCACGACGCAAGTAAGAGAGTCACGTCGTCAACGCGGACGGGCCCAGCAGGGCTTTCAGCTCCGCGTGGAGGCCGTTGCGGGCGTCGACCCAGTACTCGCTGCCGAGGCGCAACGTCGTCGTCTTCGTCGGCGCGTCGAGGCGCAGGAACACCTGCGTCGAGCCCGGGTGCGACGCGAGCACCGACTTGAGCTCGTCGACGACCCGCGGCGTGCACGAGTCAACCGGCAGGCGTATCTCCAAAGGGACGTCACCGAGCTTCGGCTCGTGGAACTCCATGCCCACCATCTTCACGGTGTCGTCGCGCGCGTCGCGGTCGACGCGGCCCTTGACGACGAGGATGGCGTCGGGGCGCAGCAGCGCGGCGTGCTGCTCGGCGACCTTCGGGAACGCGATGACCTCGACGCTCGCGCCCGAGAGGTCCTCGAACTGCAGCAGCAGCATGACGTCGCCGCGGCGCGTGACCTTCTTCGAGAGACTCGCGATCATGCCCCCGATCGTCACGACGTCGCCCTGCGGACGCTCGTCGAGCGACGCGATCGAGCACTGCGTCATGCGCGCGAGCAACCCCTCGACGCCGAGCAGCGGGTGGTCGGAGACGTAGAGCCCGAGCATCTCCTTCTCGTGCGCGAGCAGCAGGGCCTTCGGGTGCTCGTCGAGCGGGATGGGACGATCGTGCGCCGCGATCGCGGGGTCTTCGCCGGCACCCGCGCCGGCGAAGAGCGAGAACTGCCCCGCCTCTTCGCGCTTGCGCGCGTTCATCACCTCGGCACAGACGTCCTCGAAGACGTCGAGCAGCCCCTTGCGCGTGTGCCCGAGCGACTCGAACGCGCCGGCCTTGATCAGCGACTCGACGGTCTTCTTGTTGAGGCAGATGTAGTCGACCTTGCGACAGAAGTCGTAGAAGCTCTCGAACGCGCCCTTGCGTGTGCGCGCCTCGACGATCTTCTCGACGACGCTCTCGCCGACGTGACGCACGGCGGACAGCCCGAAGCGGATCGACTCCCCCACCGGCGTGAAGTCGCGCTCCGAGACGTTGACGTCGGGGATGAGGACGTCGACGCCCATCTTGCGCGCCATGTGCAGGTACTTCGGCTTGTCGTCCTTGCGGTCCTTGACCGACGTGAGCAGCGCGGCCATGTACTCGACCGGGTAGTGCGCCTTGAGCCACGCGGTCTGGTACGCGACGTAGGCGTAGCACGCGGAGTGCGCGCGGTTGAAGCTGTAGTCGGCGAACGGCTGGATGAGAGCCCACAGCCGGCGGGCGTCGTCCTCGGTGAGCCCCGCGGCGCGGCAGCCCTCGATGAAGCGCGGCTCCTCCGCGGCCATGATGTCGCGCTTCTTCTTGCCGATCGCCTTGCGCACGAGGTCTGCCTCGCCGGGCGTGTAGCCGGCGAGCTTCTGGAGCATCAGCACGATCTGCTCCTGGTACACGAGGATGCCGTACGTCTCGCGCGTGATGTCCTCGAGCGCGGGATGGAGGTACGCGACCTTCGAGGGGTCGTTGGCGCGCTCGATGTACGCGGGGATCTGCTCCATCGGGCCGGGCCGGTACAGCGCGATGAGCGCCATGATGTGCTCGAAGCGGTCGGGCCGCAGCTGCACGAGCAGGCGCCGCATGCCCTCGGACTCGAGCTGGAAGACGCCGTCGGAGTCGCCCCGCCGCAGCATCTCGTAGACCTTCGGGTCGGCGAGGTCGAGGTCGTCGACGTCGACCTCCACGCCGCGGTTGGCGCGGATGTAGTCGCGCGTGAGCTCGATGACGGTGAGGTTGCGCAGGCCGAGGAAGTCCATCTTGAGGAGCCCGAGCTCCTCGACGCCGTTCATGTCGAACTG
Source organism: Actinomycetota bacterium (assembly GCA_036260375.1). Taxonomy (GTDB): domain Bacteria; phylum Actinomycetota; class CADDZG01; order CADDZG01; family WHSQ01; genus DASZZZ01. The sequence continues at coordinate 17,293 of DASZZZ010000083.1, forward strand.
CGTGACGATCTCGCCGTGCTCGCCGCGCTTGAGCGGGACGTGCTCGACGAGCGGGTCGCGGCCGATGACGACGCCGGCCGCGTGGATGCCCGCGGAGCGCTTGAGGTTCTCGATCTTGAGCGCGGTGTCGATGATCTGCTTCGCGGCGCCGCCGACTTCGTACGCCTCGCGCAGCTCGGGCGACGTCTCGAGCGCGTTCTGGAGCCCCGAGTCGCGCCCCATGATCAGCGGCGGGTACATCTTGGTGAGGCGGTCGCCCTCGAGGTACGGGAACCCCAGCACGCGCGCGGCGTCCTTGATCGCCTGCTTGCCCTTGATCGTGCCGTAGGTGACGATCTGAGCGACGTGGTCGGAGCCGTACTTGTCCTGCACGTAGCGGATCACGTCGCCGCGCCGGCGCTCGTCGAAGTCGATGTCGATGTCGGGCATCGCGATGCGCTCGGGGTTCAGGAAGCGCTCGAACATGAGGTCGTAGCGCAACGGGTCCAGCTCGGTGATGCCGAGCGCGTAGCTGACGACCGACCCCGCCGCGCTGCCGCGGCCCGGCCCGACGCGGATGCCGCCGCGCTTGGCCCAGTTGACGAAGTCGGCGACGACGAGGAAGTAGCCGGCGAAGCCCATGTCGGCGATGACGCGCAGCTCGTAGTCCGCGCGCTCGCGCGCCGCGGCGCCTCCGTCGCGGTAGCGGCGGGCGAGGCCCTCGTCGACGAGCCGCCGGAGGTAGCCGTCGAGCGTCTCGCCGTCGGGCACCTCGAAGCGCGGCAGCAGGAGGTTGCCGAACGACATCTCGACGTTGCAGCGCTCCGCGACCTCGAGCGTCGTCTCGCACGCGCCCGGCCAGCGCGCGAACGCGGCGGCCATCTCCTCGGGCGTCTTGACGTAGAACTCCTCCGAGTCGAACTTGAAGCGGTTCGGGTCCGACAGCTCGCTGCCCGTGTTGATGCACAGCAGCACCTCGTGGGCCGCGGCGTCGTCCTTGTGCGTGTAGTGGGAGTCGTTGGTGCACACCCACGGGATGCCCATCTCCTTGCCGATCGCGACGAGCTCGTCGTTGAGCGGGCGCTGCGCCGGGATGCCGTGGTCCTGGAGCTCGAGGTAGAAGCGGTCCCCGAACAGCTCGCGGTACTGCGCGACCTTGCGGCGCGCGCCGGCGGGGTCGCCGCCGACGATCAGCTTGGGGATCTCGGCCGACAGGCAGCCCGACAAGCAGATGACGCCCTCGGCGTGCTCGGTGAGCAGCTCCCAGTCCGAGCGCGGCTGGTAGTGGAAGCCCTCGAGCCACGCGCGCGACGACAGCTTCACGAGGTTGCCGTAGCCGGTGTCGTCCGACGCCAGCAGCGTGAGGTGGTACGTGCGCTCGGTGTTGTCGCGCTGCGCCGGCTTCTCGCGCCGGTCGCCGCCGAAGAGGTAGCCCTCCATGCCGAGGATCGGCTTGACGCCGTGACGCCGGCCGGTCCGGTAGAACTCGAGCGCGCCGTACATGACGCCGTGGTCTGTGATCGCGCACGCCGGCATCCCGGCATCGGCGGCGGCGCGAAACATGTCGTCGACGCGGCTGGCGCCGTCGAGCATCGAGTACTCGGTGTGCGCGTGGAGGTGCACGAAGCTCACGACCGACCCCCCGAGCTCTTCGCGACGACCACGCTATGGACTCCTTTCGCAGCTCTCGACACGGACGGACCGGCGCGGGCGGGGACCCCCGGCGCCGCCCGGTCGGCGAATGACAAGGATGTCATCTCCGGCCGCCCGGCCCGCGGCTTTCCGGCGCTCTCGTTGGACCTACGGCGGCGCGGCCGTTCCGGTCGCCGGCCGCGCCGCCGCGGGCTCATGCGGCCATCGTCGGCCGGTTCGCCTGTTGGCGACAAGGCCCCCGGCCTGGGGATCTCCTGTGGACGGACGGTGGACGGACGCGCCGGCCGTCACGGCGCCGGGACCGCGAGCCCGGCGGTGTCGAGGGCGGCGACGAGGTCGGCCGGGAGCGGGTCGGCGACGTCGACGACGCGGCCGTCGTCGGGGTGCGGGAAGCGCAGGCGCCACGCGTGCAGGAACGGACGGGTGAGGCCCAGGCGCCCGGCCGGCTCGCCCCCGCCGCCGTACGTGCGGTCGCCGACGACAGGATGGCCCACGTGCGACATGTGGACGCGGATCTGGTGCGTCCGGCCGGTCTCGAGCGACACCTCCAGGAGCGCGGCCTCCGGGGTCTCGCCGAGCACCCGGTAGTGCGTCACCGACGGGCGGCCGCCGTCGACGACCGCCATGAGCGTGCGCCGTCTCGGGTGGCGCCCGACGGGCGCGTCGATCGTCCCCGACGCGGCCGGGGGGCGGCCGCGCACGAGCGCGACGTAGCGGCGCTCGACGGCGCGCGCCCGCAGGGCGTCGACGAGGCTCGCGCGGGCGTCGTCGTCGCGCGCCACGAGGAGCAGGCCCGAGGTGTCCTTGTCGAGACGGTGCACGATGCCGGGGCGCACCGACGTCGCAGCCGCGAGCGGCCCGCCGCGCCCGAGCAGCGCGTTCACGAGCGTGCCGGCGCGGTGGCCGCGCGCGGGGTGGACGACGAGCCCGGGGGGCTTCGACACCACGAGGACGCGGTCGTCCTCGTAGGCGACCGCGACGGGGATGTCCTCGGGCTCGGGCGGCGCGAACACCGCCGGCGGCAGCGTCCCGGCGACCTCGTCGCCCTCCTCGAGGCGGTGGCTCGGGCGCACCGCGACGCCGCGCACGGTCACGCTGCCGTCGCGCACGGCGCGCTGCGCGTGCGTGCGCGTGACGCCGGCGTGCTCCGACAGCACGACGTCGACCCGGCGGCCCGCGTCGTGGGCCGCGGCGACGAACCGGATCACGGCCGCACCGGTCGCGAGTCGCCGTCGGCGGGGCGCGGCGCGCTGCGCGCGCTGAGCCACAGCAGCAGCGCGACCCCGGTGACGATGCACGAGTCGGCGAGGTTGAACACCGGCCACACGTGGAGGTCGACGAAGTCGACGACGCCGGGCGTGTCGCGCACGACGCGGTCGACGACGTTGCCGACGCCGCCGCCGAGGACCATGCCGAGCGGGACCGCCCACGACCGGTGCTCGACGCGGCGTGCCCACACGAGGATGGCGACCGCGACCACGACCGTCGCGACGAGGAACACGGTCGGGTGACCCTGGAACAGCCCGAACGCGCCGCCGGAGTTGAACGTCAGACGCAGCGACACGGCGCCCTCGACGACGTCGACGACCCGGCCCCCGGCGAGCGCGTCGAGCGCCAGCTCCTTGGTGAGCTGGTCGAGGGCGACGACGACGGCGGCGGTCGCGAGCAGGATGCGGTAGAGGCCGGGCGCGCGGGTCACGTCATCTGCTTAGCAGACCGCCGCCGGAGGGCGTTCTAGCGCGCGCGCTCCTCGCGCCGCTTGCAGTCCATGCACAGCGACGCGTGCGGGAGCGCCTTGAGGCGCGCGGTGTCGATCGGCCGCCCGCAGCGCTCGCACGTGCCGTACGTCCCCTCGTCGATCCGCTCGAGCGCGCGCTCGATCTGGTCGAGCAGGTCGCGGATGTTGTTGCGGATCGACAGGTCGCGCTCGCGGTCGAACGTCGCGGTGCCGGCGTCGGCGAAGTCCTCGTCGAGCCCGACCTCGCCGGTGAGGTCGGACTGCGTGCCGTCGAACGAGTCCTGCTCGAGCTCCGCCTGCTGACGCCGCAGCTCGGCGCGCTCCGCCTCGAGCGTGCGCCGGACGTCGACGAGCTCGTCGCGGTCGAGGCGCCCCCCGCTGTCGCGCTGCGGCCGAGACCGCCTTGCATCCGCGGCGGCCGGCGGCGCCGCAGCGGTCGTGCCGCGCGCCGTGGGTTTGCGGCCGGCGGACTTGCCGGCGGTCGTCTTGCCGGCGGTCGTCTTGCCCGCGGTCGTCTTGCCGGCGGTCGTCTTGCCGGCGGTCGTCTTGCGGGGCGCCGGCTTGCGCGCCGACGACTTGCGCGTGGTGGTCTTGCGGGCCGTGGTCTTGCGGGCCGTCGTCTTGCGTGCCGTGGTCTTGCGGGCGGTCGTCTTGCGCGCCGACGACTTGCGCGTGGTGGTCTTGCGCGCGGCGGTCTTCTTCTTCGCGCCGGACGCGCCGCCCGTCCTCGCGGAGCTCGCGCGACTCGTCTTGGCCGCCGTCTTCTTGGCCGCGGCCTTGCGCGCCGAGGTCTTCTTGGCCGCGGCCTTGCGCGCCGACGAGCCCCCCGACGACGTCTTCTTGGCGCGGCCGGAGGTCGACTTCGGGCGCTTGGCCGGGCTCATGGGCGCGGGACGATAGCACACCGACCACCTCGGCCCCCGGCCCCCGGACGGCGGGCGCACCGGCGCCGCGCGCGGCCCGCTCCCGGCGTGGCGGCGGCCCGGCGGCGGCTACTCTTGGCGCCATGCCCGGTGACCGGTACCGCCCCGTCGACGCACGCGTCTCGTGGCCCGAGATGGAGGCGCGCGTGATGCGCTTCTGGGCCGAGGGCGACGTCTGCCGGCGATCGCTCGACGCCGGCGGCGACCGCCCGGAATGGGTCTTCTACGAGGGCCCGCCGACGGCCAACGGCAAGCCGGGGATCCACCACGTCGAGGCGCGCGCGTTCAAGGACCTGTTCTGCCGCTTCCAGACCATGCGGGGGCACCACGTGCACCGCAAGGGCGGCTGGGACTGCCACGGGCTGCCGGTCGAGATCGAGGTCGAGAAGGAGCTCGGCATCACCGCCAAGCGCCAGATCGAGGACGAGGTCGGCATCGAGGAGTTCGTGCGCCGCTGCCGCGCCTCGGTGCGGCGCTACGTCGACGACTGGGAGCGCGTCACCGAGCGCCTCGGGTTCTGGATCGACCTCGACGACGCCTATCAGACGATGTCGCGCGACTACGTCGAGAGCGTGTGGTGGCTGCTCAAGCAGATCTGGGACAAGGGCCTGCTGGAGGAGGACTTCAAGACCGTCCCGTACTGCCCGCGCTGCGAGACCTCGCTGAGCTCGCACGAGCAGCACCAGCCGGGCGCGTACCAGACCGTGACGGACCCGTCCGTCTACGTCCGCTTCCCGCTCGCCGACGACCCCGCCACCGCGCTGCTGGTGTGGACGACGACGCCGTGGACGCTGCTGGCGAACATGGCCGTCGCGGTCGGGCCGGACGTCGAGTACGCGACCGTGCCCGACCCGGAGCTGCCGGGGCGCTTGCTGGTGGTCGCGTCCGACCGCGTCGCGGCGCTGCTCGGCGACGGCGTCGACGCGGTCGCGACGACCGCGGGGCGCGATCTCGTCGGACGCCGCTACGAGCCGCCGTTCCCGTTCGTGCCGAGCGGCGAGCGCGGGCACCGCGTCCGTCCCGGCGACTTCGTCGCGACCGACGAGGGCTCGGGCCTCGTGCACCTCGCGCCCTACGGCGAGGACGACATGGCGGTCGCCAAGCGCGACGACCTGCCGATCGTGCAGATCATCGACTCGTCGGGGCGCGTCGCACCGGAGGGCGGCGAGTTCGCGGGGCTGTGGTTCAAGGACGCCGACGAGCGCATCGTCGAGCAGCTGCGCGCGCACGACCGCCTGTTCCGCAGCGAGCCGTACGAGCACGCCTACCCGCATTGCTGGCGGTGCAAGACGCCGCTCATCTACTACGCGCGCAAGGACTGGTACGTGCGCACGTCGCAGATGCGCGGCGAGCTGCAAGCGTCCAACGAGGACGTCACCTGGCAGCCGCCCACGATCAAGCACGGACGCTTCGGCGACTGGCTCGCGAACAACGTCGACTGGTCGCTGTCGCGCGACCGCTACTGGGGGACGCCGCTGCCGGTGTGGCGCTGCGCGCGCGGGCACGCGACCTGCGTCGGGTCGTTCGCGGAGCTGTCGGAGCGCGCGGGCCGCGACGTCTCCGACGTCGACCCGCACCGGCCGTTCGTCGACGACATCGAGATCGCGTGTCCCGAGTGCGGCGAGCGCGCGCGGCGCGTGCCGAGCGTCATCGACGCGTGGTTCGACTCCGGCTCGATGCCGTTCGCACAGTGGCACTACCCGTTCGAGAACGAGGACGTCTTCGAGCGACGCTTCCCGGCCGACTTCATCTCCGAGGCGATCGACCAGACGCGCGGCTGGTTCTACTCGCTGCTGGCGATCGCGACGCTCGTGCGCGGACAGAGCTCCTATCGCAACGTCGTGTGCCTCGGGCTCCTGCTCGACGGCGAGGGTCGCAAGATGTCGAAGTCCCTCGGCAACATCGTCGATCCGTGGACGGTGTTCGACGCGCAGGGGGCCGACCCGCTGCGCTGGTACATGCTGACGGCCGGGACGCCGTGGTCGGCGCGGCGCGTGTCGCTCGACATCGTCGAGGAGGCGCTGCGCAAGTACCTGCTCACGCTGTGGAACACGTACTCGTTCTGGGTGACGTACGCGTCGCTCGAGGGCTACGAGCCCGGAACCTCCGACGTGCCGGTGAGCGAGCGCGGCGAGATGGACCGGTGGATCCTCGCCGAGCTGTACGACACCGTGCGCGAGAGCACCGGCGCGCTCGAGGCGTTCGACGCGACGCGGGCCGGCCGCCGCATCGAGCGCTTCGTCGACGACCTCTCGAACTGGTACGTGCGCAGGTCGCGCCGGCGGTTCTGGCGCTCGGGACACGACGCCGACACGCGCGCCGCGTTCGCGACGCTGTGGGAGTGCCTCGTCGCGGTCGCGAAGCTCACCGCGCCGTTCACGCCGTTCGTCGCCGACGAGATCTACACGAACCTCACCGGCCCCCTCGACGACGCGCCCCCGTCCGTGCACCTCGCGTCGTGGCCCGAGGTCGGCAACGACCGCGCCGACGACGGCCTCCGGCGCCGCATGGCGCTGGCGCGCAAGCTCGTGACGCTCGGCCGGGCGGCGCGCACCGACGCCAAGGTGCGCGTGCGCCAACCGCTCAGGCGCGCGCTCGTCGTGATGCCGGCGGCCGACGCGGAGCTCCTGTCCGGTCTCGAGCCGCTCGTCGCCGAGGAGCTCAACGTCAAGGACGTCGAGGTCGCGCGCGGCCTCGAGGAGCTCGTGTCGTACGAGGTCAAGCCGAACTTCAAGGCGCTCGGCCCCCGCTTCGGCGCGCGCGTCAAGGCGATCGCCGCGGCGCTGGCGCGCGCCGACGCCGGGGCGCTCGTGGGCGAGCTCGAGCGGCGCGGGCGCGTGTCGCTCGACGTCGACGGCGACGCGGTCGAGCTCGTGCCCGACGATCTCGACGTGCGCATCGAGGGCCGCGCCGGATTCGCCCTCGCGCGCGAGGGCGCCCACGGCGTCGCGCTCGACGTCGAGCTGACGCCCGCGCTCGTCGGCGAGGGCATCGCGCGCGAGGTCGTGCGCGCGGTGCAGGACCTGCGCAAGGCGGCCGGGCTGCGCGTCGACGACCGCATCGAGCTGTGGCTCGCGCCCGACGGGCGGGTCGCGGCCGACGCCCTCCAACGCCACTCGGGCTACGTCGCCGACGAGGTGCTGGCGACGGACGTGCGCCTCGACGGAGACGGACCGCCCGACGCGGCGCGCGGCGACGTCGTCGTCGACGACGGGCGCGTCGCCTTCGCGCTGCAGCGTGCCGGCTGAGCGCCGGCGCGGTCAGCTGGCGGCGTCGATCTCCAGGAGCCGGACCAGCGACGGGATGTCGGGTAGCTCGCCCTTGACGCACAGGTGGTCGGCCCACTCGGGCCTGTCGTCGAGCACGCCGGAGAACGCCACGATGAGCGCGCCGGGGCGCGCCACGCGGATGCGCTCGGCGACCTCGCGGCCGTCCATGACCGGCATCCAGAAATCGAGCAGCACGATGTCGGGCTCGAAGTCGCGCACGACGCGCAGGGCGTCGCGACCGTCACGCGCGTCGCGCACCTCGCCGACGGCGTCGTCGACCGAGAGCGCGATCCGAAGGACGCTTCTGATCGCGTCGTCGTCGTCGACGACCAGGATTTTCACAGGATGCACCAGACCTCCGGTAGCGCGGGGTTGGTACAAGTGTCGACCATGCGGGCCGCCCGATGAATAAGCAGAAACTACGACTGGCGGCCTCCCTAGCGGGTTGCGGGCGCGGCGCGGTCGTCGTCGCGCCGGCGCCGGGGGGCGCCCGTGCGGCTGCGCGCGTACGCGACCGCCAGGAGCACGAAGGAGGCCGAGCTCGCCGCGATCGAGGCCCAGATGAGGACCTCGCTGGCGCCGGCCCATCCGAGCACGAGGGCGAGGGCGGACAGCGGCAGCAGGGCGAGCGACGAGCCGACGAGCGCGGTCATCGAGGCGCGGACGAGCCCCGTGTCATCCCTGGTCGCGCGAGAACAGCCCGTGCACGGTCGCGTCGTCCTCGGCGGGCTGCGCGGGCGGCACGGCGGCGTCGGGCGCATCCGCGTCGGCCGCCGGCGCGGGCGGCGCCTCGGACCGCGCCCACGGGCCGGTGCGGACCTCTCCCGGGGGCCGCGCGGCGTCGGGTGGACGCTCTCCGAGCGCCTCGAGCGCCGCCAGCTGCTGCTCGAAGAACGCCTTGAGGCGGGTCTTCGCCTCGGCCTCGAAGTCGGCGATCCGCGTCGAGCGCTCGTCGAGCTCGCGCCGCGCCCGGTCGAGATCTCGCTCCGCCTGGGCGATCTTGGTGCGCGACTCCTCCTCCGCGTGGGCGACGCGCGTCTCGATCTCCTCGTCGACGCGCCGCAGCCGCTCCTCCGCCTCGGCGACGAGCTCGCCGGCGCGCGCCTTGGCCTTGGCGACCGCCTCCTCGGCGGCATGCTGCGCCGTGACGAGGGTCTTCTTGAGCATCTCCTCGGTGTCGCGGCTGCCGGCGACCGCCTGGTCGAGCTCGCTAATCCGCTGCTGCAGCGCGGCGTTCTCGCGCTGGAGCCGCTCGAGCGTCTCCGCGACGCGGTCCAGGAAGTCGTCGACCTCCTCCTGGTTGTAGCCCCGCCACGCGTCGTGGAACTGCTTCTCGTTGACGTCGCGCGCCGTCAGGTCCATGCGCGCAGTATCGCAGGAAAAGGGGGCGCGGCCCGGGTTTCCGCGCAGCTAGTCGGCCGTCTCCGTCACAGGAGCCCGCCGCAGCCGAGCGCGCGCTGGACGATGCTCAGGACGAGGAAGATCACGAGCACCGACAGATCGAGCATGCCGACCGTCGGCACGTAGCGCCGGACGAGGGCGACGAGCGGCTCGGTCACGCGGTAGGTGAAGTCGGCGATCGGTGCGAGCGCCGGCGGCACGCGCCCGAACGCCTGGACCCACGACAGGATGACGCGCCCGAACAGCACGAGCGTGTACACCGACAGCGCGACGCAGAGGAGCTCGAGCAGCGGGTTCGCCACGCGCTCCGCTTACGCCTGGTTGAAGAAGCCGCGCTCCTCGAGGAAGCGGCGACGCTCCTCCGCGGAGACCTGGACGCCGGCGGGCGTGACGAGGAACACCTTCTCGGCCACGGGCTGCATCGAGCCCCCGAGGCCGTACGCGAGCCCGCTCGCGAAGTCGACGAGGCGCCGCGACAGCTCGGGATCGACGGCCTGGAGGTTCATGAGCACCGAGTAGCCCTCGCGGAACTTGTCGCCGAGCTCCTGCGCGTCGTTGAACGAGCTCGGTTGCACGAGGTGGAAGCGCGCCGCCCCTCCGGGCGTCGGCATCGCGCGCACGACCGCGTCGCGCCGGCGCGCCGGCGTCGCCGATGCCTCGTCGAGCCGCCGGACGCGGCTGCGGCGGTCGTCGCGCGGCTCGTCGCTCTCGAGGTCGTCGTAGGCGCCGTACTCGTCGAGCTCCTCGTCCTCCACGAGGCCGAGGTAGATGAGCGTCTTGCGCCAGATGCCTGCCATGGGCGAAGAGGATATCCCGCGCGGGGGCCGCGCCGAAATGGGGTCGTCGCTCGCCGCCGTCTGGATACCCGATCGTGGCGCGCCGCGCCGGCGCGCCGGCAGGTCACCCGAGCGTGGTCACGCCGAGGTGCGCGGACCGAAGATCGCCTCGCCGACGCGCACGATCGTCGCGCCTTCCTCGATGGCGACCTCGAAGTCGCCGCTCATGCCCATCGACAGGTCGACCGCGCCGGGGTGGCGGACGGCGATCTCGTCGCGCAGCGCGGCGAGCGCGCGGAAGTGTGGGCGCGACGCCTCGGGATCGGGCGCTAGCGGCGGGATCGCCATCACGCCGCGCAACGCGAGCTCGTCGTACGACGCGATCTCGTCGGCGAGCGCCGGCGCGGCGGGCGGCTCACAGCCGTGCTTGGACGCCTCCGCCGCGACGTTGACTTCGACGAGGACGTCCTGGACGACGCCGACAGAGCGCGCCCGGCGCGCGAGCGCCTCTGCGAGGCCGGGCCGGTCGACCGAGTGCACGACGCGCGCGACGCCCACGACCGCCCGCACCTTGTTCGACTGCAGGTGGCCGACGAAGTGCCACGTCACGGCGTCGCCGACCGCGGCGGCCTTGTGACGCAGCTCCTGCGCGCGGTTCTCGCCGAAGTCGGTCACGCCGGCGCGCGCCGCCTCGAGCACCGCGTCGGCACCGAACGTCTTCGACACGGCGACGAGGCGCACGCCGGCGGGGTCGCGCCCGGCGCGCTCCGCGGCGCGCGCGATGCGCTCGCGCACGGCGGCGACGCGCTCGGCGACCGTCACAGCGCGCCTGCCGTCACGGCGCGCCGGCGCCGGCGATCGCCGCGAACGCACCCTGGCGCCCGCCGATCCCGTCGCGCCGGTGCGAGAAGTAGCGCGCGTCGCACGACGTGCACTCGTCGGCGACCGCCACGCGTGCGACGCCGGCGCGGCGCAGCGCCGCGGCCGCCGCGTCGGCGGGATCGACGCGGTGTGCGCGCGCGACCGGAAGGCCGCGCGCGCGGAAGGCGTCGACGACCTCGTCGCCGACCTCGTAGCAGCACGCCCGGATGGCGGGACCGACCCACGCCACACGCGGCGCGCCGACGCGCGCGACTCCGGCCTCGACGACGCCCGCGACGAGCCCGCGCCACCCCGCGTGCAGCGCCGCGACTCCGCGCTCGCCCGCGACGATCACCGGTGCGCAGTCGGCGGTCAGCACTCCCACGGTCACGTCCTGCGCGCGGGCGACGAGACCGTCGCACTCGGGGGCGGCGCGCGGCGCGTCGAGCTCGACGACGCGCGCGCCGTGGACCTGACGCGGCAACACGAGCGACTCCGGCGGAAAGCCGGCGGCCGCGGCGACGCGCCGGCGGTTCTCCGCGACGGCGTCGTCGTCGTCGCCGACGCGGCCGCTGAGGTTGAGCGACGCGAACGCGCCGCGGCTGACGCCTCCGCTGCGACCGCTGAACGCGACGAGGACGCCGTGCGAGCGCGCGTCGGGGTCGACGAGCAGCGGCACGGCACCGGTCGTGCGGACGAGCCGTGGGGACGGGGTCACGGCGTGGAGTCTTTCATCGCGCCGGAGCGTGCGCGCGCCGGGCGGCCCGAGCGCGGCAACGGAGGCATCGGGCGGCCGGGCCGGGACGCGCGACGGGCGGGACCAACCGGCCCCGCCCGTGGGGGAGTGCGCCGTGTCTCTACTCGTTGCGAAGGAACGACGGGACGTCGAGATCGTCCTCGGCGTCGAACACGAGACGCTCGCGCCGCTCGCGCTCCGTCTCCTTGCCGTCGGAGAACACCGACTCGGCCGCGCCGACCGCCGGCATCGAGAAGATCTCCTCCTCGGGCTTGACGATCTCCTCGGCCTCGCGCTGGCCCCAGCGGTCGAAGCCCGCCGCGATGACGGTGACGCGGACCTCGTCTCCGAGCGTGTCGTCGACGACCGCGCCGAAGATGATGTTGGCGTCGGGGTGCGCCGCCTTGGAGATGTGCGCGGCCGCCTCGTTGACCTCGAACAACCCGAGGTCGGACCCGCCGGCGATGTTGAGCAGGACCCCGCGCGCGCCGTCGATCGACGCCTCGAGCAGCGGCGACGAGATCGCGGCCTTGGCGGCCTCCTGGGCGCGGTTCTCGCCGCGCGCCTGGCCGATGCCCATGAGCGACGAGCCGGCGTCGGTCATGACCGCCTTGACGTCGGCGAAGTCGAGGTTGATCAGGCCCGGCGTCGTGATGAGGTCGGTGATGCCCTGGACGCCCTGGAGGAGGACCTCGTCGGCCATGCGGAACGCCTCGAGCACCGACGTCGTCGCGTCGCCAACGTCGAGCAGGCGGTCGTTCGGGATGACGATGAGCGTGTCGACCTTCTCCTTCAGCGACGCGATGCCCTGCTCCGCCTTGAGCGCGCGCTGACGGCCCTCGAAGCCGAACGGACGCGTCACGACGCCGATCGTCAGCGCGCCGAGCGACTTCGCGATCTCCGCCACCACGGGCGCGCCCCCGGTGCCGGTGCCGCCGCCCTTGCCGGCGGTGATGAACACCATGTCGGCGCCCTTGAGCACCTCTTCGATCTCGTCACGGTGCTCCTCCGCGGCCTGGCGCCCGACCCCCGGGTCGGCGCCGGCTCCCAGCCCGCGCGTCAGCTCGCGCCCGATGTCGAGCTTGACGTCCGCGTCCGACATCAGCAGCGCCTGGGCGTCGGTGTTCACCGCGATGAACTCCACGCCCTTCAGGCCGACCTCGATCATGCGGTTGACGGCGTTCACGCCACCACCGCCGATGCCGACCACCTTGATGACCGCGAGGTAGTTCTGGGGCCCCGTCGCCATGTTGCGACCTCCTCTCAAGCCTCGATCGTCGCTAGACCGTTCGCCGCTCACGTCCCGTGCCGCGGCGTCGTCCCAGGTCAGAGGGCGTCTGGGAAAGCTCGACCCTCAAGGTGAGGCTTATAGTTATGTCAACCTGCACGGATGGTTGAGGAATATAGCGACGCGACGCGAGGGCGTCAAGGGAACGGAGGCGAGCATCGATACGCGGCGCGGACCGGACGCGCCCCGACGAACGTCGTCGCGTCGTGCGGTTCGCGCGCGTCGCGGCCGGGTCTTGGCGCGATGCCCTACGGCTCGAGCGCTACGGCGCCGGCGCGGAGTCGGCGGCCGCGCTCGGCGTCGCCACGTCCGCGCCCGCGTCGCCGCCGGCAGGCCTCCCGCCCGCCGGCGCGACGTCCGCCACCGCCGGGCTCGTGGGGACGCGGACGTCGACGTAGGTAACGCGGCGGCCCTCGGCTCGCAGCCGCGCGAGCAGCGCGGCCAGCACCTCGTTCTTGGCGCGCACGCGCTCGGCGGCGCCGTAGCGCACCTGCGTCTCGTCGGCGAGCAGCAGCGTGATGCGCTCGACGGACGGCGCCACGACGGCCCGCACGTCGCCGCGCAGTCGCCGCGGCAGCGCGCGCCAGACCGCGAGCGCGTGCTCCGCAGCGGCGCCCTCGACGCGCTCCCCCGGCGCGACGCGCGCAACCACGCCGGTCAGCACCGGGAGGCGGCCGTCGTCGTCGGCCGGCGCGAGCACGCGGCCGGCACGGTCGATCGTCCAGCGGTGCCCGTCCAGCGCGAGCACGAGCGCCGGCGTCCGTTCGACCACGCGCACGCGCACGGTGCCGGGGAGCATCTTGTCGACCTCGGCGCTGCGCACCCACGGCAGGGACTCGGCGGCGCGCGCCACCTCGCCGACGTCGAGGAAGAGCACGTTGTCCTCGGGTCCGAGCCCCGCCGCGGCGACGACGTCGTCGGTCGTGGTGTGCGTCGCGCCGACCACCCTGACCGCGTCGACGCGCAGCAGCGGCGAGTAGAAGACGCCCCACGCAGTGACGACGACGGTGCCGGCGAGCGCGCACCGGAGCGCGAGCTTCCGCCTGCGCGACCGCTCCACGGCGCGCCGGCGCCGGCTGATGCGCGGATCGGCGTCGACGCGTGCGCTCATCGCGATCCTCCCGCGGTGCTCTCGACCCGCTCGCCGAACGCACCGACGAAGCGGACCTCGGTCTCGAGGCCGACGCCGAACCTGTCGTGCACGCGCGCGCGCACCGCGGCCACGAGGTCGTAGACGTCCTGGGCACTGGCGCCGTCGTCCGCGACGAAGAAGTTCGCGTGGAGCTCTGAAACGCGCGCGCCGCCGACGCGAAACCCCTTCAGCCCCGCGGCCTCGACCAGCCGTCCCGCCGCGTCGCCGTCCGGGTTCTTGAACGTGCTGCCCGCGTTCTGCACCGCCCCGGGCTGCGTCTCGGCGCGGTGACGCCGGTAGTCGTCCATGCGCCGGCGCACGTCGTCGCGCGGCGCGGGCTCGAGCTCGAACGTCGCGTCGAGCACGACCTCGTGGTCGGCGAGGTTCGAGTGCCGGTACGACAGGTCGAGCGCGTGCGCGGCGCGCTCGGACACGTCCAACGCGCGCAGGTCGAAGACGGTCGCGCGCACGAGCGCGCCGGCGACGTCGCGTCCGTGCGCGCCCGCGTTCATGCGCACGCCGCCGCCCACGGACCCGGGTATGGCGACCGCGAACTCCATGCCCGACAGGCCGCGCCGCGCGGCCCAGTTAGCCACCAGGGGCAGCGACGTCCCGGCCCCCGCGCGCAGCCCGCGTTCGCCGTCCGCGTCGACCCGCGCCAGCCGCGCGCCGACGCGTACGACGACGCCCGGCCACCCCGCGTCGGAGACGACGACGTTCGAGCCGCGTCCGAGCACGAGCACGGGCGCCTCGTCGGGGCCGACGCCCTCTGCGCGCAGCGCGTCGCCGAGGAGCTCGAGGTCCGACGCGCCGGCGGGCTCCACGCACAGGGCGGCCGGACCGCCGAGCCGGTAGGTCGTGAAGCGCGCCAGCGAGACGTCGCACGCGACCGCGCCGCGCACGCGGCCGCGCAGCCGCCTCTCCACGCCCGCGAGCGTCACGGTCCGGCCCCCAGGCGCGCGAGCACCTCCTCGCCCACGGTCGTCACGTCGCCGGCGCCGAGCGTCAGCAGCGCGTCGCCGGGGCGTGCCGTCGCGACGACGTAGGACAGCAGCTCGTCGCGGTGCGGCAGGTACGCGACCGGCCGTCCCGGCAGGGCCGCGCACACGGCGTCGGCGACGAGCTTCCCGGACACGCCGGGCTGCGGCTGTTCCCCGGCGCCGTACACGTCGGTGACGACGACGCGGTCCGCGTCCTCGAACGCGGCCCCGAACTCGCGCGCGAACGCGCGCGTGCGCGAGTAGCGGTGCGGCTGGAACACGGCGACGACGCGCCGCCATGGGCCCGGCCGCGCCGCGGCAAGCGTCGCTCGCACCTCGGTGGGATGGTGCGCGTAGTCGTCGATCACCGTCACCCCGCGGACGCGCCCGCGGACGTGGAAGCGCCGCTCGACGCCCGCGTAGTCGCCGAGGCCCCTCGCCGCGCTCGCGACGTCGGCGCCGGTCTCGAGCGCGGCGGCCGCGGCCGCCAGCGCGTCGAGGACGTTGTGCATCCCGGGCACGCGCAGCGTGACGTCGGCGTCGCCGCCAGGCGCGTGCAGCGTGAAGCGCGCTCCCCCGCCGCCGAACGACACGCCCGACGCGCGGACTTCGCCGCCGTCGCCGAAGCGCACGACGCGCCGGCCCGTCGCGCGCGCCGCCGCGACGACGGCGTCGTCGTCCGCCGGCACGACGACGGCTCCGTCCGGAGGCACGCGCCCCATGAAGCGGGCGAACGCGGCGCGCAGCTCGTCGAGCGACGGCCAGTAGTCGACGTGATCGGCCTCGACGTTGGTCACGACGGCGACGTGCGGCTGGAGCAACAGGAACGAGCCGTCGCTCTCGTCGGACTCGGCGACCGCGACGTCGTCGCGCCCGAAGCGCGCGTTCGTTCCGGCGTCGTTGAGGCCGCCGCCGACGAGATAGGTCGGGTCGCGGCCCGCGGCGCGCAGGATCGAGACGATCATCGACGTCGTCGTCGTCTTGCCGTGCGTGCCGGCGACGACGATCGCGCGTGTGTCCGACAGCACCGCCGCGAGCGCCTCGCCGCGCGTGACGACCGGGATGCCGGCGGCGCGGGCGGCGGCGAGCTCGGGGTTGCGCTCCGGTATCGCCGACGACACCACGACCGCGTCGGCGCCCTCGACGAGCCCGGCGTCGTGCCCGACGTGGACGCCCGCGCCCATCGCCTCGAGCACCGTGGCGGCGCGCGATCGCTTGAGGTCCGAGCCCGTGACCTCGATCCCGCGCTCGACCAGCACCTTGGCGATCGCCGACATCCCGGCGCCGCCGATGCCGACGAAGTGGACCCGGCGAGCCCCCGCCAGCGTCACGCCGCCTCCCGCACGACGCGCGCGAGGGCGGCGGCCGCGTCGGGACGGCCGAGGGCGCGCGCACGGGCGCGCATCTCGGCGCGCCGGTCGTCGTCGTCCAGCAACGCCCCCGCAGTGCGCGCGACGGAGTCCGTGTCGGTTGCCGCGTCGTCGAGCACGACCGCGGCGCCGGCGCGCTCCAGCGCGCGCGCATGGCGCTCCTGCTGGCGGTCGCGGTGATACGGATACGGCACGAGCACCGCCGGAACGCCGGTGACGCCGAGCTCGGCGACCGTCGTCGCGCCGGAGCGGCACAGCGCGACGTCGGCCGCGCCGTATGCGTCGAGCATCCCGTCGACGAACGCGACGACGCGGTACACGAGCGGGCCGTCGCCGCGCGCCGCCGTGACGGCGCGCTCGACGGCGGCGTGAGCGGCGCGTCCGGTGACGTGCAGGACCTGGACGTCGGAGCGCTCGCGCCACGCGCCGGCGAGCCCCGACGCGGCATCGTTGAGCCGGCGCGCGCCCTGGCTCCCGCCGAACACGAGCAGCGTCTTGCGCCCCGGGTCGAGCTCGAAGCGCGCCCGTCCACGCTCCCGCGTCGCGTCCATGTCGGCGTCGACGAACGAGCGCGCCACGGGGTTGCCCGTCACGACTCCGCGCGGACCGGCGTCGGCGAGCGTCTCCTCGAACGACACCGCGACCGCGCGCGCCCAACGGCGGCACACGCGGTTGGCGAGGCCGAACACGGCGTTCTGCTCGTGGACGACGACCGGGACGCGCCGCGCGCGCGCCGCGGCGCACGCGGGAAGCGACACGTAGCCGCCCATGCCGACGACGACGTCGGGCCGGATCCGGCGCACGATGCGGTGCGCCGCGACGACGGCGCCGGCGGCGCGCGCCGCGGTCGGGACGATGCTCAGCGGCCGCGCGCGGTCGAAGCCGCGCACGTCGATCGTCTCGAGCGTGAAGCCGGCCGCGGGCACGAGCCGCGCCTCGGCCCCCGTCGCGGTGCCGAGGAACGAGACCCCGTCTCCCTCGAGGGCCTCCGCGAGCGCGATCGCGGGGTTCACGTGGCCGGCCGTCCCCCCTCCGGCGATCACAACCCTCATGTCCGCCGGCGACGCGCCGCGGACGAGCGCGCCGACGCGCGTCGTGCGGCCGACGATCTCGACCCGCGCCCCGCGGCGGTCGCGCTCCGCGACCCTCCGGAGCCCGACGCGCGGCCGGAGCGGCTTGCCGGCGTGCGCGCCCTCGTCGCGCGCGCGGCGCCGCCCGAGGGCG
>DASZZZ010000084.1:0-3165 GCA_036260375.1 Actinomycetota bacterium
GACGCGCGGGCCCGGCGGAAGACTCCGTCCCAACGCGGGACAGACGTCGATCGCGTCGCCCTTCACCATGGTCGGCGGATCCGAGGCGACGACTTCGAGCGCCGCCTCGAGGAGCTCGGCCTTGCGCCGGTCCTCGGGCCATACCAGGGCCCTGAGCCACAACCGTTCGTCGTCGACGGTGACGTCGACCGGGTCCAGGTCGACGCCGATCCTGCTCGCGATCGCGGGCACGTCGTCGAGGTCCGGCGGCTCGGTCGGGCCGCGCCACTCCGTCTCCACGGTGACGGACGCGTCTCGGCGTCCGAACGTGCGACCACCGATCTCGTAGCGGTACCTGTCGAAGAGCAAATGGATGCCGGCGCTCGCGCCGACCTCGACGAGATGAACGGGCTCGTCGCAGCGCGCGCCGATCGCGGTCAGCGCGAACGTCAGGCCGAAGACGCGCTTGACGACGTTGGTCTGAACGAGGCGCGTGCGTACGATGTCGAGCAGCTCGTCGCGATAACGCGCGCAGAAGTCCTTCAGGAACGGGCCCGCGGCCGACGGCTCCGCCGCCGCGGCGCCCACGAGAGAGGGATAGAAGTTGCGCAGGGGATGGTCGGCTCCGGACAGCAGCAGGTAGTGCACGGCTCCGAACAACAGGAAGGACGGCTGCTGTCCGTGCCGGCATTCCACGAGCAACTCCAGGATCGAGCGGTCGTCTGCGACGGTCGCACACAGCTCCCTGTACAGAGGAGACGTCGTGAACGTGGAGGGCGCGTCCGCGAAGTGCTCGGAAAGACGCTCCATCGCGTCGTCGTGATCCGCTTGACGAGACATTGCGAACCGAGTTCCTGTCGAGACGTGACGATCGAAGTCGACATGCTACTCGGCGTAGGCTGACGTCCGCGATGGGTGAACGCGTGCGCGAGGTCGCCGGCTTCGTCCACGGCGACCTCTTCGCCGTCCTCCACGAGCCGTCCCGGCCGGAGGGCGCCGTCGTGATCTGCGGCCCGATCGGATGGGAGCTCGCGAAGGACTACCGGCGCGAAGTGCTCCTCGGCCGGGAGCTCGCGCGGCGGCGCGTCGCCGTGATGCGCTTCCATTACCGCGGGCTCGGCGAGAGCGGCGGGTCGTTCGAGGACCTGACCGTCGCGTCCATGCTGCGGGACGCGCGCGAAGCATGCGACGTGCTTCGGACGTCGACCGGGTGCGACGCCCCCGCCGTCGTCGGCGTGAGGCTCGGCGCCGTCGTCGCGGCGCGGCTCTCCGCCGGTCTCGGGGCGACGTCTCTGGCGCTGTGGGATCCCGTCGTCGACGGACGTGAATACGTGCGCGCGCTGGCGCGCGTCCAACGGATCTGGGAGCTCGCCGGCTCCCCGGAGCGGCGCCGCGCATCGACGCGGCACGGCGACCGGTCCCTGACCGTCCTCGGCTACCGCTTCTCGGAGCGGCTCGTCGCCGAGATCGAGTCGGTTCGGCTCGTCGAGGAGCTGCGGGAGCGAGCCCGGGGGCCGGTCCTCTCACTCCACGTCGGCGCGCTTCCGGAAGCGATCGCGCAGCTCGCGGACCGACATCCTGCGCGCGGCGGGCGGATCGAGGTCGAGGCGATCCCCGGAGTCGCCGAATGGTGGCTGAAGCGCCGGCGCTTCGAGGCCGAGGAGGAGTCGCCGCTGTCCCGTCGGCTCGTCGACCGGACCGCGCGCTGGCTCGCCGCGGCGCCGCCGGCGGCGTGTGGCGAGAAGCGTCCGGCGGCGATCGCGTCGGAAAGTCGGGCGACGCGGGGTCGCCGCACCGCGGTCTCCGTCCCGGCGGAGCGGTTCGAGCTGTCGGGGATGCTGGTCGAGCCCGCCGCTCGGAGAGCGGACGTCGCCGCCGTGGTCCTGAACTGTGGCAGCCACCACCTGACGGCGGGGCCACTGGGCCTGTGGGCGGAGCTGGGGGCACGGCTCTCGGAGCTCGGCGTGCCGTCGCTGCGCGTCGCCTATCACGGCGTCGCGGAGAGCACGGGAACGATCCACGACTTCGACCTCTCGCGGCCGCTCGTCGACGAGCTCCACGCGGCGCGGGCCGCGATGCGCGAGCGAGGCTACGAGCGGCACGTCTTGGTGGGCGGGTGCCTGGGCGCCCGTACGGCGTGCGCGGCGTCGATGGAGGGGGTCGCTGCCCTCGTCCTCGTCTCGCTGCCGTTTCACGTCGAGTCGCTCGCCAACCCCGCGCCCTCGACCGCCCCGCCGGCCGCCGCGCCCGCGGCGGAACCGTGGGCGGACCGACCGTCGTTCGCGCGTCGGGCGGCCGGTCCCGACGTCGCGAACCTCAACGAGCCGCTGATCGCCGATCTCGATCGCTGTGTGCGAGCGCGGGTCCCGATCCAGCTCGTCTACAGCGCGCGCGAGCCCTACAGGCAGCACTTCGAGACGCTCCGCGCCGGTACGCTCGCGCCGACCGTCGATCGCGCCGGAGACAGGCTTCGGGTCGACGTCGTGAGGGGCGACGATTCGATGTTCGAGACGTCGAGCGTGGTGGATTCCGTGACCGACTTCGTCGCGCGACTGGTCGACGAACGCGGCGCGCGGCGCGGTCGCATCCGAGCTTGAGCGCGCCCGGCTACGACGTCCTCGTCCTCGGCGGCGGCACGGCGGGGTGCGTGCTCGCCGGCCGGTTGAGCGAGGACCCCGGGCGCCGCGTCTGTCTCGTCGAGGCGGGGCCGGACTACGGATCGTTCCGCGGCGGCGGGTGGCCGGAGGAGATCGTCGACGCGCGGTGGCGCCCGTTCACGCACGCGTGGTCGACGGATCGAGAGGACCGCTCGCAATGGCGAGCGCGCATTCTCGGCGGTTGCTCGACGCAGTACGGCTGCGTGCTGTTCGAGGGCGCGCCCGAGGACTACGACGAGTGGGGGCCGGGGTGGACCTACGCCGAGCTCGCGCCGTTCCTGGCGCGCGCGCGCGACGCGTTGCGGGCGCGCACGCCGGAGCCCGACCAGCTGTCGCCGTGGCACCGCGCGTTTCTCGACGCCGGCGGCAACGACGCCGTGCTGCTCGAGGTCAACGCGCTCGGGCGCGTGCGCTGGAACGCGGCGTTCGCCTACGTCGACCCGGCGCGCGACCGGCCCAACCTCACGATCCTGTCCGACACGCTCGTCGACCGCGTCGTCGTCGAGCGCGGACGCGCGCGCGGCGCGCT
>DASZZZ010000085.1:0-49752 GCA_036260375.1 Actinomycetota bacterium
GGCGCCCCGAAGGGCGCCCGCCGGCTGGTGCGTCCGCTCCTACTCGGCGTACTCCGGGCAGGGCGGGTTCGCCTCGTACAGCCTCGACGTGTCGTGGAGCACGGCGCGCAGCGCGTCGATGCGCCCGTTGCCGAAGCACTCGTCGTAGCCGGGCAGGCCGATGTCGACGGTCGTCCCCTGCAGGTACGACTCGACCGACTGCGGCCGCATCCTCACGTCCGGCTCGCCGGCGTCGGTGCCGACCTCGCCGAACTCGCTCACGATGAGCGCCGCGACGCCGGCCGCGTGAGGCGACGCCATCGACGTGCCCTGGAAGCAGCCGTAGCTGCCGAGGTGCACCGGGATCGTCGACAGCACCTGGTTGCCGCACGGGCCCGGGTGCTGCGCGTTCGCGGAGTTGCCGCCCGGCGCCGCGACGTCGACCATGCCGTAGCCGTAGTTCGAGAAGAACGACTTCTCGCTCGACGGGCCGAGCGCGCTCGTGCCGATGACGCCGTCGGTCTCGGCCGGCACGACCTCGCACTCGTTCTCGTACGGCTCGGATGGGTGCGCCAGGTCCTCGTCGGAGTTGCCGAGCGCGGCGACCGGCGTCACGCCCTGGTTGCGCGCGTAGCGCATCGCGCGCTCGTTCGCCATGCGGAAGGCGCGCTGCACCGGGTCGCTCATGCACTTGAACTCCGTGCTGCTGAGAAACTCGTCGTCGTCGACGAAGTAGCTCATGTTGATGACGTCGAACTTCTGGTCGCCGGCGTAGGTGATCCCGGCCGCGCTCGAGCTCGAGTAGCAGTAGCCGAGCGTGTCGCACACCTCGACCGGCACGAGCGTGACGTTCGGCGCGACGCCGACGACGCCGATCTCGTTCGCCTGCGCGGCGACGATGCCGGCGACGTGCGTGCCGTGGAACTGGTTGTCCTCGCACGGGACGGGGTTGCCGATGCCCGGGCCGAGCGGGATGAAGTCGGCGGCGCGGGTGCAGTCGACGTTGGTGCCCTGCTGGTCGACCGTGAAGTCGGGGTGGTCGCCGTCGATGCCGGAGTCGAGGATGCCGACGTCGACGAGCCGGCCCCCGGACTGGATCGCGTGCGCCTGCGGCGCGCGGATCTGCTGCATGCTCCACTGCAGCGGCTCGAGCGGGTCGGCGGTCTCCTCGGGCCCGGAGCCCGGGACCGAGCTCTCGTCGACGACCGTCAGCTGGCCGGACTCGATCGCCTCCTGGGCCGACGGGAACGCCTTCCACTTGAAGTCCTCGGCCGCCGCCTCGACCAGCCCCGACGCGCGCAGCGTCTCGTCGAACAGCGCGTTGGGAGAGTCGACGACGAGGACGCCGATCTGGCGCGACAGGTCGATCGACACGATGCCGCCGGCGTTGCGCACGAGCGCGAGCGCGGCGTCCCGGTTCGCGTCGAAACCGGTGCTCGTCGCCTGCCCCGACAGCACGACGACGTAGCGCTTGGTCTGCGACTCCACGGATACGGACGCGGTCGCCGCGGTCTGCGGCGAGAGCCCCGCCGCGAGGGCCGTCACCGCGCCGAGCGCGGCGAGGACCCGCCTTGGTCGTTTCCTGGACACCTGCACCTCCACGAGTCCCGCCGCCTCCCGTCGGACGACATCCACCGCAACGTTCGCCGCCCCGGCGCGTCGCCCTGTCGGAACGGCCGACATCGCGCGGAAAAAGCGCGTCGCGGAGGCGGTTTGCGCACGGGTGTCCGAAAAGTCGCGCCCTCGGACGCGCCCGTCAGCTGCGCGGCTCCCACGCGAACGTGCGCGCCGCGATCGCCGCGCCGGCGAGTCCCCACAGCGCGACGACGACGAGATCGTCGACGCGCCACCCGGCGCCGGACGCGCCCGGCGAGAACGCCGCCTGGAGCGCGTCCTGGAGGTGCGCTACGGGAAACGCGCCGGCGACGGCGTCGAGCCACTCCGGTGGCCGCCGGATGCGAACGAGCACGTCGGACACGAACAGCAACGGGAGGATCGTGGCGTTGACGACGGCGGGGCCCGCGTCGGCGTTGCGCACCGCGCCGGTGACCGCCAGCCCGAGCGCGGCGAACGACGCCGCTCCGAGCGTGAGCGACGCCGCGAACGCGGGGGCCGCGCCGGCGCGCAGACCGACGTCGAACAGCAATGCGCCGGCCGCGACGGTCAGCGAGACGAGCAGCAGCGCGACGAGCGTCGCGTGCGCGATCCGTCCGAACACGTACGCCCACGCCGGCAGCGGCGTGCCGCGCAGGCGCTTGAGCACGCCGCGGTCGCGCGCCAGCGCGAGGCCCATGGCGACGTTGGTGTAGCACGCGGTCACGATCGAGAACGTGAGGATCGCGGGGACGTAGAACGTCATCATGCCGGTCGTCACGCCGTCGATGCGCGTCCGGGTGCGGCCGAACAGGACGTAGGACATGGCGAGGAAGAACAGCGGGAAGGCGAACGTGAACACCGCCGCGGGCGGGTTGCGCCAGAACGCCCGGTTCTCGTAGCGCACCTGGCGCAGCGCGAGTCCGAGCCCGCCGCTCACCGCCGCCTCCGGCGCCGTCGCGCCGTGTCCGGGTCGCCGCCGCCGGCGGCCTCGTGGCGCTCTTCCGCGGTCAGCTCGAGGTACACGTCCTCCAGCGTCGGCCGGGCGACGGTCAACCCGTCGAGCTCGATGGAGCGCTCGAGCGCCCATGCGGTGACGTCGTGAAGCAGCTTGGTGGGCGACGTCGTGGTGATCTCGACGCGCTCGCCGCGACGCTCCCCGGCCCACGCGACCGGAAGCTCGACGCCTGCGGGTGCGACGAACGACACCTTCGTCGCGCCGTCGCGGCGCGTCAGCATCGAGGGATCGCCGTGCGCGACCACGCGCCCCGCGACGACGATCGCGACGCGATCGGCGAGCGCGTGGGCCTCGTCCATGTAGTGGGTGGTGAGCACGATCGTCTTGCCGAGCGCGCGCAGGTTGTCGACGACGCGCCACGCGTTGCGCCGCGCCGCCGGATCGAACCCCGTGGTCGGCTCGTCGAGGAACAGCAACTCGGGATCGCCCGCGAGCGCGAGCGCCACGTCGAGCCGGCGTTGCTGTCCGCCCGAGAGCCGCTTGACGCGCTCGTGCGCGACGTCGCCCAGCCCGGCGACGTCGAGGATCTCGTCGCGCGGGCGCGGCGACGGGTAGTAGCCGCGGTAGAGGTCGATCGACTCGGCGACCGACAGGTACGGCTCGGCGCCGCCCGACTGGAGGACGATCCCGATGCGCCGCCGCAGCTCGGTGCCGGCGCGCGCGGGATCGTGGCCGAGCACGCTCACGCGCCCCGACGTGCGCGCGCGGTAACCCTCGAGGATCTCGATCGTCGTCGTCTTGCCGGCGCCGTTGGGTCCCAGCAGCGCGAACACCTCGCCGCGCGAGACCGTCAGGTCGATGCCCCGCACGGCCTCGAAGCGCCCGTACGACTTGCGAAGGGACTCGACCTCGACGGCGGGCGCGGCCATGCGCGCAGCATAAGCTAGGCGTCATGGCCGGCTTCCTGCAGACGCCGCCGGCGCTGGGCGACGCGTGGCGCGACGACCGCGTGCTGCGCGAGGCGCTGCACTTCCATCTCGGCGACGACGCGTTCGCCGCCGCCGAACCGGAGCTCGCCGAGATGGGTGCGCTCGCGGTGTCGCCGCGCGTCCTGGGTCTTGCTCGGCGCGCCGAGACGGAGCCACCCGTCCACGTCCCGTACTCGCCGTGGGGCCGCCGCGTCGACGAGATCCGCTTATCCGACGCGTACGTCGAGCTCGGCCGCATCGGCGTCGAGGCGGGCGTCACCGCGCTCCCGTACGAACGCTCGCCGCTCGGCGAGCGCGTACGGATCGCGTGGGCCGGCCTGGTCGCGCTGTGGGGTCCGTCGTCCGCGCTCTACACGTGCCCGGTCGCGATGACCGACGGTGCCGCGCGCACGTTGTTGCAGCACGGGGGCCCCGACGACGTCGCGGTCGTCGAGCGCCTGACCTCGCGCGACCCCGGGCGCGCGTGGACGAGCGGTCAGTGGATGACGGAGACGGCCGGTGGCTCCGACGTCGGCGGCACCGAAACGATCGCGCGCGTGGACGAGCGGGGGCGGTGGCGGCTGACGGGCACGAAGTGGTTCACGAGCTCGACGACGTCGGAGATCGCCCTGACGCTCGCTCGTCCCGAGGGCGTAGCGCCAGGGTCGCGGCCGCTCGCGTTGTTCCGCGTGCATCGGACTCTCGACGACGGGAGCGCCAACGGCATCGTCGTGCGGCGTCTCAAGGACAAGCTCGGCACGCGCGCCCTGCCGACCGCGGAGCTCGAGCTCGACGGCGCGCTCGCGCATCCCGTCGGCGATCCGCGCGCGGGCGGCGGCGTGCGCCTGATCGCGACGATGCTCAACGTCACGCGCATCCACAACGCCATCGGCTCGACCGCGTACCTGGGGCGCGCGCTGGCGTGGGCGCGCGCCTATGCCCGCGTCCGGCGCGTCGGCGGCCGTCTGCTCGCGACGATGCCGGCGCACCGCGCGACGCTCGCCGACCTCGCGACCGACTACGCCGCGTCGATGGCGCTGGTGACCCGGTGCTGTGAGCTGATGGGCGCCGTCGAGCACGGGCGCGCCGACGCGACGGACGCGCGCGTGCTGCGCGGTCTCACGCCGGTGACGAAGCTCGCGACCGCGCGGTGGGGCGTAGCCGGCGTCACCGAGGCGATGGAGGCGATTGGCGGCGTCGGCTACTGCGAGGACTCGACGATCCCGGCGATCGTGCGCAACTCCCACGTCAACCCGATCTGGGAGGGCACGACCAACGTGCTCGCGCTCGACTTCCTGCGCGCCGCCCAGCGCGACGACGCGCTCGCTGCGCTCGCGCACGACTGCCGCGACGCGCTCGCGCGCGTGCGCGACGACGACGCGGTGGCGGCGCCCGCGGCCCTCGCCGCCGCCGCGCTCGACGAGCTCGAGGCGCGCGCGGCGCGATGGGACGACGACGACCGGGCCCAGGCCGGGGCGCGTTCGCTCGCGCTCGGGCTCGCGTCGACGTACGCGTGCGCGCGCCTGTGCCTCCAGGGGGCGTGGGCGGCGCGGCGCGGCGACGTGCGGACCGCGGCCGTGGCCACGCGCCTCGCGCGTCGCGGGCTCGTGCCGCCGGAGCCGCCGCCCGACGACGGCCTCGGCATGGACGAGCCCGTGTCCCCGCAGGGCGCCTCCTCTGCGCGTGCCGTCGGATAATGAAGGTTGGCCGAGGGCGGTCGACGGGCGCACGAGGAGGCGAGGCGTGAAGGTAGTCGTGGGGTCGGACGAGCACACCCCGGTCGTGGACGCGGTCGCCGACGGGCTCCGCAAGCGCGGCCACGACGTCACGCTCGTCGGCCCTCCCGGGGGCGAGGACATCGCGTGGGCCGAGGTCGGGCGCAGGGTCGGCGAGATGGTCGCGGGCGAGGGCGCCGACACGGGCGTGCTGTTCTGCTGGACGGGCACCGGCGCGTCGATCGCGGCCAACAAGGTGCGCGGAGTGCGCGCCGCGCTGTGCACCGACGCGGCGACGGCCGCGGGCGCGCGCCGGTGGAACGACGCCAACGTGCTCGTGATGAGCCTGCGGCTCGCGTCGCCCCCGGTCGCGGAGGAGATGCTCGACGCGTGGTTCGCGGCGGAGCCGGATCCGTCGGAGGCGGACAACATCGCGGCACTCGAGCGCCGGGGATGACGGAGGGAGCCGCGTGACCGACGACGCAAGGTACGACGAGCACACGGCGCTCGTCGTAGTGGACGTGCAGAATGACTTCGCCGATCCGGGCGGAAGCCTCTACGTGCCGGGCGGAGAGCGCGTCGTCCCCAACGTCAACCGCGAGATACGCGCCGCCCTCGACGCGGGCGCGCTCGTCGTCTACACGCAGGACTGGCATCCGGAGTCGACGCCGCACTTCGCGACGGACGGCGGCATCTGGCCCGTGCACTGCGTGCGCGACACGTGGGGGGCCGAGCTCCACCCCGAGCTCGAGGTCCATGGCGAGGTCGTTCGCAAGGGCACCGGCGGCGAGGACGGCTACAGCGGCTTCACCGTGCGCGACCCGGCCGGGGGAGAGCAGCGCGGCACGCGCCTCGAACCGCTGCTGAGGGAACGGGGCGTGAGCCGCGTCGTCGTCGTCGGGCTGGCGACCGATTACTGCGTCAAGGCGACGGCGCTCGACGCGCGCCGTCTCGGGTTCGACACGACGATCGTCGGCGACGCGATCGCGGCGGTGGAGCTGCAGCCCGGGGACGGCGACGGCGCGCTCGAAGAGATGAGGCGCGCCGGGGCCTCGGTCGCGTGACGACACCCCGGGGGACACCGTGAGCTGGGTCGACGACCGCAATGCGGCGCTCCTCACCGACCTCTACGAGCTCACGATGGCGGCGAGCTATCACGCGCACGGGATGAACGAGCCGGCGACGTTCGACCTGTTCGTGCGCAAGCTCCCGGAGCGCCGCAACTTCCTCGTCGCGTGCGGGCTCGAGCAGGCGCTGTCGTACCTCGAGACGCTGCGCTTCGACGACGACTCGATCGCCTATCTGCGATCGCTCGAGATGTTCGACGACGGCTTCCTGTCGTTTCTCGGCGACCTTCGCTTCACCGGCGACGTGCACGCGGTCGCCGAAGGCGAGATCGTGTTCGACAGAGAGCCGTTGCTGCGCGTCACCGCGCCGATGATCGAGGCGCAGATCGTCGAGACGTTCCTGCTGAACGGCGTGACGTTCCAGACGATGATCGCCTCGAAGGCGGCGCGCGTGGCGCTCGCGGCGCGTGGACGCGACTTCGTCGACTTCTCGCCGCGGCGCGACCACGCGGCCGACGCCGCGATAAAGGCCGCGCGCGCCGCGTACGTCGGCGGCGCGGCCGCGACGTCCAACGTCCTCGCCGGCCGTCTCTACGGCATCCCCGTCAACGGCACGATGGCGCACTCGTACGTCATGGCGTTCGAGGACGAGCGCACCGCGTTCCGCACGTTCGCGCGCGACTTCCCCGACCGCGCCGTGCTGCTGATCGACACGTTCGACGTCGAGGAGGGCGCGCGCATCGCAGCCGACGTCGCACGGGAGCTCGCCGCCGAGGGCAGCCGGCTGCGCGGCGTGCGCATCGACTCCGGCGAGCTCGGCGAGCTCGCGCGCGCGGTACGCAAGATCCTCGACTACGAGGGCCTGCACGACGTGCGCATCGTCGTCTCCGGCGACCTCGACGAGGTGCGCGTCGCGGGGCTGATCGACGACGGCGCCCCGGTCGACGCCTTCGGAGTCGGCACGCAGCTCGGCACGAGCGCCGACGCACCGACGCTCGGCGGCGTCTACAAGCTCGTCTCGGACGCGCACGGCCCGAAGATGAAGTTCTCCGCCGGCAAGGCGACGCTGCCGGGTCGCAAACAGGTGTTCCGCACGACCGCCGGCGGCCGCCTGCACCACGACGTCATCGCGCTCGAGGACGAGCCCGTCGACGGCGAGCCGTTGTTGCACCCCGTGATGGCGAACGGGCGGCGGACCGCGCCACCGGAGGGGCTCGACGCGATCCGCACGCGCTGCCGCGCGGGGCTCGAACGGCTGCCCGAACGGCTGCGGGTGCTCGACCCCGCGACCGAGCCGTACCCGGTGACGCTGTCGCCGCGGCTCGACGCGCTCGTCGCCGCGATGGAGCGCGGGGCCTCCTGAGCGCGCGTGCTGATAGGTTCGGGACGAACGGGAGCCGAGCCGCCGGACGCCCGACCGGCCGGAGCGGAGACGGGAGGTAACGCGCTGGAACCCAAGGACGCGTTCCACGCGCTCGACCGCGTCGAGCTCGTCGACGTGCGCGAGCAGTGGGAGTGGGACGCGGGCCACATCGAAGGGGCGCGTCACGTCCCGCTGGGCGAGCTCCCCGCGCGACTCGACGAGCTGCCCCCAGGGCGCCCCGTCGTCGTCGTGTGCCGCAGCGGCGCGCGCAGCGCCGACGCGACGGAGTTCTTGCGCGCGCAAGGCTTCGACGCGCACAACCTCGACGGCGGCGTGCAGCTGTGGACGGGCGAGGGCCTTCCCTACTCGGGTGTGGTCGTGTAGATGTACCCCGAGTGGACGGCGCGTAGGAGGCGGTCGTCGTGAGCGACTCATCGTTGCTTCTGCTGGTCGGTGGAGAGCTCATGGCGCGCGCCCGCCTCCAGAGCGCGACGGCGGACCGCGGGATGGAAGTCAAGAGCGTCCGGCCCGGCGCCCTCGTCGACGAGCTCGAGACGCTGCGCCCGTCGATGCTCGTGCTCGACCTCGACACCGGACGCCACGTGGTGCTCGACGAGCTCGAGCGGGCCCGCGCCGCCGGCCTGGCGCCCGAGCGCGTGCTGGGCTACTTCTCGCACGTCGAGCAGGAGCTCGGGGAGGCGGCGCGCGCCGCGGGCTGCGAGGCGTACCCGCGCGGTCGCTTCTGGCGCGACCTGCAGACGCTGCTCGTGTCCGCCTGACCGCGCCCGCGGTCGACGTTTCTAGCCCGCACTCGTAGAGTGATCGCTCATGAGGTATCGCGTCGACGAGCTCGCGGCGCGGTGCGGCGTCAGCGTCGACACCGTCCGCTTCTACCAGGGCAAGGGGCTGCTCCCGCAGCCGGCGCGCGAGGGTCGCATCGCGTGGTACTCCGACGACCACGTCGACCGGCTCGCGCGCATCCGCGACCTCAAGGACAAGGGCTTCACGCTCGCGTCGATCCGCCGGCTGCTCGACGGCGAGGTCGACGCCGCCGACGCCGCGCTCGCGGCCGCGCTGGCCGGGACGCTGCCGGGTGAGGACGCCGCGGGGCCCGACGACGAGCTCCTCACGCTCGACGACCTCGCGCGCCGCACCGGGGTGTCGCCGACGCTGCTCGCCGCCGTCGAGCGCGAGGGCTTGCTCGTGGGACGCGACGTCGGCGGCGAGGCGCGCTACACCGCGGCGGACGCCGGCGCGGTCGAGGCGGGGCTCGCGCTGCTCGAGGCCGGTCTGCCGCTGGGCGAGCTCCTCGACCTCGCGCGCCGCCACGACGAGGCGATGCGCGCGATCGCGGCGCACGCCGTCGAGCTGTTCGCACGCTTCGTGCGCGACCCGATACGCGCCGCCGCGTCCGACGACGACGAGGCCGCGGAGCGCCTCGTCGACGCGTTCCGCCGCATGCTCCCGGCGACCGCGACGTTGGTAGCGCACCACTTCCGACGCGTCCTGCTCGCGGCCGCGCAGGAGCGGGTCGAGGGCGAGGGCCTCGAGCTCGACGCGGGCGCCGGCGCCGCGTCCGGCGCGGAGGTGGGCGCGACACGCGACGCGGGGGCCGCGTGGCACGCGTGACGCTTCCGTCGGGCGACGACAAGGTGCGCGCGGTGCGCTCGATGTTCGACTCCATCGCGCCGCGCTACGACCTCGTGAACCGCGTGATGACGTTCGGGCTCGACGTGCGGTGGCGGCGGCGCGCGGTGCGCGCGCTGTCACTGCCGCCCGGTTCGCTCGTCGCCGACGTCGCGTGCGGCACCGGGGACTTCTGTCGCGAGCTCGAGGCCGCCGGCCACCGCGCCGTCGGCTTCGACCTGTCGCGGGGCATGCTCGTTGCGGCCCGCACGCGCGCGCCGCTCGTCGAGGCCGACGCGCTCCGGCTGCCGCTGGGGGACTCGTGCGCCGACGGCGCGACGTGCGGCTTCGCCCTGCGCAACGTCGCCGACGTCGCGGCGCTGTTCGCCGAGCTCGCGCGCGTCGTGCGGCGCGGCGGGCGCATCGCCATCCTCGAGGTCGCCACCCCGCGCGCCGCGCCGCTGCGCGCCGCGCACCGCGTCTACTTCCACCGCGTCGTGCCGCTCGTCGGCGGGCTGTTGTCCGAGCGCGCCGCGTACCGCTACCTGCCCGCCTCGACCGCGTACCTGCCGGCGCGCGACGAGCTGCTCGGCATCGCCCGCGCCGCCGGCTTCTCCGACGCCTCGTCGGCGCTCGTCGGCCTCGGCGCCGCGCAGGTCCTCACGGCGACGCGCGCGTGAGCGCGCCCCGCCCCGTCCAGCCACTCGCCGAGCGCGTCCCGGACGCGCTCGGGTTCCTGTGGGCGCGCGACGGACGCGCTCTGGTGGGGCACGGGGAGAACGCGCGCATCGACCCCGGCACGGGTCCCGACCGCTTCGAGCGCGCGGCGCGCGCCGCGGCCCGCGCTCTCGCCGAGCACCCGGGTGCGCACGTCGCGTTCGGCCACTTCACCTTCGACGAGCGCCGCGACGGATCGGTCGTCGTGGTCCCCGAGCGCGTCGACGACATCGTGTACGAACCCTCCGGCGCGGCCGGCCCGGTCGAGCGCGACCGGATTCGCTACGCGGGGTCGTCGGTCGCCGAGGTCTCGTGGCTCGAGGCGGTCGACGCCGCGGTCGCCCGCATCGGACGCGGCGACGTCGGCAAGGTCGTGCTCGCGCGCGACATGCTCGTGTGGTCGAAGTCGGAACTCGACGTGCGCGTGCTCGCGCAGCGGCTCGCCCGCCGCTTCCCCGAGTGCTACACGTTCGTGTTCGACGGGTGGGTCGGGGCGAGCCCCGAGCTCCTCGTCCGACGGCGCGGCGCGGAGGTCGAGTCGCTCGTGCTCGCGGGCTCCGCGGCGCGCGGCGACGACGAGGGCCGCGACGACGCGCTCGGCGACGCGCTGCTGGCGTCGGGCAAGGACGTCGACGAGCATCGTTTCGGCGTCGAGTCCGTGCGCGCCGTGCTCGCGCCGCTGTGCGCGCGTCTCGACGTCGAGGCGGCGCCGTCGCTGCTGCGACTCGCCAACGTGCAGCACCTCGCGACACGGATCCGCGGCGTGCTCGCGCGTCCGGTCGGCGCGCTCGAGCTCGCCGGGTTGCTCCACCCGACCGCCGCGGTGTGCGGGACGCCGACGCACGCCGCGCTCGACGCGATCGGAGAGCTGGAGGGCATGGACCGCGAGCGGTACGCGGGCCCGATCGGATGGGTCGACTCGCGCGGGGACGGCGAGTGGGCGATCGCGCTCCGGTGCGCGCGGGTGTCGGGGGGCCGGGCGCGGCTGTTCGCCGGCGCCGGCATCGTCGCGGGCTCGCGCCCGGAGGCCGAGCTCGAGGAGACCCGTCTGAAGTTCCGGGCGATGTTGTCGGCGCTCGAGGAGCGCTAGGGCAGCGCGTCGACCGCCGCGGTCGCCGCGGCGACGAGGCGCCGGTGGAGCGCGACGTTGACGGCACGGTCGGTCCGGACCTCGATCACCTGGATGCCGCCCGCGGCGCGCGCTTCGTCCACCGCGCGCGCGAGGTCGCCGGCGCGCGCGAGCGCGACGTGCCTGCATCCGTAGACGGCCGCGACGTGTGCGAGATCGATGCCGTGCGGCGTGCCGAACAGCGTCTCGAAGTGCTCCGAGAAGCGCGCCTGGGGCAGGAACGAGAAGATGCCGCCGCCGTCGTTGTTGAGCACGACGAGCACGAGGTCGACGCCGGCGCGGTCCGCCAGCGTCAAGCCGTTCTGATCGTGCAGCAGCGACAGGTCGCCGGCGAGCGCGAGCACGGGTTCGTCGCTCGCGCACGCGGCGCCGAGGGCGGTCGACACGAACCCGTCGATGCCGCTGAGCCCGCGGCTCGACAGCACGCGCAGCCCCGCCCGCGGCGCCATGTACGCGTCGAGGTCGCGCACCGGCATGCTCGACGCCACCACCAGCGTCGACCCGTGCGGCGCGAGCGCCGCGACGTCGCGCGCCGTGCGCGGCTCGCTCGGCTCGTCGTCGTCGTCGAGCACCGCGTCGACCGCGGAGCGCGCCGCGCGCTCCGCGGCCCTCCAGCGGTCGCGCCACTGCGACGAGCGCGCGCCGCCGACCGCGTGTGCGAGCGCGCGGCACGCCGACGACGGGTCGGCGGCGACGATCTCGGCCGCCGATCGACCCGGGTCGAGCCACTCGCCCGCGGCGTCGACGACGACCTCGCGCGCTCCGGACGCGGCGATCCAGCGCGCCAGCGCCTTGGACACGTTGGCGCGCCCGAGTCGCACGACGACGTCCGGCCGGTGCGCGGCCGCGAAGCGGTCGCTGCGGAGCACGGAGTCGTACGTCGACACCGCGTCCGGCCCACGGCGCGCGCCGGACATCGGCTCGGCGAGCAGCGGGTAGCCCGCGGCGGCCGCGAGCGCGCCCGGTGCGCCGGGGTCGTCGAGCACGGCGTCGCCCGCCACGACGACGCCGCGCTCGTGCGCCGCGATCAGCTCCGTGATGCGGTCGCGCGCCGCGTCGGGCAACCGCGGCGGCGCCGCGTCGAACGACGTCCACGGCCGTCCGTCGGGCCGCCCGCCGACGCCGTAGGGCCATCCGAGCTCGTCGGGCTCGGGGACGAGCGGGTCGCGCAGCGCGACGTCGAGGTGCACGGGTCCCGCGGGCGGGCCCAGCGCGCGCGCCCACGCGTGACACGCGCGCGAGCGCCAGTGACGCGGCGCGTCCGGCGTGCGCTCCGCGAGCAGCTCGGCGAACGCGCGCACGGCGCGGCCGTAGAGGTGCGTCTGGTCCATCGTCTGGTTGGCGCCCGCGGCGCGCAGCTCCGGAGGCCGGTCGGCCGTGACGACGAGCAGCGGCACGCGCCCCGCGTCGGCCTCGCACACCGCGGGATGGAAGTTCGCCGCCGCGGTCCCCGACGTCGACACGACCACGGCAGGCCGGCGCGTGGCGCGACCGATGCCCAGCGCGAGGAACGCGGCCGAGCGCTCGTCGAGCACGACGTGGACGCGGACACGGTCGTCGCGCGCGACCGCGAGCGCGAGCGGCGCCGAGCGCGACCCGGGCGCGACGACGGCGTGCCGCAGCCCGCAGCGGGCGAGCTCGTCGACGAGCGTCTCGGCGAGCGCCTGGGACGGGTTGACCGGCGTCACGGTGCACCGCGCGCGGCCGCGTCGACGCGCGCCCGCCAGCGCGCGACGCCGTCGTCGTCGAGCGCGTGGCGGTCCAGCAGAGCGGCGTCGGGGGCCGGACGCCGGACGTCGAGCGCGCCGTCGACCGGCACGAGCGGGTCGCGCACGACGTCGCCGTCGAGGAGCGCGACCGTGCCGAGGCCGCACGCGTACGGCAGCTCGGGCAGCGCCGCCGCGAGCGCGACGCCGGCGGCGACGCCGACCGACGTCTCCAGCGCGGACGACACGACCGCGGGAAGACCGGCGGCGCGCGCGACGTCCAGCGCGCGCCGTACCCCGCCGAGCGGCTGGGCCTTGAGCACGACGACGTCGGCGGCCTCGAGGCCCGCGACGCGCAGCGGGTCGGCCGCGGTGCGGACCGACTCGTCGGCCGCGAGCGGGACGTCGACGAGCCGGCGCAGCCGCGCCATCTCCTCGAGCGTGCGCACGGGCTGCTCGACGTACTCGAGGTCGTGCTCCGCGAGCGCGTCGATGGCGCGCGCCGCGGTCTCGACGTCCCACGCGCCGTTCGCGTCGACGCGCAGCTTGCCGCGCGGTCCGAGCGCGGCGCGCACCGCCGCGACGCGCGCGACGTCGTCGCCCTCGGCGACCTTCACCTTCGCGGTCGTGCACCCGGAGCCCGCCACGAGCGCGAACGCGTCGTCGGGGCCGAGCGCGGGCACGGTGACGTTGACGGGGACGCGCGCGCGCACGGGGGCCGGCCAGTCGCCGTAGGCGGCCTCGCGCGCGGCGGCGAGCCAGTGCCTCGTCGTCTCCGGCCCGTACTCGGGGAACGGCGAGAACTCGCCCCAGCCCCCGTCTCCGCGCAGTAGCACGCCCTCGCGCACGGACACGCCGCGAAACGGCACGCGCATCGGGATCGCCCACGCGCTCATCACGCCAGCCACAGCCCCGCGGCGAGCAGTGCGCCGAAGACGGCTTGAAGGCGCGCGGTCGCGACGAGCGCGCGCACGTGCGACGGCGCGTCGTCGGAGCGCATCGCGCGCAGCGGCGGCGCCGCGAGCGGCAGCGCGGCGAACGCGACGAGCGGCCACGCGCTCTCCGTCGCGCCGGCGATCAGCGGAAGGACGGTGAACGGCGCGAGCACCGTCATCCGGTAGAGAGTGCGCGTGCGCTCGGCGCCGAGCCGGACCGCGAGCGTGATCTTTCCGGCGTCGCGGTCGGTGCGCGCGTCGCGCAGGTTGTTGGCGACGAGGATGCCGACCGCGAGGAACCCGACGGGGATCGACACCAGCGCCGCGTCCATCGTCACGCGCTCGACTTGCACGTACGCCGACCCGATCGTCGCCACGAGGCCGAAGAAGACGAACACGAACGCCTCGCCGAGGCCGGCGTCCCCGTACGGGCGAGGGCCGCCGCTGTAGCCGAGCGCGGCGACGATCGCCAGCGCTCCGACGACGAACAGCTCGGATCCGACGACGAGCGCGAGCGCGGCTCCTGCGACGGCCGCGACCGTCAGCGCGGCGGCGACCGCGATCGTCATCGCGCGCGCAGAGACGAGCCCCGCCGCCACCGCGCGGCGCGGCCCGACGCGCGCGGCCGAGTCGACGCCGCGCCGGGCGTCGAAGAGGTCGTTGGCGTAGTTGACGGCGACCTGGAGGCCGACCGACACGACGAGCGCGCCGGCGAAGCGCGCGGGAAGCCAGCGGCCCGACGCGGCCGTCCCGACGACGACCGGCACGACCGACGCCGCGAGCGTGCGCGGACGCGCCGCCTCGACGAACGCCGCCGCACCCACGCTGCGTCAGGGACGCTTGGGGAACTTGTCGAAGCGCGGCGGACGCTTCTCGACGTACGCGTTGCGGCCCTCCTGCGCCTCCTCGCTCATGTAGTAGAGCAGCGTCGCGTCGCCGGCGAGCTGCTGGATGCCGGCGAGGCCGTCGCTGTCGGCGTTGAACGCGGCCTTGAGCAGGCGCAGCGCGAGCGGGCTCTTCTCGAGCATCTTGTTGCACCACGCGACCGTCTCCTCCTCGAGACGCTCGAGCGGCACGACGGCGTTGACGAGCCCCATGTCGAGCGCCTGCCGCGCGTCGTACTGGTCGCACAGGTACCAGATCTCGCGCGCCTTCTTCTGCCCGACCGTGCGCGCCAGCAGTCCCGCCCCGTAGCCGCCGTCGAACGAGCCGACCTTCGGGCCGGTCTGGCCGAAGCGCGCGTTGTCGGCGGCGATCGTGAGATCGCAGACGAGATGCAGGACGTGCCCGCCGCCGATCGCGTAGCCGGCGACCATGGCGACGACCGGCTTGGGCAGCCGCCGGATCTGGACCTGGAGGTCGAGCACGTTGAGGCGGCCGATGCCGTGCTCGTCGACGTAGCCGTCGTCGCCGCGCACGCGCTGGTCGCCTCCGGAGCAGAACGCCTTGTCGCCCGCGCCGGTCAGGACGATCACGCCGATCGAGGGGTCGTCGCGCGCGCGCTCGAACGCGTGCGACAGCTCGAACAGCGTCTTGGGGCGGAACGCGTTGCGGACCTCGGGGCGGTTGATCGTCAGCTTCGCGATGCCGCCGGAGGTCTCGTAGAGGATGTCCTCGTAGTCGCCGGAGCGCTCCCAATCCATAAAGCGATCACTCCTGAGTGAAAGCTCGAACGGTTGCGGCTACGGTAGCAGGTCATGGCCCCTAGCTCCCCGCGCCGCCTCGTGGCGCTCGCGCTGCCGCCCGGCCCCCGCGTGCTCGACGCCCTGCGCGCCGCGTGGGACGGTGGCGACGCGGTCGCGCCCCTGGCGCCGGACGTCCCCGACGCGCTGCTGCGCGTGCTCGTCGACGAGCTCCGGCCGCATCGCCTCGTCACCGCGACCGGCGTGCACGACCTCCCCGCGGGCCGGCCCGTCGCCGACGACGTCGCGGTCGTCGTCGCGACGTCGGGGTCCACCGGCGCGCCCAAGGGGGTCGAGCTCACCCGGGCCGCCCTCGAGGCGTCGGCGCGCGCCGCGACGGCGCGCCTCGGCGCGGACGCCGGCGACCGGTGGCTGTGCTGCGTGCCCGTCTCGCACGTGGCGGGGATCGGGGTCCTCGTGCGCGCGCTGATCGCGGGACGCGCGCCGGTCGTGCACGAGCGCTTCGACGTCGCGGCGGTCGCGCGCGAGCGCGACGCGACGCTCGTGTCGCTCGTGCCCACGATGCTCCGGCGCCTGCTCGAGGCGGGCGCCGACGTCGCGCATTGGCGCGCGATCCTGCTCGGCGGCGCGGCGGCGCCGCGCGCCCTGCTCGACCGCGCCGCGGCGGCCGGCGCGCGCGTCGTCCGGTCGTACGGCGCGACGGAGACGTGCGGCGGCTGTGTCTACGACGGCGTTCCGCTCGACGGGGTCGCGGTCGCGACCGCGGACGACGGCCGCATCTCGGTGCGCGGGCCGGTGCTCATGCACGGCTACCGCGGCCGTCCCGAGCTGACCGCACGCGCGCTGTCCGACGGATGGTTCGAGACCGGCGACGTCGGCCGGTTCGACGACGGGGGGCGGCTCGAGGTCCTCGGGCGCGCCGACGACGTCGTCGTCACGGGCGGCGAGAAGGTCCACCCCGCGCGCGTCGCCGCGCTGCTGGAGGAGCATCCCGGCGTGCGCGCCGCGGCCGTCGTCGGACGGCCGGACCCGGAGTGGGGGCAGCGCGTCGTGGCGGTCGTCGTGCCGTCCGGGGCGCGCCCCCCGAGCCTCGACGACCTCAGGACGTTCGTGCGCATCCGGGCCGCGCGCCACGAGGCCCCGCGCGAGCTCGTGGTCGTCGACGAGCTCCCGTTGCTGCCGTCGGGCAAGGTCGACGCGGCGCGCGCTCTCGGAGCGGCCGGCTGAGGGTTTCCCGGCCCCCCGGCGCGGGCAACCTGTCCGCCCGCGCTCCGGCCGTCGCGCCGGCCTAACAGGAGGTCCCCCCATGGGCGGAGAGAGCACCCTTGCACGCTCGTTGCACGACGTCGGAGGCGCCGCGTGGTTCGGCGGCTCGCTCATGGGCGCGGTCGGCGTGAACGGCGCCGCGGCGGAGGTGTCGGAGCCCGGCCAGCGCGCCCGTGTCGCCAACGCCGGCTGGGCGCGCTGGACGCCCGTCAACCTCGCCGCGATCGCCGCGCACCTCGTCGGCGGCGCCGGCCTCATGCGCGACAACGCGGGCCGCGTCGCGCTGCAGAAGGGGGCCGGCGCGGCGAACGTCGCCAAGCTCGCGCTCACCGGCGCCGCCCTCGGCGCGACCGCCTACGCGCGCGCTCTCGGGCAGAAGGTGATGGACGCGGGCGACGTGCCCGTCGAGGGCGGGACGTCGCCGTCGGGCAGCACGCCGCCGGACGTCGCCGACGCGCAGCGTCAGCTGGCGATGCTGCAGTGGGCGATCCCGGCGCTGACCGGGGCGATCATGGTCCTGGGCGCCAAGATGGGCGAGCAGCAGCGCCCGCGTCACGTGTCGCGCGGCGTCCTCGACCGCCTCCTGCCCGGCTAGACGAGGTCGTCGCCGCCCGCGCGGCGGCCGATGCGCTTCTCGAGCACGTCCCAGCGGCGGCGCACCTGCATGCCGACGCGCTCGTACAGCCGCGGCGCGCCGGTCGGGTTGTCCTCGTCGACGTTGAGCATGGCGCGGTCGAGGCCGCGGCGCGCGAAGTGCTCGAACGCCTCGAGCATGAGCGCCAGGCCCACGCCGCGCCGGCGCGCCGCGGCGGCGACGCCGACGTCCTGCACCCATCCGACGTCGTTCCACGACCGGCCCAGCAGGACGCCGGCGACGCCGCCGTCGACCATCGCGACGAGGCCGGGGTCGGCGTGGGCGATCGGGTGCGACCACGCGTCGGGCGGCGTCTCCTCGAACCCCCACTGGCCGGCGAACGCCTCGCCGAGGAGCGCGTTGGCGGCCGCCTCGTCGGCGACGGGATCGAGCGGCCGGATCGTCACGGACGGATCGACGGGGGCCGCGACGCGCGGGGCGGGCAGGGCGATCTCCATGTGGAGAAAAGAGCGCACGAGCGTGTAGCCGTGCGCGTGAAGCAGGGCGCGGGCCGCGTCGTCGGTCGCGGATATGCAGTTGCGCAGCGGGAGGCCGGCGCCGCGCTCGCTCGCGGTCTGCGCCGCGCGCCGTTCGGTGTGCGCGACGAGCGCGGCCCCGAGCCCGCGCCCGCGCGCGTCGGGATGCACGCGCGCGTACGCGTCGAGGGCGCCCGGGTCCTCCTCGAACACCTCCGCATAGCCGACGAGCCGTCCGGCCTCCTCGGCCACCCACGCGTCGCGCGCCGGGTCGAAGCCGCCGCGGTCCCAGTCGTCGCGCAGCACCGCGACGCCGAAGTCGGCGCGTCCCGCATCAGCGACGTCGTACTCGTCGAGCAGCCGCGCGACGCGCTCGAGGTCACCGCGCGCGGCGGGCCGTATCCGGAGCTCGTTCATGCCGCCATCCTGACACCGCGCCGCGCCGGACCGTGAGCCTCGCGACGCGCCGGCGTGCCGAGTGATCACGACGTCACCACGCCGCCGGGGGGCTAGCCTGTCGCCGTGAGCGAGCCGCGCGTCGTCGGCGACGACCAACCGCCGCCGGAGGGACTCGACGGCGCGCGGCTGCGCACGCTGTTCGAGTGGATGGTCCTCCTGCGGACGTTCGACGAGCGCGCCGTCGCGCTGCAGCGGCAGGGCCGCATCGGCAACTACCCGATGTTCGCGGGGGAGGAGGCGACGCAGGCCGGCCCCCTGCTCGCGCTGCGCGACAGCGACTGGGTGTTCCCCTCGTACCGGCAGAACGCGATCGGCATCCTGCGCGGGCTGCGCCCGTCGACGCCGCTGAAGTACCGGCGGGGGCTCGGGGGGCCGGACGGGTTCTGGGACGCGCGTCGCTACCGCGTCGCCCCGGTCTGCATCCCGATCGCGACGCACCTGCCGCACGCGGTCGGGCTCGCATGGGCCGCGCGGACGCGCGGCGACGACTGCGTGTCGCTCGTGTGGTTCGGCGACGGGGCCACGTCCGAAGGCGACTTCCACGAGGCCATGAACTTCGCCGCGGTGTTCGCCGCTCCGACGGTGTTCCTGTGCGTCAACAACCAGTGGGCGATCTCGACGCCGTACGCGCGTCAGACCGCGACCGCGACGATCGCCGAGAAGGCGGGGGCGTACGGGATGCCGGGCGTGCGCGTCGACGGCTTCGACGCGCTGGCGTGCTACGAGGCGACGCGCGCCGCGGCCGCCCGTGCGCGCGCGGGCGGCGGGCCCACGCTCGTCGAGGCGTACTGCTACCGGCTCGGCCCCCACGCGACCGCCGACGACCCGTCCCGCTACCGCGATCCCGCCGAGGCGCGGCGGTGGAGGGCGCGTGACCCGATCCCGGCGACGGCCGCGTACCTGCGCCGCGCGGGCGTGCTCGACGACGCCGCCGAGGCGGCCGCCCACGACCGCGCCCGCGCCGCGATCGCCGCGGCCGTCGACGAGCTCGACGCGGCTTCGCCGCGCGGTCCGGAGGTGCTGTTCGACTACGTGTACGCGTCCGGGCGTCCGGCCTCGTTCGACGAGGCTCCGAGCGCGCGCGGCAGTAGCATGACGGCCCCCGCGCCGGCCGACGGCGCGCCCGGCCGACCCACGGAGGGCTCCGCGTGACACGAGGCGACGACGGCCCGCTGCGCGCGCCCCGCGGCACCCAGGACCTGCTCCCGCCGGCGTCGTGGGAGTGGCAACGGCTCGTGCGCGACGCGCTCGACGACTGCGCGCGCGCCGGCTACCTCCCGGTCGAGACGCCGCTGTTCGAGCACACCGAGGTGTTCGCGCGCGGCGTCGGCGAGGACACGGACGTCGTGACCAAGCAGATGTACACGTTCGCCGACCGCGCCGGGCGCTCGCTCACGCTGCGCCCGGAGGGCACGGCCCCCGTCGTGCGCGCCGTCATCGAGGGTGGCCTCGAGCGCGGCGCGCTTCCGGTCAAGCTCGCCTACTGCGGGGCGATGCTGCGCCAGGAACGGCCGCAGAAGGGCCGGTTCCGCCAGTTCTCCCAGATCGGCGTCGAGGCGATCGGCACCGAGGACCCGCTCGTCGACGCCGAGGTCGTCGAGCTCGGTGCCCGCGTGTTGGCGAACGCGGGCGTCGACGCGACGCTGCTGCTGAACTCGATCGGGCACCTCGCCGAGTCGTGCCGGCTCGGCTACCTCTCCGTTCTGCGCGCCTTCCTGCAGGAGCGCTCCGACGAGCTCGCGCCGGACGACCGCGCCCGTGTCGCGACCAACCCGCTGCGGACGTTCGACTCCAAGGACCCGGCCACGATCGCGGTGATGACGTCGGCGCCGCTGCTCACGGGCCACCTCTGCGACGAGTGCCGGGCGCACTTCGACGCCGTGACCGGCGCGCTCGACGCGCTCGGCGTCGCCTACAGCCTCGAGCCGCGGCTCGTGCGCGGGCTCGACTACTACACGAGGACCGCGTTCGAGTTCGTGTCCGGGCGCCTCGGCGCGCAGAACGCGGTCGGCGGCGGTGGGCGCTACGACGGGCTCGCGGAGGCGCTCGGGGGGCCGCGCCTTCCGGGGATCGGTTTCGCGCTCGGGCTCGACCGCATCGTCGTCGCTCGGCGCGAGGGCGGCGTCGAGCCGCCGCCGCCGGACGCGGTGCGCGCCTTCTTCGTCGCCCTCGACGACGACGCGCGCGCCGCGGCCTTCCGGATGGCGGTGAGGCTGCGCCGCGCCGGGGTCGGCGCCGACCTCGACTTCGCCGGGCGCAGCATGAAGGGTCAGCTCAAGAGCGCGGCGCGCGCGGGGGCGCGCTGGGCCGTGATCCTCGGCCGGCGTGAGCTCGACGACGGCACCGCGACCGTCAAGGATCTCGTCACGGGCGAGCAGTCGACGGTCCCGGCGGACGACGTCGTGCGCGTCGTCGCCGGCGACGGCTCCCCATAGCGGGTGCGTCCGGCGCGGCGTCGGACGCGGCCGAGGCGCCCGGGGCCGAGACTGCGGCGGGCGCCGACGGCCAGACGACGCTGCCGGCGCTCGGCGGGAGGCGCGTGTGACGCGCCCCCGCCGAACGACTCCCTAGGGCCCTAGTTCCAGGGCCAGCCGTCGCCACCGCTGGCGACGAAGACCGCGACCAGCGCGACCAGCAAGGTCTGCACGCGCGTCACGAGATTCATCACAAACCCCCCTCGCCAGTGCACCGGACGCCGCCCGGAGGCCGCCCCCCGCCTCGAGGTCGGCCGTAGGACGTCCGCCCTGTGCATCTTCCTTAACCCCGGGCTAATGCCGGGGCTAACCACTTTACCGGATTTCGCCGGAGTCGGTCGAGTTCCTGCGGCCGATTCGCAAGACATGTAACGGCGCCACAGTTACACTGTCCGTTAAACAGCGACGGGAGGGACGCCGTGAAGCTAGCCGAGCAGTTGAGGAGGCTTCGGCACGACCGAGGCATGACACAGAAGCAACTCGCGTCCCCGCGCTACACGGCGGCGTACGTCAGCACGATCGAGGCGGGCGTCCGGAGGCCGTCGCCCGAAGCGCTCTCGTACTTCGCGGGCAAGCTCGGCGTCACCGAGGAGGAGCTCGTCTCGGGTCGCTCGCCCGAGCTCGTCCCGCGTCTCGAGCTCACCCTGCACGAGGCGCGCCGCGCCGCCTCGCGCGGCAACCTCGACGACGCCCAGAAGGCATTCGCCCGGGTCGCGCGCGAGGCCAGCCGCCACGACCTCGTCGAGTTGCGGGCGCGCGCCGAGCAGGGCCTCGGCCTGTGCCTGCTGCGCGCCGGCGACGCCGAGGGCGCGCTCGACCGCTACGACCGCGCCATCCGCCTGCTCGCGCCGCAGCCGATGACCGCGCGCGTCGACGCGGTCGCCGGCAAGGCCGCGTGCCTGCACCGCATGGGTGACGTCCGGCACGCCATCTACATCCTCGAGAACGCCCTCGAGAACCTCACCCGCAGCGGCCTCGAGGACCCCGGCGCCCTCCTGAAGGTATACGCGTCGCTGATCGGCCCGTACTTCGCGTCGGGCGCGTACGACAGGGCTTCGGACGCCGCGGCGAAGGCGCTCGATCTCGCGCCGCAGTCCAACGAGCCAGAGCGCCTCGGGTCGATGTACCTGAGCGCGGCGCGCGCGCACCTGGAGCACTCTCGCTTCCTGCATGCGCGCGAGGCCCTGCGACTCGCCGAGGAG
Source organism: Actinomycetota bacterium (assembly GCA_036260375.1). Taxonomy (GTDB): domain Bacteria; phylum Actinomycetota; class CADDZG01; order CADDZG01; family WHSQ01; genus DASZZZ01. The sequence goes on from DASZZZ010000085.1 coordinate 21,911, forward strand.
CTGTTCCGGCAGGCCGACCTCCAGGTCGAGATCGGGCAGGCGCACCTCGCGCTCGGCTACGTCCTGATCCGCGAGGGACAGCTCGAGGAGGCGCGGGGCGAGCTCGAGATCGCGCAGGGCATCTTCAAGAAGACGGGCAGCGCCGTCGACGAGGCGCGGACGCTCAACGAGATGGCACGCTTGGAGCGCCGGTTCGAGCGGCCCGCCGAGGCGCGCACGCTCCTGCGCCGCTCGATCCGCCTGCTCGAGGGCGAGCGCGACGTCACCGAGCTCGCGCTCGCGCATCGCGAGATGGGGCTCGCGGAGGACGGGACGCGCTCGGAGAAGGCGGAGAAGCACCTGCGCAAGGCGATCGAGCTCTACGACCGCGCCGACGCCAAGATGGAGCTCGCGGCGACCTACGCCGCGCTCGGCGACGTGTACTACGGCCGGGGCGAGTGGCAGTCGGCGTGCGAGGAGTACCGCTCCGGGATCCTCGCCCTCGACCACCGCCTGTAACCGGCCGCCCGCGGCGCGCGGGCGCAACGCTCGCGTCGTGCCGCCGCGCCCCGCGTGGCGGCCGCGCGGCGCCGGTATGCTCGCTCGATGACAGACGTGCGCGTCCGCTTCGCGCCGTCGCCGACCGGCTACCTACACGTCGGCGGCGCGCGCACGGCCCTCTACAACTGGCTCCACGCCCAGCGCCATGGCGGCACGTTCGTCCTGCGCGTCGAGGACACGGACGCGGCGCGCAACACGACCGAGTCCACCGACGCGATCCTCGCGTCGCTGTCGTGGCTCGGCCTCCGCTGGGACGAGGGGCCGTACCTCCAGTCCGAGGCCCGGGCCGAGCACGTCGCCGTGGCACAGCGGCTCGTCGACGAGGGCCGCGCGTACTACTGCGACTGCGCGCGCGCCGAGATCGAGGAGCGCGTCCGGGACCCTCACGCGACGCGCTACGACGGCCACTGCCGCGACCGCGGCCTCGCCCCCGGAACGGGCCGCGTGGTGCGGTTCAGGGTGCCCGACGGCCGCACCGTCGTGCGCGACCTCCTGCGCGGGGAGCCTGCGTTCGACCACGCCGGCATCGACGACTTCGTCGTGCTGCGCTCGGACGGCACCCCGGTGTTCGTCCTCGCCAACGCGGTCGACGACGCGCGCATGCGCATCTCGCACGTCATCCGCGGTGAGGAGCACCTCCCGACGACCCCCAAGTACATCCTGCTGTGCGAGGCGATGGGCGCGCCGGTCCCGACGTTCGCGCATCTCCCCGTGCTCGTGAACGAGAAGCGTCAGAAGCTGTCCAAGCGGCGCGACCACGTCGCGGTCGAGTACTACAGGGAGCAGGGCTTCCTTCCCGACGCGCTCGTGAACTACCTCGCGCTGCTCGGGTGGTCGCCGCGCGACGACCGCGAGATCTTGTCGCGCGACGAGCTCGTCGCCGCGTTCGACGTCGGGAGCGTCAACCTGTCGGCGGCGTTCTTCGACGAGGCGAAGCTCCGCCACTTCAACGGCGTCTACATCCGGGAGCGCGCGCCGGACCGCTTCCTCGACGACGCGCGTCCGTGGGTCGACGACGCGGCGCGGGCGCGCGGCTGGACGATCGACGACGCCGTGCTGGAACGGGTCGCGCCGCTCGCGCAGACGCGCGTCGCGCTGCTCTCGGAGGTACCCGACCTCGTCGAGCCGTTCTTCGTCGACGACGTCGTCGTCGACGGCGCCGCGGTCGAGGAGGTTCTGCTCCGGCCCCCGTACGCGCGCAGCGTCCTGACCGCGGCGCTGTCCGACTACGCGGACTGCGACTGGGTCGCGGAGCGCATCAAGGACTGCACCCACGAGCTCGGCGCGCGCCACGACCTCAACCTCCGCAAGACACAGGCCCCCATCCGCGTCGCGGTCACGGGACGCAAGGTCGGTCTGCCCTTGTTCGAGACCCTTGAGGTGCTCGGCCGTGACCGTGCGCTCGCGCGCATCACGGCGGCGCTCGAGCGGTATCTGTCGCACGACGAGGACGTGACGCCGCGCGCGACGGGCGCGCGCTGACGTGACGCGCGACGCGCGTGACGGCGGCGTCGTGGCCGCCGTCTTCGTTGGCTCCGTTGCGCCGTTGCCCGACCGGCTGTCGCGCTCCCGGCGCACGGTCTCGAGCGCGATCGTCAAGCGGTCGGTCGAGGGCCCGGTACGCGTCACGACGACCGGGCTCGCGGGCGACGAGCACGGCGCGATCGGGATCCACGGCACACCCGACCGGGCGGTGCTCGCGTACGCGATCGCGCACTACCCGCGCTGGGCGCGCGACCTCGGCGACGACCGGCTCGGCCCCGGTGCGTTCGGCGAGAACCTCGTCGTCGACCGCGTCACCGAGGCCGGCGTGTGCGTCGGCGACGTCGTCCGCGTCGGCACGGCCGTGCTTCGGGTGACGCAGCCGCGCCGCCCGTGTCGCAAGCCCGACATCCGCTGGGGCGTCGACGGCCTGTCCGATCTCATGAAGTCGACCGGACGGACGGGGTGGTTGATGAGCGTCGTCGAGGAGGGCGACGTCGCGGCGGGGGCGCCGTTCGAGCTCGTCGAGCGCCCGTACCCGCGCTGGACGATCGACGAGGTGACGCGCGTCGCGTGGCGCGACGCCGCGCCGGGCGAGGCCGCGGAGCTGGCCCGCTGTCCCGCCCTCGCGCCGCGCTGGCGCGACAAGCTCTCGGCGCGCGTGTGACCGTCGCGTGACGGCGGCGGCGTCCGCACCGGCGTGACAACCCGCGCACGTGCTCGTTTCGCCTCGGAGCTACGCGGGTAGCAACGCAACTCGGCACAACGTGCCGCGGCGGACGACGGCGGGGCCCGCGCGGCGGGGGAGGAACGCAATGTGCGGCATCTGCGGGACGATCGGCCGCGACCCCCGGCAGCCGGGGGGTTCCGTCTCGTCGATGCAGCGATCGCTGCGGCACCGCGGCCCCGACGGCGACGGCTCGTTTCGCGCTCCACACGTCGCGCTGGCGATGACCCGCCTGAGCATCATCGACGTCGACGGCGGATGGCAGCCGCTCTACGACGAGGACCGCTTGCTGGCCGTCGTCGCGAACGGCGAGATCTACAACTTCGTCGAGCTGCGCCGCGAGCTCGAGGCGCGCGGCCACCGGTTTCGAACCCGCAGCGACTGCGAGACGATCGTCCATCTCTACGAGGAGCACGGCGACCGCTGCGTCGAGCACCTGCGCGGCATGTTCGCGTTCGCGCTGTGGGACGAGAGACGGCGGCGCCTGCTGCTCGCGCGCGACCGGATGGGGGAGAAGCCGTTGTACGTCCACCGCACGCCGGGGCGCGTCACGTTCGCGTCGGAGCTCAAGGCGCTCCTGGCGTCGGGCGACGTGCGCGTCGAGCTCGACCCCGGCGCGGTCGACCTCTTCTTCCACTATCAGTTCGTCCCCGAGCCGGGCACGCCGCTGCGCGGCGTGGCCAAGCTCCCCGCCGGCCACGTCATGACGATCGACGTCGACCCGTGGCGCGTGGAGCAACGCTGCTATTGGCGCATGGAGGACGCGCCGCCCCTCGACGGCGATCCCGCCGAGGTCGTGCGCGCCGAGCTCGAGACGGTCGCGGAGCTGACGACGCGCTCCGACGTTCCGACCGCGGTCGCGCTGAGCGGCGGTCTCGACTCCAGCGCGGTCGCGGCGCTCGCGGCGCGCGGCTCGACGCGGCCGGCGCACGCGTTCAGCGTCGGCTACGAAGGGCGTCCTCCGTCCGACGAGCGCTCCGAGGCGCGCGTGCTGGCCGACGTGCTCGACATGGAGTTCCACGACATCGAGCTCACGACGGCGGAGGTGGTCGAGTCGTTCCCGTCGCTCGTGCGCGCGTGGGGCGACCCGATCGCGGACATGGCGGGCTTCGGCTACCGCGCGATCGCGCGCGCGACGCGCGCGCAGGGAATTCCGGTGCTGCTGCAGGGCCAGGGGGGCGACGAGCTCATGTGGGGCTATCCGTGGGTCCGGCGCGGGCTCGCGGCGTCCACGCTGCGCGCGGCCGCGTGGGCGGGCTCGCCGGCGCCGGCGTGGCGCTACCTCGACGGCGCGTCCGCCCTCGACTGCGGCGCGATGGAGGATCCCGAGTCGCACTCGTTGCGCTCGCGCGCCCGGGCGGCATGGCGCCAATCCCGCCGCGACCGCACGTCGCCGCACGGACGCCTCGTCTTCTACGATCTGCACCCGGACTTCCAAGCCGCGCGCGCCGCGTCGCAGTCTCTCTACGCGCGTGACTTCGATGCCGCGGTCGACCACCAGCGTGCGTTGTCCCTGTTCACCGTCCCGCCTCCTTGGGACCGCCTCGACCTGACCATCACTCGCTTGATATCGGACATCTACCTGCTCGAGAACGGCATCGCCCAGGGCGATCGGATCTCGATGTCGAGCTCGGTGGAGCTGCGCTTGCCGCTCGTCGACTACCGGCTCGTCGAGGTCGTCGTCGGGTTGCGCAAGCGCACTCCCGACCACACGCGACGCCCGAAGGCGTGGCTGCGCGAGGCGGTCCGCGACCTCCTTCCCGATGGCGTTCTCGCGCGCAAGAAACGCCCGTTCCTGCCTCCCGTGCGCGCGTGGCACCGCGCGCTGTTCGACGCGTACGGGCCGTGGCTCGCCGACGGCTACCTCGTCGGCAACGGCATCCTGCGTCCCGCCGCCGCCCGCTCGCTCGCCGCCGGCGCGTTTCCCGACGGCGCCGGGTCGCCCCTGTCGTTCAAGGCCTTGGTCCTCGAACTCTGGTGCCGTACCTTTGCGTCGGCGTCCACGCAGCAGGGGAGCGCGGCGCCACTGGTGTCGTCGGGCGCGGCTTGAACCAAGGGGAGGCGACATGCGGGTCGTAGTCGTCGGGCAGGGCTACGTCGGTCTGACCGCCGCGACCGCACTCGCCGCGGACGGCCACGAGGTCGTCGGCGTGGAGTGTGATCCGGCGCGGCTGCACGCGTTGCGCGCGTCCGTCGCGCCCATCTACGAGCCGGGCCTGCAGGAGCTGCTCACTGAGACGACGGCCCTCGGTGGGCTGACGTTCGCAGCGTCGGTCGACGACGTCGCGGCGCCGGTCGACGCCGCGATCGTCGCCGTCGGCACGCCGTCGTTGCCGTCGGGCGGCGCCGACGTCCGGTCCGTGCGCGCCGCTATCGACGACGTCGCCGCGCTGTCGCCGCTTCCCGACGTCGTGATGGTAAAGAGCACGATCCCGCCGGGCACGAGCGCCGACCTCGTCGCGCGCGCGCCCGCCCCGGCGGCGCTGCGTGCGCGCTACGTGCACAGTCCCGAGTTCCTCAGTCAGGGCACTGCGCTGCGCGAATGGCGCAACCCCTCGCGCGTCGTGGTCGGCATGTGGAACCACGCCCTCGTCGACCCGCTGCGCGAGCTGTACCGCGGCGTGACCGGGCCGTGGGTCGTCACGACTCCCGTCAACGCCGAGATGATCAAGTACGCGAGCAATGCATATCTCGCGACGCACACCAGCTTCGCCAACGAGATGGCGAACGCGTGCGACCACGTCGGGGCCGACGTCGACGAGGTCCTGCTCGGGGCCGGCCTCGACCCGCGCATCGGCAACGTCTGGTGGCGTCCGGGGATCGGCTACGGCGACTCGTGCCTCGCCAAGGACACCGCGGCGCTGACGTTCACGGCGACCGTGGCCGGCTATCCGATGCACCTGCTCGACGCGGCGCAGGCCGTCAACGTCGCGCAGCGCGTCAGGCCCGTGCGCGCGGTGCGCGACGCGCTCGAAGCCGCGGAGTCGGCCGCGCCCGTGGCGGTCCTCGGTCTCAACAACGAGCCGCACAGCGACGACATGCGCTACGCCGCGAGCCTCGTCCTCGTCCCCGAGCTGCATCGCCTCGCGGACGTGCGCGTGTGGGACCCGCTGCTCCCGGCGCGCGACGTCGCGACGCTCTTTCCCGGCGTCACGCGCTGCGAGACGGTCGAGGACGCGGTCGCGGGGGCCGGCGTGGTCGTCGTGCTGACGCAGTTCGACGACGCCGTGCGCGCCGACTGGGCCGCGCTCGCGCCCACGATGGCGGAGCCGGGCCTCGTGCTCGACCTCAAGAACTGTCTGGAGCCGGCGGCGGTGATGGACGCGGGGCTCGCGTACCGCGGCGTGGGCCGCTCGACCGGGAGGGCCCCGACGCGCCGCATAGTGCTCCCACCCGCGCCCGTGTGACCCCGGGCGCTTGCTCGTGCCGGCCGTCGTCGCCGGCGTTCTCGTGGCTCACGCACCGGCGGCGCTGGCGGACCCGGTCGACCTCGGCTGCCACGACGCCGACATCCGGGTGTACGTAAACGGCGTCGGCTGCGCCGGCATCCACTACCCGGAGATCGAGAAGGCGATCGCCGACTGAGGTCGTTCGAGCAGCTGGCTCCAGGAAGGGGAGAGGCGGATGAAACGCGCAGTGATCGTGCTCGCGCTCGCGCTTGGTGGTCGTCCCGACCACCGCGTTCGCAGATCCGATCGATCTCGGCTGCAACAGGGACATCGTCGTACGCGTCTACGGCGTCGGCTGCGCAGGGGTCGACTACCCATAGCCCATCGTCCTCGCACGGGATCGGCGATCCCTTGCTCGACCGCCGATCCCGTCGCGCGCGTCAGCCCGCAGATCGCGGCGTAGCGACGACGTAGGTCTCGGCTCGACCGCGCTCGGACAGCTCCACGACGTCGTAGCCGTGACTTCGCAGGCGCGCGCGGCACGCGTCGAGCAGCGCCGCGGAATGAGTCTCGATCACGAACACCGTCGAGCCGGCGCGCAGTAGCTCGGAGCCCCCGTCGAGGACCTGCAGCTCGCCGCCCTCGACGTCAATCTTCACGAGGGCCGGCACGCCGTGGCGAGCGACCGCGTCATCCAGCGTGATCGCGCTCACCTCGACCTCGCCGACGTCGCTCAGGCTGCCACGCGAGGTGTGGCCGCCGCGCGCGAACCGCCGCGCGCCCGCACTCCCCGCGATCGCCATATTGACGGCCGTCACGTCCGTGCCCACGATCCGGGCGTTGCGCGCGACGTTTCGCTCGAGGGTCGCGAACACCTCCCGGTCGGGCTCGAAGCAGATCACCCGGCCGCCGGGAGCGACGGACGCGGACATGAGCAGCGCGAAGTAGCCGAAGTGCGATCCGACGTCGAACGCGGTGTCGCCCGCCTGCAGTGAACGTCGGATCACGTCGGACGCATGACGCTCGTAGGCACCGATGACGACGTCGGCCTGCACGCGCGGGTCGAGCTCCAGCGTCATCCCCACGAGCGGCCCCGCACGGACGGTCGCCGGCACCGCGGCGCGGCCGCCCGCGGCGCGGTCGATCGCGCGGAGCATCAGGGGGCCGGCCCGGCTGCGGCGCAGCCGGTGGTACGCCGACGCGACGACAGATGCGAGCGCGCCCGCCACGCTCGTTCGTCGTTCCAACATCGTTCTCCTCGTCCACGCGGCCGGGCGTCGCCGCCACGACAGTCTCCGCGCCGCTCCTCGACTAGGACACGGTTCGACCTCTGCCCCGAGCAACCTGCGTCGAGCCACCGCTCGGGTCGACACTCTCCATCTTCGGAGAGGTTCACCGTCTTGGCGTGAACGTGCGTCGACGTCGACACCGTCATGTATGCGGAGCCGTGCGCAACGTTGCTCCACGACGACTCCGTCGAGCAGGTCGTCGAGAAGTGGTTGCGTTCATCGAGGGCGCCTGGTGGGATCGCAAGCGGACACGTTGACTTCGACGGCGCGCGTTGCCCTCACCAACGGTGACGCGGTAGAGACGTTCGGTACTTCAGCGTGCCGAAGAACCGTCGAACACGACAAAGGCCGCCCCGAACGAGTCGAAGCCGGCCGTTGGCGCGTCTCAGAGGCTGCCACGAAACTCCTCCGTCAGCTCGACGACCCGCCGGACCTGGTCGGAGGCCCTGTCCGGATCCGGCGCCTCCGACAGGAAGACGACCGCGAGCATGACCGCGGCGTCGAGCCGGTAGCCGAGCACGGCGGCGCGCGGCGCGCGCGCCAGGGGGTCGGGCGGTCCGTACCCGGTCGAGAAGTCGGAGTCGAGGCCCCCGTACTCGCTCACGCGCGCCAGCTCGAGCGCGGGGTCGCCGAGCATCGCGTTCGACCAGTCGACGATGCCGAGGATCTTCCCTCTGACGGTCAGCACGTTCTCGGGGCGCAGATCCATGTGCAGGAGCCGGCGCTCGGCTTCGGCCCACTGCAGGACGTCTGTCAACCGTTCTTCGCGCGGAAGTGGCAGACGGATGCCGGTGACGCGCTCGATCACTGCGGCGCGGCGGATGATGCGCTCGGCCAGGGTCGCGGCGCTCGACCCAAGCGCGTCCATGACGGGCTGCAATCCGGGTGGTTTCGAGTCATGCAGCCGGCGAACGACCCGTCCGAGCTCGTGGCGGTCGGGCGGCGAGCCGTCGTGCACGATCAGTGCGGTGGCGAGGAAGTCGCAGCGCCGGCCCCGGTGGAGCCCGTGCACCGCGGGCGCCGGCACGCCCGCCTCGCGCGCGTGGCGAAGGAGCTTCTCCTCCTGGGCGAGAAGGGCAAAGGCGTCGACGTGGGGATCGTTGTCGTTGCTGATGACGCGCATCCGCGGGACGCGCAGGGCGACGCGACCGAGCTCCGGGATCGAGGCGCCGAATACGACGAACTCGAGGCCGCCGCCGATGACCTCGGTCGCGTCGAGCCACCAACCCAGCTCTGCGACCTCGCTCCGCAGCTCGGCGGCGATGCGCTCCGTGTCGCCGTTGGGACCCGTCACGGCGCGTCAGACGGCTTGCCGGTAGAGAAACTCGAACAGCAAGCGCGCGGCGATCTGGGCGGTGCGACCCGTCGGGTCGTAGCGCGGAGCTACCTCGACGACGTCGATGGCGACGATGCGGAATCGCTTCAGCACGTCGAGCACGTCGTGGAGCTCCGGCACCGTGAGTCCGCCGCCTGTGACGTTCCCCGTCCCCGGCGCTTGCGCGGCGTCGAGCACGTCGATGTCGACGGACACGTAGAGGGCAGTCGCGCCGTCGAACGCTTCCGCTAGCGGCTCGAGCGCGCGCCGTGGCCCCGTGGCTCGCAGCGCCGCCGCGGAGACGACGTGGGAACCGGCCCGTTGGAGCGATTGGAGCTGCTCGCGGCGCGTCGCGTCGCCGACGCCGATGAACGCCAGTCGATCGAGGGCGACGTGCGGCAGCTCACTGATTCGCCGCGCGTTCGAGCCGTGGTAGAGCGACCCGTAGACGAGGCTTCGGTCGCCGAAGTCGAAGTGGTGGTCGACCTGGACGTAGGCGAGTCGCGCGCCGGGGTCGCGCTCTGCCCACGCGCGCGCGACGCCCGCGAAGAGCGGGTAGCTGACCGAGTGGTCGCCACCCAGGAACACGCTCATCGCGCCGGTCGCAGCGATCGCGGCGGCGGATGCACTTACCGACGCGAAATGCCGCTCCGGGTCGGTCGGATACACGGCCACGTCTCCGGCCTCGACGAGCCGCGGCCGCCGATAGCGGAACGTGGATCCGGTGCGCATGTCGATCATCTCGGCGTCGCCGAGCGCCTTGGCGGACTCGGCGTAGACGCGGCTCGCCCTGCGGATCGCCTCGGGTCCTTCGGCCGCGCCGGGCCTCGAGGTCGCCGTGGCGTCGAACGGCACACCGGCCGCTATTGCGTCCACGCCGTCGCGGGGCAGCGCGGAGAGCTCGACGGTCGGCGTTCCGAACAGCGTCGAGAGCCCGGCCCAGCCCGGCAGGGCCGGCCGGTCATCCCCTTCCGTCGACATCATGGGATCGCCCGGACAGGCGCGTGCCCACGAGCTCGTGGGCGACGGCGACCTTCTCCAGGAAAGCGTGCCAGCTCGCCTCGGCCGTCAGGTGATAGGGACGGAACACCGGCGGAGCGTCCTCCCGCCACGATGCGAAATCCCAGTTGAAGATGCGCTCCTTGACCACGGCGAAGTACGGAGTCAACGGGTACGGAACGAAGTTGTAGAGGTTGTACAGCGATACGTCGCTCGCCGTGCGCTGCAAGAAGTCCACCGTGCGGCGATGCGACGCGGCCGTCTCCGCCGGAAGGCCCCCGAGCACGTTGAGCACGACGATCATCCCGGCGTCGTTCAGCGCCCGGATGACGGACACGTAGTGCGCCTCTCCCTTCGCCGCCTTGTTCGACTCTCGCAACAGGTCGAAGTCCCCGGTCTCCAAGCCGAGTTCGACCGCGACCACCCCCAGGCGGCGCATCGTCGCGATGAGGTCGCTCGTCACGAGCACTGCGTGCGTCTGAACGATGAACTTGTATCCGCGACGCGACGCGAACACGCTCTCGAGATTCGCCACCGCCTCCTTGGACTGCCCGAACGACTTGTCTCCGACGTAGACGAGCCGAGTGTCCGGGAAGAGCGATTCCAGCTCCGCGACCTCACTCTCCAGGGCAGCGCGCTCCACCACGTGCAGCTGCTGCGACCATGCGTCACCGCAGAACGAGCAGCGGAACAGGCAGCCGTGCGACGCGTTGAGCCTCAGGAGCGGCACCGAGGCGCGGTACCCCTCGAGGATCCGGTAGCTCGGTGTCCACGAGATGCGCCCGCGCGTGCGCGGCGGCACCGCGACGAGTCCGTCTCCCTCGTGACGCAATAGGTCGAGCACGCTCTCGGGCGACAGCTGGCCCCGGTGGATCAACGACGCATCGGCTGGGGTGGCCAATGGCGCCATGTTGCCGCCGAGCACGGTGCCTCGCCCACTGGTCCGGAGGCGTCGCGAGACGGCGAGCGCAAGCTCGAAGTTCTGGGCCAGCGGCGACAGGTAGACGAGATCGCCGGGCTCCGTCGCGTCCAGCGCGGCCTCCGCGCAGCGGTCGGCCTCGGCCGAAACCTGCGACAAATCGAGCAGATCGACGTCGCCGCCGATCGATTCGAGAATGCCGGCCAGGTGCGCGATCCACAGCGGCATCTCCCAGAGACCGTCCTCGGGCACGAAGTAATCGGGAAGGGCGCCCGCCAAGACACGGGCGTAGTCGCGGTAGTACGCCTGGATCGCCGGGTGGGGCGCCAGGGTGGACGGAAACGGCAATTGCACGAGGACGTGGCGGCGCGGTGTGGCCATCGTGGCTCGCGGTCGGTGGTCGAACGGCGGTCCGCCGGGAACCGGACGGCGGCGCTTACGAGCAGGCGACGATGAGCGCCGGTGGACGCTCCCCGTCACCTCCGAGGCCGTGGAGCACCCGCGCCGCATGGGCCCCCGAACCGCGGATTCCCGTGGCGTTCTCGAGGTGTTGGAACTGGTCGTCGGTGAGCTCCAGGTCCGCAGCCGAGCCCACTCCGTGCGTGCTGGCCATCGTCCGCCCCTTCCCCTTGACGTCGCTCGATAGTAGGAAACGGTCGACGGAATCGCAATATGGAGCGCGTCGCTGCGCTCGTCGGCGGCTTCCGGGGGCAGAGAACGGCGAAAACCCAACCAGGGTTGCGATCTGTCCTCCCGCGAGCCCGAGTATGGAGCCGATCGTCTTTCGGGTCATCGACACAGGAGCAGCCTTGCACGCGTCGCTCGTACGTACTGTTGACCGCAGCCGGAGCGGTGGGCTAACGTGAGTCCGACGTCCTAGGGATGCGGGGTGGCGGATGAAGCCTGGCGGGCGGCTCGTGATCAGCTTCGCCGCGGCCGTCGCCTTCTTCACGGGTGCCGTCGTGGGTGTTGCGATGGCAGCGAACACGCACGTGATCGGCCACATAGGCCACGGGCTCGGTGACGGCAAGGACGCCGACAACTATCTCCACCCGTTCACGGACGTAAGCGACAACCACTCCGTGCAAGAGCTTCACGCCCACCTCGATTTCGGCGGCATCGGCAACATGCAGTGGTCGGATACCTGCAACTGTCAACACGTCCATAGGAATTGGGACGCTACGGGTTTCCCAGACCGCTGCTTCTTCAGCGGTCATTCTTCGAATCCCGACGGCTCGGGCGACCATGCCCTGAACCTGCATCATCACTACCATCACGACGGACTCGTGTCGTGCTAGGAGGCCACTTCGACATGCGACACGTAGCTTCCGGGCCACGCGTCGACGATGGACCGAGGCGCCGCCGGCGTCGAGTCCGCGGTTGGCTCCTGCTCGCGGCGACATGGCCGTTGATGGGGATCGTCACGGGCTACGCCATCGCCGGCGGGGATGGTGAACACGTTCCCGACGACGTCGCGAGCGAGCCCAGACGGACAGGTCCTGCGGTCCCCGTCGCAACGGGCCCGACGCCCGGAGGCATACCGTGGACGGTGACTGCCTTCGACTCCGATCGCGGCCTGTGCGTTCACCTCGAGGGCGTCACGCGCGCGAATCTCGGTGGGGGTGCCTGCGGCTTCGACGTCCCGCACGACCGTGCGGCGAGTCTCGTCGAGACGCACTTCCGCGAGCCCGCCGTCACGGCCGCCTACGGTCCCGTCGCAACCGGCGTCGAAGTCGTCATCCTCGAGATGGACGATGGAATCGCGCTGCGATTGCCGGTCGTCCGAAGCCCGGACGAGATCGGTTTCTCGGGCGGGTTCTTCGCCACCGTCGTGCCCGGATCCGTGAACGTCGAGCGCGTCGAGGCCCTCGGCGCCGACGGCGCGTCCCTCGAGGCGCGCGCGGCGCACCCATGACGTCCTCCGTGGGCGCTCACGGTACTCGCCGGATCACCGTTGATCGAGTCGGCATCGTCGTCGCGGTGATGGTGGGAGTGGCGGGTGGCTACGCTCTGCGCGTCGCCACCGAGCCCGAGCACGGCCGGGTGATCGACGGCGGCTCCCTTCAGCAAGTCGTCTACGAGGCCGTCCCCGACCCGGGTTCGGCGCCGCCACAGTGCCGGTCGGAAACAGACGATGGGATAGGTAGTTGGGAATGTGTCGTCGAGCCGCGAGACGGTGACGGGCCCGCGATCTACCACGTCGACGTGAGCAAGTCCGGTGCGGTGCGAGGCAGGGCCGCGGACGGCACGGATCGCTTCACGAGCTGCTGCTTGGAACTGCTCGACACATAAGGGCGCGGGCCGAGCCGCTGACCGGCGAGGATCGACGATGCAATGTCGGCGCGACGGACCCCGGAGGCTCCGCCCTGGATTCGGAAAAGCGGTCGCTTCGTGCCCCCGGCAGGATTCGAACCTGCGCACCGCGCTCCGGAGGCGCGTGCTCTATCCCCTGAGCTACGGGGGCCCGACTCGTCAGACTAATGCACCGACGGACGCCGGCCGCTGCCGGCCCCCGGCCGCGCGCCGACGAGTAGCATTCCGGCATGACGACCCGCAAGCGCGTGCTCGTGTGCGACGACGATCCCGTGATCCTGCGCCTGCTCCAGGTGAATCTGGAGCTCGAGGGCTACGACGTGCTGACCGCGCACCACGGCGAGGAGGCCGTCGCGGTGACGTCGTCGGAGCTGCCCGACGTCGTCATCCTCGACATCATGATGCCGCACATGGACGGCTACGAAGCGTGCGAGCAGCTCAAGGGGCAGGCGTCGACGCGCGACATCCCGGTCGTGTTCCTGTCGGCCAAGGCGCAGCAGAACGACCTCGAGAAGGGCCGCAGCTACGGCGTCTCCGAATACCTCACCAAGCCGTTCGACCCCGGCGAGCTCCTCGACGTCGTCGACCGGCTCGCCAACCAGGACTCCGCGTGACGCCCGCGGCGCCGGGCTGCGGCGCGTGATCACCGACCAGCTCGCCGGCCTCGTGCGCGCCGCGCTCGACGCCGCGGCCTCCGACGGCCTCGTGGACGCCGGCGCCGAGGTCCGCTTCGAGCGCCCCAAGCGCCGCGAGCACGGCGACTGGGCGACCAACGTCGCGCTCGCCGCGGCGCGCGGACGCGGCCGCCCGCGCGACGTCGCGGCCGCGCTCGTCGAGCGCCTGCCCGCGTCGAACCTCGTCGAGCGCGTCGACGTCGCCGGGCCCGGCTTCCTCAACTTCCACCTGTCGTCGCGCTGGCTGCACGACGTCGTGCGCCGCGCCGCGCGCGCCGACGGGCGCTTCGCGCGCACCGACGAGGGCCGTGGACGCCGGGTCAACCTCGAGTACGTCTCGTCGAATCCCACCGGCCCCCTCAACGTAGTGAGCGGGCGTCACGCCGCGATCGGGGACGCGCTCGCCAACCTCCTGACTGCGACGGGCCACGAGGTCGCGCGCGAGTACTACGTCAACGACTCGGGGCGCCAGATACGCCTGTTCGGGGCGTCGGTCGCGGCGCGCTACCTGCAGGAGCACGGCGTCGACGCGCAGCTGCCCGAGGACGGCTACCGCGGCGACTACGTCGTCGACATCGCGCGCGACATCGTCAAGGAGGTGGGCGACGAGTACGTCGGCGCCGATCCCGCGGCGCGCGACGAGGCGCTCGGCGGGATCGCGCTCGGCAAGATGCTCGCGTCGATCCGCGCGTCGCTCGAGCGCTTCGGCACCAAGCACGACATCTGGTTCCTGGAGAGCTCGATGCACGAGTCGGGGGCGATCGACGCGGCGCTCAAGCAGCTGCGCGCCGCCGGCATGCTCGAGGACCGGGACGGCGCGGTGTGGTTCCGCTCGACCGAGCTCGGCGACGACAAGGACCGCGTGCTCGTGCGCGCCACGGGCGAGCCGACGTACTTCACCGCAGACGTCGCGTACTTGCTCGACAAGGCCAACCGCGGCTTCTATCTGCTCGTGTACCTGCTCGGCGCCGACCACCACGGCAGCGTGCCGCGATGGCTCGCCGCGGCCGACGCGCTCGGCCTCGGGCGCGACCGCGTCGAGCTGCGGCTCGTGCAGACCGTGACGATCCTGCGCGCGGGCGAGGCGGTCAAGGCGTCGAAGCGCGCCGGGGTCGTGGTGCCGCTCGACGAGCTCGTCGACGACGTCGGCGCCGACGCCGCGCGCTACACGTTCCTGACGCGCTCGCTCGACTCGCGCCTCGACTTCGACATCGACCTCGCGCGCGAGCAGGCCCCCGAGAACCCCGTTTACTACGTGCAGTACGCGCACGCGCGCATCTGCTCGATCCTGCGGCGGGCGGCCGGCGAGGGAATCGTCGCCGACGCGCAGAGCGCGCCGCTCGACCGGCTCGCGCATCCGTCCGAGGACGAGCTCATGCGCAAGCTCGCGGCGTACGAGGAGGTCGTGCCGGAAGCGGCGCGTCTGTGGGCGCCGCAGCGCGTCACGCGCTACGTCGAGGAGCTCGCGTCGACGTTCAGCGCCTTCTATCGCGACTGCCGCGTCGTCTCGGAAGACGGGGAGCTGAGCCGCGCGCGCGTCGCGCTGTGCGTCGCGACGAAAGCCGTGATCGCCGACGCGCTGGGACTGCTCGGGGTCGGCGCGCCGGAGTCGATGTGATGGAGTTCGTCCAGGTCGACGTCTTCACCGACACCCCGTACGCGGGCAACGCGCTCGCGGTGTTCCCCGACGCGGAGGCGCTGTCGGCGCGCGCGATGCAGGCGATCGCCGCCGAGATGAACCTGTCCGAGACGTCGTTCGTCACGCGCGCGTCGGGCGACTCGTACGACGTGCGCATCTTCACCCCCAACGGGGAGCTGCCGTTCGCGGGCCACCCGACGCTCGGCACCGCGTGGGCGCTGCGGCGCAGGGGCGCGATCTCGGGCGACGAGGTCGTCCAGGTCTCGAAGGCCGGCGAGACGACGGTGCGCCTCGAGGGCGGCCAGCCGTGGCTGTCGCGCGCGGGCACCGCGCACGCGGACCTCGAGGACACCGACCCGGGAGCCACGCGCCGCATCGCGACCGCGCTCGGGCTCGAGGCCGACGACGTCGGCCTGGAGGCGCGCGAGCTCGGACGCCCCGGCCGCCTGCGACCGGCCGCGGCGGACGCGGGCGTGCACCAGCTCATGGTGCCGCTGCGCGACGTCGCGACGCTCGGCCGGTGCCGTCCGCGCGCCGACCTGCTCGCTGCGTTCGAGGGCATCG
Source organism: Actinomycetota bacterium (assembly GCA_036260375.1). Classification (GTDB taxonomy): domain Bacteria; phylum Actinomycetota; class CADDZG01; order CADDZG01; family WHSQ01; genus DASZZZ01. The sequence continues at coordinate 37,761 of DASZZZ010000085.1, forward strand.
GCGTGTACTGCTTCACCGCGGTGGGCGCCGGGCGCGTGCGCAGCCGCGGCTTCTTCCCCGCGCTCGGCATCGCCGAGGACCCGGGGACGGGTTCGGCCGCGGCCGGGCTCGGGCTCTACCTCGCGCGGCGCGTCGGCGACATCGCGTTCGAGATCCGCCAGGGCGTCGAGCTCGGGCGCCCGTCGCGCATCGACGTGCGGGCGAGCGGGGAGTCGGTCGCGATCGGGGGCCGCGTCGTCGAGGTCCTCAGCGGGCGTCTCGAGCGGCTGCCCGGCTGAGCGCGCGAGCAGTCCTACTGCGCGACGTCGCCGGTGCCCCCGCCGACGACGCGCAGACGGCTCGCCTCCGCGGGCGCCACGGGCCTGAACCCGCCCCGCAGCTCGTGCAGCAGCGAGCGGAGCGCGGGGGCCGAGACGGGACGGCTCAGCAGGTAGCCCTGCGCGGAGTTGCACCCGAGGCGCGCGAGCTGGTGCCACGACGCCGCGTCCTCGACGCCCTCGGCGACGACGCGCAGACCGAGGTTGTGGCCGAGGTCGATGACGGAGCGGACGATGACCGCGTCGCTGGCGTTGTCGGCCATCTGCATGACGAACGACTTGTCGATCTTCACCTCGCTCACGGGGAGCTGGCTGAGGTACGCGAGCGACGAATAGCCGGTTCCGAAGTCGTCGATGGATATCTCCATCCCAGCGTCGGTGAGCGCCGACAGGATCGCCATCGCCCGCGTCGGGTCGGCCATGATGCTGCCCTCCGTGATCTCGAGCAGGACGCGCGACGGGTCGACGTTCCAGCGGCGCAGCAGCTGGGTCACCTGCTCGTCGAAGTGACGGTCGAGGAGGTTGTGCGTCGACAGGTTCACGGCGACGGCCGGGGTCAGCCCATCGCCGGCGAGGTCGCGCAGGTCCCGCAGCGCGAGCTCCATGACCGCCAGCGTGAGCCCGCGGATCAGCCCGGTGTGCTCGGCGATCGGGATGAACTCGTCGGGAAAGAGCATGCCGCGCGTCGGATGCTGCCACCGCACGAGCGCCTCGACGCTGTCGATGCGCCCGGTCTGGAGCGACGCCTTCGGCTGGTAGTGGACGGTGAGCTCGCGGTTGTCGATCGCGTTGCGCAGCTCGCCGACGAGCGTGAGCCGGCGCGCGCTGTAACCGTCGCGCTCCGCCGAGTACAGCTCGTGCGACGAGTGCCCCGCCTTCGCCGAGTACATGGCGACGTCGGCGCGCTGCAGCAGGGTGTCCCCGTCGCCCCCGTGCTCCGGGAACAGCGCGATGCCGATGCTCGCACCGACCTCGAGGTGCATGTCGTCGACCGGGAACGGCGCCTCGAGCGCCGTCTCGATTCGCCGCGCGACGTCGGTCGCCGTCGCCGCCGAGCCGATCGACGGCAGCAGCACCGCGAACTCGTCGCCCCCGAAGCGCGCGATCGTGTCGCCCTCACGGAACAGCGCGGTGAGGCGCGCCGCGACCTTCTGCAGCAGCAGGTCGCCGTTCTTGTGGCCGAGCGTGTCGTTGATCTCCTTGAAGCGATCGAGGTCCATCAGCATGACGGCGACGAGCGTGCCGCTCGAGCTCGCCGCGTCGATCGCCGCGGCGAGGCGCTGGTTGAACAGCGTGCGGTTCGGCAGGTCGGTCAATGCGTCGTGCAGCGCGCGGTGCTCGGTCTCGTCGGCTTTGGTGCGGAGCACGTCGACGAGCCGCTCGTTCTCGAACGAGACGCGGGCGCTCCGGTAGACGGCCCACATCGGCAGCGCTAGCAGGGGGATCAGCAGCAGGTTGCGTTCGGCGACGGCGACGACGATCGGCGACATCGCGAGCACGACGGCGTCCGTACGCGCCTGAAAGCCGACGTTGCGCACGACCGTCTCGCGCAGCGTCACGCCGTGCAGCAGCGCGATGACGACGGCGAGCAGCGCGAAGTTGAGCAGAAAGAACGTGCCGGCCGCCGCGATCACGCCTGCGAGGTCGTCGAGGCGGAAGCCGGCGCCGGCGCGCGGGAGGTCGGTCGTGACGGCGAGCACCAGCCCGGCGACCGCGAGCGACAGCGTGTACTGCGCGACGTTGAACGCCGCCTTCGTCAGCGGCTTGCGTCGGACGACGTCGGCGACGAGCGAGCCCGCCACCTGAGCGATCGCCGCGGGGGCCGGTCCGAGCGTGAGCAGGAGCGCGAAGCTGAACGCGCACGAGGTCGTCACCTCGACCTGCTCCGAGCCGCGGCGCACGCGGATGGACAGCAGCTCGCCGAGCAACACGTAGCCGGCGAACATCCACACCCCGAGCTCGCCGAGGAGGCCGTCACGGCCCGCGTCCGCGACGAGGACCGCGAGCAGCACCAGGCCGGTCGCCGTCACGGAGCGAACGTAGATGTCGAGACGTCGTCGATCGTGCGTCATTGGTGTGGTGGACCGAGGGGGTGTCCCGAAGCAACGGTCGCGATGCCTCGGGACACCCGGAGCTCGCTTACGGGCCTTCGGGCGACCGTGCTACCACTTCCACCCGGCGCCCAGCACCGAAGCCAGTGCCGAGATCGACCCGAGCGCGACGCCCGCCTTCACGAGACGAGCCTTCACGTCCGCACCCCCTTCTGTTTGTCCGCACCTCCCTCGCGGAGGCGGTCGCGGACTTGTTTCGTCCGGCCCGCGTCGCGGCTTTAGTCAACCGAGCGGCCGTCTCGCCGTTATACGCAGAACTACGTAACCCGCCGGGGTGTCCGTCGCCGTGCCGCGGGCTCAAGATCGGGCCGCCCGGCTCCGATACTCATCGGACGGAGCCCGTCTATCGGGGGAGAAGCATGCTGCTGCTGGCGGTCGTGGCGCTCGGCATCGCGGCCGTCGTCGCGACCGGCGGGCGCCTGTCGCAGCTCGGATGCGTCCGCTTCCGGCGCACCGGCGCGCTCGCCGCGGCGGGCGCCGTGCAGGTCGTCATCACGACGTGGACCCACGGACCCCCGCACCTCCACGAGGCGCTGCACCTCCTGTCGTACGCGTGCGCCGCGTGCTTCGTCGTCGCGAACGCGCGCGTCCCCGGCGTCGTGCTCGTGGGCTCCGGTGGGCTGCTGAACGCGGCGGCCATCGCGGCCAACGGCGGCGTCATGCCGGCCGCGCCGGGCGCCGTCGCCACCGCCGGGATCCCCGACGCCGCGGGCGGGTTCGCCAACTCGCAGACCGTCGACGGCGCCAACCTGTGGTTCCTCGGAGACGTCTTCGCCGTGCCCGAGGCGTGGCCGCTCGCCAACGTCTTCAGCGTCGGCGACGTCGTCATCGCGATCGCGGTCGTGTACGCGCTGCACCGGATATGCCGCCGCCCGCCCGTGCCTCGTCCCACGACGGAAGGGATGGTCGCGGCGGCGCGGTAGCGTGCGCCGCATGACCCCGCATCCGCGCCCCGGGACGCGGAGCCCGTGAGCGGGCCCGGTGTGGTCGCGCGCTGGCGCGCGCACCTTCCAGTGTCCGACTCGACGCCGGTCGTCACGCTGTGCGAGGGCGACACGCCCCTGCTGTCGTCGGAGCGGCTGTCGGACGAGACCGGAGTCCGGGTGTGGCTGAAGCACGAGGGGCACAACCCGACGGGCTCGTTCAAGGACCGCGGCATGGCGGTCGCGGTGCCGAAGGCGCTGGAGGACGGAGCGCGCGTCGTCGTGTGCGCGTCGACCGGGAACACGAGCGCGTCCGCCGCGGCGTACGCGGCGCGCGCCGGCGTCTCGTGCGGCGTCGTCGTCCCCGCGGGCGGCGTCGCGCGCGGCAAGATCGCGCAGACGCTGGTGCACGGAGCGCGCGCGTTCGAGATCGACGGTACCTTCGACGACGCGCTCGAGGTCACCCGCACCCTCGCCGACCGCTACCCGGTCGCGCTCGTCAACTCCGTGAACCCGTACCGCATCGAGGGCCAGAAGACCGCCGCGTTCGAGATCGTCGAGGCCCTCGGGCGCGCGCCCGACGCCCACTTCGTGCCCGTCGGCAACGCGGGCAACGTCACGTCCCACTGGCGCGGCTATCGGGAGGCCGCCGGCGCGGGATGGTCGCGGACCACGCCGGCGCTGTACGGAGTGCAGGCCGAGGGCGCGGCCCCCATCGTGCGCGGGCATCCGGTCGACGCTCCGCAGACGATCGCGTCCGCGATCCGCATCGGCCGCCCCGCGTCGTGGCGCAACGCGGTCGCGGCGGTCGACGAGTCCGGCGGCGCCGTCGTGGCGGTGTCCGACGACGAGATCCTCGACGCCTACACGGCGCTCGCGCGCGAGGGCGTGTTCGTCGAGCCGGCATCGGCCGCGTCGGTCGCGGGACTGCGGCGGCTGGCGCGCGTCGGTCGCGTCGCGCGCGGCGCGACCGTGGTGTGCGTGCTGACGGGGCACGGACTCAAGGATCCCGACCGCGCCGTCGCGACCGCGCCGGCGATGAGAGCGATCGCGGCAGACGCCGACGCGCTCGCCGCCGCGCTGGGTGTCGCGTAGACGCACGGCGCGTGCGAAGACGGGCGGCGCGGGCGCGCCCGTGTCATCCTTGTGGACGCTTCGCCGCGGCGACGCGGCGCCGTTGCCGACGACCGAAAGGCCGCACATGCCCGCATCGGTGAAGGTCAAGGTCCCCGCGACCGTCGCGAACCTCGGACCGGGTTTCGACGCGCTCGGCGTCGCGCTGCGCATGCACCTCGAGATCGACGTCGAGCCGCGCCGCGACTCCCTCGACCTGACGATCGAGGGCGAGGGGGCCGAGCACCTCCCGTCCGACGGCACCAATCTCGTGATCCGTTCGATGAACACGTTCTTCGACCAGGTCGGGCGCCGCCCACCGGGCATGGCCGTGCGCGTGCGCAACCCCATCCCGCTCGCGTCCGGGCTCGGGTCGTCCGCCGCCGCGGTCGTGGGCGGGCTGGTCGCGGCGCGCGCCGTGACCGGGCGAACGGTGCCGCAGACCGAGATGGTGAACCTCGCGACGCAGCTCGAGGGCCATCCGGACAACGTCATGCCCGCGGTGCTCGGCGGGCTCGTCGTGTGCTACCGCGGCGGGCGCGACGGCGAGCTCAAGTCGTTCCGGCTCGAGCCGAGCGACCGTCTCGTTCCCATCGTCGCGGTCCCCGCGGAGGGCTTCTCGACGTCGGAGGCGCGCGCCGCGCTCCCCGCCGACGTCGCGTTCGAGGACGCGCAGTTCACCGCCTCGCGCGCCGCGCTGCTCGTCGCCGCGGTCGCGACCGGCGCCGGAACCGAGGTGCTCGCCGACGCGATGAGCGACCGGCTCCACGAGCCCCACCGCCTCAAGCTGATGCCCGAGAGCGCCGCCGTGCACGCCGAGCTGCGATCGTCGGGACTGTCGGTCGCGCTCGCCGGCGCGGGGCCCGCCCTTCTCGTCGTGGTGCCACGGCCCGAGGCCGCGACGCGCGCGGAGCAGGTCCGGCGCGTGTGCCGCGGCCGGAGCGCGGGCTGGCGCGTGTTCGTCACCGAATGGGAGTCCACCGGCGCGCGCGCCGAGCCGCCGCGCTGAACGAGCGTCGCGCCGTCAGCTCCGGCGCGGCGGAGGCGGCGGCGTCTCGTCGGCCCGGCCGCCGGGGTCGGGCGGCATCTCGCTGCGGCGCGTCGACGTCGCCCCACTGCGGTCGTCGGCGTCGGTGCGAGGGGCGGTTCCCGTGCGCTCGCCGGTGCCGTCGTCGCGACGCTCGCCGTGGCGCAGCTCCGACGTCTGCGCGACCGCGCCGCGGTGCTCGCGCTCGGCGCGCTCCTCGGCACGCTCGCGGTCGGCGGCCTCGTTGTCGCGCCGGCGCCGCTCGCGCCGGTCGGCCTCGGCGCGCTCGAGCGCGCCTCGCTCCAGCTTCGTGTGCCAACGCGATCCCATGCCGCCGCCGAGGATCGCCGCGACGACGAGCGCGATCAGCGACGCGATGCCGACCCACGCCGCGAACTCCACGGCCTGGTCGTCCTCGGAGAACGGCAGACGTCCGGTGCTGAACGGAAGGTTGAGGTTCGCGGTCGCGTCGAGCGCGTTCGCTATCGCCCATATCGAGGCGACGACGAGGATGACGAGGACCGCGACGAGAAAGCCGTTCACGGCACCCGCGCCGCGCCCCATGCGCCCCGCGGTGTAGCCGCCCCACAGGGCCGCGAGGAAGATGGCGACGATCAGCGCGATCCCGAGCCCGACGCTCGCCTCGCGCACGTCGCCGGAGACCTCGCCGGCGTCGATGTCGGCCGCGGCGAGGACTCCGCCGATGATCGCCGACAACAGGAACAGCGCACCGAACACGACCACGGCGCCCGTGAGGATCGCGCCGGCCGAGACGCCGCCGCGTGCGTCGACCACCTGTGGCCGGTCGTCGTAGCGGTCGTCGTCCGCGCGGTTGCGTTTCTTCCCGAACATGGTTTCGCCCCCGTGTGTAGAGCGGACCAACCAGATGACGTAGGCTTTGGCTTTCCCATGCGGTCCCGCACGTAACCATCCGGCCGGGAGACCCCATTCGCACCCTCGTCGTAGTCGACGGTGAGCACTATCCGCCCGTGATCGAAGCCGCGCTGGCGGAGCTCGCGCGCCGCGGGCGCGACATCGTCGCCGCGGTGCTCGCGGGGGGTCGCGAGAAGCTTCCGGCGCGCGCGCTCGACGTCCTCGGCGGCGTGCCGCTCGTGCGCGGCGACGATCCGCGCGGCGCGCTCGCCGACGCGCTCGCCGACACGGAGCCCGACGAGGTGCTCGACCTCTCCGACGAGCCCGTGCTCGACTATCGCCGTCGGCACGAGCTCGCCGCGGTCGCGCTCGCGTGCGGCGTGCCGTACCGCGGCCACGACTTCTCGTTCACACCGCCGCCGCGCCCGCGCCTGTGCCGGCGGCCGTCGATCGCGGTCGTGGGGACCGGCAAGCGCACCGGCAAGACCGCGGTCGCGGGCTTCGCGGCGCGCACGCTGGCGGCGTCCGGGCGCCGGCCGGTCGTGGTCGCGATGGGCCGCGGCGGCCCCCCCGAGCCCGAGGTCCTGCGCGGCGACGACGTCGAGCTCGACGCCGAGCGTCTCGTCGCGCTCGCCGACGAGGGGCGCCACGCGGCGTCGGACTACGTCGAGGACGCGCTGCTCGCACGCGTCCCCACGGTCGGGTGCCGCCGCTGCGGGGGCGGCCTCGCGGGCGGCGTCGAGCTGTCCAACGTGCCCGACGGCGTCCGCATCGCCAACGACCTGCCCGGGGACGTCCTGCTGCTCGAGGGCTCCGGCTCGGCGCTGCCGCCGGTCCACGCCGACGTCACCATCCTGGTGATCCCGGCGTCGATCCCGGCCGAGTACCTCGAGGGCTACATGGGGCCGTACCGCATGTTGATATCCGACATCGCGATAGTTACAATGTGCGAGGACCCCTTCGGTTCTCCCTCTCGTATCTCGGAGATCACTTCCCGTTTCAAGGACGCCTTTCGCTCGGTGAGAGGCCGGGCCGGGGGGCCGGGCGACGTCCAGGTGGTTCGCACGGTATTCCGCCCCACACCCACGAGGTCGGTCCACGGTGCCCGTGCCTACGTCGCGACGACCGCGCCGGCCGAGGCCGGGGCTTCGATGAGAGCCCACCTGGAGCGCGCGCACGGCTGCACGGTCGTGGGGATGACGCACGCGCTCTCGAACAGGAGCCAGTTGGAGACGGAGCTGAAGACCATGGCGACGACTGCGGACGTGCTGCTCTGCGAGATCAAGGCCGCGGGCATCGACGTCGCGGCGCGCGCCGCGCTCGACGCGGGCCTCGAGGTCGTGTTCGTCGACAACGTTCCGCACGGAATCGAGGGCGACGACCCGGACGCGGCCGTGCTGTGGGCGGCCGACGCCGCGGCGCGCCGCTTCGAGGCCCCCGCATGACCGACGCAAGGAGGAAGAGCGTCTTCATCGCCGAGCGCGAGCACGAGCTGCCGTACTCGAAGGGCCTCACCGCGTCGTCGCTCATGGTGACGGGTCTGTCGCCGGCGCGCGCGTACGCGGTCGCCAACAAGGTCGAGGACGAGCTCCTGTCGCTGCGTACCGACACCGTGTCGCCCGACCGGCTGCGCGACCTGACGCTCGAGGTGTTGCGGCGCGAGGCCGGAGACGAGTACGCCGACGTCTACGTCAAGTGGCAGTCGGTCGCGGAGCTCGACGTCCCGCTCATCATCCTGCTCGGCGGCGCGACGGGTGTCGGCAAGTCCACGCTCGCGACGCAGCTCGCGACGCGCCTCGGGATCACGCGCGTCGTGTCGACCGACGCGGTGCGCGAGGTCCTGCGGAGCGCGTTCACCTCCGCGATGTTCCCGACGCTGTACGTGTCGTCGTTCGAGGCCGACACCGCGGTGCGCCAGCCGATCCCGCACTCGGGCGACCGTCTCATCATCGGCTTTCGCGAGCAGGCGGCCGCCGTCGCCGTCGGCGCGCAGGCGCTCATCGACCGCGCCATCGCCGAGGGCACCGACATGATCCTCGAGGGCGCGCACCTCGTGCCCGGGTTCCTGCAGAGCGTCGACACGACCGAGGCCGTGGTGGTGCCGCTGCTGGTCGTCGTCGAGGACGAGGAGCTGCACCGCAGCCACTTCTTCCTGCGGAGCCGCGACGCGCGCCGGGGGCCGAGCAAGCGCTACCTGGACAGCTTCAAGAAGATCCGGCGGATCCAGCGTTATATGATCTCGTCGGCACTCATGAGGGGCGTGCCCACGGTCGCGCACTACGACCTCGACGCGACGCTCACGGAGATCATCGACCACGTCATATCCAAGGCGCTCGAGATGCACGCGCGCGGCTCCGAGATGAAACCCGGGGACGAGCTCCTCCTCGAGCGTGCGGTCGGGCTGATCGACCGCCAGAAGGCCGAAGGAGGCGCAAGGTGAAGCTGTTCCTCGACACCGCAAACCTCGACGAGATCCGCGAGGGCGCGCGCTGGGGCGTCCTGCGCGGCGTGACCACGAACCCGTCCCTGATCGGCAAGGAGACGGACGGGTTCCTCACGCTCGCCAAGGAGATCTGCTCGGTCGTCGACGGCGAGGTCTCGATCGAGACCGCGTCGGACGACACCGACGTGCTCGTCCGGCAGGGCCGCGACATCGCCGCGATCGCGGACAACGCGATCGTGAAGGTCGCCTTGACGCCCAACGGGCTCGCGGCGACCCGCGCGCTGTCCGACGAGGGCATCCGCGTCAACGTGACGCTGTGCTTCTCGGCGGCGCAGGCGATCCTCGCGGCGGAGGCGGGGGCCTACATCGTGTCGCCGTTCGTCGGCCGGCTCGACGACGTCGCCGGCGACGGTCTCCACCTGCTGTCGGAGATCTGTGACATCTACGAGGTCCAGGGTTACGATACGCAGGTACTGGCCGCCAGCCTCCGTCATCCCATGCACGTGGTGGAGGCGGCGCGAGCCGGTGCCGACATAGCGACGATGCCTTTCAAGGTCTTTCAGTCGCTCGTCAAGCACCCCTTGACCGACAGTGGGTTCAAGCGGTTCATCCACGATTGGGAGCAGGCGAAGCCGCATCTCGGCGAGCTTCCTCCCTCCTACCAGGAGGCATGAGCAGGTGTCCGACACGATCGACCGGTCGATCCTCGAATCGAAGGCGGTCGCCGAGCTCCGCTCGATTGCGAAGTCGCTCGACGTAAAGGTGACGGGTCTCAAGAAGGCGGAGATCATCGACAGGATCGCGCGCGCCAACGGCGCGCCCGGCGCCGCGGCGCGACCCGTGCCCGCGACGCCCGCTCCGGCGACGCCCGCTCCGGTGGTGCGGGAGGTCGCCCCGCCGCTTCCGGCCCCCGACGCGGCGCTCGGCAACGGCGCGCCATCCCCGGCCTCGACTCCGTCCCCGGCCTCCACGCCGTCCGCGGCCCCGGCGCCGGGGCCCGAGGCCGGGGCACGTCCAAAGCCCGCGGCGCACGCGCAGGCGGGATCGCAGCCGTCCGGCGCGCGCCCGCAGCCGGCCGCGGACGACGGCGGCGCGCGCCGCTCTGAGGCGCCCGCCGGCGTGCGCGACGAGGGCGCGGTCGACGAGCGGTCGCAGGACGAGCGCTCGCAGCGCCGCCGCCCCCAGGGCCGCGACACGCGCAACCGGCCGCGCGAGAAGGCGGAGCCGCGCGAGAGCGGCCGCGGCCGCCGCCGGCGGCGCGGACGCGGCGGCGGTGCCGCCGGCGTCCCGCACTACGTGCGCGACGAGCGCTGGGACGACACCGAGGTCGAGGACGATCCCAACGCCGAGGTCCGCACCGGGATCCTCGACCTCCTGCCGGAGGGCTACGGGTTCCTGCGCACGAGCGGCTACCTGCCCGGCGACAAGGACGTGTACGTGTCGGTGTCGCAGGTGCGGCGCTTCCACCTGCGCAAGGGCGACGAGGTCACCGGGTCGGTGCGGTCGCCGAAGGACTCGGAGAAGTACCAGGCGCTGCTGAAGATCCACTCGATCAACGGGCTCGAGCCGGAGCACGCGCAGAACCGCCCGCGCTTCGCGAACCTCACGCCGCTGTATCCGGAGGACCGTCTCACGCTCGAGAACCACGACAACCCGCGCGCGATAACGCCGCGCATCATCGACCTCATCGCGCCGATCGGCAAGGGCCAGCGCGGCATGATCGTCAGTCCCCCGAAGGCGGGCAAGACGACGGTCATGAAGGAGATCGCCAACGCGGTCCGGCGCAACAACCCCGAGACCCATCTCATCGTGCTGCTCGTCGACGAGCGGCCGGAGGAGGTCACGGACATGCAGCGCTCGGTCGACGGCGAGGTCATCTACTCGACGTTCGACCGTCCGTCCGACGACCACATCCAGGTCACGGAGCTCACGCTGGAGCGCGCCAAGCGGCTCGTCGAGATGGGCAAGGACGTCATGATCCTGCTCGACGGCATCACCCGCCTGTCGCGCGCCTACAACCTGGCGACGCCGGCGTCGGGACGCATCCTGTCGGGCGGCGTCGACTCCACCGCCCTGTACCCGCCGAAGAAGTTCTTCGGCGCGGCCCGCAACATCGAGCACGGCGGCTCGCTGACGATCCTCGCGACCGCGCTCGTGGAAACGGGCTCCCGCATGGACGAGGTCATCTTCGAGGAGTTCAAGGGCACGGGCAACTCGGAGCTCATCCTCGACCGCAAGGTGGCCGACAAGCGCACCTTCCCGTCCATGGACATCACCCGCTCCGGCACCCGCAAGGAAGAGCTCCTGGTGCCGCCGGACATCCTCAAGAAGATGTATGTGCTGCGGCGCATCCTGAACCCGATGGGCACGGTCGACGCCATCGAGTTCCTCATCGACAAGATGCGGCAGACCAAGAGCAACGCCGTTTTCTTCGACTCCATGAACACGTGAGTCTCGGCGCCCCGATCCGGAGCGCCGGTCCTCGGCCGCCAGGGTGTTCACCTGCCGGCTTCGGCTCCGGATGCTCGCGGCGGCCGCCTCGTTGGAGAAGCCGCAACGATGGCCGGCGACGCAAGACCGTTCATTCGGGCCGGGGCCGCCGCTGCCTCCTGCTTGCTTGCCGCCATGGCGCCTCGTCCGGCTCTGTCGCTGGATTGCGGGCGTACCTTTCCGCTGAAAGCCTCCGAAATACAGGACTATGCCAAGACGGCGGACATCATCTTTTCCGGCCGTCAGATCATCCGTCGTTATCTGGGCTATTCGAGCAGGGATGTCTTCCATCACTATGTGACGACTTATCAGGTGATGGAGATGTTCAAGGGGCCAGCAAGCCGGCAGATAACGGTCCTTCACAGAGTGTGGTGTGACGGAGGCTGCGACGACAAGAAGCCAGTGACTCGCTATCCTGCGGGGAAGAGCGCCGCCGCGGAGCAGATTGTTCTGCTTTCAAAGCCCGGCAAGGCGATGCTGCAGGGGCTGCGCGGCAGCTACAAGGGCCGCATCGATGGCGTCACGGAGCCATGCGGCACGAGCGGCACGTCGGTCTGGGCGCAGGATCGCGATCGTTACGACCGGATCGTCGAATGGCTGCGACGCGAACGCGAGATGCCGTGAGAGCCTGCGCGTTCGGCAACCGCTGCAGCTCGGACCGGCATTAGCCCGCCGCGCCCTCCCGCAGGAAGGAC
>DASZZZ010000086.1:0-5711 GCA_036260375.1 Actinomycetota bacterium
GCGTCCGCACGGCGCACAGGATAGCCGAATCGACGCCCGCGCAGTCGCGCGGAAACGGTGCGTCAGTCGGCCGACTCGCCCGTCGGAACGGGCTCCGCGCCGCCCGTGAGGAGCGCGGCGAACTCGATGTCCGGGTCGAACACCGTCGTCATCGGACCGGCGCCGTGCGCCTCGTCGGTGGTCGCGTCGACCGGGCCCGCAAGTCCGGCGTCGAGGATCGACTGGGCGAGCGCGGCGTCGAGCGCCGACTGCGCGAGAGCGAACGCACCCGCCGCCGGCGTCGAGCCCGACGCGACGAGCGACTCGCCCGACAGCGCGACCTCGGAGACGGCCGGGGCGAACGCGTCGCCGAAGCGGTGGGCGGCGGTGTGGACGGCGACGTCCCGCACGCGCTGGCGCGTCGCGTGCGACACGACGCCGAGCACGCGCTTCTCGGCGTCGTGCAACCACGTCACCAACGGACGCATGGGGTTCTGTGCCGCGCCGCTCCCCGCGTACCAGCCGAAGTGGACGTGCGGCGGCGTCGTGAGCGCGTTGCCGGTGTTGCCGCAGTACCCGATGATGTCGCCCGGCCGGACGGCGTCGCCGTTCGAGAAGTCGCGCGTGTTCCAGTCCGAGAGGTGGGCGTAGTACCAGTAGCTGCCGTCGGGGCGGTAGAGGCGCGCGATCTTGCCGCCGAGCCCGCCGTCGCCGAACTCGACGGTGCCGCGCTCGGCCGCGAGCACCGGGTCGCCGTACTCGCAGAACACGTCCTGGCCCTCGTGGGTGCGGACCTGGCCCGGGGCCGGGCCGTAGCGCGGCGCGCCCCAGGTGTTCACCCAGTTGGCGGGGCCTCCGATGATGAACGGCGCGTAGACCCGCCGCACGATGCGCTCGGTCGGCCACCCGAGCGCGCGCAGCTCGTTGGCCACCGAGACGAGCGGCTGCGTGCTGAAGGAGCCCGACAGGCGGAACAGGCCCTCGTACGAGATCGCGCCCGGCAGCGAGCCCGAGCCGCCGCGGTCCCCGCGCTCACCGCCGCGGTCGGGGCCTCCGTTTCCGCCGCCGTCGCCGGGGACGTCCGGCGTCGTGCCGCCGGGGCCGCCCGACGGCGGGTCACCGGGGCCGGGGCCGCCTCCCGGACCGTCGCCCGGCGGGTCGACGGGATCGTCGGGCGGGTCCTTGGGGTCGTCGGGGGGATCGGGAGGATCGTCGGTCGGCGTGTCGGTTGGCGTGTCGCTCGGGGACGGCAGGATGTCGGGCAGCGTGGGCGTCGGCACGGGGACGAGCTGCGCCGCGGCCTCGGGCACGAACCCGCCCGTCGCCCAGCGCGGCAGCACGACGACGGTGGCCATGGCGACCACCACCGCGAGCACGATCCGAGCCGCGTTCCTCACGTCAGTCCATACTCCCCTCGAGCCCCTTTCGGGACGTGCGCCGACGCCGGCGAACGACCGAGACTACGGCATCTCCCCGTAGAGATCGTTTCGTCGGACCCCGACCATTCTCCTCCCCGCCGATGGGCTACGGAAACACGTATCGTCGCAACGCCGCTACGCAATGATACGTAAGACCCGAAATGCCCCGGCCGGCGCGCCGCCGGGTCGCGGCGATGGCACGATGCGGACGTGTCGGCGATCTCGGCGGTGCTGTTGGCGGCGGGTCTCGGCACGCGCATGCGGCCGCTGAGCGGCGCGATCCCCAAGGCCGCGCTGCCGGTCCTCGACGTCCCGCTGGCGACCTTCGCCCTCGGCCGGCTCGCGGCCGCCGGGCTCTCCGTAGCCGTCAACGCCACGAACGCCGGCGCCGCCGCGGCGCGGCGCGTGGCGGACGGGCGCGCCGAGGTGCTGCTCGAGGGCGACGAGCCGTACGGGACGGCCGGCACCCTCGCGGCCCTCCGGGCCCGCCTCGCGGCGCGCTTCGTCACCTTCAACGCCGACATGCTGTGCGACGTCGACGTCGCCGCGCTGCTGGACGCCCACGCGGCCTCGGGCGCGGTCGCCACGGTCGCGGTGGCGCGCGTCGAGGCCGGCGCCGACCTCGTGGTCGAGGGCGGCCGGGCGGCGGCGTTCGTCGACCGCAGGAGGGCCGACGAGCCCGGCGCCCGCTACCTCGGCGTGGCGGCGTTCGAGCGCGACGCCCTCGAGCTGCCCGCTCGCCGGCCCGCCGGACTCGCCGAGGTCGTCCTGCGACCGCTGGTCGAGCGCGGCGCGGTCGCGGCGTTCGAGCACGACGGCTACGCCCTGGACGTCGGGACGCCCGACCGCTACCTCCGTGCGTCGCTCGACGTCCTCGACGGCCGCGCCCCGCCGCCGCCGCACGGCGTCCCGGGGCGCGTCGTCGCCGCCGGCGGCGGACGCGCCTACGTCGGCCCTGGCGCGACGGTCGACGGCGCGTCGCTGGGGGCCGGCGCGATCGTGCTCGCGGACGCCGTCGTGGAGCCGCGGGCGCGCGTCGAGCGCGCGGTGGTGTGGCCGGGCGAGCGCGTCGCGGCGGGCCGGGTCGTCGCGGGCGTCGTCGCCGCGCTCGGGACCGAGCTCGGCGGCGTCAGAACGGCGTCGAACGCTCCACCAGCTCGGTGATGACTCCGGGGTAGACGCAGGCCACGACCAGCGCGATCACGGTGACCCCCATCGCGCCGCGCAGCAACAGCGGCACCTCGATCGGCTCGCGCGTCTCCGGCGCGTCGAAGAACATCCGCTTGACGACCGCGAGGTAGTACCACGCCGCGATCACGGCGTTGACGCCGACGACGATCGCGAGCCAGTACACCTCCGCCTCGATCGTCGCGAGCAGGATGAAGACCTTCGCCCACAGCCCGGCCATCGGAGGCGCGCCGGCGAGGGAGACGAGGAACCCGGCGAGCATGAGCGCCATCGCGGGGCTTCGGTGCCACAAGCCCGCGTAGTCGCTGATGAAGTACGTGCCGCCGCGTCGTGCGAACGCGACCGCGGCGGCGAACGCTCCGACGTCCATGACCCCGTAGATGGCGAGGTAGATGAGGGCAGCCTGGAACGCGGCGCGCGTCGCCTCGATGTTGCCGGGGTCGACGAGCGCGAACGCGACGAGCACGTATCCCGACTGTGCGATGCCCGAGTACGCGAGCAGGCGGATGATGTGCCGCTGGCGCAGCGCGATCAGGTTGCCGACCGTCATCGTCAGCGTCGCGAGCACCGCGAACAGCGGGCGCCACGCGTCCGCCACCTGCGGGAACGCTCCGAACATCAGGATGATCAGCCCGACGAAGCCGCCGATCTTCGACACCGTCGACAGGAACGCCGCGACCGGCGACGGCGCGCCCTCGTACGTGTCGGGCGCCCAGAAGTGGAACGGCACCGCGGAGATCTTGAACGCGAACCCCACGACGACGAAGAAGACGCCGAGCACGACGATCGGCGCGTCTGCCCCACCCGACAGCCGCCCCGCGATCTCGGGCAGCAGCGTCGTCCCCGTGACGCCGTAGATCAGCGACATCCCGTAGAGCATCACGGCGGTCGACAGCACGCCGAACAGGAAGAACTTGAGCGCGGCCTCGTTCGACTTCACGTCGCGCTTGCGCAGACCCGTCATGACGAACGCCGGCACGCTGATGAGCTCTATGGCGATGAAGATCGACACGAGGTCGCGCGACGACGCCATGACGACGCCGCCGAGCAGGGAGCACAGCATCAGGAAGTAATACTCGCCCTGGTAGAAGCCGTTGCGGAAGTAGTGGAACGAGAGCGCGAGCACGACGAGCCCGATGACGCAGAGCACGCCCTTGAAGAACAGCGAGAACGAGTCGACGTGGAACGACCCCGCGAGCGTGACGCGTTCGTCGCCGGCGAGCGTCAACACCGCGACGAGCGTCGCGACGATGCCCGCGGCCGACAACGGCATCGCGACCCACTTCATCCGGTCGGGCACGAACAGGTCGGCGACGAGGACGAGGCACGCGGCCCCCGTGAGCACGAGCTCCGGCGCGAGCGCGTGCCAGTCGACCGCGATCTGCACGAGGTCCATCCGGGCCTCAGCCCGTGAACGCCGACAGCAGCGACTGCACCGCGCCGTCGGTCACGTCGAGGACGAGCTTGGGGTACAGGCCCGCGCCGATGATCAGGACGAGCAGCGGCGCCCACGCGGCCCACTCGATGCGGTGGACGTCGAAGATGCCGTGCCCGTCGGCGAAGCGCTCCGGCACGCGTCCTAGGTTGACGCGCTGCACCGTCCACAGCAGGTAGCCGGCGGTCAGCACGGTGCCGATGCCGCCGCCGACCATTAGGACGCGGAACAGCTCCTCGCTCAATCCCTCGTGCGGCTGGTAGGCGCCGAGCAACGCCAGCATCTCGCCCCAGAACCCGGCGAGTGCGGGGAGGCCGAGCGACGCGATGGCCGCGTACGTGAACACGCTGCCGAACTTCGGGATCTGCTTGAGCACGCCGCCGAGAGCCGCGATCTCGCGCGTGTGATAGCGCTCGTGGATCGAGCCGGCGAGGAAGAACAGCATCCCCGTGATGAGGCCGTGCGCGACCATCCCGAAGATGGCGCCGTTGATGCCCCGGTCGGTGAGCGTCGCGAGCCCGAGCATGACGAAGCCCATGTGGCCGACCGACGAGAACGCGATCAGCCGCTTGAGGTCGGTCTGCGCGAAGCAGCACAGGGCGCCGTAGATGATCGCGATGACGGCGAGGATGCCGATGACCGGCGCGTAGTCGACGGCCGCCTCGGGCAGGATCGGGTACGCGATCCGCACGAAGCCGTACGTGCCCATCTTCAGCAGGATGGCGGCCAGCAGCACGGAGCCGACCGTCGGCGCCTCGGTGTGCGCGTCGGGCAGCCACGTGTGGAACGGCCACATCGGCACCTTGATCGCGAACCCGAGGGCGAGCCCGCCGAAGACGAGGTTGCGGAACGTCGTCGACCCCTCGACGCCGCGCTGCGCGAGCTCGACCATGTCGAACGTCCCGCCCGCGGGCCCGCCCGAGTTGATCCACAGCGCCAGGAACCCGATCAGCATGAAGATCGAGCCGAACAGCGTGTAGAGGAAGAACTTGACCGCCGCGTACTCTCGCCGCGGCCCTCCCCAGACGCCGATCATGAAGTACATCGGGACGAGCACGAGCTCCCAGAAGATGAAGAAGAGAACGAGGTCGAGGGCGATGAACGTGCCGGTCATCCCGGTCTCGAGTAGCAACAGCAACGCAAACAGCGCCTTCGGCTTGCCCGGCTCCGGAACGTGCCACCAGAGATAGATGCAACACAGGAAGCTCACGAGCAGCGACAACACGAACAACGGCAGCGACATGCCGTCGAGCCCGATATGGAAGCGCGAATCGATCTGCGGGATCCAGCTCGCGTTGATCTCGTACTGGATGTTGGCGGCGTTGCCGTAGTCGAAGTCGACCGCCACGAGGATGCCGGCGAGCAACGCGATGCCTGCTGCCGCGGTCGCGACGATCTTGAGGAGCCGGTCCTGACTGGACGGGATGAAGAGCAGGACGATCGCGGCAACCGCCGGGAGGAACGTCGCGATGCTGACGCCCCAGTCGCGGATGAACTCCATACTCCCTCCGACCTCCTTAGGTGAACGCGAGCAGCGCTACGAACAGCGCGATCGCAGCGAACAGAACCGCCGCGTAGCGCTGAACGTGTCCGGACTGAACGTAACGAAGCAAACCGCCGGACCAGCCGGTGATCCCGGCCGCTCCGTTCACGGCGAAGTCAACAGCGTTCTGATCGATGTCGTAGGCGAC
>DASZZZ010000087.1:0-90467 GCA_036260375.1 Actinomycetota bacterium
TGCGCCGGGCGCGTGACGTCGTCAGCGTCGGCAAGCTCTCGGGCGCGGTCGGGACGTTCGCCCACTTGCCGCCCGCCATCGAAGAGGACGTGTGCCGCAGACTGGGCCTGCAGCCGGCGCCAGTGGCATCGCAGGTCATCCAGCGCGATCGGCACGCCGAGCTGCTGAGCGCGCTCGCGATTACCGGGTCGTCGCTCGAGAAGTTCGCGCTCGAAATCCGCGGGCTGCAGAAGACCGAGATCGGCGAGGTGGAGGAGCCGTTCGGCAAGGGGCAGAAGGGCTCGTCGGCCATGCCGCACAAGCGCAATCCGATCGGCTGCGAACAGATCGTCGGACTGGCGCAGCTGCTTCGCGGCAACGCGCACGCGGCGCTCGAGAACAACGCGCTGTGGCACGAGCGCGACATCTCGCACTCGTCGGTCGAGCGCGTCTCGCTGCCGGACGCGTGCATCCTGCTCGACTACGTGCTGGACCGCACGAGGTGGGTCGTCGACGGCCTCGTCGTCGACGAGGAGCGCATGCGCGCCAACCTCGACGCGTCGTTCGGGCTCGTGCACTCGCAGAGCGTGTTGACCGCTCTGCTGTCGAGGACGTCGCTGCAGCGCGAGGAGGCGTACGAGCTCGTCCAGCGCCACGCGCTCCAGGCGTGGGACGAGGGGCGGCCCCTGGTCGAGCTGTTGAAGTCGGACCCGGAGGTGACCGCGCACCTCGATCCGTCGGAAATCGAGGAATGCTTCGATCCCGCTCGATATCTTGGATCCACCGCCGTGATATTCGAGCGATTGGAGGCCCTCTAGGTGATCGACGCCCGGCACGTCGGGTCGGGAAAGGTGCGGGAGCTCTTCGCGGTCGGCGACGACCGCATCCTGCTCGTCGCGTCGGACCGCATCAGCGCGTACGACGTCGTGCTCGCGCAGGAGATCCCGGACAAGGGCAAGGTCCTGACCGCGCTGACGCACTACTGGCTCCAGCTCACGACCGACGTGTGTCCGAACCATTTCGTGTCCGTGCGCGCCCGCGACCTGCCCGACGTGGGCCTCGGCGACGTGTCGGGCCGCGCCATGCTGTGCCGGCGCGCCGAGCCGGTGGCGATCGAGTTCGTGGTGCGCGGCTACCTGTCCGGATCGGGGTGGAAGGAGTACCGCGCGTCCGGCGAGGTGTGCGGGCACCGGCTCCCGGACGGGCTCGTCGAGTCCGACCGGCTCCCGAAGCCGATCCTGACGCCGGCGACGAAGGCGACCACCGGCCACGACGAGAACGTCACCGAGGCCCGGGCAGCAGAGATCGCGGGGGCCGAGGTCTACGACGCCGCACGCACGTACGCGCTCGAGATCTACGAGCGCGCCGCGGCGCTCGCGCTCGACCGCGGCGTCATCATCGCCGACACGAAGTTCGAGTTCGGCATCGTCGACGGCGACGTCGTGCTGATCGACGAGGTGCTGACGCCGGACTCGAGCCGCTTCTGGCCGCTCGACGACTACGAGCCCGGACGCTCGCAGCCGAGCTTCGACAAGCAGTACGTGCGCGACTGGCTCGACTCGACCGGGTGGGACCACTCGCCGCCGGCCCCCGAGCTGCCCGACGACGTCGTCGCCGCGACGCGCCAGCGCTACCTCGAGGCGTACGAGCGCGTCACCGGCCAGCCGTTCTCGTCGTGGGCCAAGGAGATCGCCGGGTGACGCAGCGCGCCGCCGCGGCGGCGCGCGCCCGAGCGTCCGCGCGGCTCGGACGCGCCCTGCGCACGGCGTTGTTCGCGCCGCGCGCCGGGATCGCCGCCGCGCTGCAGCTGGCCGAGCGTCGCGCTCGAACCGGGCGCCGTCCGGGCGAGGGCGTCGCTCCCTACGCCCTCGCCGCGGTTGCGGGCGCCGCGACGCTGACGCTGTGGCTCAAGCTCAGCGTGGCCGCCGGCGCGCGCACCGTGTGCCCGCAGGACTACCGCGCCGCGTACGTCGGGGTCAGCGTCCTCGTCGGGGCGGTGCTCGGCGTCGTCGCCGTCCTCGCGTGGGGCTTGGCGGGGCGCGCGGTGCGCGGACCGGGCGGCGCCGCGCCGCCGTCGTCGCTGCGCCTCGTGTGGGGCGCCGCGGCCCTGCCTCAGGTCGCCGGCGTGCTCGTCCTGCTCCCGCTCGACCTCGCGGTCGTCGGCCCGGAGACGTTCACGTCGGCGCCGATCGACGGCACGGGCGCCGCGGTGTGGGCCGCGCTGTCGATCGCGTTCGCGGTCGCGCTCGCGGGCTGGTCGCTCGTGATCCTGTGGCGCGGCGTCGAGGTCGCCGCCCGCACGACGGCGCCGCGCGCCGCCGCGGCGATCCCGCTGGCGCTCGCCACGACCGCGATCGTCTTCGGAGGCTTCGTGGCGGCCGCGTCGGTCGCGGGGGCGCAGCCGTCGTGCGCGGGATGACCGCGGAGCCGGGGACCGGGCGCCGTCCTCGACTACCATCGACGTCATGACGTCCGAGGCTCGAGACGCATGCGGCGTCGTCGCCGTGTACGCGCCCGGGGACGACGTCGCCCGCCTCGCCTACTACGGTCTCTACGCGCTGCAGCACCGGGGGCAGGAGTCGGCCGGCATCGCGGTCGCCGACGGGCGCAACATGGTCGTCTACAAGGAGCTCGGTCTGGTCTCGCAGGTCTTCGACGAGCTCGTGCTCACCAGCCTGCGCGGCAACATCGCGATCGGACACGTCCGCTACTCGACGACCGGCTCGACGTCGTGGGCCAACGCGCAGCCGACGTACAAGAGCAGCCCGCACGGTCAGATCGCGTTGGCCCACAACGGCAACCTCGTCAACGCCGTCGCGCTGCGGCGAGCGCTCGCCGACGCCGGCGGCGACCCCACTCCCGAGCCGGCGCACGCGCTGTCGACGTCGGACACCGACCTCGTCGCGGCGCACATCGCGCGCTCCAACGACGGCGACACCCGCGCCGCGATCCTGCGCACGCTGCCGCTGCTCGAGGGCGCGTACAGCTTCACGATGATGGACGAGCACCGCGTGTTCGCGGCGCGCGACCCGCACGGCTTCCGTCCGCTGTGCATGGGCCGGCTCGGCGACGGCGGCTGGGTCGTCGCGTCGGAGACGTGCGCGCTCGACCTGCTCGGCGCCGCGTTCGTGCGCGACGTCGAGCCCGGGGAGCTCGTGACGATCGGGCCCGCCGGCGTCGTCAGCGACTCGTTCGCGACCGGCCCCCATGCGAAGTGCGTGTTCGAGCACGTCTACTTCGCCCGTCCCGACTCCATGCTCATGGGCCAGAACGTCTACGCGACGCGCTACCGCATGGGCCAGCGGCTCGCGCGCGAGGCGCCGGTCGACGCCGACCTCGTCATGCCGGTGCCGGACAGCGGCGTGCCCGCGGCCCAGGGGTTCGCCGAGGCGAGCGGCATCCCGTACGGCGAGGGCTTCGTCAAGAACCGCTACGTGGGCCGGACGTTCATCCAGCCGACGCAGTCGATGCGCCAGCAGGGCATCCGCATGAAGCTCAACCCGCTGCGCGAGGTGATCGAGGGCAAGCGGCTCGTGGTCGTCGACGACTCCATCGTGCGCGGCAACACCACGCGCCAGATCGTCGCGATGCTGGAGGACGCCGGCGCCCGCGAGGTGCATCTGCGCGTGTCGTCGCCGCCGATCAAGTGGCCGTGCTTCTACGGCATCGACATGCCGAACCAGGACGACCTCATCGCGGCGCGCATGGACGTCGACGGAGTGCGCGCGCACGTCCGCGCCCGTTCGCTCGCGTACCTGTCGATCGACGGGATGCTGGCCGCGACGCGCGTCCCGGCCGACGAGTTCTGCACCGCGTGCTTCTCGTCGCGATATCCGGTAGCGATCCCGTCCGACGAGCTGCGCAGCAAGCACGTCCTCGAGCCGCACGGCGAGCCGCACGAGCGACGGCGCGCCGCGGCCGAGCGAGGACGGGGGCCGGCGACCCCCTAGCGCGCGGTCACTTGCGGCGCGCCCGCGCCGCGCGCCGTGCCGGCGGCCGCTCGGTCACGACGACGGTGCGCGCCGCCCCGCCGTCGCCGGCGCGCTCGTAGCCGAGGTCCTCGAACAGCGACAGGTAACCCGTCCACGCATCGCCCGCGCCCGACGCGGACGTGCGTTCCGGATCGACGGGAAAGGCCTCGACGCGCTCGGCGCCGCGCTCGAACGCGGCCGCGGTCGCGGCCTCGACGAGCCGGCGTGACACGCCCCGGCGGCGCCACTCACGCGCCACGAAGAAGCACACGATCGTCCACGTCCCGGGCGGCGCGTCGGCGGGCAGGCTGCGCATCGCGTCGATGCGCGGGAACGACTCGCGCGGCCCGAACGAACACCATCCCACGGGCTCGTCGCCGGCGCGCGCCAGCACCGCGTGCACGGAGCCGCCGCGTATGCCGCGCCGGAGGCGGTCGCGGTTCGTGCGTCCCTTGGCGCGCTGCCACTCCTGCCCGTGGCGCGCCACGCGCCACCACATGCACCAGCAGCCCGCCGCCGCGCCGCGGTCGCCGAACAGACGGACGACGTCGCCCCAGTCGGACGCGTCGACGACGTCGACGCGCAGCTCGTCGCCGGCCCTCTCGGGCACCGTGCCTCCCTCGCGTTCGTCCGGAGCGGGCGCTAGCCGTCGTCGATTATCGCCGAGAGCAGCGACGAGCCCTCGTTGTCCGCGGGAGCCGGGATGCCGAGGTACGCCGCCATGGTCGGAGCGAGGTCGACGAGGCGCACGGGCGTCCCCGCGCCTCCGTGTGCGACTCCGGGACCGGACGCGAACAACATCGTCTGCAACGACGACAGCAGCGGGAGATGGGTGTCGTGCTCGCCGGTGAAGTCGCGCAGCAGGGTCGTGTCGCGGAACACCCGCACGCGCTCGCGCCGCAGCGACGTGCCGCGCCACGCGTCGTCGGGGATCGCGACCGTGCTCTTCGACTGGAAGCCCGGCCCGGTCGCGACGACGACGTCCCCGATGGAGTCGCCGTAGAGACCCCACGGACGGACGTCCTCGCGCCGCACCGCGAGACGCACGGGGATGCGGCCGTGCCGGTCGCGCAGCGCGTAGAGCGACTCGATGAGCTCGTCGCGCGTCGCCTCGTACTCGTCGGGCTGCACGATCCCGTGCGGATCGCGTCCGGCGAGGTTGACGTACACGCGATAGCCCTGCGCGTACGCGCGCGTCCGGCTCCAGTCGACGCGCGCCTTGCCCGTGCGGCGGTCGCGCGTCAGCTTGAGGAAGCCGGCGGTCGCGAGGTGATGGTTCACGAGCAGGCTCGTGTGGTACACGTCGTGCCCGTGGTCGCCGACGACGAGCACGAGCGCGTCGCCGGCGGCGTCCCGCACCTCGCCGACGAAGCGGTCTGCGAGCGCGTGGGCGCGCGCGAGCACGGTCCGGTAGTGCGACGCGCGCTCGGGATCGTAATGGGGGTGACGCGGATCGATCGCGCCCCAGTAGAGGTGGTACGCCATGTCGAGGAAGTGGATCTGCGTCATGAACAGGTCCCACTCCTGCGACGCCATGAGATGACGCGCCGCGTCCGACATCCAGCGCGCGTGCTGGTCGTAGATCTCGAGCTGCGTGGCGTCGTCGATCCATCCCTGCAACAGGTCGTAGGACTCCGTCCACTCGACGAACGGCCCGGCGTGCCGGAGGAGCTCGTCGCACAGCTCGGGGGGCCGGCAGTAGCCGTGCGCGTCGTGCGCCTGCGACTGGTAGAGGCGCATGACGCGCGCGTCGACGTCGAGCTCCATGACCTTGAAGCGGACGTGCCCGGTGCGGCGGCCGGAGTCGTCGACGCGCTCGACCTCGAGCCAGTCGCTCCACTCGCCGCGCGCCAGCAGGCGGCTCGCGCCGGCGTCGGCGCTCGTCGCGATCGCAACGCGCGGCCCGGCGTCGGTCTGCACCGCGACGGCGTGGAGCACGGTGCCCTTCGCCCCGTCGCCCGCGGCGACCTCCCACTCGGTCGCCCAGCGCGCCTCGAAGCCGCCGGCGCGCCGCCCGCCGCCGTCGAGGACGGGCAGTCGCTGCACGTCCTCCTCGTAGAGGTTGTCCTGGTCGCGCGTGCGCCACTCCTTGTCGGTCGACGGACGCATCTCGCCGCGCGACCCCTCGGGGCCGCGCGTGTCCCAGCACCCCGACGACGCGAGGTCCCACACGCACTTGAGCCCGCCCCAGCCCGCCGCGCCGTCGACCTGCACGACGTCCGGCCCCCCGGTCGGGGGCCACGTCATCGGGAACTTGAGCAGGATCGTGCGCCGCCCCGCCGCCTCGGCCGTGCGCCAGATGGGCTCTGCGAGCATCGGCCGGGTGTTGCACGCGTCGATCTCCGCGTCGAGCTCCATGCCCCCGCGCCGGATCACGAAGCCCTCGATGCCGTGCGTGCTCGGCCATGCCCCCGTCGCGATCGTCGTCCAGCCGGCGGGCGTGGTCGCGGGGAACGTCGGCGTTACCTTCGAGTGCCACCCGGTGCTCCGCATGTCGGCGAGGTTGGGCATGTGGCCCTCGGCGATCAACGGGTCGATCATGGTCGGCGTGATGCTGTCGAGCCCGATCAACACGACGCGCCGGCGTGTGGTCACGATCCCTCCCGTCACTCGATGTAGCCGAGGCTCTTGAGCCGCTCCGCCAGGGCGAGCTCCTCGTCGGGCGTGTAGGGCGCGGCACCGTCGCCGTCACCGCCGGTGTGCGCCGCGTCCGGTCGCGCGCCCGACAGCGCGTGCTCCTGCTCCCACATCGCCTGCAGGCGCTCGAGCGCGCCGGTCAGCACGCGCACGGAGCGCAGGTACTCGTCCAGCGCGACGTGCTCGTCGTCGGTATGGTCGAGCGCCGAGTCCCCGGGTCCGTAGGCGACCATCGGGACGCTCCATCGCTCCGCGACGACGTTCATGTCCGACGTCCCGCTCTTCAGCTTGAGCGCGGGCACGCCGCCCTCGGCGCGGATCGCGAGCGACAGCGCGCGCACCGCGATCGAGTCGCGCTCGCCGACTACGGCCGCGGTCCGCTCGCGCACGCGCACGACGTCGGTCCCGGCGGCCCGCGCGATGCGCCGGTCGAACGACGCGAAGTCGAAGCCCGGCGGGACGCGGCACGACGCGTCGACGCGCGCGGTCATGGACGTCGCGTCGATCGCGTCGAGACGTGCGCTCGCCTGGTCGAACGCGCGCGGCCCCCGGGGCGACTCTTCGATCGCGCGCGCGACCTCGAGCCAGAAGCCGACCGCGGCCTCGGCCGCTCCGGGCGACGGATGCGACGAGTGCTGCGCCGCGCGGCGCGCCTCGTAGGTGAGGCACACGCGCCCCTTGTAGCCGATCGTCACGCCGGCCCACCCGCTCGGCTCGCCCACGACCACGACGTCGGGGTCGAGACGGTCGCGCAGGTGACGCGCGCCGGGCGACTCCGGCGTCTCCTCGCCGGTCGCGCCGGCGACGACGACGGTGCCGCCGCGTTCGCCGTGGCGTGCCGCGGCGCACACGAACGCCGCGAGCGCACCCTTGGCGTCGACCGCGCCGCGTCCGTAGAGGCGCCCGTCGTCGACGCGCACGGGAACGTGACCTCCGACGGTGTCGAGGTGGCCGAGCAGCACGATCGTCGGCGCGCCCGCCCCCACGACCCCGATCGCATTCCCGGCGTCGTCGACGGTTGTATCGAGACCGGCGCGCGCCATGTACGACGTCACGAGCCCGGCGACGGCGCCCTCGTCGCCCGACACCGACGGCGTCTCGACCATGCGCGTGAGCAGCTCGACTGCGAACGCGTCGTCCGCGCGGGCCGTCATGCGTCCTCCACCAGCTCGCCGTAGGTGAACGTCGTGCCGCCGCGCGCCAGCGCGGCGCGCACCGGCGCCGGGCGCGTCCCGTCGGCGACGACGACGGTCGCGACGCCGCCGCGCAGCGCCTCGCGCGCGGCGATGACCTTGAGCTTCATGCGGCCGCGCGCGAGCGCGAGGGCGGCGTCGAAGTCGTCGGACGACACGCGCTCGACGAGCGTCGCGGGATCGCCGGGATGCGTCAGCAGGCCCGGCACGTCCGACAGGATCACGAGCGTCGGCGCGCCGAGTGCGCCCGCCAGCGCCGCGGCCAGACGGTCGGCGTCGACGTTGACCAGCGCGCCGTCGCGCGTCACGGCGGGCGGCGACACGACCGGCACGATGCGCGCCGCGAGCAACGTGCGCGCCAGCGTCGCGTCGACCGCGTCGATGCGTCCGGAGTGGTCGTCGCGCACGACGCGCACGCGCCCGTCCTCGACGGTCTTGAGCGCGTCCTTGCGGCGTGCGACGACGGCGCGCGCGTCGAACCCGGCGACGCTCGCGGCCGGTACGCCGAGACGACCCAGTGCGGTGACGACGCGCGGCGCGACCCGTCCGCGCAGCGCGAGGGTCAGCGCGTCGAGTGCGGCCGCGTCGGTGTAACGGCTCCGTACCCCGCCCGGAGACGTGAGCCAACGCGGGGGCCGGCCGAGGTCCGCCGCGAGCGCGTCGGCGTCGCTGCCTCCGCCGTGGACGAGGACGATGTCGCGGCGCTCGTGCCACAGCGTCGCGACGTCGGCGCACGCGGCGTCGACGGCGTCGCCGACGGACCCTCCGAGCTTGACGACGAGGGGTGCGGTCACGCTCATGCCGGGTGCAGCCCCGCGAACGCGAGCCCGGCGCGCTCGTCCCAGCCCTGGTGCACGTTGACGCTCTGGATCGCGTTGCCCGCGGCACCCTTGACGAGGTTGTCGGCCGCGCCCATGACCGTCACGCGCATGCCGTCGGCGGACGCGGCGAAGCCGACGTCGCAGAAGTTCGTGCCGGCGAGCAGCTTGGGCTCGGGATGCCGGTGGATCCCGGTCTTGCGCTTGACGATGCGCACGAACGGCTCGGCGCCGTAGTGGTTCCTGTAGACGTCCCACAGCGTGCGGTCGTCGATCGCCGTCGTCGTGCGCGCGCTGCAGATCGCCTGCATGCCGCGCACCGCCTCGACCGCGACCGCGGTCATGCGCACGCGCACGCCGCACGCCTCCTCGATCTCGGCCTCGTGGCGGTGGTCGATCGCCTTGAACACGCGCATGACTCCGCTGCGCTCGGGGTGATGGCTCGCCGATCCGGGCTCGGCCCCCGACCCGCTCGATCCCGTCAGCGCGCACACCGTCACCTCGCCCGACACCAGACCCTCCGCGGCGAGCGGGTGCAGCGCGAGCGTCGCGGCGGTCGCCATGCAGCCCGGCACCGCGATCAGCCGCGCGCCGACGAGGTCCTTGCGGTGCAGCTCCGGCAGGCCCACGGCGCGCGTGCGCAGGAGCTCGGGACGCGGGTGCTCCCAGCCGTAGTAGCGGACGTAGGCGTCGAGGTCGGCGAGGCGAAAGTCGGGGCTGAGGTCGACCACCAGCGGCGCGACGTCGAGCCACTGCGAGATGCGCTCGGCCGACCGCCGCGGCGGGACCGCGAGGAACAGCACGTCGCACGGCTCCACGTCGTCGTGAGCGACGAAGCGCCGGTCGCCGCGGCCGAGGAGGTTCGGGTGCGCGTGCGCGAACGGCTTGCCGCGCAGGCGGTCGGACGTCGCCTGTGACAGCGTCAGATGGGGATGCTCGTCGAGCAGCCGCACGAGCTCGCCGCCGATGTAGCCGGACGCGCCGACGACCGCGGCCCTCACGCCGCGACCCTCGCCGCGAGGACGTAGTCGACGACGACCTCGGCGACGTCGATCCCGGTCGCCTCGACGAAGCCGCGGAACTCCATCGTGTGGTTGACCTCGCTCACGACGACGCGCCCGTCGGGAGCGACGAACGCATCGATCGCGAGCAGGCCGCCGCCGACCGCGCGCGCCGCGGCGAGCGCCGCGGCCGCGAGGTCGTCGGTGACCTTCCACGCCCGGACCTCGCCGCCGCGCGCGACGTTGTTTATCCAGTGCGCCGACGTGCGCGCCATCGCGCCGACGACGCGCTCGCCGGCGACGATCACCCGCACGTCGTGCCACTGGCGCGGCACGAGCTCCTGCACGTAGACGATCTGGTGATGCGGCGCACCGAGGACGCGGCGGTGCTCGAGGATCGCCTCCGCCGCGTCGCGGTCGTTCGCCTTCGTCACCAGGCGTCCCCACGATCCCACGACCGGCTTGACGACCACCGGGTATCCGATCGCCTCGATCGCGTCGAGCGCCGCGTCGGCCGTCAGCGCGACGGCCGTGCGCGGGCACGGCACCCCGGCCGCGGCCAGCCGCATCGTCGTCTCCGCCTTGTCGCCGCACGTGGCGATCACCGCGCTCGAGTTGACGACGCGCACGCCCGCGTGCTCCATCACACGCGCTCCGTAGAGACCGCGCGTGTGCGAGATGGAGCGGTTGAGCGCGACGTCGAAGCCTGCGCGCGCCGCGTCGAGCGGCCACCGCAGCGTGCGGTCGTCGACGAGCGTGTACGGGACGTGACGCCGCTCGAGCGCCGCGAACAGCAGCTTCTCCTCGAAGCGAACCCTGCTGGCCACGACGGCGACGCCGCCGCGCCGCACCCGCGACGCCGCGCCGGGGGAACCCGAGGCGGCGTCTGCGAGCGTCATTCGCCCCAGTCCTCCTCGACCTCGGGCGCGAGCGCGAGCTGGAGCGGCGCGGTCTGGATGACCTCGAGCTCGACTCCGCACTCGCCGCAGGTCACGACCTCGCCGAAGCGCGTGCCGTCCTGCACACCCACGTTCGATCCACACTCCGGACACATCGTCCGCGCCCCCTCCGTCGTGGACGACGTCTTGCGACGCCCGTCCTGCCTATCTCGATCCCTTCGTGGCCCCCGCGAGCTCACGTGCGGCGTGGAAGATCCCGTCGACGTCGATGCCGAAGGCCGCCAGCAGCTCGTCGTGCGAGCCGACGTGGCGGCAGAACACGTCCGGGACGCCGATCCGGCGCAGCGTCCCGACCCCCCGCTCGGCGAGCACCTCGGAGATCGCGCCGCCGAGCCCGCCGGTCGTGCTGTGGTCCTCGATCGAGACGATGCCGGCGGTCGTCGTCGCTGCGTCGACGACGGCGTCGACGTCCAACGGCTTGACGGTGTGCACGTCGAGGACGCGCGCGTCGATCCCGTCCGCCGCAAGGCGCTCCGCCGCCGCGAGCGCGCCGACGACCGGCATGCATCCGGTGGCCGCGAGCGTCACGTCGGAACCGGCGCGCAGCTGCAGCGCGACCCCGACGTCGAGCTCGGGGGTGTCGTCGTGCACGACTGCGGTCGGATAGCGGCCGAGGCGCAGGTAGACCGGACCCGGGAGGGCCGCGGCCGCGTGCACGAGCGCGGCGGTCTCGAGCGCGTCGGCGGGGACGAGGACGGTCATGTTCGGCAACGCGCGCATGATCGCGACGTCCTCGAGCGCGTGATGCGTCGGACCGAGGTGACCCGCCGACAGGCCGCAGTGCGTGCCGACGACCTTGACCGGGAGCGCGTTGTACGCGACGTCGATCTTCACCTGCTCCAGCG
Organism: Actinomycetota bacterium; assembly: GCA_036260375.1. Taxonomy (GTDB): domain Bacteria; phylum Actinomycetota; class CADDZG01; order CADDZG01; family WHSQ01; genus DASZZZ01. Next base: position 11,404 of record DASZZZ010000087.1, read on the forward strand.
CGCGGGCGCTCGCGAACGCGGCCATGGTGTTGACGAACACGGTCTTGCCGGTCGACGCGAGCCCCGCCGCGGCGGTGACCGCGTTCGCCTCGGCGATGCCCATGTCGTAGTACTGCTGCGGGAACGCGGCCGCGAAGTCCTCGAGCCCGCCCTGGTCGGTGTCGACGCACAGGACGGCCGGGTCGGCCGCGGCCAGCTCCGCGAGCGCGGCGCGGTACGCGGCGCGGCAGTCCGCGGTCGGCGGAGCGTCGACGCCGTGGGGCCGCGCCACGACGGTCACGTGCCGGCCCCCGACGCGCTCAGCGCTCGTTCCGCGCGCTCGCGCAGAGCCGGAGTGAGCGTCATGTAGTGCGACTTCTTCCGGCCCTCGGCGAACCCGATGCCCTTGCCCTTGACCGTCGACGCGATCAGCACGGAGGGCGAGCCCGCGTCCCACGGGGTCGACCGGAGCGCGTCCGCGAGCGCGCCGACGTCGTGGCCGTCGACGCCGCGCACGCTCCATCCGAAGCTCTCCCAGCGCGCCGCGAGCGGCTCGAGCGTCATCGTCCGCTCGGTCGGGCCGTTGATCTGCAGGCGGTTGCGGTCGACGATCGCGACGAGGTTGTCGAGCCCGAAGTGGCCGGCCGCCATCGCCGCCTCCCACACCGATCCCTCCTGCAGCTCGCCGTCGCCGAGCAGTACGAACGTGCGCCTGTCGCTCCCGTCGCGGCGCGCCGCGAGCGCGGTGCCGACGCCGAGAGACAGGCCGTGACCGAGCGAGCCGGTCGGGAACTCGACGCCCGGCACGGCGCGCGTGGGATGGCCGAACAGGCGCGACCCCGAGAGGCCGTAGGTCGCGAGCTCGTCCGCGCCGAGGAAGCCGCGCTCCGCCAGCGTCGCGTACAGCGCCGCGCTGGCGTGGCCCTTGCTGAGGATGAACGTGTCGCGCTCCGGCCACGCGGGCTCGTCGGGCCGGATGCGCAGGACGCCGAAGTAGAGGACCGCGAGGACGTCGGCGATGGACATCGACCCGCCGACGTGGGCACCGTGGGGGCCGGCCGCGATGCGCACCACGTTGCTGCGGATGCTGTGCGCCCGGGCGCGGATCGCCGCCACGTCGACGACCGCGCCGGCGTCGCGCGCCACGTCAGCCACCGACCTCGACCGCGGCGGCGCGCGCGTCGGCGGCGCGCGCCATCGACGCGACGACGTCGAGGTTGTCGAACACCTTCTCGAACGCGTCGGCGAAGCGCTGGAGCGTCGCGCCCGCGTGCGGATTCAGGTGGAACTTCTGGATCGTGAACGACTGTTGCAGCGCGCGCGTCGCGTTCGGGAACTCGCCGTCCGGCCCCCGCTCCGGCGCGAGCGTCCAGGGGTAGCCGCGTCCGAAGCCGACGCGGGCGCGGAACACGGGCTGGTCCGGGAGCGGCACCCGCTGGTACGTCGACGCGGGGACGCCCTCGGCCGCGAGCGCGCGCCGCAGCGCGTCGCGGAACGCGCGCGGGGACACGTCGATCCCGGCGCGCTCCGGCTCGCAGCGGAACCGCAGGATGTGCCACACGTGCGTGCGGTCCGGCGGAGCGCTCGGGCACTCGAGCCCCGGCAGCTCCCGCACGCGCGCCAGGAAGCGCGCGACGTTGTCCTGACGGCTCGCCTCGTAGCGCGGGAACCGGTCGAGCTGAGCGCGTGTGAACGCGGCCTGGACCGAGTTGAGCTTCGCGTTCCAGCCGAGGTGGCGCGACAGGTAGGAGCGCGGGCGGTCGTCGTCGAGACGTTCGCCGAACTGCCGCAGAGCGACGCACTTGTCGGCGGCCGCGTCGTCCTCCGTCGTGATGAGGCCGCCCTCTCCGCACGTCGGCAGGTTCTTGCTGACGTTGAGGCTGAACGTGGCGATGTCCCCGAGCGTCCCGGCGCGCCGGCCGCGGTACTCCGCCGCGTGCGCCTGCGCCGCGTCCTCCACTACGCGCAGCCCTCGGCGCCGGGCGACGGCGACGATCTCGTCCATGTCGCACGGCAGCCCGTGCAGGTGGACCGCGACGATCGCCGTCGTCCGGGGTGTCACGGCGGCCTCCAGCGCGGCGACGTCGACGTTGCACGTGCGCGGGTCGACGTCGACGAACACGGGCACCGCCATGTGGTGCAGGACCGCCATCGCGCTCGCGACGAAGCTCACCGCGGGAACGAGCACCTCGTCGCCCGGCTCGACGCCGACCGCGTTGAACGCGAGCGTCAGTGCCGCGGTGCCGTTCGCGACTCCGATCGCGCGCCGGCACCCGACGAACTCGGCCCACTCGCGCTCGAGTCCCGACACCTCCTGCTCGCCGGACGCCATGCACGTGAGCTTTCCGCTCGACAGTGTGCGTTCGATCGCGTCGCGGTCGGCGGCCTCGACCACCGGCCACTCCGGATACGTCCAGCCGCGCGGCAGCACCGGCGTGCCGCCGACGATTGCGAGCTCGCTTCGCGTCGTCATCGCCTCACTCCAGGTAGAGGGCCCGAAGGCGGCTCGTGAGCGCGAGCTCGTCTTCGCGCGAGTAGACCGGCCGGTCGTCGCTGCCGCGTATCGCCTCGCCGTCGAGGCCGCCCGCCGCGTCGCCCGCGTCGAGCAGCTCGAGGATCGTCGGGGCGACGTCGAGGATGTCGAGCGCGGCGAAGCGTCCGAGCGGCTCGACCCCGCGCCCCGACATCGCGAAGAAGCCCGCGGGCGCGTGCGCGCCCATGTCGAACGCGTCCTCCGACGGGAGCGACACGTGCTCGCCGTGCCCGAGCGAGTCGGACGACGTGTAGCGCAGGCCCTCGACCTGCACGAACAAGTCCGGCTCGAACGTCGTGCGGGGGCCGTGGTGGACGTCGTCGCGCGCGATCACGTCGACGGCGAGCGCGTCGCCGGCGGGGCCGCGCAGGCGTTGCAGCCCGGACGCGATGTCGTCGGCGAGCGCGGGGACGTCGCCGGGGTCGACGCACCCGTCGGGATCACGCCCGCGCACGTTGAGGTGGATCTGGCCGCCGTATCCGCGCGCCCACGCGCGCGTGCGGCCCCAGTCGACGCCCGCGTCGCGCAACGGCGTCGGCGTCGACGGAGGCGAACCGGTCGTCACGAGGTAGCCGGCGTCGAGCAGCCAGTCGTTGAGGTTCACCTTGCCGTGCAACGACTGGAGCCCGTGGTCGCTGACGACGATCACGGTGGTGTCGTCGCCGACCGCCGCGACGAGCTCGCCGAGTCGCTCGTCGCAGTAGGCGTAGTGCTCCTCGATGGCGCGGCCCAGGACCGCGTCGGCGACGTGGCGCGGATGGGCTGGGTCGAGGTAGCGCATGAAGTAGTGCGCGATCCGGTCCGTCCCCATGCACACCATGAACGTGAGGTCCCACGGCCTCGTCGTCACGAGGTTGAGAGCGACGTCGAAGCGCTGCCGGTCGAGCTCCCTGATCGCGTCGCGCAGACCCGTCATCCCGGTGCGCGGCACCTCGTGCTCCGCGGTCACGTCGACGAGGAACGGCGACGACGTCGACGCCAGGACGTGCTGCTGCAGACGGCGTGGCTCGACGATGGCGGCGTCGGCCGACGGCGCCATGAAGCACGCGAGGCTGACGCCGTTCGCGAGCGGCTTGGGCGGGTAACCGATCGGCACCCCGAGCCACAGCACGCGCTTGCCGCGCGCCGCGAGCACGTCGCCCACCGTCGGCAGCGTCACGAGCCCCGAGTGCACGAAGCCGTAACGGTCGTAGCTGTTGTCGACCCGGTGTAGGAAGTCGGTGAACCCGAGCCACCCCGGGTTGCGGCCCGTCACCATGCACGGCCACGCCACCGGCGTGACCGGCTGCACGATGCTCTCGAGCGGGCCGTGGACGCCCGCGTCCATGACCACGGCGACGTTCGGGAGCCGGTCGCGCCAGCGCTCCACGAGACCGTAGTCGAGGCCGTCCAAGCCGACGACGAGCACGCGTCCCATGGCTACGCCGCCGCTTCCCGCGGCTGGGTTCGTTGCTCCCACGACCGGAACACGTGCATCGCGACGGCACCGAGCCCGGCGATCGCGCCGTACACGAGCCACGGGACGGCGTCATCGCGACCGATCAGCCAGTTGCCGAGGTAGTTGCCGGCGCTGCCGCCGATCGCGTACGTCAGTATGAACACGCCGAAGTACGTCGCCGACGTCTGCTCGGTCGTGTAGTCGGCGACCTTCATGTCCGAGCACGGCAGCATGATGCTCTCGCCGAGCGTGTACACCGCTATGCAGAAGATCAGCCACGCGATGTCGCCTACGGCGGGCACGATGGCGAAGCCGAGGCCGACGAGCAGGAACCCCCAGGTGAGCATCGTCGTGGGCGCGTAGCGGTGGCTCAGCCGGTTGACGCCGAACAGCGCCACGATGCCGACGATTCCGTTCACGAGGAACAGGGCGCTCGCCCACCCGCGGTCTCCCGTCAGGTCGGCTGCCTCCAGAGGGAACGACACGGTGAGCTGCGCGAAGGTCACCCACCACAGCAGCATGATGAACCAGAAGCGGACGAACGACGTGTTGCGCAACAGCGTCTTGTAGTTCTGCGCGATGGGGACCGTCTCGACGCGCGCGCCCTCGGGCGCGGTCACGAGCAGGACGATGCCCATGGCGAGGAACAGCAGCGCGCTCCCGATGAACGGTCCGTCCGGCGAGCCCGTGACGACGAGCGCCCCGACCGCGGGACCGATGATGACGCCGACGTTCAGCGCTCCGGTGTGGAGCGTGAAGACGCGCGGTCGCAGCGACGGGGGCTGGGCTGCGAACACCGCGTTGACGGCGGGGTCGTAGAGCGCTCCGCCGAAGCCCATGAGGAAGGCCATGACCGCGAGCGGGGCGAAGCCGTCGAACACCGCGAGACCGCCGAACCCGACGGCGCGGATCGTCATGCCGGCCGTCATCGACCACCGGCTGCCGATCTTGTCGGCGAGCGCGCCGGTGACGCTCGGCAGGCCGCGCGACGACCACAGGAATATGGACAGGATCGTCCCCGTCGCCCCCGCGCCGAAGTCGAGCGTCGTGCGCAGGTAGATCGCGAGGAACGGCATCGCCATGAACGCGGCGGTGTTCATGACGAGTTGCGAGAACAGCGCGATCCAAGTGTGCGCGTCGATGCGCGGAGCTTCCTCGAGCGTCGCGGCGCCGGCCGTCACGGCGCCCCCGTCACCGCGGCGACGCGCGCGCGGCCCGACTCGGCGACGGCGACTCCCGCCCTGACGCACGCCTCCGCGTACGCGGGATGGCGCGGCTCCGGCAGCGGGTACCAGCCGGGGCAGTTGTTGATCTCGACGACCACGGGGTGGCCGCGGTGCTCGATGATGTCGATGCCGGCGATCGTGAGGTTCATGGCCCTAGCGGCGGTGACGGCGACGTCGCGCAGCGCCGGCGACTCGACGACCTCCTCGGCCGACGCGCCGCACGCGACGTTGGCCTTCCACCCGCCCTCGGGCGGGATGCGCCTGAACGACAGCGTCTGGTCGCCGATGACCGTCACGCGCACGTCGCCGTCGGGATGCGGCATGTAGGGCTGGACGAGCACGGCCTCGTGCGTCTCGAGCAGCCGCCCGACGTCGGCCTCGGACGCCGAGAAGTCGCCGGCGACGTGCTCGACGTCGGATCCGCCGAACCCGATCGTCGGCTTGACGACGACGTCGCGGTCCCACCGCTCCCATGCGGCGCGGACGTCGGCCACCGTCCGGCACAACGCCGTCGGCGGCACGTGCAGCCCCGCGGCGGCGGCCCTCTGCAGGCCGACGATCTTGCTCTCGGCGTCGACGAACGCGGGGGCCGGGTCCAGCATCGGCACGCCGACGCCCGACAGCGCGGTGAGCAGCTCGTTGTCGAGCTTCCACCGGTCGTAGCGGAGCTGGGCGCGCACGATGACGACGTCGAGCTCGGCCGCGCGCCGCGTCCCCGCGAGCACGTCGAGGCGTCCGTCGCGCTCGACGCACGACACCTCCTGGAGCGTGAACAGCCACGGCTCGTGCCCGAGGTTGGCGGCCGCGTCACGCAGAGTCAGCGTCTCGAGCTCCTCGTAGTCCCATCCCAGGATCCCGACGATCATGTGAGTCCCTCCTCCAGCGCGCGCAGCGTCTCGGCCTCGATCTCGAGGGCTTCGGAGCGCCCGGGAGCCGCGACCATGTACTCGACGATCCCGCGCCGCGCCTCGTCCTCGATCAGGATCACGACGCCGTGGCGGTCACCCGGCGACAGGAGCAGCCCGCGCTCGCGCAGGATCTCCAGCGTGCGCTCGAACGGCGGGCAGCGCACTTTGTTGCGCGTGAGGATCGTGTAGCGGTCGCCGTAGTCGCGTCCGAAGAGGCGCTGCGCGACGACGTGTACGTGCGTGCAGCCTCCGAGACGGCCGTTGATCTCGGTGAAGACGACGCGGTCGTCGGTCGTCTTGAGCGCATCGCAGTTGATCTTGCCGCGATAGCCCGTGTCGCGCGCGATCGACGCGAGCTGCATCGAGACACTGAGGAACTCGCCGAGCTGGTAGGGCCCGAGCGTCGACGTGGGGATCTCGAAGCCGACCCACAGCGGCTCCATCCGCATGTCGCCGTAGTTGAGGAGCTCGGGCCGCGCCGCGCCGGGCGCGATGTCGAGCTCGCTGTAGACGGTCGAGACGTTGTCGTAGTACGCCTCGAGGATCAGCGTGGTGTTGCGAGGGCCGATGAGCCGGTCCCACAGGTCGTCGGCGACGCGCAGCAGGTCGTCGCGGCCCCCGACCTGGACGATCTCGGTCGAGCCCGACGGCGACTCGACCTCGTTGCGGCTCACGATGACGTTGCCGCCCCCGCCCGCCGCGAGGTCCTGCTTGACGATGACTCGCCCGGTGACGTCGAAGATGTCCTGGATCGCCACGCGCATGTGCGCGCGCGTCGAGCACACCGCGCCCTCGGCGACCGGGACTCCGTGACCGGCCGCGATGCGCCTGAAGTAGAGCTTGCTGTTGAGGGTCTCGGCGCAGCCCTCGTGCAGCGCCGGCAGCGCCCCGCCCTCGACGTCGAGGCCGAGATGCTCGGCGAGCCACGCGACCGCGCGGTCGAAGTAGTACGCCTTGACGTCCCACTGCTGGGACGTCGGAAGGATGCGCTTGACGTGGTCGAGCATCTCCGGCGACGACAGCACGTCGAACGTCACGAGCGTGATGTCGTCGGGGTACACGTCCGGCGTGATGACGTGCATCGTCGACGTGTCGACGCCGTTGATCTCGCCCATGTAGCGCATGAACGCGTCCGACATCGGCGTCGGGCACACGAGAGCGTCGCCGTCCTGCATGAGCCACGCGAGGCGCTGCGACGCACCGGCGCTTCCGCACTTCTCCTTGTACGACATGCGCCACGGCTCGCCGACCATGGCGTCGCAGTCGACGTTGCCGACGAACAGGGTGCTCATGACCGCGCCTCCTGCGCCACGGGCCGGTTCCGGGCCTTGTCCTCGACACCTGCCTTGAACTCCGTCGCATCCAGCACGAAGCGGTCGTGCGTGCCTTCGAGGATCGCCTCGCGGCCGTCGTTGGCCGCGACGCGGAACGTGAGCCGACGCCCGCGTACCTCCGCCAGCGTGGCCTCGACCGTCACGACCCATCCGACGGGCGTCGCGGCGAGATGGCGCGCCGAGTGCGCGGCCCCCACCGTCATCTTGCCGGGCGACAGGGCGTTCTCGATCGCGCGCATGCACGCGACTTCGCCGAGCCACAGCAGCACCGGCGTCGCCAGCACCTCGGCGTCGTTGGCCCAACGGGTCGCCGCGTCGTCGGCGGTGACCTCGTGGGTCAGCGTCGCGCTCATGCCTGGACGGAAGCGGTCCATGCGCTCTCCTCCGGCTTCGTCTGCCTCCATTCCCGCACCATCTGGTTGAAGATGTTCTTGCGCTGCATCTCGGCCGTGCCGCCCGCGATCCGCGTGCCGAGCGCGTCGCCGACGGCGATGGCGATGGGCCCGTGCATGTAGCCGACGTGGCCGAAGATGTTCATCGCATGCTGCGTCGCCTGACACAGGCCTTCGCATCCCACGAGCTTCGCGATCGAGCACGTCGCCGACGCGCGCGGGTCGTCGTCGAGGAGCTGCTCGATCCCCGTGAACGAGATCGCACGCACGGTGTCCATGGTGACGCGAAGCTCGGTGAGCCGGCCTTGGACGTACTCGTGGTTCGCGATCGCCGTCTTGAACGCATGACGCTCGTGCGCGTACCGGAGCGCGTCGTTCAGCATCGGCTCGATGAACCCGGCCGCGATGACGCCGTAGAGGACCCGGTCGAGGCAGATGATGTTGTAGATCGACTGGAGCCCGCCCCCCGGCTCGCCGAGGACGTGCTCGGGCCCGAGCTCGACCTCCTCGAAGACGAGGGGCCCGGTCGGGCTCGTGCGGTTGCCGAACATGTGCTCGGGCTCTCCGCGCGCCACGCCCCGAAGCGACGACTCGACGAGGAAGATAGTGATGTCGTGCGGCGCGAGCTCCGGGATGCGCGCGAGCACGAGGGCGACGTCTGCGACCGGCGCGTTGGTGATGTGCTGCTTCTCGCCGCTCATCACGTAGCGCTCGCCGTCGCGCCGGGCGTGGCAACGTATGCGCGCGACGTCGGACCCGCCGGTCGCCTCGGTGAGCGCGGTCGACGCGACGCCCCCGGACAGCAGCACGGGCAGGAAGCGCTCGCGCTGCTCGTCCGTGCCCAGGTTCACGACCGCTCGTACGACGCCGGCGTGCGCCACGAGCGAGAGCAGGAAGCCGAGATCGCGCGTCGACGACGCGAGGCCCTCGAGGGCGACGGCGAACTCGCGCCACGTCAGTCCGTCGCCGCCCATGGACGCCGGCACGGGGATGCGCCACATGCCGAGACGCGCGAGCTCCTTCCATGCCACGTCGTCGAGGCGTCCGTCCTCGTAGCACGCGCGCGCGTTCGGGGCGACGTAGGCGGCTCCGAAGTGGCGGAACTTCTCCCGCAGCTCGCGTTCCGTGTCAGCCGATGTGCGCGGCACGTTCCCCCTCCTCCTGCGCGTCCGTGGGCGCGCCGGTCGCGAGCGCTTCGACGACGGCGAGCGCGCGGTCGAGCCGTTGCAGCAAGTCGACGATCTCGTCCGGCGTGATCGTCAGCGGCGGAGCGACGAGGATCGCGTCGACGCAGGCTCCGGTCGCGGCCGGGTAGACGACGAGGCCCTCGTCGAAGCACGCGCCGACGAGGCGGCGCGTGACGCCGTCCTCGGGCGCGAACGGCGTGCGCGTGGCGCGGTCGGCGACGAGCTCGACGCCGAGCAGGAGCCCGCGGCCGCGCACGTCGCCGACGATGCGGTGGGTGCGTGCGAGCCGCCGCAGCCCCTCTTCGAGCCGAGCGCCGGTCGAGCGCGCTGCGTCGACGAGGCCCTCGTTCTCGAGCGCGTCGAGGACCGCTCCCGCGGCCGCCGCGCCGACCGGGTTGCCGCTGTAGGTGTGGCCGAAGACCTCGGAGCCGCACCGGGGGCCGATCGCGTCGACGACGTGACGCCGCATCAGCACCGCGGCGATCGGCGCGTACCCGGCGCTGACGCCCTTGCCGATCGTCATCACGTCCGGCACGACGCCCTCGGCGTCGCACCCGAACCACGTTCCCGTGCGCCCGAGGCCGGTCATGATCTCGTCCGCGATCAGCAGGACGTCGTGACGGTCGCACGCGTCGCGCAGCCTGCGCAGGTATCCGACCGGAGGTGCGAGCGCGCCACCCGCGGCGCCCACGACGGGTTCGACGATCGCCGCGGCGACGGTGTCCGGCCCCGCGTCGCCGAAGACGCGCTCGAAGTCGTGCGCGCATGCGCCGCCGCACGTCTCGGGCACGAGTCCGACCGGGCACCGGTAGCAGTACGGCGCGACGGCGCGCGGCCAATCCGCGAGCAACGACGTGTAGTTCGAGCGTCGCCCGGTGTGACCGGTCGCCGAGAGCGCGGCCGCGGTGACTCCGTGATAGCTCATGTCGCGCCCGACGACCTTGGTCTTCGACGGCCGGCCGCGCGCCTGCCAGTACCGGATCACGATCCTGATAGCCGCTTCGGTCGCCTCCGAGCCGCTGTTGGTGAACAGCACGTGGTCGAGGTCGCCGGGGGCCCGGCGCGCGAGCTGTTCGGCGAGCGCGGTCGTCGCGGACGAGACGAACTGCGTGCGGTACAGGAACGCGACGCGCGCGGCCTGGTCCGCCATCGCGGCCGCCACGTCGTGTCGTCCGTGTCCGATGTTCGCCGCGATCGCACCGGAGCACGCGTCGAGGTAGCGGTTGCCGGCGTCGTCGACGAGGTACACGCCGTCGCCGCGCACGATCGTCGGGTAGCGCTCGTCCGCGTCCGGAACCAGAAGCGCGCCCGGCGTCGTCACGCGCCGCCGCCGGTGCCGGTAACGCCGCCGTCGTCGGACGCCACGACCTGTTGCGGCACGAGGTCCTGCCCGCACCACGGACAGTAGTGATCTCCGAGCTGGACGTTCGCCTCGTAGTCACAGTCGTTGGACGAGCAGATGACGACGATGGCTACCGCGGTGGTGGCGATCGTTCCTTGCACCTGTGGAACGGAAGGATCGTCGTGCGGAAGTGACGAAGATGCCGTCACGTCGACATGGTCCCCCACTCATCCACCTCCCCCCGTGCGCGGATATACCGCGCCTCTATCTACTCGTCAAGGTCTGGGTACTGCGTCGGTGCGTGTGTGTTCGGACGCGTCTGAGCGCAACGACCGCGCGACCGCCGTCGCCTGCGCGAGCACCGCGTCGTGGTCGGCGAGCAGGGCGGCGAAGCGCGCCTCGAGCCTCGGCGCCATCGCCCGCGGCTCCCACCGGCCCTTGGCCGCGTGGATGCGTATCGCGGTCCAGTGATGCGCGAGCCGGTCGACGCGCCGCCCGAGGCGCGCGAGTGGCTCCATGCCGAGCCTGTGGCTCGCGGTGTAGAGGAACTCGGCGTGCAGTGCGGTCGAGTCGAGCGCGATGGCGCCGACGGCGAACAGCTCTTCGAGGGCGTCTTCGCCGTCACCCGCGTCGCAGCGCTCGACGACCGTGCGCGCGTAGCGCGCCAGCCCGGGAAGTCCCGCGAACGCGTGATCGTCGTCGCGCCTGAAGCGCGCGACGTTGTCGTCGAGGACGCCTCCGACCCAATCGGGGGTGAGCTCGGGGAACGAGTCTCCGAACGAGATCTCGAGGATCTTGTGCTCGATGGCACTGCCCGCGAAGAACCAGTCCCGCTCGTTCTCGACGGTGTTGCCGGACCCGCGCGCGGCGTCCAGCTCGTCGAGCGACAGGGGGCCTTTGTACGCGGGCGGCACCGCGTCCAGCACGTAGGCCTGGTTGGCCTCGTCGTCGTAGCCGTACACCACGACGAGATGCGCGCTGTGGACGTCGCGGTACGCGGGGCGGAACGGCAGGAAGTAGTTGTCGACCGCCACGATGGCGGGCTCGCCGCCGTCGACCGAGTCGCGTACGCGCGTCCACGCGTCGGCGGGATCGTCCGGGACGTGCCAGCGCGACGACACGGGGTGGAACGGAGCCAGGCTCTCCACGAGCGAGCCCCAGCGGCACGGGTAGTAGTACTCCTCCGGACGCGCGTCGCCCGGCGGATAGTAGAAGTCCCACGCGGCTCCGAGCACGACCGTCGGATCGTGACCGTGGTACAGCAACAGCGACGCGATCGACGTGTGCAGGCATCCGACGAGGTCGTGACGCCACAGCTCCATGCGCGGCAGGCGGATCGCGCTCATGCGGGCGGCCGCACCATCGTCATCGCGAAGAGATGCATCGCGACGTTGTCGGGCAGGACGATACGCGCGAGGGGCTCGGAGCGGCCGACGGCGACGCGCTGCCGCCATATCACCGGCGCGAAGCCCTCCTGGGTGTGGCGTGGGTAGTGCATGTGCGGACAGCGGAACGCCTCGAGCTCGCCGAAGCGCGGTGCCGTCTGCGGCCAGAAGTCCGACAGGCGCAGCCACTCGTACTCCACCGCTCCCGACAGGAAGTGCAGCGCGACGAGGTCCTCGCTGCGGCGTTCGCTCGCGCCCAGCACGTAGATCCAGTCGTAGACACCGGGCGTGACGTCGATCGTCTGTCCCGCGCACGACAGGTTGTTGAGGGCGCCGTCGTCCTTGCTCGGGAACCTGAACGGAACGCCGCCCACCGCGACGGTCGATCGCCCCGGTGGCAGCGTCTCGGCGGGGAACGTGTTGCCCCATACGTTGAAGCTCCCGTCGCGACGATCGTGCGCGTACGAGATGCCGTCGCCGTCGAAGTGCGCGTCGAGCTCGACGACCTCGTATCGCATGGAGACGTCGGCGTGCTCCCACACGCCGGACGACGAAGCAACGACGTACCTAGGATCGGCTACGCCCACACAACCCCCCCTCCCTCTCGCGCATTAGACAGCGCGCTCTACGGGCTCGTCAACAGGGAGTTTCAGGACCAGGCAATAGAGCATGCTTTGAGGGTGTTTGCAAGCTTCGCGGCGAACGCGCGTACGAGCGTCCCCGCGTGGTCGCGGTCCGGATTGAGCTCGGTGACGGTGATCGCGGCGAGCTTCGGGCTCGCGGCGAGCGTGCGGACCGCGTCGAGCGCGCCGTCGAGCGTGAGGCCCGAATACAGGTTCGGGACGTCGGCGATCGGAAAATCGACGAACTCGACGACGTCGACGTCGAAGTGCAGGACGTAGGCGTCGACCCGCTGCTCGATCGCCGTCCGCACCGCGGTCGCCGCCGTCTCGTCGACGTCGGTGAACGGAACCCGAACGAACGAGCCGCTCTCGAGCCACTCGCGCTCGGTGTCGTAGAGCTCGTCGGGGACGTAGCCGTAGAACACGACACGTTCCTCCGGCAGCAGCGGACGGCGCGGGCCGACGGCGAGCAACTCCGGCGTGCCGCGCCCGACGACGTGGGCCGCGCCCATCGAATCCATGATCCCCGTGCGCGTCGTGTCGGGGGTGTTGAGGTCCGTATGCCCGTCGACGTAGACGAGGCCGAGCGACGGCCACCGGCGCGCGGCCCCCGCGACCACGCCGAAGGTCACCGTGCAGTCACCCCCGAGCACGAGACAGCGCCCGTGCCGCGCGCACGCGGCGTCGACCGCGTCGGCGACGGCCGCGGCGGTCGCGACCACGGCGTCGAGGTTCTGGTGCCGCCGTCCGGCGCGCGTCAACCGGCTCACCGCAGTCGGGACGTCGCCGGCGTCGTGCACCTCGACGTCGGGTGCGAGCGCGTCGGCGAGCCCCGCGCGCCGCAATGCCGCCGGCGCCTTCTCCGACCCCGGCCACCACGCCCCCGCGCTCGAGGGCGCTCCCACCAGGGCCAAGGTCGCCACGCCGCCTCCTCCGTGCCGCTCCGGGACTTCCGACGTCGCTGAGCCGATCGTCGCGCGCCGCAATCGCCATCCGCCGCGCGGCCGTCGTGCGCGCCGCTGTCGCGCACGACCGACGCCGGCACGCGAAGTCTCGCCACACTACTAATGGCATCGATTGAGATCCCGACGCGCCGACATGTCGCGCCGGCGTCCGGACGATAGCTCGTGCCTAGTGCTGTTCTCCCGACGACGTCGCGTCGTCGTGCGGGCCGTCCCGGCGCGGCCCGGGGCGGTAGCGATCCTCTCCGATCCATCCGCACAGCCAGCCCAGCGGATACAGCGCCAGCAGGACGACGCCCACCATGCCGAGGTCGCGGCCCGCCGCGGCTCCGATCGGAGCCATCGCACACGTCGCCGCGACCGCTAGCACGACGACGACCGCGAACAGCGGTTTCGGTGGGCGGTGCCTCTGCCGCCACAAGCGCCGGCTCAGGAAGCCGATGACCGCGCCCATCAGCGCGGCCGCCGCGAGCGCTATCGCCGCCACGGTAGCTCCCGCGCGCGAACGTATGTCGTCATCGTCGAGGCCGACGACGATAGCTCGCCGGTGAGGAACGGCAACGCAGACGTCGCAGGTGACGTCGGTCGTGGCCGTGGCGCATCCCTCCTACAGTTTCGAGAGCAACACCACGACGACCGCGATGCCGAGGAGCAGCAACGGTCCGCGCCACGTCGTCCACTGGTAGATGTGCTCCGCGCGCCTGCTGCGAAACGGAAAGTGCTCGGAAGCCTTCGCCTCCTCGAGCCGACGGCACCGCCACGCGACATAGCGTCGCCAGATGTCGCTCACCTACGTCGCGCGAGGGCAACGCCGCACCGCCCCGCCCATCCATCGGTGGCCATGGCGCTCCAAACATATCGCCTCTTGTTCCGTCGACGGTCTCGTTACGGCGTGCGAGGAAGACGAACATTGTCGGATCTCGCTCGGTCCCACGCCGGCGCACGCGGTGGCGCAGCCGGTCGCGGTTTGAGGCACGCGAGGCTCGCGCCCGCCGCGGCGGCTCGTCTCGTCGACGGCAGGCGTTCCCAGCGCCACAGCTCTGCAAGGAGCAGGCCCCAGACGAACACGAGGAGCGCGGCAAGTGCCTCAGCGATCGGCGTCTCGATCCCTCCGGTCGTTGCCCCCGCGTGTGGGCGATGCAGGCGGCTGGCGCTGTGGCTCCGTTTCGGAGCTCTCGCCCCTCGAGCGCGGTCGGAACCACATCACCGCCAGCATGATCGTCATTCCGACGGCGATTACGACATTGCGGTCGTCGATCTCCCGCTCTCCGAACGGTAGCAGTACGACAAAGAGCAAGTACGCTCCGACGAACACGACGATGAGTGCGACCCTGGTGACGACGCTGTAGTCGTGCGGGCTCTTTCTAGCCATACTCCTCCATCGTCGCGGGCGACGATGGATGCCGCAATCGCTACCCACGTCCACGGCGAGAGCAACTCGCCGCCTGGTCGCATCTGCACGCGCCTCTCACGCACGATACAGACGGCGAGCGCGATGGACAACGTGGTCGAGACGCCCCTGGGGTTAGGACCCGCGTTCTCGTGACGTCGTTCGCTCCGACGACGTCCGCCTCGATCGCACGTCTACGTAAAGCAACACCGGGACGATGACGAGGACGACGGCGATTGCGACCCAGAAAAGTAGGATCGCACGTAGTCCCATCGATAGCCCGACGCCCAAGACCACGGCGATAGCGAGCCACTTCTTGTCGATGTTCGTCTTTCCGCCACGCGTATCGACGATCCAGCGCCAACCCACCCCGAGAGCTCCTTTCGCACGGAACCCCACCGAGACGCCGATTGTCGTTCGATCGAGTCGGTTCGGGAGCGCCTCGACGGGTCTCGACCTCATCTTGCATCATGCTTGCCCGACCGTCGACGGACTCGCCCCGCGACTAAGCCGCTCGCGAAGGCGCTGGCGGAGGATTCCGCGCGGATCCCGAGTCCAGTGGCTGGCATGCCGGTCAGTGCACTGGCACAGGCTGGGGAAAGGACATCGCCGGGGAGATATCGCGTCACAGCCCGTCGTGTCGTCGTGATTCGACGGGTGATGGAGAGTCGGGTCGCGTTGCGGACGAAAATCGCCTCGACTTACGGACATCCGCCATGTGATGCGGCCCCGTGACGGTCGTCATGATCCCACCCGCGCAACGGGCTTCATGCCGATGGACGACGTAGTGCCGTCTGGACCCTTCGAAGCGTACGAGGCGCCCGAGAAGTCGCCGGCGCTGTTCGGCCCGCTACGCGCGATTCTCCGAAGAACGGCTTCGCTGTCGCCCGCAGTCATCGGCAGCATCCGGCTGTGTTCGCTATCCCGTTCCCCTCGCATGGTACGTCCGGCTACCTCTAGAACGACCACGTCATGTCCCACCTCGATTCCGAGAGCGCGACCGACCTACTCGCCAGGCGGTTAGCGAACCCCTCGCAAACACCACTGCGTTCAGGATTCCCGCCCCGATACCGAGCGCCGTGGGGGGCATACCGGTCAGGGTACTGGCGAAGATGCTCAACAAGATCGCCGGAAGGATTCCGGCCACGACTATGATCACGCTCCTCCACTCCCACGAGTGCAGCATCCGATCTAGCCACGACAGGCCGATCCATAACGCGACGGCGTCCGCAATGAGAATGAAACCAAATGCGGCGACTCGCAGTCTCGCTCTTCCTCGACAGTCCTCGGTTGCGATCTTGACGACACCAGTTCCGATGAGCGCCGCCCCCGTCCAGCCCAACGACGGCATCGCCTGCCGTACAGGCGCCATCGGCGCAACGGACCCGCCTGGTGCCCTGGATCGTTGCGGCGGCTCCGCGCCGGCGTCGGATGCCGCCGCCGTCGTCACTTTGGACCCTGCGGCCAGCCGGGACACGAAGTCACCTTCGTTCTAGACGACGGGAGACGATGCGTCGTACGACGAGCGCCGTCACGATTATCAGGATGCACCAAAGAACGAAAAACGACGCAAGTGCCCACGTGAGCTTGTCGTCGAACCAAGCGGCCACCATGATGACCAGCGTGATGCCTACGCTACCCAACACGGTGCCTTGAACGCCGACCGTGAGAAGCCTGCGCGGATCCGTGTTCGGAGAGCCGTCGTCGGAACCGTGTATCAGCCGGTTCATGGCGAAGAGGAAGCCGAAGATCAGAGGAACGACGAACACTGGAATGAGGAGCAAGTACACGCCGAAGAGGACGCCGCGCACTGGAGTCACGATCCCGGAGGTTGGCGACGCCGAAGGGACTCAGCCATCATAGAAATGTCGCATCCGACATCGATCAGCGTAGCGGCACCGCCGGCGAAGGGCGAGCCGTCCGACGAGTTCTGCACCACGTGCTTCTCGGCGCGCTATCCGGTCGCGATGCCGCCCGACGAGCTCCGCAGCAAGCAAGTGCTGGAGCCGCACGGCGGCGCGCCGAGCTGGTGCCGCGTCGCTAGTGCGCCGCCTTCGTGCCGCGCCAGCCGGAGCGCTCGACCGCGACGATCGTGGGCGTCGAGCCCGGCTCTGCGGTGTGCTGGCCGAGGCCCTCGAACGGCGACACGAACCCCGTCCACGCGTCGCCGGCCTGCGCCGACGACGTGCGCTCCGGGTGGACCGGGAACGCGTCGACGCGCTCCGCGCGCGCGCTCGAACGCCGCGCTCGTTGCCGCCTCCACCGGCCGGCGGGACAGCCCGCACCCGCGCCACTCGGGGGGGAACCGACGGCGTGCGCATCGACGTCATCGAGGCGTCGGACTGGAGCGGCGTCGCGGCGCTGTTCGGCGACCACGGCACGCGGGTGTGCTGGTGCATGTGGTGGCGCGTCGCCAACGGCCGCGAGTGACGGGAGTCCGATGACGACGGCGATCGCGATGACGAACAGAAGCAGGGACCCCCGCCACGTCGCCCAGCGGTAGATCTCCTCCGCCAGCTTGCTACGGAACGAAAAGTGCCCCGAGGCCTTCGCTTCCTCGAAGCATCGCCGTCGCCACGCCGTGTAACGCCGCCGTGCTTCGCGCATTTGCAGGCCTCACTGCAGTCATAGCGCCGAAGAACGCTCCCATGCCGACTACTGCGCTGCCGAACAGCGTTACGAAGACGAGTGCGAACAAGGCGACGAACGTGACCGCTTCGCTGGTGTCTTGGAGTTGATTGCGGAGTCGGTTCGTTGATTTGACCGTCGCCTCGCGCATGCCCAGCGTATCAACGGAATATGCCGCATTACGGATGCCCCTCGCAAAGGCCACCGCGGTCAGCTTCCCGCGCCGATGGCGAGCGCCGTGGGGGGACGACTCGCATTGTCGCTGTTCCTCAGCAGTCCTCGGCTGCGATCTTGAAGACACCGATTCCAACGAGCGCCGCCCGGTCACCGCGGCGTACCTGCTGCCGTACCGGCGAGGGGGTTCGGCCGCGGACTTGCCGAGAGCCGTACTCGATGACGTCGCCATTCCATCTCAGGCGCCGATCACGTAGGCGGCCGCGTGTTCACCTCCCGATTGCGCGCTCGCCGGCACGTCCGCGCGGTCGCGACCGTCATCCCATGTAACCGGCGAAGCCTACGACGAAGAGCAGTCGTGTCCATCCACCGCTAGAGCGGGTCGCCATGAGACCAGAGCCGATGGCTACGAACGCCGTACCAAGCGCCGTCGACAAGCATAGGACCCGAGAGCGCCTCAAGAGCGCGTCGAGTGTCGCATTCAGGCGCTCGACCGGCCTTTCGATCCTGAGCTTGCCGCGCTGGCGCATGGCGTCTATGACTCCTGGGCGGACGCCGTCTCGTCCCGTGAAGCTCTCTCGGCGGTTCGTGTCCGTGTCGACGCCGTCGCACGCGCTCGCTCGCGTTCGCGTCACACACACGAGCAGTAGGCGAGCCATAGAAATGCCGCGCCACCGGCTACCGCGGCGATCAGCAGGACGGCGACTACGAGCCTGGATCGGAACTCGACCTCCGGCGCTCTTCGTCCGAGGACATGTAGCAGGAGCGCGCCTGCGCCGCCGAGCACGGTCACGACACCGGTCACCGTAAGCCATGGACTCGCGACAAAGGCGGCGTAGAGCCCCACGGCGCCAGCACACACCGCCAGGCCCACGACGAGATCGCCCAAGAGGCCGGTGCCCTCGAGGACACTTCGGTCGTCCCACGGGCTCTCGCTACGTTGCTCCGAACGCGGAGCCTCATCGCTTCCGAACGTCATCGCGGCGCGTGCCCATGTCTCGATCGCTCCTTCGTGGGCGTTCCAGCCACTTGCCGATGTATGCGACTGTCATCCCGATGCTGAGTGCGCCGAGGCCGTTGCGACCTCGGCGAGAACATCGACGCCTGCCTACGAACACATCGACTGAGATGCGCGGTGAAGGGCGATTCCGGCACCTGCTTCACCATGCAATCGTATCCGTAGTGATCGTAGCGGCCGGCTGCCCTCGTACAGCGACGCCGGGACGACGGTCGCGTGCGCACGCCGTGGAGCGGCCCGTCCGACGCGGATGGGCGACGAGCTGTACGGCGGCATCGCTCGCCCGACACAGGGCTGACGACGCCTCGACGCCTCCGCACGGGTTCAGCCATCGTGGACGTTCTTGCCTGGGCGTGGCTAGCGATTCGTCGCCCAAGCCATCGCGACGACGACGGCGAAGACGACGATGGCGAACGCTAGCGTCGCGGTGACTTTGCTCTTGTCCACGGGACCCTCCGGAACGGTCGTGCGGCGACGCGCCCATCCACCGCGTCGCCACATGAGACAGGTGACGAAGGCGAACACCGCACCGGCCGCGAGGCTGCCCGCGAACGGCACGCCCTTGAGCGCGAGGACGGCAGCCAAGACCAGGCCGACGACGACCGAGTAGGCCCTCGTGTGTCGGGCGGCGAGCTTCGTGAACTCATTGCCCATGCCATCGTCAGCGTATCGCTCTCCCGGCCGCACTCATGAACGTGATCGAACCGTTACCTATGACGCCACTTCCTCCATGCCCCTTCCGCAAGGACAAGACCCGCCATGAACCCTGTGAGGAACGCGGTGTTCTCCCATCCACCCGAGTACGCGCCGAGCGTAAGGGCGATGACTGCTGAATAGAGGAGCAGCAGCCCTGCGATCGAGCCGAACGCGATGACGGGGCTTGCCCTTAGCCGGCGCGTCGCCCAACCGACCGCCAGCCGACCGCCGGCACCGGCGACGACGGCGACGATGATCACGCCGAGCATCATGACTCCGCCCGAGCCCGGCGATGGAACGCAGCTGTGCGGTCGATGATGTGAAAACGTCCGCGAGGACCAGCCATGTTCGGCCGCATGCTACGGTCGATCACGACGTCGGCAGAGCACGACATGTTTCGCGAGCGCGTCACGTGTTGCGGTCCGGCATCGCACTCCTTCGGTCGACTAGCCCGCTACTGTCCAACCACACAGACGAGAACGCGCACGTCGTTCAAGATCGTCGTCCCGGCTTGTTCTTTCTCAGGTCGATATTGATGACGACGATTGCCAGAAACATCGCGATCGCCACCACCGACTCGATCGCCCGCGGCGGTTGCCACGCGAGCATCGTGACGCTGGTAACCGCGCTGACACCCATCAACACTGCGGTTCGGCGCCTGAGCTTGAACGTTGCGTCATGCGGCGCATCGCGATAGGCGTCGAGCCTCCAGCCGACACTCCTTACGAAAGCGGGGGCCGTGACGACTCCGACCATCACGAAGATGAGAACGGTCACAGCCCACGAGAACCGCGCGGGCCGTGTCAGCG
Organism: Actinomycetota bacterium; assembly: GCA_036260375.1. Lineage (GTDB taxonomy): Bacteria > Actinomycetota > CADDZG01 > CADDZG01 > WHSQ01 > DASZZZ01. The sequence continues at coordinate 31,428 of DASZZZ010000087.1, forward strand.
CAAGCGCTAGGAGGCCGGCGACGACACCGACGACCGCGCCCAGTGAGGAGAGTGTCAACCGAGACGTTTCTCGATCCCCCTTCGTGGACGTGTCAGTCGCTTGCGATGTTGCGAGAGCCGGGACGACTCTTGTCGCGATCGCCAATATGGCGCGCGAGTCGACGTACATAATCACAGGAGCATAGCCAAGGTGATGGCGATTCAGAACGGACGACGCGCGTAGAAGGCAGGCGAGCGACGCTCGCGTCCGCCGCGGCGGCTCGTCTCGTCGACGGCAGGCGTTCCTAGCACCACAGCTCTGCAACGAGCAGGCCCCGGACGAACATGAGGAGCGCGGCAAGTGCCTCAGCGATCGGCGTCTCGGTCCCTCCGGTCGTGCCCCCGCGTGTGGGCGATGCAGGCGGCTGGCCCCGCGGCTCCGTTTCGGAGCTCTCGCCCGTCGAGCGCGGCCGGAACCACATCACCGCAGCATGATCGTCATTCCGACGGCGATTACGACGTTGCGGTCGTCGATCTCACGCTCTCCGAACGGTAGCAGTACGACAAAGAGGTTCGACCTGCTTCTAACGTAACCGCTGTCTCACTCTTCGGAACAAGACGAGCCCACTCATGACCGTCACGGCACCGGGTGCGACCGCAGCCCAGGGATCGTCGTACGCGAGGACGACGTACGTAAGAATGGCGGTCGCCATCAAAAGGCATGCCGCGAGCAGCGGCACTTCTACGGGATGCGGCGAAGCGCGCCGTCGAGATGCTCGGGAGCGCATATCGGCATTCGTATCTCGATCGCCCCTTCGTGGACGTTCGAGCCACTTGCCGATGTAAGCGACCGCCATCCCGATGCTGACTGCGACGATTCCGATTGCGAACCTGCCGAGAACGTCCACGGCTGCCTACGAACAGATCGAGTTTAACCAGACTCCCATGGCAATGAACCACACCGATAGGATGCGGAGCCTTCGATCGGAGTACTTCCGAGCGAGAACCACGGCGTTTGTGGCCGCGATCAGTATGCCGCTGATCACGTACGCCGCACGATAGCTCATCTAGTGCCAATGCCGCATGGGTCGGAAGGCGATCGTCCGTAGAAACGTCCGTCGCTCGATGACGCGGCGTTCATCCCTGGGACTCGAGAAGCGCTTGCTCATTTCGTCATTCTTCCTCACGGCCGTACGTAATCGCCGTACCGGCCGCGGCAAACATGCCGCCGACGAGAATCGACACTCCGGCCTAGCTCCCCTAATGCCAGCGCGGGGCCCGCAAACAGCCCCGATCCAGTCGCGATGGTCGAGCCAGCGGCACAATGCGAGCGGCCGCTCGAGTCGACGTTGTTGATCGGATTCCCGGCGACGTACGCGTTCAAGTGCAGCGACAGAGGATCCGTCAGGCTCGCGACCTCGTCTGTTGTTCGTGCTGCTGCCGGTGATTGCTGATCGTACCGCCGTGTGTCCGTAATCGACATGGGATCTCCCAAGTAGTCCCTCTTAGGATCAAATTGTGTCAGCGGACGCGCCGCGCCTCACATCGCGCTCGCGATGGCATTGCCGATGCCAATCACGACGGCGAGCGCGCCGACGACGCGGTTCACCCACAAGGCCATCTGCTCACTCGTATCTCCGAGCCGGAACCCCCAGGCGCGATTCTGAAGTCGAATCGTTCGGCGTGCGAAGGGTCGTGCAGCGAGAAACACCGTGAGGCCGGCGACCATGGTGACGATGCCGACGATCATGAATGTTCCTCCTCAGAAGGGCTAGTAGCATGTCGCAGAGGCGCCCGGAGGGGATCCACCGCTGACTTCCCAGAATCCCTGCCCCGCCGCCGCGTCCCACTTGTCCCGAGACCTAGTAGGAAGCTTGGACGCCGCAGTTCCAGCCGGTCGACGTGTCTTGTGGAGACTACGTTATGGAACCGCTGACGCCGGGCGTCGGCGCCATACGTCGGAGTCGAAGCGTACGTGCCGACGCCTCCGAAGACGTTTCCCGCCGGTGTCGGCGCCCACCGTGGCGTAGCCCGCGCTGCAGCTCACCGAACCACCCCACACCTCCGCTGCTGGAGCAGGGGTTGTAGTACGCGTAGCGGCGCACGACGCGGCCCGGCGGCGTCGGTGGTCGCCACGATCGAGCCGAGCCCGTCGAGGTGGTAGTAGAGGTCCTGGTCGAATGAGAAAGACCACACCCACCGCGCGATGAGCGCCACGAACGACGTGGCGCACTTGCCGAAATGTCGCACGGACGCGCTGTCTCGTCACGCCCAGCGGGCGAGCGACGCGATGGAATGGCCCGCCGCTGCGACGATGAGGAACTCCGGTGGGCTGACGATTACGAGGGCTCCTCCGATGAGCATCGTGGCAGTTCCGAGGAGTCCCAGCCAACGACGAAACCGCGGGAGGTCCTCGGGGAAGAGCCGGCTCGCTAAACGGGTCATCTCACTCATTACTCCTCGAGGATGGCACTCATGGCGATGAACCACAGGCCAACGACGATGAACCATAGCGCGAGCGCCCGAACTCTCCGGTTCGAAAGGTTTCGAGCGAGGACGACGGCATGCGTCGACAGAAGCAGCACGCCCGTGACGATGTATGAGATTCGGTAGCTCATACGCCGCCGATCGACCACGCCAATGCCGAGCAATCAGTGGGTCCGTGCTCCGCAACAAAGCCACCGCGTCCGTTCGCCGCAGGTGACTCCGAGCATACTTCCACCACCGCAGGTGACTCCCAGCATGCTTCCACTCTAGTCTTCCTCTTCTTCACAAGCGAAACTGATTGCCGTTCCTGCCGCGAGGAACATGCCGCCTACCAGGATCGACACGCCGGCGGTGGCACCACCGAGAGCCAATGAGGTGCTCGTGGCAAATCCCCACAGACCCGCCGTTGTCGATCCGGCGAGGCAATGCGAGCGTCCGCTTGGGTCGATCCTGTCTGTTGGATTGCCGCCGACGTAAGCGTAGGCATTCAGAGACGTGGGGTCGCTCAGTGCGTCGGACCAAGCCGGTTGCTCGGTCCAGGGCCCGTCACCGCCGTCCGGGAAACGGGTTGCCGAGAGCGGCGCCGCGCCGGCAATCTTGCTCCGCTCAGGATCGAGCTGCGTCCAGCGCGCGAGAGCCGGGTCGTAGTAGCGCGTGCCGAACTTCAGCCAGCTTGTGCCCTTGTCGTAGTAGCCCGACGCGTAGCGCCACGGGTTGGGATCGGCGGTGATCTCGCTCGCCGTGCCGAGCTCCTTGCCGTAGGGCTCGTACGCGTAGCGCCGGACGGCGTTGCCCGACACATCCGTGGTCGCCACGACCGAGCCGAGTCCGTCGAGGTGGTAGTAGAGGTCCTTCTTCGCAGCGTCGACCTCGAGCATCTGACTGAGCGTGCCGGACGGCTCGCGCACGAACCACGTGCCGTGCGGGCTACCGTTGTTCGGCCCCTGGCTCGTGAGGCCGAGTTGGCTGTAGGCCATGCGCGTGTCGCCGGCCAGGATCCGGCGGTCGGAGCTCATGTCCATGTACGCCATGGTGATCGACGCTCCTCCCGGCGGCGTCACCGACGTCATCTGGTTGCGAGAGTTGTAGCCCGCGGAGAGCCCGACCGACGTCGTCGAGAGGTTCCCGGCGCCGTCGAAGGCGTAGGTCGTCGCCCCCGACGGCGCGCTCGAGCATGCCGGCGCGGTCACGCTTCCGGGTGCGCTCCAGCAGATCTCGTTCGCGGCGTCGTAGGCGTACGTCGTCACCGAGCCCGCGATCGTCTTCTTGGTGATGTTGCCGCGGTCGTCGTACTCGTACGAGTAGTCTGTGCCCGACGCGGCGTCGGCCTTCGTGAGCCTGCCGATGCCGTCGTAGTCGTAGCTCACCTTGACGCCGTCTCGTCCCGTGAAGCTCTCCCGGCGGTTCGTGTCCGTGTCGACGCCCGCGACGGTGTCGCGGTAGGAGTAGCGAGAGTACGAGATGTACGCCGCGCTCGGGGACGGACACTTCCTCTCCTCGTCGGTGCCCTGACTCGGAGACGACGTCGGCCGCGTTCCCTTGTACGAGAAGGTGCAGAGGAGCCGGCGCGACTTGTCGTAGACCGACTCGTTCTTGACGTCGCCCGGATAGACGATCTTCGTCCGCAGGTTGCGGTCGTTGTGCTCGAAGGTCACCGTGCGGCCCTCGAAGTCGGTGAGGCTCGAGATCAGGTTCACCTCGTCGTAGGCGTAGGCGACTGTCTTCGTCCCGGACGCGTCCGTCGCCTCCAACGTCTTGAGGTTCGATGCGGCGTCGTAACCGTAGGTGATCGATGCCGCCGGCGACTGCGGCGTCTGCTTCACCATGCGGTTGAGCTCGTCGTACACGAAGCTCTCGGCGCCCTGATTGTCCTTGCGCGTCGTCAGGTTTCCGTTGAGATCGTACTGATACGTGACCCAGGTGGTGTCCGAGCTGTCGGGTGGGATGAGCTCTTCTTCGGCGACCGCCGTCTGGATGGGCGTCTCGCCCGACGCGGGCTTGGCGATGTCGATGCGCGTGACGCGATCGAGGGCGTCGTACGTGAACGTCGACACGTTGCCGCGCCCGTCGGTCGTCGTCTTGACGCGGCTCGCGCCGTCGTACGTGAACGTCACGGTCCCGTGGGCGCCAGGCGGGTCGATCTTCGTGAGGTTGCCGGCGGCGTCGTACGAGAGCAGGGTGTCGTTTCCCTGTGGCAGTCCGGCGCACGCGTCGCCGTCGACGTTGCGATCGAGCACGATCGCGCCCGATGCGTCGGTGAGAGCGGGTGGCTGGTCGATGCGCGTGAGGCTGCCGTCGGCTCTGTAGCAGTACTGGAACCTCACCGGCTTCGCAAGGTCCGTCTCGTTGAGGGCGCGGATCAGGTTGCCGTCGTCGTCGTACTCGTACTGCCACGTGGGAGCGGCGCTCTCTCCGCCGGTCGAGAAGTCGTGCACGCCAGTCGGGAAGTGCGGGTTCTGCGCGCTGTCGTACGACATGTACGCCTGGCCCCCGGTCGGAAGCGAGACCTGCGTCAGGTTGTCGTTCTCGAACGTGGCGGTCATCGTGCCGGACTCCGACACGCCCGCCTCGGCGAGCTCGATGACGTTGGAGTTCGAGTCGTACTTGCTCGAGCGCTTGTTGCCCTTGGCGTCGATCACCTTGACGACGCGGTCGTGACGGTCGTAGCAGTAGGTCGTCGTGTCGTCCTTGCCGGCCGGCAGATCGGTTCGAGGTCCGTTCACGACCGTGCGCGCGACGGCCTTGGGGTCGTCGCAGCCGTTCGTGTCGGCGTGATACGTGAACGTCGTCGTCGGACCGCTGATGTTGCGGACGATCGCCTCGACCTTCCGAGTGTCGCCGACGTAGCGCACGACCGTGCTCAAGCCGCGTGGATCGGTTATCCGGTTGAGCCGTCCGAGGCTGTCGTAGGAGTACGACGTCTTCTTTCCGACGTTCTGGTCGTTTGGGTCGGGCGTGTAGCTCGCGATCTCGAACGACGCGAGGCGGTAGTCGGGCGTGCCCGCGAACTGCTGGTACGAGTACCTGAACGTGCGGCCGACGGAGCTGTCCGTGACCGTGCTCACGAGGCCGCCGGCGTACGAGAACGTCACCGTGCGGTTCTGCGTGTCGGTGATGCGCGTCAGGTTGCCGGACGCGTCGTAGGCGAACGTGATGTCGTTGCCGTTCTTGTCCTTGTGGATCTTCAGGTCGCCCGTCGTCTCGTCGAAGACGTACTTCGACTTGTCGTGCCAGTCGAGCACGTACTCGTTGGCGGCGTCGTGGTGCTCGAGCGTGGCGTGGAGCCCCGGTTCGGCCGCCGGCGCGTAGGTGCCCTCCGGGTTCTTGTCGAAGCGCACGCGGTAGCCCGACGGACCGACGAAGACCGCGCGGCCGGGTGCGTCGTTGGGGAACTCCAGACGTACGGTTGACCCCGTGCCCCAGAACCACCCCTGCGACAGGTCCGCCTCGTCGTACGACGTCGTGAGGCTGTTGTAGAAGCGGTCGAGCGTCAGGTCGAGGCCCGTCCCGGAGATGGAGAGGTCGGTGGCCTTCAGCAGCAGGTTGCCGGTCGCGACGTTGACCTTGAGCTCGTTGCGGTCGTTGAGCCGCTGCGCCTCGAAATTGTAGAAGTCGCGTTCGCCGATGCCCTCGAACTTGGCCGGCGTCGACTCGCTGAAGTCGACGACGAGCTTCGGCCCCTTGTCCGCGGCCTCGGGATGGTCGCCGGAGACGAAGTAGAGCACCGTGTCGGTCGTCTCGGGCGCCTGCTTGGCGAGCACGCCGTTGTTGGCGAAGACGCCCGTGACCCAGTCCCTTACGAGCCACGTCGCGTCGAAGCTACGGTAGCCGCTGCTCTGGCCGGAGAGCGTCCGCCGCCCCGCGTCGGTCGTCCCGAAGTCGCCTCCCGCCGTGGACCACGAGTTGACGCCGTCGTACTTCTGCCACGTCGCCGAGTTCGTCCACGGCTTCTTGGCGCGGCGCAGGACGTAGTCGGCGTTCTGCGCGAGGCCCGTCGTCTTCGTGTGATCCATGTAGAGCGAGACGACCCCCGAGGCGACCGTGGCGGTCGACGGGATGCTCGAGAGGTCGAACCGCAGGAGGCCGCGGCGCTTGGCGGACCCGGTGTAGCCCACGCGCACGTAGTCGGCGCCCGACCCGCAGTTCGAGCTCGTCTCGCTGCCGCCGTTGCCGATCCAGCAGTCGCGACTGGGCGGTCGCAGCGTGTAGGTCGGGTCGACGACGACGGGGTAGCGCCGCGCCGGGTCGGCGAGCCACGCGGGGTCGGTGACGAGGGCGACGGCAAGGCCGGAGTCGGTGCGGACCACGTCGTACGAGATGTGCCGGGCGGTCGTCTCGACGCCCGCGGCGTCGTACGCCACCGGTGGGTCGAGCGACGCGACGACCTCGCCGTCGGACGTCTCGACGTCGATGCCGCCGATCTCGTTCGCCGTCGCGGTGACGCCGGGGCTCGTGCGAAGCGAGAACGTGAACGACGAGAGCGCGTCCGGCCCCGACAGCACGAACGCCTCCTTGACGCCCGAGGGCCGCGCCTCGTACACGACGTCGACGCCGGGGAGGACGCCGTCGTACACGGCTTCGGCGCCGGCGGTCGCCGGCGAGCCGCTCGCGCCGTGCAGCTCGAACTCCACCCAGTGGTCGTCGGTCTCGATGCGGACGGGCGTATCGGCGACGTCCTGCGGCAGGTACAGCGTGTACGAGTTGGCGGCGTTCTCGTACGCGTAGCCCGGCCGCGACGAGGGGACGAGCCGGTTGTCGATCCGGCGCCACTCCCCGCCGGCGTCGCGGTAGTGGATCGGCCCCGCGAACGCCTCGGTCCGGAACGTCCCGTCCGGCAGCGTGTACGTCCGAGATGTCGCCGTCCGTCGTGCGACGAGCTCCACGACGTCCGGCGCCGAGAACGCGTCCGCGCCGTCCGGCGGCGCGCTCGTGTCGTTCGCCGCGGCGCGCGCCGCGGCGACGTCGTGCGGCGCCGCGGGCAGGCCGGCGACGACCAGGGCCACGGAAGAGAGCGCGATCGTTCCAACTCGGACGAGGCCGCCTAGCACCGGTGCTTCCCCCTGTCCCGCGCCGAGCCCCCCGCCCGGACGTTGAACGTAGTCTCTTCGTCGGAGGGCGGAAGTCAAGACCCGTTTTCGGGCACGTCCCGGTCGCGCGGACCAAGAGCGGTCAACGGCGCCGCGACGGCGCGCGCCGCGCGGCGGTACGCTCGCGCCATGGTGCTTCGACGCGACGACGCCGACGGCGTCGCGGTGATCACGTTCGACCGGCCCGACGTCCTCAACGCGTTCGACGACGAGCTCGGCGCGCGCGTGCTCGAGGAGGTCCGCAGCGCAGCCGCCGACGACTCCGTGAGGTGCATCGTGCTGACGGGGGCCGGGCGCGCGTTCTCGTCGGGCGAGGACCTCGGCGCCCTCGTCGAGGGCTACCGCAGCGGCGACCCGCCCGAGCTCGGCAAGACGCTCGTCGATCGTTACAACCCGCTGATCCGCGCGATCCGCGCCGCGCCGAAGCCGGTCGTCGCGGCCGTCAACGGCGTCGCCGCGGGGGCCGGCGCCAGCATCGCCCTCGCGTGCGACTTCCGCATCGCCTCGGAGCACGCCAAGCTCGTCATCGCGTTCGTCAAGGTCGGGCTCGTGCCCGACTCCGGCGCGCTCTGGTTCCTCACCAAGATGGTCGGTGCGGCGCACGCGTTCGAGGTCGCCGCCACCGGCGACCCCATCGGGTCCGAGGACGCGCTGCGACTCGGGCTCTTCACGCGCGTCGTGCCCGCCGCCGAGTTCGACGACGCGTGGCGCTCGTTCGCGCTCGACCTCGCGCGCGGCCCCACGGTCGCGTACCGGCTCACCAAGACCCTCGCGAACGCCGCCGCGGAGCGGTCGCTCGACGACCAGCTCGACGCCGAGGTCGAGGCTCAGACGGAGGCCGGCAGCAGCGCCGACCACCTCGAAGGCGTACGAGCGTTCCTCGACAAGCGCAAGCCGAGCTTCGAGGGCCGTTAGCGGCACGCCGTCCCGAGCGACGGCGGGCTCCACACGCCGCCGAGCGACGCCGGCGCGCGGATATCCTGGATGCTTACGCCAACGAGGAGGTGGAGCCGGTGACCGGCACGCACGACGCTTTCCCGATTCTCGGAATCGACTACGTCCAGTTCTTCGTCGGCAACGCCAAGCAGGCCGCGCACTACTACCGGGCGCTGGGGTTCGAGCCCGTCGCCTACATGGGGCTCGAGACGGGCTCGCGCGACCGCGTGTCGTGGTGCGTGCGCCAGGGCGACATCCGGTTCGTGCTCACCGGCGCTCTGGGTCCCGACAGTCCCATCACCGACCACGTCAAGCTCCACGGCGACGGCGTCCACGACGTCGCGCTGCGCGTGCCGGACGCGGAGGAGGCCTATCGGGTCGCGGTCGAGCGCGGCGCGCGCGGCGTCGCCGAGCCCGAGGTGTTCGAGGACGAGCACGGCAAGGTCGTCAAGGCGGCGATCGCGACCTACGGCGAGACGGTGCACTCGCTGATCAGCCGCCAGGACTACTCGGGCGCGTTCTTTCCCGGGTTCCGGGCCGTCGAGGGAGCCGGTGACGGCACCGGCTTCGGGCTGAAGCACATCGACCACGTCGTCGGCAACGTCGAGCTCGGCAAGATGCAGGAATGGGTCGAGTTCTACGAGCGCATCATGGGCTTCACCGAGCTGCGTCACTTCTCCGACGAGGAGATCTCGACCGAGTACTCCGCGCTGATGTCGAAGGTCGTGTGGGACGGCAACGGGAAGATCAAGCTGCCGATCAACGAGCCGGCCGAGGGCAAGCGCAAGTCGCAGATCGAGGAATACCTCGAGTACTACCGCTCGCCCGGCGTGCAGCACATCGCGATGGCGACCGAGGACATCGTCGCGACGGTCGAGGCGATGCGGAGCGCGGGCATCGAGTTCCTGCGCGTCCCGGCGACGTACTACGAGGACGCCAAGGCGCGCGTGCCCGAGATCGCCGACAAGATCGACGGGTTGCAGCGCAACGGCATCCTCGTCGACAAGGACGAGGACGGCTACCTGCTGCAGATCTTCAGCAAGCCGGTGCAGGACCGGCCGACGGTGTTCTACGAGGTCATCGAGCGCCACGGCGCCAAGGGCTTCGGGGCCGGCAACTTCAAGGCGTTGTTCGAGGCGATCGAGCGCGAGCAGGCGGCGAGGGGGAACCTCTGATGGAAGTCGTGTTCTCGAAGGGCAAGGTCGCGAAGCAGGCGCACGTCTCGCTTCCCGAGGGGACGTTCGAGGAGGAGCACGGGCGCGAGACGTTCTTCGGGCGCGCGTCGCACCTGTACCGGGCGCATCCGCCGACCGCGTGGACGCGCATCGAGGGACCGCTGCGCCCGCGCGCATTCAACCTCAACGAGATGAAGCCGGACGACCGCGTCGACGCCAACGCGACGTGGCAGCTCGTCGCCGGCAACGACGAGGTGAGGCTCTACGTCAGCCGGCGCTCGGAGCCGATGCCGTACTTCCTGCGCGACGCCGACGGCGACGTCTGCTACTTCGTGCATCGCGGCAGCGGCACGATCGAGACCGACTACGGCCCCCTGAGCTACGGAGTCGGCGACTACGTCATCGTGCCCAAGGGCACGACGCACCGCGTCGTCCCCGACACCGACGACAACTTCTTCTTCGTGATCGAGGGCTCGGGCGAGTACCGCATCCCGGACCGCGGGCTCATGGGCCGTCACGCGCAGTTCGATCCGGGCGTGCTCGAGGTACCCGAGCCCGACCCGCACGAGGAGGCCGGCGAGTTCGAGGTGCGCGTCAAGCGCGACGGCACGTTCACGTCGCTGTTCTTCGCGTGGCACCCGCTCGACGTCGTCGGGTGGCAGGGCGACCTGTGCCCGGTCAAGCTCAACGTGCTGCAGCACCGTCCGGTGTACTCGCCGAGCTATCACATGCCTCCGTCGGCGCACTGCACGTTCGCCAACGACGGCTTCGTGATCTGCTCGTTCGTGCCGCGGCCGCTCGAGGAGGATCCCGAGGTTCTGAAGGTGCCCTTCTACCACGCCAACATCGACGCGGACGAAGTGCTCTTCTATCACTCGGGGAACTACTTCAGCCGCGCCGGCATCGACGTCGGCTACATGACGCTGCACCCGCAGGGCGTCCACCACGGGCCGCAGCCGGCCGCGATCGAGAAGGCGAAGAGCCTCCAGCGCACGGAGGAGGTGGCGGTCATGGTCGAGACCGAGAAGCCGCTCGTCGTGTCGCCCGAAGGCCACGCGGTGGTGATCACGGAGTACGAGACGTCGTGGGCCCGGGGCATGGGCCTGCTCGACGAGTGACGCGCCGCGTGGCGTCCGTGGTCTTCGTGCGTGTGACTCGGACATCCTGAGTGCGCGTCTATCGCTACGTCGACGCGTCGCGGCGCGGGCTCCAGCCGCGCGTCGCTATCGCCCCGCGCGACGGCGAGCCGGTCGATGTCGTCGACGCGTGGACGCGCGCGTCCGGCGGCTTCGACGGCGACGTCGGGCCGGCGCTGACGTCGACGCTGCAGCTGATCGAGGCCGGTCCCGAGATGTGGGCCGCGGTCGAGGACGCCGCGGGGGCGGTCCAGGGCGACGAGGACCTGACGATCCCCGAGGACGCGCGCCTGCTGTGTCCGCTCGACCGGCTGTCGTCGCTGCGCGACTTCCTCGCGTTCGAGAGCCACGTCAAGCTCGGCGCCATGCGGCGCAATCGCAGCGTGCCCGAGTACTGGTACGAGGCACCGGTGTACTACAAGGGCAACCACCGCTCGATCATCGGGCCCGGCGACGTGTGCCCGTGGCCGCGCTACACCGAGCGCCTCGACTTCGAGCTCGAGCTTGCGATGGTCGTCGGACGCGGGGGCCGCGACGTCGCGCGCGACGACGCCCACGAGCACGTCTTCGGATTCACGATCATGAACGACTTCTCGGCGCGCGACATCCAGGCGCGCGAGATGAGCGCGTGGCTCGGTCCCGCGAAGGGCAAGGACTTCGCGACCGCGCTCGGGCCGTGCATCGTGACCGCCGACGAGATCGGCGCCGAGCCCGACCTCGAGATGGCGTGCAGCGTCAACGGCGAGGAACGGGGCCGGGCGCGCTCGAGCGAGATGCACTGGAGCTGGGCCGACATGATCGCCCACGTGAGCCAAGACGAGGACATCTATCCCGGCGACGTCTACGGCAGCGGCACGCCGGGAGGCTGCTGCGGCCTCGACCAGGGCCGCTTCATTGGTTGGAACGACCTTGTTGACTTAGAGGTGGATGTGGTCGGCCTGCTCTGCAATGTCGTCGGCGCTGACGAGTAGGTCTCCACACTCCACCCAGATGCGTCCGCGCTGTGTCGGACGACCGTCGCTCGTACACCCCTATGCTTTGCTGTCCCGTCGCTTATTCCGATCTGCTGTGGCCTGATTCGGCCTGCGCCTCCGACGGCGTGAGGTCGTCTTAGGACGCACATCGACATCGTCCTCGGAGAGAGGCCTTTCAGGTTCTCTCGCGTCGACACCTTCATCAAGAGTGGGTCCTTGCGTCGCGATCAGATGTTGGAGTGCGCTGCCGTAGAAACTCCGCGCGACACTACGTGCGTGCGACGAGAGCAGATCCTCCAGCCCGCTTGCGTAGAAGTTACGCGCCACGCGTTCTTGCGATGCGAGTAGATCACTGAGTCCACTGCCTTGTACGTTGCGCGCCGCCTGAACTCCCTGCGCCGCCACGATGTTGCGTAGGTTGTCCCCTTCGAAACCGCCCAAAGCGTCTAGCGCATGTGTGACCCACATACGTTGAGCGCGGTCGGAATCGCCTGCAAGCGCTGCAAGTCTGATGGCAGCGTCTGCATTGCTGGGTTCCTGGGACGCTCCTTCATCCGCTGTTTCGTCGCCCAGACCGATTGGCTGAAGCTCTTCGGCCTCGGCAGCGGAAGTGGTTACGTCGCGTCCGAAGCGCTTACCGGCCTCGTCAAGAAAGTCAGACCACTTGTATAAGTGGAACTCGGTTCCGGCGCGCGTTCGCATCTCTTGGCGCAACTCTGGTCTCGGGGCGACGAGTCTGGCATCATGAATCAACCACCAGTCGGCCTTTCTCTCATCTGTGACGAATAAGACTGGACGTTGCGTCTCCTTGCTCTTGTCCATAAGCTGATACCACACGACGAGATCACCGTATCGGCGAGCCCCCGTTTTTGCACTGTCGCCAAACCCGGGAGGAACACGCTCAGCGTACCGGCGTTCGCCCTCCGCGAAGATCTGAATTAAGCGCTCCTCTTGATAAGGGGGACCGATGTTCTCTTCGAAGAGACGGACAAGTTCTGACCGGATCGGATCGTCACTGAGATCTCGGGCGACGGGATCGCTAAGAATCCTGGGATGTCGTTTCTCAAGCTTCTCGACATGCGCAGACAATTGGGTAAAGACTTTGTCAATGCGGCCGACGATGTCCGTTCTATCTAGGGTGGGATGTTGTCCTATTTCGTTTATCTTTCTCATCAGGTCATCCTTGCCCTTCGAAAGCGCCTTTCTCAGAAGGCGATAAGCGTCTTGCTGGGCCGAAATGACCCCGTAGCGGTTGCGATGGAATTCTTCAGCAACCTGATGCGGCAGCCATAGCTGGTTCCTGATGCGCTTGAGCATGGAAAGAAAGTCGCGGCGCGTACGGGCGGAGACGCGATACAGGTTGAGGAGGACGTTAGCGTCCAAGACCACGAGGCCGTGTGACCAAGCATCTTCGACCTCATCTTCAGTGGCTCGATAGTACCCTGGGAAGTGTTGTTTCATGGTGCGCGTCGACCTTGCTTGACAGTCATGTCTAACTTTCCAGTGCCAGAACCGCTGGGTGCTCTAGGAGCTCCACTACGTCGAGGATGAAGCGCGACGCGGTCATGCCGTCGAGGATGCGGTGGTCGAAGGTTATCGACAGGTTCATCATCAGGCGCGCCACGATCGCGCCGTCGCGCACCACGGCTCTCTGGCTCGCCTTGTGCACTCCCAGGATCGCCGACTGGGGGTGGAAGACGATCGGCGTCGCCATGAGGCCCCCGAAGCGGCCGGGGCTCGTCACCGTGAACGTCGAGCCGCGCAGCTCGTCGGGATGCAGCTTTCCGTCCTTCGCGCCGGTGGCCAGTCGCTCGATGTCGGCGGCGATGTCGCGCAGCGACTTCTTGTCCGCGTCGCGCACGACCGGAACCATCAGGCCCGACGGCGTGTCGGTCGCGACCCCGACGTCGTAGCGCTCGTGGAACACGATCTCGCCGGCGTCCTCGTCGAGGGACGCGTTGAGCGCGGGGTACGCCCTGAGCCCGGCGACGACCGCCTTGACGATGAACGGCAGGAACGTGAGCTTCGGCGCGTGCGGCGCGCGCTCGTTGGCGAGACGGCGCGCGGCGTCGAGCTCGGTGACGTCGCACTCCTCGACGTGCGTGACCGGCGGCACGACGCGGTGCGCGTGCGCCATGCGCTCGGCGATCGTGCGGCGCACGCCGCGCAGCGGCTCCCTGCGTCCGCCCGTGACCGGCTGCGCCGGCGGCCCGGCGACGCGTGCGGCGCGGCCGTCGCCCGACGCGCGCGAACGCGCGTGCGCCTCGACGTCGGCGCGCGTGATCCGGCCCCCCGGCCCCGACCCGCGCACGTCCGCGAGGTCGACGTCGAGCTCGCGCGCCAGCTTGCGCACGGGCGGCATCGCCTTGACCGCGGACCGCTGCGGACCCGGTCCCGACGGCGCGGGCGCGGCGGGCCGCGGGGGACCGACGGCGGGCGCCGCGGCTCCACTCGACTTCGCGCCGGGCACGGGCGGCGGCGGGGGAGGCCCGGCGGCCGCGGGCGTCTCGGTCGCGCTCTCGGCGACCGCGGCCTGGGCCGCTTCGGGCGAGCGCGCCCCGCTGACGCCGCCGGCGGGGTCGTCGATCGTTATGAGCACCGTCCCGACCGGCACGACCTTGCCGGCGTCGACGTGGATGCGCGTCACGACGCCGGCGAACGGCGACGGGATCTCGGCGGTCGCCTTGTCGGTGATGACCTCGACGATCGGGTCGTCCTCGTCGATCTCGTCGCCCTCCGCCACGAGCCAGCGGTCGATCTCGGCCTCGGTCACGCCCTCGCCGAGGTCGGGGAGCCGGAACTCGGCCACCTACGCACCTCCAGTCGACGGCCGCGCGGTCGGCGCGGCCACTAGAACTCCAGGACCTTGACCGCGCCGGCCGCGATGCGATCGACGGACGGCAGGTAGTCGTCCTCGTTGGCGAACTGCGGGAACGGGACGTCGTAGCCGGTCACGCGTCCGACCGGCGCCTCGAGGTCCAGCATGACGCGCTCGTGGATCAGGCTCGACACCTCGGCCCCCAGCCCCGCGGTGCGCGGCGCCTCGTGCACGACGAGCGCGCGCCCGCAGCGCGCCGCCGCGCTCGTGATCGCGTCGACGTCGAGCGGGTACAGCGAGCGCAGGTCGACGACGCACGCGCGCACCCCGCGCTCCGCCTCCAGCTTCTCCGCCGCCTCGATCGACAGGGGCACGGTCGCGCCGTACGTGAGGATCGCGAGGTCGTCGCCGTCGCGCGCGACGCGCGCCTTCGAGAGCACGTCGTTGTAGAGGCCGTCGTTGGAGCCGAGCGGGAACGGCGGATCGTCGGCGACCTCGGCGCGCCCGGCGCGGTAGATGCGCTTCGGCTCCATGAAGATGACGGGGTCGGGGTCGAAGATCGCGGCGAGCAGCATGTCGCGCGCGTCCGACGGCGTCGTCGGGCACACGACCTTGAGACCCGGGACGTGGCAGAACAGCGCCTCGGGCGAGTCCGAGTGCAGCTCCGGCGCACGCACGCCGCCGCCGTATGGGATGCGGATCACGATCGACGCGGGGACGTTGCCCGCGGTCCGCCACGCATAGCGCGCCGCGTGCGTGACGATCTGCTCGAACCCGGGGTACACGAACGCGTCGAACTGGATCTCGACGACCGGCAGCAGTCCGTACAGCGACATCCCGATCGCGGTGCCGACGATGCCTGCCTCGGCGAGCGGCGTGTCGATGACGCGGTCCTCGCCGAAGCGGTCGAGCAGGCCGGCGGTGACGCGGAAGACGCCGCCGGTCTTGGCGACGTCCTCGCCCATCATCACGACGCGGTCGTCGGACTCCATCGCCTGGCGTAGCGCGAGGTTGAGCCCCTCGACCATCGTCAGCTCGCTCACGGCGACTCTGTCTCGGTCTCGACGTCGCCGGTCTGCGACCCTCGTTGGGGGCCGAGCGGCTTGACCTCGGGCGGACGCGCGACGGAGCGCAGCTCGGCGAGGCCTTCCTCGAACGTCCACGGCCGCCCCGACGCGTACACGTCGGTGAACAACACCTCCTGGTCGAGGTGCCCGATTGACTCCATCGTCCGCACCGCGTCGGCGATCGCGGCTTTCGCCTCGGCGCGGATCTGTTCTTCGGTGTCGTCGTCGAGGATGCCGAGCCGGCGCAGGAACGCGCCGGTGCGCCCGACCGGCTCCAGCGCGCGCCACCGTTCCGTCTCGCTCTCGTCGCGATACAGGCGCGGGTCGTCGGCGGTGCCGTGCGGCGCGATGCGGTAGCAGAACGCCTCGATCAGCGTGGGCCCGTCGCCGGCGCGGCCGCGCTCGACCGCGTCGCGCGTCGCCTTCCAGCACGCGAGCGGGTCGAAGCCGTCGACGCGCACGCCCGGCATCCCGTAGGCGGCGGCCTTGTCGGCGATGCGCGGGTTGACCATCTGGCGCGACAGCGGCGTCGAGATCGCCCACTGGTTGTTGACGCAGAAGAACACGGTCGCGGTCTTGAATACCGACGCGAAGTTCATCGCCTCGTGGAAGTCGCCCTCCGACGTCGCGCCGTCGCCGAACCACGCGAGCGAGGCGGTGCGCTCGCCCCTGATCTTCGCCGCCCACGCGACGCCGACCGCGTGCGGGAGGTGCGTGCCGATCGGGACGCAGATGGGAGCGGTGCGGTACTCGCGCGTGTTCCAGAACCCGTGCTCGCCCCCGTGACCGCGCCACCACGCGAGCACGTTGGACAGCGGCACGCCGCGCAGGATGCCGACCGCGTTCTGGCGGTACGACGGGAAGATCCAGTCGGAGTCGTCGAGCGCGTACAGCGCGCCGGCCTGCGTCGCCTCCTCGCCCCAGTAGATCGCGTACGTGCCGATGCGGCCCTGACGTTGCAGCGCGACGTGGCGCTCGTCGGACATGCGCAACAGCACGAGCCAGCGGAACAGCTCGACGAGGTCCTTCTCGCCGAGACCGTCGGGAACCTCGCCGTCGGGCACGTCGCGCCCGTCGCCGATGATGCGAAGGATGTCGGTCACGACGTCAGTGCGTCGACAGCGGGCCGAACTCGGTGACGCGCACGAGCCGGATGCGGCTGATCTTGCGGATCCGCTCCTCGGCGTGCTCCTCCGCCGCGCGCGCGGTCGAGATGTGGCGCTCCTTGGCCATCGTGAAGATGTGTTGCAGCGCCTTGTAGATCGCCTCGACTCGCTTCATGGCGCGCTCGCGGTCGTAGCCGCGCAGCTCGTCCTCGACGTTGATGAGCCCGCCCGCGTTGATGACGAAGTCGGGCGCGTAGAGGATGCCGAGGTCGCGTAGCTTCTCGCCGTGCTCGGGCCGCGCCAGCTGGTTGTTCGCCGCCCCGGCGATGATCTTGCACTGGAACTCCGAGATCGTGTCGTCGTTGACGATGCCGCCGAGCGCGCACGGCGCGAAGACGTCGACCTCGAGCTTGTGGACGTTCTGGAGCGGCGTCGTCTCGACGCCGAAGTCGGACACCGCGCGGGCGAGGTTGTCGACGTCGACGTCGGCGATCGTCACCTTCGCGCCGGCCTGCACGAGGTAGCCGCATAGCGCGTGGCCGACCTTGCCGACGCCCTGGATCGCAACCGTTCGCCCGGCGAGCTCGGGGCTCCCGAACCGCTCCAGGACCGTCGCCTTGATGCCCTGGAGGACTCCCCACGCGGTCACGGGCGACGGGTCGCCCGAGCCCCCGTAGGTCTTCGAGCATCCCGTGACCCAGCGCGACTCGCGGCGCACGACGTCCATGTCCTCGAGCGCGGTGCCGACGTCCTCGGCCGTGATGTAGCGCCCGCCGAGCGTCTCGACGAAGCGCCCGTACGCGCGCAGCAGCTCCTCGGTCTTGATCCGGCGCGGGTCGCCGATGATGACCGCCTTGCCTCCGCCGAGGTCGAGCCCCGCGGCAGCGGCCTTGTACGTCATGCCCTTGGCGAGGCGCAGCACGTCGACGAGCGCCTCGTCCTCGGTCGCATACGGAAAGAAACGGGTCCCGCCGAGGGCGGGACCCAGTGCAGTCGAGTGGATGGCGATGATCGCCCGGAGCCCGGACTGGTCGTCGGAGCAGAAGACCACTTGCTCGTAGCCATCGCCGTTGATGTGCTCGAACACGCTCATTTTGCGGCACTCTCCCCTGGAGGTCACGCCGTCGCTGTCTGGAAGGCCTCGAACCGGCCTCCGCGGGGAGGCCTGTATGGATCGTAGCGTGCGCGGCTGCCGAGGGTGCCGTGCCGCTCGTACCGGTTCCGCGCCCGGCGCCGGCCGGGCCGTTACCATCCCCCCATGGTCAGGACGTCGTACCTGCGGGTCTACCGCCCGCTCGGGTCGTTCCCGCCCGGCGAGCGGGATCAGTGGTCGGCGCAGGCCGGCGGTCATCACCGCGGCGAGCTGAAGGCGTCGCGCCGGTGGTTGCTCGGCGGACGGCTGCCCGCCGACGACGGAGGCGTGGTCGCGTCCGACGGCGCGTACACGCGCGAGGTCGACGGCCGTGTCCTCGTGTGCCCCACGCTGACTCGCCTGCGGATGCTCGCGGCGCTCGTCGAGTTCCGCCGCAGCGTTCCCGACGAGGTCGTCGACGCGTTCGTCCCCGGCGACCAGGCGCGCCGGGCCGACGTCGAGCTCGAGGCGCTCGGCCGCCGCCATCCCGAGCTGCGCTCGCACATCCTCCACGCGAACTGGTACGTGCCGTTGCGGTGGTTCGTCGCGTTCGACGCGACCGAGCGCATCCTGACCGAGGACTCGACGGGTCTGCGCGTGCGCTACGAGACGAGCCTGACGCACGCCCGCGCGCGGCTGGCGCGAGCCCTCGAGGTGCTCGCGCGCGCGTCCGACGACGCGATCGCGGAGGCGGTGAGGGAGCTCGACGCGTGGCTCTCGGGCTTCCCCGGCGACGGTCTCCTGGAGCTCGACTACGGCACCGTCGCCGGGCTCCTGCCCGACGACGAGCTCGTCGACGACTGCTCCGCGGCCGAGGTGTGGTCGTCGATCGAGGCCCTTGAGGCGGGCGACGTCGGCGCGGCCGGACGGTTGTTCGGGCGCCTCAGCGAGCGCTGGGCCGAGATCCGTGCGCGTGAGGCGGTCAACTAGCGCGACCCGCCGGTGGGCGAAACGGACGTAGCGCCCGTACCGGACTAGTCGGCCATGACCGTGTATGGCTAGTTCGGGGCCTGTGGAAAATAATCCACCTGGGCCATTTCGCGCGCGTCCGTTTTCAGCGCATGATGTCGAGCGCGGTGCTTTTTGGCCGGTGCTCCGGATTTGCCGGAACGGGAGACGAACCGGGGCCCCGGAACCGAAGGAATGGAGGCAACACATGAAGGGCCCGAAGGACGATGCGCTCCTGACGCCCGCAGAGGTTGCTGCGCTCTTCCGGGTCGATCCCAAGACCGTCACCCGGTGGGCGAAGGCGGGCAAGCTGTCGTCGATCCGCACGCTCGGCGGACATCGCCGCTACCGTGCCGACGAGGTCAAGAAGTTCCTCGAGGGAGCCAACCGCCAGGACGCCTGACCCCGGCGCGGGCCGGCGTGTGTCCTCAGGGCAGGTTCTCGATGATCGTGTCGGTGAACGTGCCGTCGGGATAGCCCGTCCCCGAGCCCGTGCGGCTCTTCACGTCGTACGGAAACGTGTAGAGCATGACGCCCTTCTTGGTGCCGCCACGAGGCTCCCACTTGCACACCTGCTCGACCTCGGCCAGCGGCGTGAAGTTGTAGTAGTCCTCGTCCGGCTGTGGTGGCGGGGGCCCCATGCAGCTCACGCCGATGGCGATCTTCTCCGGCGCGCCGATTGCGTCGGCGTAGTCGGCGAAGCTCGACACGGTCGCGTCGAACCCCGGCCACGGGGTGTAGTCCATCGTCGTGACGAAATCGAGCTCGGCAGCGAACTCACCGAGGAACTGCGGCTGGCTCGACCACGGTTCCCAGATCGGCGCCGTCACCAGCGGCGCGCGCCCGAGCGCGTCGGCGAGCGCCGGCCGCAGCGCTTTCGTGACGTCGACGAGCGTCTGGTTCGGCTCCAGGTAGGGCGGCTCGTAGTCGAGGTCGACCCCGTCGACGTCCCACTCCGCGGCGTTCTGCGCGACGCCGGCGACGAACGCCGCGACGTCGGGCACCTGTCCGAGCTTGACGTCGTTGATCGAGAACAGCACCTTGGTGCCGTTGGCGTGCACGTCGCGGATCCAGCTCTGGATGAGCTCGGCGGAGTCGACCTTGCACAGGAACGAGAAGTCGAGATCCCAGTTCGGGCCGATGCCGACGAACGCGAGCGGCGCGACGTCGACGCCGGGGGGCATCTCGTTCAGCGCCTTCCATGGAGGGCTCGGCTGCTCGCCGATCCAGTAGTTGACGAAGATCTCGTCGCCCATGTCCGCCTCCCCGTCGTCGGTCCGCCGAGGTCATCGTCTCCGGGCGAGGCGCGCGTGACAAGCGGTTACGGGAAACGGGGAGGCGCTCCGGAGAGCACGGTGTGCGTCGAGTGGCGAGGGGCAGAATCGAACTGCCGACACCGCGATTTTCAGTCGCGTGCTCTGCCAACTGAGCTACCTCGCCGGGGGCCGCGCTCCGCGCTTCGGGGCCGGCCGCGGCCCCCGAGGATAGCAACCCCCGGTCGCGTCGCGGTCTGTTAGCCTCGCGACGCGGGCCCCAGTGGAGCAGTCAGGAGTGCTCATCTCCCTGTCAAGGAGAAGGTCGCCGGTTCAAGTCCGGTCTGGGGCGCTCCGTCTCGGGTCGCCGCCGTCGTTACGACAGGTGGTAGTGGAACAGCTCCGTCGTCCGCTCCAGCGATAGCGCCGCGTCGCCGTCGGGATCTCCCGCGCGCGGGTTAGGCCACGCGCGCGGCGCGCCCTCGTAGACGTACAGTTCGACCTCGGATCCGCGCGCCGCGGCGCGCGCGAAAACGGCCTCAGCCCGGCGCGCGAGGGCGTCGTCGGCCGCCGGGTAGTGCCCCGCGACCGGCACGTCCGGCAGGTCGGCCGCGACGCCCGAATAGAGGACGAGTGCGTCGACTTCGCGCTCTCCGGCGAGCCGCACAGCGAGTTCCGCGCCGGGCCCGAACCCCACGACCCCCGCGCGCGGGTGCCAGTTGTCGACGAGATGGTCGAGGGCCACGCCGGCGCGCCGCACGGCGTCGTCGGGTGCGACGCCGTCGGGGAGCCGCGCCGGGTCGGGCGACGGCTCGCCGCCGGCGAGGAGGTCCGGCACCAGCACCGTGAAGCCGTCGTCGTTGAGCGCGTCGGCGAGCTGCGTGCACCACGGCTCGACGCCGGTCCCGTCGTGCAGGATCACGACGCCGGGGCCGACGCGGTCCGAGTACGCGAGGTAGCCCGTGCCCGCGTCGCTGCCGCTGCCGAACCGGACGGTCGCGCCGAACGAGCGGTCGACGCGCCCAACCGGCTCGTTGCGCCACTGCAGCGTCGCTCCCACGTCGCGTGTGTACCACCGTCTCGGCCTGCGCCGGCCGGTCCGTTCTTGACCGCGACCGGGGCCGTCACGAAGATGAGCCAACCTACGACCGAGGGAGACGCCATGCACGACACCGGCGCAGAGGTGACGAGCGCCAGGCCCGGCAAGGGCTGCGACGTCGTGATGAAGGGCGGCATCACGAGTGGGGTCGTCTATCCGGCCGCGATCGACGTCGTCAAGGACGAGTACCGGCTCTGCAACGTCGGCGGGACGTCGGCGGGCGCCATCGCCGCCGCGGCTGCGGCCGCGGCGGAGTACGGGCGGGAGCGGCCGGGCGGCGGGTTCGACGCGCTCACGGCGCTCTCCGACGAGCTGGCGCAAGACGGCTTCATCCAGACGCTGTTCCACCCCTCGCGCCCCGCGCGTCCGTACCTGCGCCTCATGCTCTCGCTGCAGCGCGCGAAGAAGACGGGCGATCGCGTACGAGCTGGTCTCACGTGGGCCGGGCGCATGGCGTGGGTGCCGGCCGTCGTCACGGCCCTCGTCGTCGCGGTGCTGCTCGCCTACGGCGTCGACCGCTTCGGCGGCGGTCGCGAGCGCGCGACCGTGCTCGCGTGGATCGCGCTGGGCGTCGTAGTCGCCGCCGCGGTCGTCGTCGCCGCGATCGCCGCGATCGTCGCGCGCGCCGTTCTGCTCGCGCTGCGCCACCTGCCGCGCAACTTCTTCGGGGTGGCGACCGGCATGCCGGAGCGAGGTGAATCCGGTCCGGCCCTCACGCCGTGGCTGCACGAGCGGATCCAGGAATGCGCGGGCCGCGAGGGCGACGCGCCGCTGACGTTCGCCGACCTCGAGACCGCCGGCGTCAAGCTCCAGATGATGACGACGGACCTCGCCGAGGCCCGTCCCGTCCGGCTCCCGCTCGACGACCCGCCGGACGATCTCGACGGCTACGAGGGCTATCTGTACGACCGCGCCGAGCTGGAGCGCCTCTTCCCGCGCCCCGTCGTCGACCACATGGACCGTGTCTCCCAGCCCCTTCCCGGCGCGCCCGCGGCGTGCGCTCACCTGCGCGTCCTGCCGGGCCCGCAGATGCCGGTGATCGTGGCGACGCGCCTCAGCCTGAGCTTTCCGGGGCTGTTGTCGGCCGTGCCGCTGTGGACCGTGCGCGACGGGCATCCCGTCAAGCACTGGCTGTCCGACGGCGGCATCGGCAGCAACTTCCCGATCCACCTGTTCGACTCGTGGCTTCCGACGCGGCCGACGTTCGGGCTCAATTTCGTGCCGGCGCCGCGCGCGGCCGACGTCGCACGAACCGACGGCTCGACCGTTGCCGCGACGCGACCGCGCGCCGAAGTGCGCGACAGCATGGTCGCGTTCGTGCGGCAGATCCTCGACACGATGCAGAACTGGCGCGACACGTTGCAGGCGGAGCTGTACGGTTTCAACGACCGTGTCTACGACATCCGCCTCGAGGAGGGCGAGGGCGGGCTCAACCTCGGCATGGGACCCGAGGTCGTTCGCAGACTCGTCGACAAGGGCCGCGACGCCGGCGAGTGGGCGGTGCGGGAGTTCGACTTCGACCAGCACAAGATGTGCCGGTACACGCTCTTCATGCATCTGTTGCAGCAGGCCGTCAACGGCGTCGAGGGCCAGCCCCCGAACTTCCGGATCGCGTACTCGAGCGAGGAGTTCAGGCAGCGGCTCGCCGACGCCGGTCTCGGACCCCCGGCGAGGGCGCAGACCGACCAGCTGCTCGACGCGATGAAGGATTGGGGCCCGGCGGGCTCGGTCGACTTCACGATCGGGTCGCTGCGGCCGCCGCGTCCGGTGATGCGCGTCACGCCGGACGTGTGACCGACGTGTGGCATCCGCTCGCATTCGTGGAGCAAGTCGACCGCGGCGACGCGATCAGG
This sequence comes from Actinomycetota bacterium, assembly GCA_036260375.1. Taxonomy (GTDB): domain Bacteria; phylum Actinomycetota; class CADDZG01; order CADDZG01; family WHSQ01; genus DASZZZ01. The sequence continues at coordinate 54,478 of DASZZZ010000087.1, forward strand.
ATCATGCTCGTGCTCTCGGCGCTCGCGGCGATCGTGATGGGGCGCGTCGGCCGCGACATGCGGGCGCGCGGCGGCAGGGGCATCGTCGCCCTCGAGCTCGCCCGCGACGTCGACGAGGCACGCGCGCTGACGGAGCGCTGGGGCGACGAGGGCGTGAGCGCGGCGCGACGGTCGATCGCCGTCGACTTCGCGTTCGTGCCCCTCTACTCGGCGGCGCTGTCGTTCGCGTGTCTGTACGTCGGCGACGTCGTCGACGCGCGCGGCTGGGGTGCGTGGGCCGCGGCCGGGGACGTCCTGACGTGGGGAGTGCTCGTCGCCGGCGCGCTCGACCTGCTGGAGAACGTCGCGATGCTGCGAACGCTCGGCTCCGGGCCGACGCCCGCCGGCGTCGCCGTGACGCGCGCGTCGGCGGCGCTCAAGTTCGGTCTGCTCGCCGTCGCGGCCGCGTACTGCGCCTGCGTGCGCACCGCCGACTGGCTCCTCTGACCGCCGCCACTCCCCGCCTCCCGGCGCGCGAACCCGCGATCTAGCGGAAGGGCGCAATCCGTCTTGACACTCCGCTAGTACAAGGGCTAAGTAGCAGGACGCTCCGGACGACCGCCGGAGCTGGGGGGATTGGGGGTTCTCGTGACGGTCGCGAACCGTTATGGCTACGTGTCTTTCTCGCGTCCGCAGCTGACCGCGGAGCTCGACCGGCTCGTGGAGTCGGCGGCGCGCTGGCGTCCGGTCGCGGGGCGAACCATCGCTCGCTTCGACCTGCGCGCATGGGCGGCGGAGCGGCGCGCCGGCTTCGACCTGTCGCCGGCCCCCGCGCCCGACCCCGGCGACCCGACCGCGATCGCCGGCGCGATCGTCGACGTCCTGCTGCTCGACCGCTACCGCCGGGGGCCGGCGGCCAACCTCCTCGACGTGCGCGCCGAAGCCGAGGCGCTGATCGCGCGGCGCGTCGAGGCGGGCGAGCCGCTCGAGATCGTGATCCCCTCGTTCCCGGGCCGCCCCTCGAACCCGCTGACGCACGTACGCGCGCAGCCCGACCTCGGCGAAGCCGCCGCGTTCCTCCGCCTGTGGCAGATCTCCGAGCACGTCCGGACGTTCTACGACCCAGGCCTGCGCTTCGTGATCAGCCTCGACGGACGCGCGTACGCGCCGTTCTACGGCTACACGCCGCAGGTGTTCGAGCCGTACCCGGGCGACCTGCGTCGGATGCTCGACGCGATGGGGGTCGGCGACGCCGTGCGCCTCGTGGATCTGCAAGCGCTGGTCGACGAGCGCGCCGACGAGTTCCGTGCACTCCACGAGCAGGTCACCGACGAGCTGACCGTGCAGTGGGCCGATCCCGACTACGCGTTTCGCGACGAGCTCGTCGAGTCGATGAAGCTCGGCGTCAACACCGCCGCCATCCACGCCGCGGCGATCAAGCTCGTCAAGTACTACGACGCCGCGCAGGACGTCACGACGGCGATCACGCGCATGCGCGAGGCCGTGCACAGCCAGGCGTTCGCGACCGCGTTCGCGTACATGTGCTTCCTCGTGACGATCAAGCGGATGGAGCTGCTCGCCCGGAAGTTCCCCGGCGCGCTGCGCGGGACGGTGCACCCGAAGCCCGGTCAGTACTCGCCCTACCTCGTGCGCGAGACGACGAAGATCGTTCCGTGGCACGGCGTCGCCGTGATGCGCCCGGACGGCGGCGTCGACTGCGTGTACGAGAGCGAGATTTTCGAGGCGCCCGAACGCTACACGGCCGTGTTCGTCGACGGCGAGTACACGCCCTTCTACTACGAGGAGTCGGTGTGATCCCGGTCGTGGGCAACGCCCTGCGCCCCGCGGCGACGCTCGCCGACGTCTACGGCGACGCCAAGGTGTTCGTGCCGCGCGCGTCGTTCACGGACTACGGCTGGCTGCCGTCCGACCCCGCCGTGCTCGACTTCCTCACCGGCGGCCAGCTCACCGTCGCCGGCGACATGCCCGTCGTGTGTCACGCGTCGGTCGCGACCGACTGGATCGTCGACGTGCTGCTCGGCGCGGGGTTCGACGTCGCGCCCAACCGTCTCGTCTATCGCGACCGCGACGACTGCGCGACGCTGTTGCGCGGGCTCGGGCGGCGCGCGGGTTCGCTCGTGCTGCAACACGCGCATCCGCCGAACGAGATCCCGGACGACGCGTACTGGATCGACCGCGCGCTGCTCACGTTCCTGAACAACAAGGGGAACCTCGAGCGGCTCGTCCCCGAGGAGCTGTGTCCTCGCCGGCGTCTCGTCCCGCTCGACCGCCTCTGCACGGAGCCACGCGGGTTCCCCGTGGTGGTCAAGGCGCCGTCGGAGATGTCGAGCGGCGCGGGCTTCGCGGTCGCCATCTGCCACACGCCCGAGGAGCTCGCGGCGGCCGCGACGCGCTTCGCCGCGTGCCGCAACGTCGTCGTGGAGGACTTCATCGACATCGAGCGCAACTTGTGCGTGCAGTACGTCGTGTCGCACGACGGGCTCGTGTCGTACCTCGGCGCCGCCGAGCAGGTCGTCGACGACGACGGCAACTATCTCGGCAACTGGCTCGAGCGCGCCGCCGCGCCGCCGTCCGTCGTGGCGGCCGGGTCCGGCGTCGTGCAGGCCGCGGCCGACCTCGGCTACCGCGGCATCGCCGGGCTCGACATCGTCGTCGCGCGCGACGGCGCGGTGCTCGTGATCGACCTCAACTTCCGTCTCAACGGATCGACCGTGCCGCTCCTGTTCGCCGACGCGCTCGCGGGCGCGCACGGCGACGACCACGTCGCGCGCTTCCGAGGCTGGCGCGTCGCCGCCGGGCGCTCCGTGCGCGGCGTGGTCGAGACGGCGACGGCGACGGGCGACGTCGTGCCGCTGTCGATGTTCGACCCGGCGATGTCCCCGTACGAAGGGGCGCTCGGGCGCGTCGCGGGGATGGTCGTCGGCGCGTCGCGCGCCGAGGTCGAGGACGCGGAGCGGCGCCTCAGAGAGCTCGGCCTCGAGTGACGCGCCGGTTGCGTGCCCGTGGCGGCTCGTCGTCGGGCGGACTTCGCGTGGTCGTTCCTCCCGAGGTGCGGCGCAACACCGTGCTGCTGATCCTTGCGCAGACGGCTCTGTTCACGAGCCTCGGCCCGGTGTCGCAGCTCGGCAGCCTCATCTCGTTCGAGCTGACGGGTGACTCCGCGCTCGCGGGCGTGCCGGGAGCCGTTTTCTACCTCGGCGTCGCCGCGATCACCTATCCCGCGGCCCGCCTGATGGACCGGATGGGGCGGCGACCGCCGCTCGTGGGCGGCTACTGCATCGCGGCGGCCGGAGCGCTGCTGATATCGCTCGCGGTCGTCAGCGAGTTGCTGTGGCTCGTGCTGGTCGCGCTCGCGATCTACGCGATCGGCGTCGGGTCGGGCACGCTGACGCGCGCCGCGGTCGTCGACATGTACCCGTCGTCGGAGCGCGGGCGCGTGCTCGGTCTCGCGGCCGCGGCCGGGCTCGTCGGCGCCGTGCTCGGCCCCGTCGTCGTGTCGTTGGGAAGTCGCGCCGCCGACGCGTTCGGCGGCGAGCCGCTCGCGGCGCCGTGGCTGTTCCTCGCGGCGTTCTTCGTGCTCGCGGCCGCGGGCGTGGCGCGCGTGCGTCCCGATCCCCGCCACGTCGCGATGGACCTCGCGCGTTACTACCCGGGTAGCGCGGCCGTCCCCGACGCCGCGGCGCAATCGGACGACGCGCCGTCGGTGCGCGCGGTCCTGTCGAGCGCGCCGGCGCGCGCCGCGATCGCGGCCGCGGCGTGCAGCCAGGGCGCGATGGCGGTGATCATGTCGACCGCGTCGCTCGTGCTCGTGTTCCACGGCCACGGCATCCACACGATCTCGACGCTCACCGCGGCGCACTACGTCGGCATGTACGGGACGTCGCTCGTGTTCGGTCGCTTGGTGGACCGCGTCGGACGCGTGCCGTTCCTGCTCGCGGGCATCGCGACCGTCGCGCTCAGCTCCATGTTGTTCGTGCTGTCGCTCGACGACGTCGTCCCGACCGCGGCGACGTTCTTCCTGATCGGCCTCGGATGGTCGCTGTCGTTCGTGTCCGGCTCGGCGCTGCTCGGCGACGTCGCCCCGGTCGCGGTGCGCGCGCGTGTGTTCGCGGTCAACGACGCGTCCGTCTACACGAGTGCGGTCGTCGCCGCGCTGCTCGCGGGGCCCGTGCTCGACCTCGTCGGCGAGCGCTACCTCGGCGCGCTCGCGGCGATCGTCGCGCTGCTGCCGCTCGTCGTGCTCGTGCGCGTGCTGCCGTCGCGGATCGCGGCGCGCGAGCCGGCGGTCGAGGCGCCGGGCGCCGTCGGGGGCCGGGGCTCGTGACGCCGATCGGCGCGTCGTGCGCGGACGAGACGTCGTGACCCGCAGCGACACGGAGACGCTCAACGACGGGCTCGTCGACGGGCTCGTCGCCGCCGGCCACGTCCGGTCGCAGGATCTCGAGGCGGCGTTCCGGGCGGTGCCTCGCCACCTGTTCCTGCCGGGGGTGGCGACCGACGAGGCCTATCGCGACGAGGTCGTGTTCACCAAGCAGATCGGTGGGCGCTCGGTGAGCGCGTGTCCGCAGCCAGCGGTCGTCGCGGCGATGCTCGAGCAGCTCGGGCTCCAGCGCGGCGAGCGCGTGCTCGAGATCGGTGCCGGCACCGGCTACGGGGCGGCGATCATGGCTCGTCTCGTGGGGCCGGAGGGACGCGTGGTCACCGTCGACGTGGACGACGACATCACGACGGGGGCCGCCGACAACCTGAGCGCGGCGCGGGTGTCGGGCGTCGAAGTCGTGTGCGCGGACGGCGCGCGCGGGCATGCGTCCGGCGCGCCGTACGACGCGATCGTCCTCACCGTCGGCGCCGCCGACGTCCTGCCGGCGTGGCGCGACCAGCTCCGGCCCGGCGGCCGTCTGCTGATCCCGTTGTCGATCCGCGGCGTGCAGAGCTCGATCCTGTTCGTCAAGGACCGCGACTGCCTGCGCAGCCTGAGCGTCCGTCCGTGCCGCTTCGTCATGCTGCGCGGCGCGCTGGCCGACACGGGACACGAGGTCGAGCTCGGGCCGGGCCGCGTCCTGTGGACGGAGGACGCCGCGTCGATCGACGCCGACGCGTTGCGCGGCGCGCTCGAGGGTCCCGTCCCCCAGGCCGTCGCGACCGCCCTGCGTGGATCGCCGCGCGAGTTCTTCGTCGCGCTGCGGCTGTGGCTCGCGCTGCGCCTGCCCGACTTCTGCGCGCTCTCCGCCGAGGGCGCAGACGTCGACGACGCCCGCCTCCCGCGCCTGCTGTCGATCCCGGGCAAGTTCGCGACGACGGTGGGAACGGCGCGCGGCGGGGGCATGTGCCTGCTGCACGTCGCGCGCGACGGCGACGAGTCGTCGTGGCCGGCCAACACCGAGGACGGCGACCTGTGCACGCGCTCCTACGGAGACGCCGGCGACACGGCGGAGCTCGTCGACGACGAGGTCGAGGAGTGGGACGCGCACGACCGCCCGGGCCTCGACGCGCTGCGGATCGTCGCGTACGCGGACCAACGTCGGAGCGGCGCCTCGGGCGAGTACGTGCACGACACGCTCAACACGACGCTGACGATCGACTGGACGCGCTAGCGCTGCGGCGCGTCTCTTGCTCGGCGGGCGCCGTGACGCCGCGGGTCGGTCACGAGCGGCCCGCGTCCGACTCGTCGCTCGAGTGGATCGTGCGCTCGGACCGACCTACGCGATGGCGCTGAGCGCGGACTGAGTGGCCTTGACGGGCACGGCCACGCTCAGGCTGAAGATGACGTCGTACAGCTTCCGTTCGGCGATGCCGGTGCCGAAGTCCAGCCGCACTGTCGGCGCGGTCCCCCAGACGTTCGCGAAGCTCACCGCCGGTTGCGTCGTCGTCATCACCAACCTCGTGGTCGAGGTGAACGTCGGCGACCCGGCCGCCGGCAGGAGCCCCGACAGGGGAGCGTCGAGCGCGCTCGTGACCGCGAGCGCGGTGTCCACCGGGATCACCGCGATCCCGAGGCCGACGAGCCTTGCCCCGTCCGTGGTGAGGACGCCCGGTGGGAACCCGAGGTCGTCGGGCGTGACCGCGATCAGGTTGAGCAAGCCGCCGAGCGACGCGGGCCTGCTCCCCGGCTGCATCAGCTGCAGCGTGACCGACGTCATGGCGCCGACGTCGAACGGCGTGAACGGGTCGTCCCTTCGCAGAGGTCGCGTCGCCGGGTTGAACGTGACGCCGCTCGTGGTCGTCGGGTTGGCGAGGCCGGCTGCGCTCGGATTCCCAGCCGTCGCCTCCGCCGCGGCGAGGGTCGTGAGCAGGAGGTTGTCGCGGTGCGCGCGCAGGCTCAGGTGCACGGTGCGCAGCTCGGTCACCCCGTCGACGAGCGACGGCGTCTCGCCCGGGAACACGAGGTTGCGGCTCCCTGGCGCCGCGATCGCCTCGGCCAGCGTTCTGTCGGACGACGACCTCGATCGGCTGGCCTTGACCGTCGCCGCGAGGTCCGAGTCGTAGCACGCCCGGAAGGTCACCTCCAGGATCAGGTCGGTGAGCTGTCCGGTGATGCTTCCCGGCTGGAACGAGAGCAGCAGGTCGCCCCCGAGGCCGCGGTTCTCGAACGGACGGTACTGGAGCGTGCCGGGCTGGGTCACCGGCGGCAGCGGCTCGAACCCGTTGCCTGGCGGCGCGGCGCTCTGGGCCGCAAGGGTCTGGTCGGCGCGGAACAGGTTGAACACGGCGGTCTCGGGCAACGCCTCGCGGATCATGGTCGCGTACCCGAGCGCCCGGACGTTCGGGTCGGGATCCTCGACCAGCGTCACGTCGCCCCACTTGCCGACGGACTCCTGCAGCGGGCCCAGGGCTCGCGTCGTGGCCTGACCGTGCGCGTCGATCGCGGCCTGCCTCACCCCCGCGGTCACAGCCGCGACGATGCCCAAGGCGCTCACCGCGCTCTCGACCTCGGCCCGCGACGGGCAGCGGATCAACGTCAAGAACAGGAAGGTCTGCGACGTGCACCCCGGGATCGAGTTCCAGTTCAACCCGGTCAGCACGCGTCCGGCGGCGGCGGCGATCGGCGCGGGGTCGACCAGCCCGCATCCGAACCGGACGGTCCTGGTCGCTATGGCCGCGGTCAGAGCGTCGAGCATCGCCCGCCTCGTCTCGTTGGCGACGCCGAGCGGGTCGACGCCGGTCCGGCGGAAGACGATCTGGAAGTCGGGCCCGAGGCGGTCGAGGATGAGGGCGACGGTCTGCTGGACGAGCGGGCCGAGGGCGGCCTGGTCGAGAACTCGATTCGCGAACTCCTGGGCGCCCCCCCGCAGGCACTCCGGCAACACGGCCTCGGTCGGGGGCGCGGCGGGGTTCGCGTCGCGCTTGATCCGCGTGCGCGACTCGCCGAGGTGCGTCAGCGTGACCGGGATACTGAAAGCCGACAGCCCGGCGATCGGCGCGGCGAACACCCCCGTCACCCTGATCTCCTTGACGAGCGCCCGGTGGAGGCCGGGGAACTGGCGGTCGAGCAGAGCGTCCTCGCTGAGGGTGATCACCGCCTGGCCGTTCGTCATGAACGTCGCGAACTGGCCGGAGCTCGTGAGCGCGCCCGTGGTCACGTTTCGAACGCCGCCTAGCAGGCGCGACAGGGACAGCTTCTGAGTCAGCTCGATCTCCTTGCCGTCACGCATGGCTGTTCGCTGTCGTTCGAGCCGGTCGAGGTCGGCGAGGAGGGCCGCCCCGGCCAGCCGCGACGCGTCCGAGCCGCCGGGGAGCTGCGACGAAGGAGTCAGCCCGGTGCGGTAGTCGTACGACACGACGTCGAAGGCCGTGGCGTTCTCCATCCCGAGGGCCCGCTCGGCCCCCAGCGCGAGGTCGACCGCGCCGCGCATGACCGCGTCCCGGGCGCGCCCGAGGAGCTCGGCCGCGTCGGCCAGGAACGCCTCGGGCAGCAACTCGCGCAGCTCGAGGAGCTCCGACGCGAGAAGCTCGAGGACGTCCGCCGGGCTCTCGATCAGGGCGGTCCCCTGCGCGAACAGCTGTTGGAACTGCTTGACGGTCGCGAGGACCTGGCCCTTGAGGTCGTCGAGCTTCGCCAGGAGCGGGCCGGCGAGCCACCGGGCGAGCAGGTGGATCAGCTGCTGGACGGCGACCATTACGATCGCGGCGAGGGCTGCCGCGCTGAACGGCCCGCCCGCCGCGGCGATGGCCACGAACGCGAGGACCGGCAGGACGACGAACGCGATCATGACCTCCTCGAAGCGGTCCGCGACGCCGTTCGCGACGTCCCGCAGCGCCGTGCGCACCTCGTCCTTGATCGTGTCGACGAGCCCGTCGACGGCGTCCTGCAGGCCTTGCAGCGAGCTCGCCAACGGGTTCACGTTGGGCACGTTCGACTCTCCGGCCACTCCCGTCGGCTGCATCAGCAGCGGGCCGTCGTAGTTCTGGAACACGAGCCTCACGGCGTCGCTGGTCGAGCCGATGATCTCGGCCACCGCGGCCTTGAGCGGCGCCGCGAGCCGGTCCACCTCGGCGTCGGCCCGCGCGAGGAGCCGGTCGGCCTCCGCCTTGACGAAGCTGCCGAGGCCCGCGGCGTCGAACTGGTCGTCGAGGTAATCACGCGTCCGCGTCAATCCACCGTCGAAGCTCGCGACGTCGCCGATCAGCGCGTCGAACAATCCGACCCAGAAGTCGATGGGCTCGTTCTCGATGAGCCACGTCAGGATCGCCTGTAGCAGCAGCGCCTTGGCCGTCAGGTCGCCCATCGTGCTCGCCACGTCCTTCACGTCGGGGCGCACGCCGAGGTTGGTGAGGATCTGGCTGTCGCCGCGCAGCGTCGCGATCGCCGATGCGAACGTCGGGTTGAGCAGCAGCTCCGCGGTGGTGACCTTCGACACGGCCATCTCCATGAGCTGACCGATGAGGTGTTCGTAGCCCACGGCGTTGCCCGCCGTCTTGATCGCCTCCGTCTTCAAGTACTCGTAGCGCCACTTGGTCCCGGTCACGACGGCCTCGGCCAGGAGCCTGCCGGTCTCGGGCAGCGGCGGCTCGGGCGTGGCGAAGACGACCACGGGGTCGGACGAGAGCGGAGGCAGCTGCGGGTGGAAGTCGGTGAGGTTCCCGAGCGTGACCGTCACGTTCGCCGAGCGCGCCTCGGGGCCGAATCCCGCGGCGTTGCTGGCCCTGACCCCGAAGCTGTAGGTGCCGGTGGGCAGGCCGGGGAACGCCGTCGTGAGGAGCGTTCCGGGCACGGTGCGGGCCGGAACGGCCACCGCGTTGCCGGCGCCGTCCAACGGCGTGACGAGGTAGGTGAGGATCGGCGCGCCCGAGGCCGGGGCCGTCCAGACGACGGTCGCCGTGTTCCCGGCCACGGTCGCGGTCACGTTCTGCGGCGCGGTCGGAGCCGCCGCCCCCGCGCCCGGAGTGACGGCGTTCGACGGCACCGACGACGGGCTGCTCCCGTCCAGGTTGGTCGCCGTGACGGTGAACCTGTAGGTGTTGCCGGACGTCAGGCCCGTCACGGTCTGGCTCGTCGCGGTCGGCAGCACCGGCGTCTGCGCGGTGGCGGTGCCCGCCGTCTGGTCGTGCGCGGTGACGCGGTAGGAGGTGATCGGCAGGCCGTAGTCGTTCGGCCGCGTCCAGCTCACCGTGACGGACGTCGCGCTCTGGACCGTGGCGGTGACGTTGCCGGGCGCGTCGGGGGGCGGGTCGATGGCGGCCGCCTGGTGAACCGGCGCGGCGGAGGCGCGCTGCGGAGCCGCTCGACGCGATCGGGTGGTCTTCCGGCGGGTCGCCTCGACGACGGGGGCCCGGGCGACGAGGGCGCTCAGCGCAAGCGCCTGGTTGGCCTCACGACGAAGCTGGGCCGCGGCGGCCCCCATCGCGGCGCGGGCCTGGACGGCGAGCTGTCCCGCGCGGCGACGGTAGGCGCGCGCGACCGCTCTCCGCACCGCGCGCCCCGGCTCGGCGCCGGGGTCGAGCGCGAGGGCGTCTCTAAGGAGTGACTGCAGGGCCTCGTCGTCGCCCGCCAGCGCGCGGCGCCAGGTTTCCCGGACGGAGGCCTCGGCCTCCTCCGGGTGACGCCGTTGCGGCGTCAAGTCTTCGCGAATCGTCGAGTGAGAGACAGCCTTGCGTGGGTCGTCATCGGCACACCCCATCCCCACGCGTGAGCGCGGTTGCGAATCAGTGCGACCATCCTACGCAAGCGGGCGACGCGCCGACACTGCCTTGACGAAAATGGTCACGAGCGTCGTGCCCATCACCGGGCGCGGCGTCGCGCGTTGGCGGTTACGTCGTGGGCTCGACCGCTACTGCTGACTGCGTCCTGCAGTCAGAACCAACGTCGCGATCCCGACTGCCGCGACGGCGCTCGCCTTGCGCACGGATTCCCCTTTCGTTCGCCTACGCGCAGGACATCACTCGTCGCCGCGGCGGACAAGGGGTTGAGCGTTACGGTGCGGCGGTCACCTGCCAGGCGACGCAGCGCCACTCGTCACCGGAACGTACGAAGGTCTTGGTGTTCCAGAAGCGCCCGACGACGTCGCCGTTGCTCTCTTTCAGGGTCACGCGACTGCGGACGACCGCGGCGTTACGGAAGACGCGTACGCGCTCCTCGTCGATCTCGCGAGTCCGATCAGAGGTGTCGGCGGCGATGCGCGCGAGCATCGTCTCGCGATCCTCGACCGTGCCGTTGGCGCGAACGATCTCGAAGTCGTCGTGCAGGATCAGGCTCAGCTGCTCTCGCGAATGCTCGTCCTCGGCGAGAAACGATCGGCTGTTCAAGTCGAGCAGCGCGGCGAGATCGGGTGCGCGCTCGTCGTCGACTGCCATGGGCGAAACCCTAGCGACCTGCAGTGGCCGCGGGAGTACGATGGCGCGCGGATGTGAGAGGTGCGGATGTGAGAGGTGCAGGCGGGCTCTCTCGTGTGGTGGCGGCGGCCCTGGTCGCTCCGTGTGTCGTCGCGGCGGCGTGCGGCGAGGATCCGGCGGCTCGGCGTGCGCGTCCCGCCACGGTCGCTGCGCCCCCGTCCGGCGAGCAAGCGCCCGCCCCCACGGCGTACTACGGCCAGTGGACGCTGACCGAGGGCCACGGCCCCCGTGGTGAGGTGCCGCTCGTCGACGGCTACCGCATCTCGTTGTTCATCCGTGACCATCCCGGCCCCAGGAAGGCCGCACTCCTCGCCGGAACCGCTGCGTGCAACGACTACAGCGGCCGCGACGACCTGAACGACGGAGCCGTGATGTGGAAGGATGGCTTCGGCGCCACGGAGATGGGCTGCGCGCGGCCGGTGCTCGAATCGGAGACCGCGTACTTCGACGCGCTTCTCGCGGTCGACGCGATCGCCCGCGACGGGGACACGCTCGTCCTCAGCGGGGACGACGCGCACCTTCGGTTCGAATCGGTCGAGGCGGCCCCCATCGAGCGCATCGTCGGCCGGACGTGGCGACTCGCGGCGTTGCTCGACGGCTCGGAGGAGGTGCCCGTAGTGGGGGAGCCCGGCTGGCTGAAGATGCACCGCAACGGAAAGGTGTCGGGGTCGAGCGGGTGCCACGGTCTGTACGGCAAGTGGGACCACGCCGGCGACGAGATCCTCTTCTGGGAATTCGGCGTGCGCGACTGGCACTGCCGCGCTCCGCTGCGGCAGCAGCACGAGTTCATCGTCGGCGTCCTCGGCGACGGCTTCCGCGCCGAGCTACGCGGAACGACGCTCACCGTCACGGCGCCCGCCCACCTGGGCCTTCGATACGAGCTGGCCGACTAGAGCGCGGCGCGGTTCCCAGGAATCGTGACCGGCGAGCACGTCCACGAGAGCTCGATGCGACGACGTCGATCGACCGGACCCGCTAGCCGGCCCGTGCATGTTCCTGAGATGACGCCGTGACCCCGTTACGCCGCGCGCCTGCTACCGGGCGGCGCGCTGCTGCCAGGCCGCGCGTCATGCTTCGCAGCCGACGCCGTCGTCGTCGTCATCGAGCCCGTACGGGTCGTCTCCGGTGACTTCGACGGGGCCCTGCGCGTACTCGGGCCCGTCGCCCGTTCCACCGGCGCAGTCGTAGTCCGACGCAGGTGGGAGGCACGGCGAGTAGCCGGGGGTGCAGTTCCCGCCGCCGCCGTCGTCGTCGTCGGCCGCCGCGGCGGCCGCGGCCGCTTGCCGCTCGCGCCGACGCTCTCGTTGGCGCGCCAGTCTGCGCTCTCGCTCGCGTTCGAGCCTGCGCTCGAGGCGGGCTTGTTGCCGTCGCTGCTGCCGGCGCTCGCGCGCGGCTTCGATGCGCCGTTCTCTGCGTGCTTCTCGACGCTCGAGGCGTCGTTCCTGACGCCGTTCGAGTCGCCGCTCGAGACGATCGCCGCCTGTCGGCGAATCGAACGTCGTGGAGTCCGACTCACAAGCCCCCAGCACGACGATTGCGGCCAACGCCGCGACGAGCCCCTTCACCCATCCCCTCCTTCTCCCGCCAAGCGCCGCGGGCAGGCTACGGGAGGCGGCCGCCGTCGGCTAGGGGGTAGGGGTGGCTAGGACGGTGCTGCGGTCACGTGCCAGGCGACGCAGCGCCACTCGTCGCCGGACCGTACGAAGGTCTTGGTGTTCCAGAAGCGCCCGACGACGTCGCCGTCGCTCTCCGTCAGGGTCACGCGACTGCGGACGACCGCGGCGTCGCCGAAGACCCTGACGCGCTCCTCGTCGACTCCCCGCGTCCCGCCCGAGGTGTCCGCGGCGATGCGCGCGAGCATCGTCGCGCGGTCCTCGACCGTGCCGTTGGCGCGGACGATCTCGAAGTCGTCGTGCAGGATCGCGCTCAGCTGGTCGCGTGAATGCTCGTCCTCGGCGCGAAAGGATCGGCCGTTCAGGTCGAGCAGCGCGTCACCGTCATTCGTATGCATGTCGTTCCCTCACGCTCTTTCGTCGCATACTCGGATTGCATACCAGCGCACCACGGTGTGCAACGGAGTTCGTCCTTCCGGTATCGATGTAGCGTCCACGCCGCGTGCGCGAAGCGGTCCCCACGTCGTCACGGCCTAGACGAGCCGCATCGTAGCGGCGACCGCGGAGCGCCCCGACCCGCCCGTCGAGCGCGACAGGCCCCGATACCCTTGCGCGATGCGACCCCTTCGGTACTCCATCAACGTCACGTTGGACGGGTGCTGCGATCATCGTGCGATCCCCGCGGACGAAGACCTGCACCGTCACGCGGTCGAGAACCTCAAAGAGGCCGACGCCCTTCTGTTTGGCCGGGTGACTTACGAGATGATGGAATCGGCGTGGCGGCCGCCGGCGACGGCGGCCGCGAGGCCCGATTGGATGGAACCCTTCGCCCGAACAATCGACGCGGCGAAGAAGTACGTCGTGTCGAGCACCCTGGAGGACGTCGACTGGAACGCGGAGCTCATGCGCGGGGACCTGGGCGAGGCCGTCCGACGGCTCAAGCGGGAGCCGGGCAGAGGACTGTTCACGGGAGGTGTGAAGCTTCCCTTGGCGTTGACCGAGCTCGGATTGATCGACGAGTACGAGTTCGTGCTCCATCCCAGGCTCGTGGGCCACGGGCCGACGTTGTTCGCGGGGCTGTCGAAGCACGTCGACTTGAAGCTCGTGAGCCGGCTGGAGCTCGGCTCGGGGGCAGTGGCGATGCGATACGAGCCTTCTGAGCGGTGATCAAGGTCATCGTGACGCTCGCGACCTCGCCGTATAGCTCGTTCGCTATCCCGCGTTAGCCGTCTCCGTCGGACTCGACTGCGGCGCGGAGCTCGCCGAGCGCGTCGCGGACATGGTGGGCGCTGTCTTGCACTGCATCTACTTGACCCCGGATCGCTGCATCGTGAATGTTCATGACCTCGTCGAAGAGCGCCTCCGCCTGTGGCACGAGATCGGGCTCGGAGTAGCGGATCCGTTCGAGGGCCTTTGCGACCGCGGCCCCCGCCTCCCGCAACCGCTCCCATTCGCGGTACACGAACTCCTGTTGCGCTCGCGATTGCGGGATCCACTTCCTCAGGCCTTCGTGCTGGAGCGCCGCGAACGACGAGGCGTGCCCGACTCCCTCTATCGCGGAGCCGACGAAAGCGTGCACGATGCCGATTCGTTCCCGGCGACGCTCGGCGACGTCACGCTCCTGCGTCCGCCGCGCAGTCTCGGCGTTCTGACGCGCTTGGTACATCGCAGTCACGGCGAGGACGCAGCCGAGGACGAACTGAGCCGTCGTGACGAGCGCGCCGAGTTGGCCGAGCAGGCCCTCGGTGCCGCGAACCGGCCGGCCGGCGAGAGCCCACGCGGCGACGACGAGAAATGACGCCGGTAGGGCGAGGGCGACACCGATCAGCCACAGCCATTCATGGCTCACCCACGAGCCGATGGCCGCGACGCGGCGTCGCAGGGTGTCTCGGCCGCTCGAACGTGTCCTCACCGCATTCCCAAGCCTCAGCACGATCACATGACGCGTCGCACGTTAGGGCGAGGGTGTGACAGGAACCCCGACACGGCGACCCGGCCGGAGTGGTCCTTAGTGGACGAATCTCGAACCAAGAGTTTCGAAAATGAACTTTTGGCCGTTTACCAGGGTGAAATGAGCCCTAGCACGTATTCTGATCGCTGATCCTCGCCACGCTCAATGACACCCGGGCACCAACCTTCAGTGCCAGACAGCCGACCGTGTCATGCTTGGTCGCAGCATGGCAAATGGCTTACCACCGCGTGACGACGGCGACTTCGGGGAACACGCGGTTGCGATCCTCTCAACCGAACATTGGAGCCTGCTCTCCGCTAGGACCCTGGCGTACACCGAGTCGTTCAACCGCGTGACGGTCTTTCTGACCATTTTGTCGTCTTCGATAGTCTCGCTCGCCCTCGTCGCGAACACGACGGGTTTGGAGCAGGAGTTCACTTGGGCCACGCTGCTACTGGCCCCCCTAGTGCTATTCGTCGGGATCACCACATACGTGCGCCTGGTGCAGCTGAATCTCGACGACGTCTTCACGGTCATGGCTATGAACCGGTTGCGGCACGCCTACGTGGAGATCGAACCGCGATTGGAGCGTTATCTCATGAGTGGTTGGCATGACGACGAGCGGGGGCTCGTCAAGTCAATGTTGCTGGCTAGATCAACCAAGTCCCGGGGGGGATTGCACTCGTTGGTAACCACCCCTACGGTGATCGCGATCATCTGCAGCTTCGTAAGCGCAGCCGTGGCGGGTTTTGTCGGCGCGCTCTTGGGATCGCCGGAGCCTGTTTCCGTAGCCATTGCCGTCGGCGTCATGCTTCTCACGAGCGCCGGCCTCTTGCGATACCAGGTTGCGGCGACCAGCGAGATAAGCCGGGTCGAGCCGCGCTTTCCTTCTACGCAGAACGCCTACCAAGAGAAGTAGCCGATATAGATCAGCTGGCCTCGAACATCGGCCGACCACTTGCGGTCTGCTGCTCCTCCGGCTGGAGGACGTCCCAGTGTTCGGCCAACTTGCCGTCGACGACCCTGAAGATGTCTACGGCGATCAGCGGCACGGGGCAGAAGCATCGCGGTCGATGAAGAGCGCGGTCAATGCCTCGCGGACAAGGTCGCGGTTTCTTGACATCTACAGCTCCATTCGCTGGTGGGAGGAAAATCGTTGGGCGATAGGAGTGAGCGGAGTCCGGGCCGCAGTTCCGCTCAAACCCTCCGGCCTCACTTCTGCTGGTTCAGCCCGTAGACCGTCCCGTCCGGCCCCTTGAAGTGCCGGTACGCGTAGTTCATTTCTTCGACCCGGGTTATCTCGCCCAGCAGCTCATAGCCGGCGTCGGCCAGCTCCTGGGAGGCAGCCTCTATGTCGTCGACCCGGAAGCCGAATGCGACGTTGCCGTTGTAGCCATACGGCGGGACACCCTCGGGCGTGTAGAGCTCGAGCAGAGTTCCGTTCTCAGTGCTGAACACACTGACCCCCGGCATCTCGAACATGGGCGAGAGACCGAGAACGTCACTGACCAACTTCTTCGTCTCGTCGAACGCGTCACCTTTCAAAGTGACCGCGTGCCACGTGATTCCCTCTACCTTCACTTGCGTCTCCTTTCTTGGCCCATCTAACGATCGACGATTACTACCTGCATCCCCCATGGGTCGACCACGGCGAAGCCGTTGTCGCGTTCCTCCACGGGGATGGACGCGGACGTGAAGCGGCGACGTGTCGCCTCGACCGAGTCGACGTCGGGGACGACGATCGTCCATTCCTTCAACCCGGCTGTGTGCAACGGGGCAGGGCCGACTCCCTTGCCTTGCCACTCATTGAGCCCGAGGTGGTGGTGGTATCCGTTGGCAGACACGAAGCCTGCGCTTCCGAAGTTCATCTTGCGGTCGAAGCCCAGGATGTCGCTGTAGAAGGCCAGTGCCTGCTGGACATCGCCGACGTGGAAGTGCAGATGACCGACACGGAGGCCCTCTGCGACCGAGGCCGTTGCGTCGTCGTGCGCAGTGACATCTAGGAGATCTTCGACGTCTAGGGGCAAGGAGGCACGTCCGCTCTTGATCAACTCGCCCAGATCCGGCCACAGCTCACGGGGCCGGTCCGCCGCAAGTTCGATCCCGATTCCATCGGGATCCGCAAGGTAGATCGCCTCGTGGGTTCCGTGATCGGACATCCCTTGTAGCGGGGCCTTCGCTGCAGCAAGCCGACGGAGAGTGAACGACAGCTCACGACGGTCCGGATAAAGGAGCGCGTAGTGGTACAGCCCGGCGTGTCGTCCGGGACACTTGGCTGCGGGATCCTCGTGTAGGACGAGCGTGGTCTCGCTCCCGTCACCGAGAGAGACCTCGGTCCCGCGTTCGTGGACGCGGAGCCCCAATGCGTCCTCGTACCAGGAGGCCGATCGCTCGAGGTTCGAGACGGTGAGATGAACGGTTCCGAGCTCGAGGCCTGGCAGCAGCGTCTCGGAGGTTTCTGTTGTCTCCTTGCTTGGAACTTCGGTTTCCATGTCGTCCTCCTTTGCGTTGCGGACGATGAGGCTTGTGGGTAGCGACGTCGCAAGTGCGCTAGTTCTGCGCGAGATCGACGACGATCTTGCCGTTTGCTTTGCCGGAGGCGATGATGCCGAGTGCCTCGGCGGCCTGCTCTAGCGGCACGACGGAACCCACGCTGACCTTGAGCGTTCCGCCGGCCACCTGCTCTGCAAGTGGGCCGATGACTTCGCGGATAGCGGCGGCCATGACCTGTGAGCCGGTCACGTCGGCGGCGGTGAGGGTTTGCTCGTCCGGCATGGCGGTCGTGCTCGCCATCTTGCCGCCGTGGCGAACGGCCGCGACCGGTACGTCCGCCGCGTTGTAGCCAGGAGCGAGGTTGATCAGTGCGTCGACACCATCAGGGTGGGCGGCCCGGACCTGCTCGACCACCGGCCCTGCCGTCCTGTCGATGACCGTGGTGGCGCCGAGTTCACGGAGCCGGTCGGCGGAGTCGGGGGAGCCCGTTGCGATCACGTTGACGCCGCGAGCTGCGAGAAGCTGGAGGGCGAAGGACCCTACGCCTCCACCAGCGCCGTTCACGAGGACGGTCTGTCCGGCCTGGGGATCCACCGCGTCGATGGACTGAGCGGCAGCGGCTCCCGCCAGCGGGATCGCCGCAGCACTGACGAAGTCAAGGCCCGCTGGTTTGCGTGCAACCCCAGCGGCAGGAAGGACCGCATACTCCGCAAGTGTCCCGGCTTGCAGCGGGGGAGCCAGCAGGACGTGGCCGAGGATCTCGTCTCCTTCGGAGATGCCTTCGACACCGTCCCCGACGGCCTGGACAACACCGGCAGCGTCACGACCCAGCACCAGCGGGTACTCGTGAGGGATCATCTCGGACATCATTCCGGACGCGATCCCGTTGTCGACGGGGTTCAAGCCGGCAGCCTTTACCCGCACGAGAACCGTGCCGGGGGTAGCGGACGGGGTGGGGATCTCGCCCAGCTGAGGCTGGGCGCCGGCGGCAGGTACGTGTAGTGCTCGCATCTTCGGTCTCCTTCTTTCCGGTGAGTGTCGCGTTCAGGTCACAACTAGTTCGTGTTCTAACTTATTCCTTCGCGTTCTAAGAATTCTCGACGTCCTAAACGCGAGCGCTGAGAGCGGTCCCCAGACCACGACGAGGGCCAGCGCGCTTCTCCTCCCGTGCCGAACCGCTGCGCCGGGCTATATATTTCGTGTACTAACGATATACTTTGACTCCTAACCAACACGCTAGGCTGAGCTCAAGCCTGGATCAGAGATGGGAGAACAAGCGGGTGTCCTCAAAACCCAAAGCGCCGAAGCAGTTCTCCGAGCTCATGAGGAAGGCCGGCAGGGACGCCGATGCGAGCCGTGTCGTCATCGCGCTGTATCGAGCTGCCTCGCGGTTCTCTCAGCAGGTTGAGGAAGCGACCACTCAAGCGGGGATCACCCGGCCCCAGTTCTTCGTGCTGATGGAGGTTGCCGCCTCACCGGTAGGCAGCTTGGCTTTGCGCGATGTCAGTGAGGGCCTTGCGGTCACGCCCGCCACAGCTTCGTGGTTGTGCAAGCGAATGGAGGAAGACGGCCTACTGGATCGCCGTCGCGAGGACGGAGATGCACGGGTCCTGCGGATCGAGCTCACGCGTAAGGGATGGGCGACGCTTGGGAAGGCTGCGCCGCTCGTCTTCCAGACGGAGAAGGCGTTCCTTGCCGACCTGCCCCGATCGAGGTATCAGACGCTGGCCGGGCTGCTTCGCCAGCTCGCCGGCTAGTTAGAAACGTCGCCTCTAAAGGTCTCGCCTCCTACCTGGTCAAAGTGCTAGTGGCCCCAACGGGATTCGAACCCGTGCTACCGCCTTGAAAGGGCGGCGTCCTGACCAGGCTAGACGATGGGGCCCTCTGTCCGAGGGTACAGCGGCTCCCCCGTAGACGGCCCCCTAGTCGTGGGCGCCCATGTCGGGCGGCTCGACCTCGCGGAGGCGATGCTCGCCGGCCCGCACCTCCCAGATCGACTCGAGCCGCTCCTCGTCGTTGGGGCGCCAGATCTCGTCGACGAACCACCACGACGCCCGCGCTCGCTCGCGCGTCACTTCCACCACGACGTAGCCGTGGCTGTCGAGCTCGACCCAGTGGATGTGCGGGTTCTCCTCCACGATCTGGCGCTCGACCCCGATCGACACCGTTCGGGGATCGGTGTGCATGTGGTCGTCGAGGTTCTCCGACGTGATGCTCGGCGTCACGAACTCGACGCCGACCGGGTGCTCGTCGCGCTCGTCGGCGCGCGACTTGAGGTCCATGGCCCACGCCGAGTGCACGTCGCCGCTGACGAACACGACGTCCTCGACGCCCTCGTCGCGCAGCAGCGCGAACAGGCGCTCGCGCTCGGCGGGGTAGCCGTCCCACTGATCGGGGGCCGGCCCGTGCTCTTTCTTGGTGAGCACGCTGATCTCGGCGAGCGCGTCGCCGATCTCGCCCTCGTCGAGCCCCGTGTAGACCTGCCCCCACATCACGCCGTTGGCGACGACCCTCCACGCCGCGCGCGACGACCTCAGGCCGTCGCAGAGCCACTCGAGCTGCTCCTTGCCGAGCATCGTCCGGTCTTCGGCCTCCGGCTCCGGCGCGTTGGCCATGGCGTCGCGGTGGCTGCGGTCGTCGAGCAGGAAGAGGTCGACGAGGTCGCCGATCGAGAACCTGCGGTTGATGCGCGGGTAGCCGTCGACGACGTCGACGCGCACGGGCATCCACTCGTGCCACGCTCGCAGGGCGGCGCGCTTGCGCTCGTGCCAGTCGCCGTCGTGCTCCGGGTCGTGGTGCTTGGCGCCGTCGCGCCACGTGTTGTCGGCGACCTCGTGGTCGTCGATCGTCGCGATGAACGGGTGACGCGCGTGGACGCGCCGGACGACCGGGTCGCGCCGGTAGTGCGCGTAGCGCGTCCGGTAGTCCTCGAGGGTGACGCACGGCTCGTGCGGCTTCATCGCGCGTTTGATCTTCGGACCGGGGGCCTTGTCGACGTTGCCGTACTCGTAGATGTAGTCGCCGAGGTGCAGGACGAAGTCGAGGTCGTCGCGCTCCGCGATGCGCGCGTACGCGTTGAAGTACCCCGCCGAGTACTTCGCGCACGAGCACTGCGCGAACCGGACGTGCTCGCACGGTCCCTGCGGCAGCGTGCGCGTCCTCCCGACGTCGGAGCGCGCGTTGAGGGCCTCGAACGCGTAGTGGTACGTCGTCGCGGGCTCGAGCCCGCCGGCGTCGACCTTGACGGTGAAGTCGTGCTCGGCCTCCGCGCGCGCCGTCCCCGACGCGACCACGTCGTGCAATCCGTCGTCGCGCGCGACGGTCCAGCGCACGTCGACGGGTTCGTCGGCGTCGTGCGTCACGCGCGTCCACAGGATCACGCGATCGGACCGCGGGTCGCCGCTCGCGACGCCGTGCAGGAACGGACCTTCGCTCACGTCCTCGGCTCCTCCCTCGTCGTGTCTTGCCCTGCTGCCCCGTACCCCGCGTCGCGCCGGGGCACTCCTCCCGTCGCCGGCGGGTTCGGCCGCGGTCGGCGTGGGCATAGGCGTCGCGGACGAACGTCACCTACAGGGAGGTCCCAGATGTTCGGCAAGAAGCCGCCCCGGGCGGACTCCAAGGACGTCGTCGCATCGACGCTCGTGACGGTCGGCGCCCTCAACTGGGGCCTCGTCGGCCTGTTCGGCGTCGACCTCGTCGCGGCGGTGTTCGGGCGCGGGTCGCGCCTCGCGCGCCTCGTCTACGCGCTCGTCGGGGCGAGCGCCGTCTATCTCGTCGCGAGCGACTCCGACTGACCCCGGCGTCCGGAGGGGCGCCCTGCTACCATGCCGAGCATGTAGGACACGGTGACCCGACGCGCCCGCCGCGAGCCGGCGCGTCCCGCCGCACTCTCCTGCCCCCGGTCGACCGTGTCGAGGTGTCGCTCCCATGCTCCAGGTCAACGATGTCGTCGTCGAGGTCGGCGGCCGCACGGTCGTCGACGGCGCGACGTTCACGCTCCGGCCCGGCGACGTCGTCGGTCTCGTCGGACGCAACGGCGCCGGCAAGACGAGCCTCCTCAAGGCGCTCGCCGGCGAGCTCCCCGTCGTGTCGGGTGACGTCGCGCGGCGCGGCGCGCTCGGCTACCTGCCGCAGGACCCGCGCCCGGATCCCGGGGGCCGGGCGAACGCGCTCGCCCACGTCGTGTCGGGCCGCGGGCTCGACGAGGACGCCGCGCGCCTCGAGAAGCTGCGCCTGAAGATCGAGGAGAACCCGTCGTCGCGCAACGTCGCGCGCTTCGCGCGCGCCGAGGAGCTGTATCGCGTCGCCGGCGGGTACTCGGCCGAGGGCGAGGCGCGCCGCATCGCCGCCGGCCTCGGGCTCGCCTCCGACCGCCTCGACCTCCCGATCACGGCGTTGTCGGGTGGCGAACGCCGCCGCGTCGAGCTCGCCCGAATCCTGTTCGCGGGCAGCGACACGCTGCTGCTCGACGAGCCGACCAACCACATCGACACCGACGCCAAGGCGTGGCTGATGAAGTTCCTCGCGTCGTTTCGCGGCGCGTTGCTCGTCGTCAGTCACGACCTCTACCTGCTCGACCAGGCGATCACGCGCGTGTTGCATCTCGACGAGAGCGAGCTCGTCGAGTACCGCGGGACGTACTCGCAGTACCGGACAGCGCGCCGCCTCGACGAGGAGCGGCGGGCGCGCGTCGCGGCTCGGCGCGCCAAGGAGATCCGCCGGCTCGGCGCGCTCGCCGACTCGATGCGTCACCAGACGCAGAAGCGCGCCCGGACCGCCAAGGCGATCGACACGCGCGTCGAGCGCCTGCGCGCCCAGGCCGACGAGGCGCCGGCGCCGCAGCGCGAGCGTCGCGTCACGGTTCGCTTCCCGGAGCCGCCGCGGCCCGGCAAGGTCGTCGTGCGCGTCGAGGGGCTGACGAAGGGCTACGGCGGCCCACCCGTGTTCGAGGACGTGACGTTCGACGTCGGGCGCGGTGAGCGGCTGTTCGTCATGGGACTCAACGGCGCCGGCAAGACGAGCCTGCTGCGGATACTCGTCGGCCACTCCGAGGCCGACGCCGGCGTCGTGGAGACGGGGGCCGGGGTCTCGCTCGGCTACTACGCGCAGGAGCACGAGGGCATCCACGGCGGCGTCGACGTCCTCGCGCACCTGCGGGCGCGGTCCGACGCGACCGACCAGGAGCTGCGCGCGCTGCTCGGCATGTTCGGGCTGACCGGCGAGCGCGCGTGGCAGGACGCGGGGACGCTGTCGGGCGGCGAGAAGACGAAGCTCGCGCTCGCGCAGCTCGTCGCCGGCCGCCACAACGTCCTGCTGCTCGACGAGCCGACGAACAACCTCGACCCGCCGTCGTTGCGCGCCGTCGGCGACGCGCTGTCGGCGTGGCCGGGCGCGATGGTCGTCGTGAGCCACGACCGCGACTTCGTCGCGGCGCTGCGTCCCGACCGCGTGCTCACGATGCCCGAGGGGACGCTCGACTTCTGGAGCGACGACCTCCTCGACCTCGTGTCGCTGGCCTAGCCCGGTCGCGGGCGCGGAATTCCGTCGGGTTTCGTCCGGGTTCGTGCCGAAATTGTCTAACTCCAGTAATTACCCTGGTTGAAACCCCAAGTTAAGCAAGTCATAATGTGGCCCCCGAGGTGCGGCGGGCCGCCGGGGGATCGCACTCGGCGGCCGCCGCGGGATGGGAGGTGAGGCCCGGGACCGAAGCGACGTGTGGCGACGCCCGCCATGCGCGGGTGGAGGTTCGAGGTTCGTGAGTGAGTGCCCTTGTCCACTGTCACGAGGGGGGACAGTTGAACTTCTCCAGGCACCTGATGCAACGACGCATCGTCATCCTGTTCGCGCTCGGCCTTGCGCTCACCGTCATGGCGCCGGTCGCGAGCGCGTCGCAGGGTTCCGCCGGTAGCTACATCGTCGTCCTCAAGGACTCCGTCGACCGTCCCGGCGCCGTGGCGTCGCAGCACGCGAAGGGGCTCGGGGCCGACGTGAGCTTCGTCTACCGGCACGCGCTGAACGGCTACGCGGCGAAGCTGCCGGCCGCGGCGGTCAACGCGCTGCAGAACGACCCGCGCGTCGCGTGGGTCGAGCGTGACGGCACCGCCTACGCCACCGCCACGCAGACCAACCCGCCGTGGGGCCTCGACCGCATCGACCAGCGGTCGCGTCCTCTCAGCGGCACCTTCACGTACACCCGCACCGGATCCGGGGTGAAGGCCTACATCATCGACACGGGCATCCGCATGACGCACGCGCAGTTCGGCGGACGCGCGATCAACGGCTACGACGCCATCGACGGCGGCGCGGCGAGCGACTGCAACGGTCACGGGACGCACGTCGCCGGCACCGTCGGCGGCAGCACCTACGGCGTCGCCAAGGGCGTCACGCTGGTGGCCGTCCGCGTGCTCGACTGCAACGGCAGCGGCTCGTGGTCGAGCGTCATCGCCGGGGTCGACTGGGTCACCGGGAACCACCTCGCCGGCCAGCCGGCCGTCGCCAACATGAGCCTCGGCGGCGGCGCGAGCTCGTCGGTCGACACCGCGGTGAACAACTCGATCAACGACGGCGTCAGCTACGCGGTCGCCGCCGGCAACGGCGACATCTTCGGCAACCAGGCGAACGCGTGCAACTACTCGCCGGCGCGCGTCGCGGCCGCGATGACGATCAGCGCGACCAACAGCAGCGACGCCAAGGCGTCGTGGGCCAACTACGGCAGCTGCGTCGACTGGTTCGCGCCGGGCGTGAGCATCACGTCGGCGTGGCACACCAGCGACACCGCGACGAACACGATCAGCGGCACGTCGATGGCGACGCCGCACACCGCGGGCGTCGCGGCGCAGTACCTGCAGGGCAACTACCAGTCGCCGTCGACGGTCCGCAACTACCTCTACAACCTGACGACCAAGGGGATCGTCACCAGCTCGAGCACCACGAACAACCACCTGCTCTTCACGAACCTGTAGACCTCCCGACGCACGTCTACGCGGTCCCGGTGGGGATGCGAGGGGGCCGGCGAGAAGCCGGCCCCCTCGGCGCGTCCGGAGCGTCCTGCTGTGTCCCGGGCCCGCTCTCTCTAGCCGCCGCCGTCGCGCTCGGCGGCGCGCTGGTCGTCCTGTTCCTCGTCGTCGTCCATCGCGTCGGGGATCTCGTTGCCCTCGTCGTCGACCGCGGTCCCGGCGACGAACTCCTTGCCGGCGTCCGGGTCCGAGTAGTCGTCGTCGGTGTACTCACGCCCGCACTTGGGGCACGTGACGCGCACGTCGTCGACCGGCTCGCCGCACTCTGGGCACGTCTTGCCCTCGCGCCCGTCGGCTCGCCCGCCTTCGGACGCGCGCGCGCCGTCGCTCATGGCGCGCTCGTCATGGGGCGGGCTGCACGACGCCGGCGTCGCCGCCGCCGCGCCGCACGGGCTCCGCGGCCGCCTGGAACACGCCTCCGGGCAGCAGCTCGATCGCGGTCGCCGCCCCGATCTCGGGCGTCGACGAGAACGAGTGCCCCAGCGACGTCAGGACCGCGGCCTCGGGCGATGCGACGAACTCCGGCTCCGCCGTCGTCGCGCTCGTGTTGCGCTGCGACGCGCGCGGCGCGGCGAGCGCCCGCGGGAGCGTCATGCCGAAGTCGATGCGGTTGACGAGCATCTGCAGCACCGTCGTGATGATCGTGGAGCCGCCCGGAGAGCCGAGGGCGAGCACGGGCTCGCCGCCGTCGAGGACGATCGTCGGGCTCATGCTGCTGCGCGGCCGCTTGCCGCCGTCGGGCGCGTTCGGGTGCGGCGGGACGAAGTTGAAGTCGGTGAGCTCGTTGTTGAGCAGGAACCCGTAGTCCGGGACGACGATCCCGCTGCCCCCGGTCTGCTCGATCGTGAACGTGTAGCTCACGACGTTGCCGGCGGCGTCGGCGACGGTGAGGTGGGTCGTCGAGCGGCCCTCGCGGCTCACGCCGACGGCGCCGCGCGGCGCGCCGGTCCCGCCGTCGTACGGCCACGGGTTGCCGGCCGCGACCGGCTTGGCCGTCGCGGTCGGCCCGATGAGCGCGCGGCGCTCGGCGGCGTAGTCGTCGGACAGCAGCCCGTCGAGCGGGACGTCGACGAAGTCGGGGTCGCCGAGGTATGCGTTGCGGTCCGCGAACGCAAGCGCCGACGCCTCGAGGTAGAGGTGGAGCGCGTCGGCGCGCGGCATCGCCGAGAGGTCGAAGCCCTCGAGGACGTTCAGCGCCTCGCCGACGGTCGACCCGCCGCTCGACGGCGGCCCCATCCCGTAGACGTCGAGGCCCCGGTAGCCGACGTGCGTCGGCGCGCGGAACGGAGCGCGGTACGACTCGAGGTCGGACGTCTCCATGAGGCCGGGCCGCACGCGGTACGTCGCGGTCGGCCGCAGCGGCGGGTCCTGGACCGCGGCGACGATCGCGTCGGCGATGCGGCCCTCGTAGAACGCGCGCGTGCCGCGCCGGGCGATGAGCTCGAGCGTCTCGGCGAGGTCGGGGTTGCGGAACACGCTGCCGACGCGCGGCGCCTTGCTCCCGTCGAGGAACAGCCGGCGCGTCGACGTGAACTGGCTGAAGCGCTCGCGGTTCGCCACGGTCTGGTCGTGGAACGTCTGGTCGACGACGAAGCCCTGGCGCGCGACCTCGATCGCCGGCTGCAGCATCTCGGACAGCGAGCGCGTCCCGAAGCGGTCGAGCATGCGCTGCCACCCCAGGACGGTTCCCGGCACGCCGACTCCGAGTCCGCTGGTGACCGCCTCGGCGAACGGGATCGGCTGGCCCGTCGCCGGGTCGATGAACGTGTCCGGCTCGAACGCGCCCGGCGCCGCCTCGCGGTGGTCGTTCGTGTGCACGGTGCCGTCGGACGCCCGGTAGACGACCATGAAGCCGCCGCCCCCGATGCCGCACGAGTACGGGTCGGTGACGCCGAGGACGGCGGCGGCCGCGACCGCGGCGTCGACCGCATTGCCGCCGTCGGCGAGGACGTCGATCGCAGCCTCGGTCGCGCGCACGTCGACGGTCGCCGCGGCGCCCCCCGTGCCGGTCGCGACCGGTTGGCTCGGCGGCGCCTCGGGCGGCGCGCTCACGGCCGGCACGGCCATGACGCTCACGCCCAGCAGCACGGATACGACGGTGACGACGGCCCGTCGCATGTGACCCCCTTTCACGTTAGCGAGCCTCCCGGGCGCGCGCCGCGGTCGGTCGGGCGGTCAACGTAGCACCGGCCCGCCTCGACCGGAAGGCTCAGCCGCGTCCGGAACGGTTGCGCGCCACGATGCGCGGCTGGGGCAGATAGCGGGTGAAGAACTCCTCGACCGTGCTCTCTCCGCCGGGTCCCGAGATCACGCGCTTCACGACGACGTCGAAGCCGCGCGTCCCCTCCTGCACGACGACGGTCTCGCCGCGCCGCAGCGACGGGTCGTGCTGGACTTGTGTCGGCGGCGGCTCGAAGTTGTACGGCTCGCCCATGATCGCGCGCACGTCGCGCTCGGTGCTGCCGTAGAACGTCACCGTTATCGACGTGTCCGTGTACGACGTGTCGATCAGAATGCCGGCGTCGGAGTCGTTGCGGAACGCGAGGTCGGGGGCCGGCGTCGACACGGTCGCCTCGCGGCCCATCGGGTAGCGGTCGATGTAGTACGAGTGCGCCTTGTACTCGAGGAAGTCGTAGCCACCGAAGAAGATCGCGTTGAAGAGCGTGGTGGCGAACTGGCTTATGCCGCCGCCGATCTCGTCGACGTACTCGCCGTCGCGGATCGCGGGCGCGCCGACGAAGCCGTTGGCGCGCGTGCGCGGCCCGACGTATCCGTTGAGCGAGAACGTCTCTCCCGGCAGCACGACCGCGCCGTCGACGATGTCGGCGATGCGATGGATGTTGTGGACGCGCGGCTCGCAGCACGCGTGGTAGGTCGTGAAGCTCGACACCCGCTCGTCGACGTCGAGCGCGCGCGCCTCCGACGTCGTCAGCTCGGCGGCGACGGTCTCGCCGCGCAGCGTCGCGCTGCGGTCGTCACGGCGGCCGGCGAGCTCGCGAACCTGCGCCGCGGCCGTCTCCGCCGAGAAGCGGAACCCGGGCCGCGCCGGGACGACCCGCACACGGCCCCCCGCGAGCACGAGGCGCGCGTCCTGCGGCTCCGTCTCGAGCGCCGCGGCGCGTTCGCCGACGACGTCCTCCAGTCGCCCCGGCGACACCGACAGGACGAGGCGCGCGTCGCCGGCGCGCTCCACCGTCACGTCGAGCGTCCGGCCGACGTCGCGCGGCGACAGGACGAGCGCCGCGTCCCCGCGCGTGAGGCGGATCGGCGCGGACGTCGCGACGCGGGCGGCGCGCACGGCGGCGTCGACGTCCGCGGTCGTCGTGTCGGGCTCGACGGGGCGCGTGGGCACCTCGACCGTGCGATCCCCTCCGGCGAGCAGCGCGGCGCGCACGTCGGGACGCAGCTCGTCGAGCACGACCTCGGCCCCCGGCGCGGGGTCGACGCGCGTGACGGTCGCGCCGCGTATCTCGACGTCGCCCTCGCGCGGGGCCGCGACGAGGCGCTGCGACGCGCGCGCGAGCCGAGCGCGCAGAACCGCGTCGTCGACGCGCACGACGGGCGCGACGCGCGTCGGACCCGCGAACGCGCGCACGTGGTCGGCGAGCGCGGCGATCGGATTCGCGTCGCGCCCCGGCGCGAGGATCGCGTCGACGGTCGCGTCGACGTCGAGCCGGGCGCCGAGCTCGCCCGCGGGCATCGCCGTCGACGCCTCGCCGGCCCCCTCGGTCGCGCGCCGCACGAGCGTGACGCGGGCGGCGCGCCGGGCGCGTGCGAGCGCAGTCATGCGCCGCTCGAGCTCGGCCTCCTCGAGTCCCCCGACGTCCACGCCCGCGACCGTCACGCCCGGGAGCGCGCCGGGCCGGGCGACGCGCAGTGCCGCGAGCGCGCCGCCGGCGAGCACGACGACGGCGACCAGAACGGTGACGACGAGCCGCGCGGGCCGCGGGACCCCCAACCACCCGCGTCGCCGCCGTCGCGGCCGCGACGGACGCGGGCCGGGGCGCGCGGCGGCGGGTCGGGTTTGGCTCACGGCTCGATACTCGCGGATCGAGCGCGACGCGCGGCGGACGACGCCGGGACGCGCGCGAGACGGAGTGCCGCGACGCGACGAAGGGGGCCGGGCGGGCCCCCTTCGCAGTGCTGGTTCGGCGTGCGGAGCTACGAGAACAGGTCGAGCAAGCGCGTCAGCAGCGTGAGCAGCTGGGCGAGGATGTCCGGAAGGTCCACGCCCGGGTCGAGCAGGCCTGCGATCGCGCACAGCAGGTTGCCGAGGAGATTGCCCGGCCCCTGCTCCGCGGTGATGTCGAGCTCGATCCTGTCGAGGTGGATCACGAGTCCGAGCAGGTCGAGGTCGAGGGGCCCGAGCTCCAGGTGCAGGATCTCGCACGTCCCGTTCGCGGCGGCGAGCGGTACGCGGATGCGCTTGTCCTCGACGCGGCCGATCAAGTTGCCGTCGGCGTCGCGGACGCGGCCGTCGAGGTTGCCGACCGCCTTCACGCCCTCGTTGGTCGACACGAACTTGACGATGTCGAGACGGCCGCGGAAGCGCTCGCCGTTGTCGCCCGTGCCCTTGACGAGGACGTCGCGGAAGCTGGTCGCCGAAGTCTGCGCGGTCGCCGCCTGCGCCGGCGCCAGCAACATCGAGCTCGCCACCGCGACGGCGACGAACGCCGCGCCCAATCGGAGTCTGCTCATGTGAAGCCCCCTCCTTGTCGTCGATGACGGGCCGGTCGGCCCGCCGCCCCGTGTGCGCGGGCGGCTTACCCGCGGCCACACGCGGGAAACGCGCGCGACCGCATTGGGCGAAATGTGAGCGCGCGACGGGTTCGCAATGACGGAAATGCGCGGCTTGCTCGAGTCATCCGCATGCCATTTACATCCAGCGAGCGCGTACAGTGGACTCCCCGTCACTTCGATCGAAGGAATCCATGTCCCGCCCGTTGCGCACGACGCATCGCTCGCGTCGCCGTCTGGCGCTCGCCGCGATCTCTCTCGCGCTCGCCACCGCAGTGCTGCCCCCCGCCGGCGCGGGCGCGTCGTCGCCGTTGCCCGGGTTCGACGACGTCGTCGTCTGGAGCGGCCTCACGAACCCCACCGCGATCTCGTTCGCTCCCGACGGGCGCGTGTTCGTCGCGGAGAAGAGCGGTTTGGTCAAGGTCTTCAGCGGGCCGGGCGACGCCTCGGCCGACGTGTTCGCCGACCTCCGCACCAACGTGCACAACTTCTGGGACCGCGGTCTCGTCGGCATGACGCTCGACCCCGCGTTCCCGGCGCGGCCGTACGTCTACGTCACCTACACGCTCGACGCCGCTATCGGCGCCACGCCCCCGCGCTGGGGGGCCGCCGGCGCGACGTCCGACCCGTGCCCGAGCCCGCCGGGCGCGACCGCCGACGGCTGCGTCGTGGGTGCGCGCCTGTCGCGTCTGACCGCGTCCGGCAACGCCATGAGCGCGGAGAGAGTGCTGATCGAGGACTGGTGCCAGCAGTACCCGAGCCACACGATCGGCGACGTCGGCTTCGGTCCCGACGGCGCGCTCTACGTGAGCGGGGGCGAGGGCGCGTCGTTCCGCTTCGTCGACTACGGGCAGGACGGCGCGCCGCTCAACCCGTGCGGAGACCCGCCCGCGGGCGTGGGCGGGGTGCAGTCGCCGCCCAGCGCGCAGGGTGGCGCGCTGCGCAGTCAGGACGTGCGGACGACCGGCGATCCCGTGGGGCTCGGCGGCGCGCTGCTGCGCGTCGACCCGGACACGGGGGCCGCGCTGCCGGACAATCCGATGGCCGGCGCCGCCGACGCCAACCAGCGCAGGATCGTCGCCTACGGGCTGCGCAACCCGTTCCGCTTCGCGCTGCGGCCGGGTACCGACGACGTCTACGTCGGCGACGTCGGGTGGGACACGCGCGAGGAGGTCGACCGCGTCCCGTCGCCGGCCGCGCCGGTCGAGAACTTCGGGTGGCCGTGCTTCGAGGGACCGAACCGGCAGGCGGGCTACGAGGCCGCCGGGCTCGAGGTGTGCCGCAGCCTGTACTCGCCGCCGGGTCAGACGACCATGCCGCTGCTGTCGTACGTCCACGGATCGCCCGTGTTCCCGGGCGACGTCTGCTCGACCGCCGGCGACTCCTCCGTGACCGCACTGGCGTTCTACGAGGGCGGCTCGTACCCCGACGCGTACGACGGCGCGCTGTTCTTCGGCGACTACTCGCGCGACTGCATATGGACGATGCGCGCGGGCACGGGCGGCGTGCCCGACCCCGCCACGGTGGCCCCGTTCCTGCCGGGCGCGTCGAGCCCGGTCGACATCGAGGTCGGCCCCGGAGGCGACCTCTTCTACGTCGACTTCGACGGCTCGGTCCACCGCGTGCGCTACGCGAGCGGCAACGCCGCCCCCGTCGCGCGCGCCACCGCGACGCCCGCGGACGGCCCCGCGCCGCTGAGCGTCGAATTCGACGCCACCGGCTCGACCGATCCCGACGGCGACCCGCTCGCGTACGCGTGGGACCTCGACGGCGACGGCGCCTACGACGACTCGACGGCGCCGGCGCCGCGCGCGACGTACCGCGCCGCGGGGACCTACGTCGTCGGGCTCGCGGTGACCGACGGGCGCGGCGGGCGCGACGTCGACGAGGTCACGGTGACGGCGGGGGACTCGGCCCCCGTCGCGACGATCCGGTCGCCCGCGGCCGACCGGACGTGGGCCGTCGGCGACGTCGTGTCGTTCGCGGGCGCAGCGACCGACGCGCAGGACGGCGCGCTCAGCGCGGGCGCGCTGTCGTGGTCGCTCGTGCTCCACCACTGCGCGACCAACGACTCGTGCCACGAGCACCCGCTCCAGGACTACCCCGGCGTCGCGTCGGGATCGTTCACCGCTCCCGACCACGACTACCCGTCGCGCCTCGAGCTCCGTCTCACCGCGACCGACTCCGGCGGCCTCACCGACACCGACTCGGTGATGATCGACCCGCGCCCGGTCGCGATCGATCTGCGCACTCAGCCCACGGGGCTGCGCGTCGCGTTCGGCTCGGAGAGCGTCGTGACGCCGGCGACGCGCACGGTGATCGAGGGCTCGACGAGCTCGCTCGGCGCGCCGCTGCTCCAGCAGCTCGACGGCGCCACGTACCGCTTCGTGTCGTGGTCCGACGGCGGCGACGCGAGCCACAACGTCGTCACCGACGCGCCCACGACGTTCACCGCCGTCTACGAGCGCGTCCACCGGCTCGACGTCGCGACGGTGGGTGTGGGGCGCGTGACGAGCGCGCCCGCGGGCGTCGACTGCGGCACCGACTGCTCCGAGCTCTTCACCGCGGGCGCGGCGGTCACCTTGACCGCGACGCCGTCGTGGGACTCGGAGCTGTTGTCGTGGACCGGCGCGTGCTCGGGTGCGGCGCCCACGTGCACCGTGCGCATGGACGAGGCGCGCACGGCCGGCGCGCAGTTCGAGCGCTGCGACGTCCTCGGCACCGCGGGCGACGACGTCCTCGCCGGCACCGACGGGGACGACGTGATGTGCGGACGCGGCGGCAACGACGTCCTGTCCGGGCGCGGCGGCAACGACGTCCTCGTCGGGCGCGGCGGCAACGACGTGCTGCGCGGGGGGCCGGGCAACGACGTGCTGCGTGGCGACGCCGGCATCGACGCCGCCGACTACTCGGAGAGCGCCGTCCCCGTCGCGGTCGACCTCGCGGCGACGTCCGCGGCCGGCGAGGGGGCCGACGAGCTCGCCGGGATCGAGGACGTCACCGGCTCCGCGTTCGCCGACACGCTGTCGGGCAATGCGGGCGCCAACACGCTGCGCGGCGGGAGCGGCAACGACGTCGTGACGCCGGGCCGCGGCGCCGACGTCGTCTCCGGCGGCTCCGGCTTCGACCGTGTCTCGTACAAGCCCGCGCCCGCTCCGGGCGTCTCGGTCGTGCTGTCCGACGGCACCGGGCCGGGCCGCGCGTCGGGGAGCTGGGGCGACGACGTGCTCGACGCTATCGAGCACGTGACGGGCTCCAGCTTCGGCGACCGCATCACCGGCGGCCCGACGGGCAACTCGATCGCGGCGCGCGCCGGCGCGGACGTCGTGTCGGGGCTCGGGGGCCGCGACGGCGTCGACGGCGGCGAGGGCGCCGACGAGCTCGCCGGTGGCGGCGGCGCCGACGCCCTCGCCGGGGGGCCGGACGGCGACGTGTGCGTCGACGACGCCGACACGACGACGTTCTCGAGCTGCGAGACGATCACGACGGCGCGCCGCGCCGCCCGCTAGCGGGCGTTCACCCGTTCGGCGGCGCGCGGCCGGCCTACTCCTCCAGCGCGGCGCGCGCCTCCTCGGCGCGCGTCCGCGCTCGGTCCGCGGCACGGCGCGCCGTCGCCGCGCGCTGCGCGAGCTTGCGTGCCTCGCGCTCGGCCGCCGCGGCGGCGCGCTCCTGCTCGGCCGCCTCCTCCTCCGCGGCGCGGGCGCGCGCGTCGAGCTCGTCGGCGCGCGTCCGGGCGCGCTCGTCGGCGCGCGACGGCTCCGGCGCGCTCGCCTCGGGCTGCGACGCGTCGACGGCACCGAAGCCCTCGAACGCGCCGAGCCCCTCGAATCCCGAAGGGTCGAGCGGGCGCGTGAGCACGCCCGCGCGCAACGCGTCGCGCTCCTCCTCGGTCCCTCCCGCCTGCAGCGTGCGCGCGACGTCGTCGAGCGTCGCCGGCGCGGCGCCGTGACCCGCGTCGTCGAGGACCTGGCGCGCCGCGTCGACGAGGGCCGCGACGAGCGCGCGCCTGCGCTCGGTCAGCGCGCGCAACTCGTCGGCGCCGCGCGCGGACGCGATGCGCGCGCGGACGTCGAGGAGCTCGCCGACGCGCCCCGCGTCGCGGCGCGCGAGCTGGTTGACCGCCCATGCCGCGACGGTGGGCTTGCGCAGCTTCTTGACCTCGGCCGCGGCCCCCGCGTCTCCGTCTCGCTTGAGTCGCGCCGCGAGCGCGTCGCGCGCCGCGGTGAACTCGTCGAGAGGCAGCTCGTAGAGGCTCGCCGCGTCGTCGGTCAACGCCCCTCTTCCCGGCGATGTCCGCGCGCGACCTCTGCGAGCGCGGCGCGGTCGACCGCGTCGCCGCGCGCGACCGCGACGCGCGCGGGCGTCACGGTGACGAGGGCGGACGTGCGCGTGCCGCCCTCGAGCAGCGCGCGCTCGCCGAGGATCGCGCCCGGGCCGACCTCCGCGAGCGGCTCGCCGTCGACCTCGACGCGTACGACGCCGTCGAGGAGCACGTAGAGCTCGTCGCCCGGCGCGCCCTGCTCGACGAGGCGCGCGCCGGCCGGGAGCTGGCGCACCTCGGGTCGCTCGCCGCCGCGCATGATCGTCGACGACAGCTCGCGCTCGAGTGCGCTCTCGACCTCCGTGACGATTGCGGGCGAGTCCTCGGCCCCCCACGGCGTGCGCAGCCCGAACGCGTCCGCGTACCACGACTTGAAGTCGATCAACCCGGTCTTGGCGACGAGCTCCCCGCCGTCGTCGTAGATCCAGTGACGGGGGAACGGGCTCGCGCCGACGACGCCTCGCTCGACGCCTCCGGACGCGCGCAGCGTCAGCGACAGGGTCGTCCACGCGATCGGCGGCTCCACGCGCACGAACGGCCGTCTGCCGACGCGGCGCGGCGCGGGCAGCGCGGTGCGGCCGCCGGCGGTCTGCGAGAACGTCACGTAGTCGTCGCCGACGATCGGGTCGTGGCGGATGTCGGGGAACTCGACCGCCGGGAACGCCATGCGCCGCTCACCCACGCCGACGCGCGTCGCGCCGAGCACGCCGTGCCCCGACTGTCCGTAGCCGGTCACGCGCCCGCGTTCGACGTCGATCCACGCGTCGAGCCGCTGCGCGAAGCGGAACTCGTGGCGCTCGACGAGCTCGTCGAGCGGGCCGATGCGATCGGGTGGGGGCCGGTCGTAGAGGACGACGCCGAGGTCGAACACGAGCCGGCTCAGGCCCTTGACCGCCTCGGACGGGATCCACGAGACGGACGTGACGCTGGACGTGATGCGCATGGGTTCCTCTCTCGTTGCCGGAGACCGATTATCGACGCGCCCGGCGCGCGCGGCGAACCCCGTGTCCGTTGCGCGGTGGTGCCTCTAGGCTGGCGCGATGGCGATCTGCCCGAGGTGCGGCGAGGCCAATCCCGATCGAGCCAAGTTCTGCTTGAACTGCGGTAGTCCACTGCCGGCCGACGTCGCGGTCCGGCGCGAGGTCCGCAAGACCGTCACCGTCCTGTTCGCCGACGTCACCGGGTCGACGAGCCTCGGCGAGCGGCTCGACCCCGAGTCGCTGCGGCGGGTCATGGGGCGCTACTTCGACCTCATGCGCGCGATCGTCGAGCGTCACGGCGGCACCGTCGAGAAGTTCATCGGCGACGCGGTCATGGCGGTGTGGGGCGCCCCCGTCGCGCAGGAGGACGATGCCGAGCGCGCGGTGCGCGCCGGGCTCGACCTCGTGGAGGCCGTGGCGGCGCTCGGCGACGAGGTGGGCGCGCCCGAGCTCGCGCTGCGCGCGGGCGTGGCGACCGGTGAGGCTGCGGTGACGCTCGGTGCCGAGGGTCAAGGCATGGTCGCCGGCGACCTCGTGAACACGGCGTCGCGGGTGCAGTCGGCGGCGGCGCCCGGGACGGTCGTGGTCACCGACGCGACGCGACGTGCCACCGAGGCGGCGATCGCCTACGAGGACGCCGGGACCCACGACCTGAAGGGCAAGGCCGAGCCGATGCACCTGTCGCGCGCCGTCCGCGTGATGTCGCTGCGTGGTGGGGAGCTGCGCTCGAGCGGCCTCGAGGCGCCGTTCGTCGGACGGGACCGCGAGTTCCGGCTGCTGAAGGAGCTCCTCCACGCCTCGATCGAGGACCGCAAGGCGCATCTGCTCTCGGTCACGGGCGTCGGCGGGATCGGGAAGTCGCGCCTGTCGTGGGAGTTCTTCAAGTACATCGACGGCGTCGCGGACGACCTGTTCTGGCACCGCGGCCGTTGCATCGCGTACGGCGAGGGCGTGACGTACTGGGCGCTCGCGGAGATGGTCCGCATGCGCGCGCTGATCGCCGAGGAGGAGGACCCGGAGGTCGCGGCGCGCAAGCTGCACGACGTCGTCGGGGACGTCGTCGCCGACGAGGAGGACCGCCGCTTCGTCGAGCCGAAGCTCGCGCACCTCCTCGGCCTCGGCGAGTTGGCGTCGCCCTCGCGCGAGGAGTTGTTCGCGGGGTGGCGGCTCTTCTTCGAGGCGATGACGGACCGGTGGCCGGTGATCATGGTCTTCGAGGACCTGCAGTGGGCCGACGAGTCGCTGCTCGACTTCATCGAGCACCTCCTCGAGTGGTCGCGCGCACGCCCGATCTTCGTGCTCGCGCTCGCGCGCCCGGAGCTGCTCGAGCGTCGACCGACGTGGGGCGCGAACCGTCACGGCTCGACGTCGCTCTCGCTCGAGCCGCTCGCCGACGACGCGATGCGGGAGCTGCTGCGCGGGATGGTGCCGGGGGTGCCCGACGAGCTCGTCGAGCGGATCCGCGAGCGCGCCGAGGGAATCCCGCTCTACGCGGTCGAGACGGCCCGGATGCTGCTGGACCGCGGTCACCTCGTCCGCGAGGGCGACCGGTTCCTGCCCACGGGCCCGGTCGAGGAGCTCGCGGTCCCCGAGACGCTCCAGGCGCTGATCGCGGCGCGCATCGACGGCCTCGAGCCCGACGAGCGCGCGATCGTCCAAGACGCGTCGGTGCTCGGGAAGACCTTCACCGTCACGGCGATCGCGGCGGTCTCGGGCCGGCCGGCGCACGACGTCGAGCCGCTGCTCGCAGCGCTCGTCCGCAAGGAGGTCTTCGCGCTCCAGATGGACGCGCGGTCGCCCGAGCGCGGTCAGTACGGGTTCCTGCAGTCGCTCATGCAGAAGGTGGCGTACGACACGCTGTCGAAGCGCGACCGGCGGTCGCGTCACCTCGCGGCGGCCGATCACCTCGAACGGAGCTGGTCCGGTGACGACGACGAGATCGTCGAGGTCGTCGCGTCCCACCTGCTCGAAGCCTTCCGCCTCGCGCCCGACGAGCCCGACGCCGGCGCGATCCGCGACCGCGCGCGGGCGATGCTCGCACGAGCCGGC
>DASZZZ010000088.1:0-5379 GCA_036260375.1 Actinomycetota bacterium
GCCGCGCCGCGGCCGCGGGCGAGGCATGGGCACGCCGGGCGGCGGACAACGCGGCCGCGGCCCGGGCGCGCGCCGAGGAGGGCGAGCAGGTGGTGGCGTCGCTGCGGGCGCGCGAGCGGGAGCTGTCCGACGCGCTCGACGACATCGGCCGCCGGCGCCGCGACGCCGAGGTCCGCCGCGCCGAGGCCAGGGCGCGCGCCGAGGCGGTCGCCGAGCGGGCGATGGACGAGTGGGGCATGTCGGCCGGCGACCTCGCAGGACTCGACCTCGCCGGACTCGACGAAGACGACGCCCGCGCGCGCGTCGAGCGCCTCGAGCGCGACATCCGGCGCCTCGGGCCGGTCAACCCGCGCGCCAGCGAGGAGCACGCCGAGCTATCGGAGCGGGAGGGCTTCCTCGTCGGCCAGATGGACGACCTCAAGTCGTCCAAGGCCGACCTGCTCAAGGTCGTCGGCGACGTCGACGCGACCATCGTCGAGGTGTTCCGCAGTGCGTTCGAGGACGTCGCGCGCGAGTTCGAGGTCGTGTTCGAACGCCTTTTCCCGGGCGGCAGCGGACGCCTGCGGCTCACCGACGCGAGCGACCTGCTGCACGCCGGCATCGAGGTCGAGGCGCGGCCCCCGGGCAAGAACGTGCGCAAGCTGTCGCTGCTCTCGGGCGGCGAGCGCTCGCTCGTGGCGCTCGCATTCCTGTTCGCGATCTTCCGCTCGCGCCCGTCGCCGTTCTATCTGCTCGACGAGGTCGAGGCCGCGCTCGACGACGTCAACCTGCAGCGCTTCCTCACGCTGGTCGGCGACCTGCGCGAGCACGCGCAGGTGCTCGTCGTCACGCACCAGAAGCGGACGATGGAGGCCGCCGACCTGCTCTACGGCGTGTCGATGTCGTCCGACGGCGTGTCGCGTGTCGTCGCCAAGCGCATGGAGGAGCTCGTCGGCTGACCGCCGGGCCCGGCGCCGGCGCCGAGCGCGTCGCGTTATAGCCTTTCCGGCATGCCCGAAGGAATGGTCCCCGAGCTCCTCGTCGCGGCCGGGCTCGCGCTGCTCGTCGGTATCGCGTTCGTGGCGGGTCGGCGGCGCGGAGGCGACGACGACGGGCCCGAGGAGCGCGGCGCCGTCGCCGTCGAGGAGCGTCCCGAGAGCGCCGACGAGCCGGTTGCGACGACCGCGGTGGACGAGCGCCCGCCGGCCGCGGTCGACGAGCGCCCGCCGGCCGCGGTCGACGAGCGCCCGGTCGCCGCCGAGGCTCCCGCGCCGGTCCGGCCGAGCCTGCGCGACCGCCTCTCCAAGAGCCGCCGCTTCCTCGGCGCGCGGCTGTCGGAGACGTTCGGCGGGGGCCTCGACGACGACACGTGGGACGACCTCGAGGCGGTCCTCATCCAGGCCGACGTCGGCGTGGAGCTCGCCACCGCGATCGTCGCCGACGTCCGGCGGCGGGCGCGCGACACGGCCGCGCGCGACGACCGCGTCGTCAAGGGGCTGCTCGCCGACGCGCTGCTCGCGCGCTTCGACACCGAGCGTGAGCGGACGCTTGCGTTCGCACCCGACGGGCCGACGGTGTGGCTCGTCGTCGGCGTCAACGGGACCGGAAAGACGACGACGATAGGCAAGCTCGCCGCCGACCTGCGGGAGCGCGGGCGCAGCGTCGCGGTCGCGGCCGCGGACACCTTTCGCGCCGCGGCCGACGAGCAGCTCGGCGTGTGGGCCGAGCGCGCCGGCGCGACGCTCGTGAAGCACCAGCCCGGCGCCGACCCCGGCGCGGTCGCCTACGACGCCCACCAGCACGCGCGGGCGCGCGGAGTCGACGTCCTCGTGATCGACACCGCGGGTCGACTGCACACGAAGACGCCGCTGATGGACGAGCTCGCCAAGATCCGACGCGTCGTGGAGAAGGACGGGGCGGTCCACGAGGTGCTGCTCGTGATCGACGCGACCGCCGGCGGCAACGGCCTCGCCCAGGCGCGCGAGTTCGCCGGTGCGGTCGGCGTGACGGGCGTCGTCCTCACCAAGCTCGACGGCACGGCCAAGGGCGGCATCGCGCTCGCGATCGAGAACTCGCTCGACATCCCGATCAAGCTGATCGGCGTCGGAGAGGGGATCGACGACCTCGAACCGTTCGACCCCAAGACGTTCGTCGACGCGCTCCTGTCCTGAGCGCGGGCGTAACCTGAGCCCATGTTCGACGCCCTGAGCGGCCGGCTAGACGACATCTTCACGCGCCTGCGGTCGCGCGGGCGCCTGACCGAGAAGCAGGTCGACGAGGTCCTGCGCGAGATCCGCCTCGCGCTGCTCGAGGCCGACGTCGCGCTCAAGGTCGTCAAGGCGTTCGTCGCCGACGTACGCGCACGCGCCGAGGGCGCCGAGATCCACAAGTCGCTGACGCCCGCGCAGCAGGTGATCAAGCTCGTGCACGCGGCGCTGATCGACGTCCTCGGCAAGGAGGCGGTCGGCCTTCGGACGGCGCCACGGCCCCCGCGCGTCGTGCTGGTCGCGGGCCTCCAGGGCTCGGGCAAGACGACCGCGGCGGCGAAGCTCGCTCGCCATCTCAAGGGGCAGGGGCGCCGTCCGCTGCTCGTCGCGTGCGACCTCAGGCGTCCGGCGGCGATCCGGCAGCTCCAGCTGCTCGGCGAGCAGGCCGGCGTCGACGTGCACGCGGAGCCGGACGCCGCGCCCGACGACGCGCCCGCGGTCGCGGCGCGCGCGCTGGCGCACGCCCGCGACGAGGGTCACACCGACGTCCTCGTCGACACCGCGGGCCGCATGCACGTCGACCCCGACCTCATGCGCGAGCTCGGTGCGGTGGCGCGTGCCGTCGAGCCGACCGAGACGCTGCTCGTGTGCGACGCGATGACGGGTCAGGACGCGGTCAACGTCGCCGAGGCGTTCCTCGCGGAGGTCGACGTCACCGGCATCGTGCTGACGAAGCTCGACGGCGACGCGCGCGGCGGCGCCGCGGTGTCGATGGCCTACGTCACGGGGACGCCGGTCAAGTTCGCCGGCGTGGGGGAGAAGCTCGCCGACCTCGAGCCGTTCCATCCCGACCGCATGGCGTCGCGCATCCTCGGCATGGGCGACGTGCTCACGCTCATCGAGAAGGCCGAGGAGGCGTTCGACGCCGACGAGGCGCGCCGCATGGAGGAGAAGCTGAGGCGCGCCGAGTTCACGTTCGACGACTTCCTGTCGCAGCTCCAGGCGATCAAGAAGATGGGGCCGCTGTCGCAGGTCGTCGGGATGCTGCCGGGGATGTCGAAGCTGCCGGTCGGCGACGCGCAGATGGACGCGCAGCTGCCCAAGATCGAGGCGATGATCCGCTCGATGACGCCGCAGGAGCGCGCCGACCCCCACATCATCAAGGGGAGCCGCAGACGGCGGATCGCGACCGGGTCGGGGACCACGATCCAGGACGTCAACCAGCTCGTGAAGCAGTTCGATCAGGTGCGCAAGATGGTCAAGATGATGGGCGGCGGCGGCAAGGGCGGCAAGATGCGCCTGCCGGGGGGGATGCGCCTGCCGCCCGGCATGGGGGCCTGAGCGGGCGCCCCGCGGCGCCCTGATAGGCTTCGGGTTTCCCGTAATCGAATCGCCGGTGGGAGGACGATGGTCAAGATCAGGTTGATGCGCGTCGGCAAGGTGAAGCAGCCGTCGTACCGCGTCGTCGTCGCGGACTCCCGCAGCCCCCGGGACGGCCGCATCATCGAGGCGATCGGCAACTACCAGCCGCGCCGGGAGCCGTCGGGCGTCACCATCGACACCGACCGCGCCGTCTACTGGCTTCGCAACGGGGCCCAGCCCTCCGACACGGTCCGCAAGCTGCTCGAGATAAGCGGCGCGTGGGCTGCGTTCGAGGGCCGGCCCGCCCCCGTCCCCACGCCGGCCGAGGCCCCGGCCCCCACGCCGGCGCCGCAGCGGCGGGCGACCGCGGCCGCGTCGGTCGAGGAGACGGCGGGCGACGACGCCGAGGAGACGGGCGAGGAGTCGTGAGCCGCGCGCTGCTCGAGTACGTCGGCCCGTGGCTGCTCGACCATCCCGACGAGATGGAGATCGAGGAGGTCGAGGACGAGCGCGGTGGCGTCGTCTTCGAGGTCGGCGTCCACCCCGACGACATGGGCAAGATCATCGGCCGGCGCGGTCGCATCATCCACTCGCTGCGCCTGCTCGCGCGCGCCGCGGGCCAACGCGAGGGCCGCTCGCTCGGCGTCGAGGTCGTCGACTAGGGACGCGCCGGTGAGCGCGCCGCCCGACCGGCTGCTCGCCGGCGTCGTCGGCAAGCCGCACGGGATCCGCGGCGAGGTCTACGTCGAGCCGATCTCCGACGACCCGCGCCGGTTCGAGCCCGGCTCCGCGCTCGCGCGCGGCGACGGCGCCGTGCTCGTCGTCGAGGACGCACGCGTCCACCGCAACCGCCTCCTCGTGAAGTTCGACGGGATCGACGATCGCGACGCCGCCGAGACCCTGCGCGGCCCCCTGTACGTCTCCGGCGACGACCTCCGACCGCTCGGGGAGGGCGAGTTCTGGACCTTCGAGCTGACCGGCTGCGAGGTGGTGACCGCCGCGGGCGAGCGTGTCGGCGAAGTCGCGCGCGTCGTGCCCGGCGCGGCACACGACCTCCTCGACGTCACGACTCGCGGCGGCGACGCGCTCGTGCCGATGGTCAAGGACATCGTCGTCGCGATCGACCTCGACGCGCGCCGCGTGACGGTCGACCCTCCCGCCGGACTGATCGAGTAGCGCGGCCGTGCGCGTCGACGTCGTCACGCTGTTCCCGGAGCTCTTCGACGCGCCGTTGCGCGTGAGCCTGCTCGGCCGCGCGGTCGAGTCGGGCATGCTCGACGTGCGCGTGCACGACCTCCGCGCGCACGGGCTCGGGCGTCATCGCTCGGTCGACGACGTCCCGTACGGCGGCGGCGCCGGCATGGTGATGCGCCCCGAGCCGCTGTTCGCCGCGGTCGAGGCGCTCGACGCGCCGGACGCGCACGTCGTGCTGCTGTCGCCGCGCGGCCGTCTGCTCGACCACGCGCTCGTCGAGGAGCTCGCGGCGCGCCCGCACATCGTGCTGCTGTGCGGGCGCTACGAGGGCGTGGACGAGCGCGTCGCGCAGCACCTCGCCGACGAGCAGCTGTCGATCGGCGACTACGTCCTCGCCGGCGGCGAGCTGGCGGCGCTGGTGGTGATCGAGGCGGCGTCGCGCCTCGTCCCCGGAGTGCTCGGCAACGCCGAGTCGCTCGCGACCGAGTCGCACGCTCGCGGGCTGCTCGAGCACCCGCACTACACACGGCCCCCGGAGTTCCGCGGCCATCACGTCCCGGAGGTGTTGCTGTCGGGCGACCATGGCGCGATCGCGCGCTGGCGCGCGGCCGAGGCCGAGCGCGTAACGCGCGCGCGG
>DASZZZ010000089.1:0-41769 GCA_036260375.1 Actinomycetota bacterium
TGGGGCGCGCCGCGCGGCGCGCCGTCCCCCCTTCGACCTCCCGGTGGCACGCCCGTGCCCACCGGGAGGTCGAAGGATACACACGCGCCGTGCCGTCCGGAGCCCTACCGGCGGCGTCCCGACGCGAGCGTGCCGAGGTAGAGCTGGACGACCTTCGGGTCGTCCAGGAGCTC
Organism: Actinomycetota bacterium; assembly: GCA_036260375.1. Classification (GTDB taxonomy): domain Bacteria; phylum Actinomycetota; class CADDZG01; order CADDZG01; family WHSQ01; genus DASZZZ01. The sequence continues at coordinate 174 of DASZZZ010000089.1, forward strand.
GCGGCCGGTGCCCGTGTGCGCGGTCCTCCCGGAGTCGAGGACGTAGGCGCGCGCGCACGTCTCGAGGCACCGGCGCGCGTTCTGCTCGACCATCGCGACCGCGACCCCGGCGCGGTTGACCTCGACGACGCTCGCGAACACGTCGTCGACGTTGGCGGGCGACAGGCCGGCGGAGGGCTCGTCGAGCAGCAGCACGGACGGCTCCGCCATGAGCGCGCGCGCCATCGCGACGACCTGACGCTGGCCGCCGGACAGCGCGCCGGCGACGTCGCGCGCCCGTCGTGCGACGAGCGGGAAGACGTCGGCGACCTCGTCGAGGCGGCGGCGGACGTCGCGCGGGTGCGTGTACGCGCCCATCTCGAGGTTCTCGCGCACGGTGAGCGACGGGAAGACGTTGCGCGACTGCGGGACGTAGCCGACGCCGGCGGCGACGAGCGCGTGCGGCGCCCGTCCGGTGACGTCGTCGCCGTGCAGCGCGACGGTGCCGGCCGTGACGCGCACGAGACCGAAGATCGCTTTGAGCAGCGTCGACTTGCCCGCGCCGTTGGGACCGACGATGCCGACGAGCTCGCCGGCGCCGACGTCGAGGTCGCAGCCGTCGACGATCGGGACGCCCGCGACGTAGCCCGCGACGACGCCGCGCGCGCTCAGGGCCGGGGGCGGCTGGGGGCCCGTCACGGCGCCGCCTCGGCGCGCGCGCCGAGGTACGCGTCGACGACCGCGGGGTCGCGCCCGACGTGCGCGGGCGTGCCCTCGGCGATGACGCGGCCCTCGGCCATGCACACGACCCAGTCCCCGATGCCGGCGACGACGTCCATGTCGTGCTCCACGAACAGGATCGTCACGCCGTCGGCGCGCAGCGCCTCCACGTGGTCGAGCACGGTGCGCCCGAAGGCGCGGTTGAGCCCCGCCATGGGCTCGTCGAGCATCAGCAGCGCGGGGTCCGCCATCAGCGCGCGCGCGATCTCGAGGAGCTTGCGCTGGCCGCCCGACAGCGTGCCGGCGAGCTCGTCGCGCGCGTGCGCGAGCCCGAAGCGCTCGAGGAGCTCCTCGGCGCGCTCCTCACACGCCCGTTCCTCGGCGCGCCACCGCCGCGCCAGCAGCGCGTTCGACAGCCGCTCGCCGCGCCGGCGCGCGCCGGCGACCATGACGTTCTCGATCACCGTCATGCGCGCCAGCGGACGCGTCAGCTGCCACGTGCGCACCATGCCCCCGCGCGCGACGCGGTGCGGCGGCGCGCGGGTGAGCTCCGCGCCGTCGAAGCTCCACCGTCCGGACTCCGCGCGCTCGAACCCGGACAGCACGTCGAACAACGTCGTCTTGCCGGCGCCGTTGGGGCCGATGAGTGCGGTGATCGAGCCGCGCTGCACCTCGAGGTGGTCGACGTCGAGCGCGCGCACGCCGCCGAACGAGCGCGCGACGCCGTCGACCGTCAGCAGCGCGTCGGGCTTGGGCGCGCCGGGGCGCGCCTCGACACGCTCGGTCCACGCGCGCGGGTCGTCAGCCGGCATCGAGCGTCGTCTCCCTCCGGTCGCCGAGGATCCCCTGCGGACGGAACACGACCAGCAGCATGAGACCGAGGCCCACGAGCGCGAACCGCACCGCGCCGACCTGGTCGGACGCCAGCACGCCGCCCGGCACGACGCCCGCCGCGATCGCCTCGCGCAGCAACGTGTCGGCGCCGGCAACGACGAACGAGAACAGCACCGCGCCGAGGACCGGCCCCCACGCCGTCGCGGGCCCGCCGAGGATCAGCAGCGTGTAGGCGAAGAACGTCACCGCGGGCACGTACGTGTCGGGGCTCGCGGCCTGCTGGCCGATCGCGAGCATCATGCCGGCGAGCGCGCCGGCCACGCCGCCGACCGCGAGGCTCTGCAGCTTGACCGCGAACACGTTCTTGCCGAGCGCGCGCGCCGCGTCCTCGTCGTCGCGGATCGAACGCAGCACGCGTCCCCACGGGCTCGACGCGAGGCGCGCGACGACCACGGCGCAGGCGGCGGCGAGCGCCCACGCGACGAGCGTGGCCCACAGACGGTCGTGCCCGAACGTGAGGCGGCCGATCCCGTAGCGCCGCTCGGGCAACGGGTTGATCGAATAGAACGAATCGGCGAAGCGCTGCAACCCGAACACGCCGTTGGTCACGGGCCGCATCAGCTCGCTGCGGAACAACAGTCGCAGGATCTCGGACGCGGCGATGGTCGTGATCGCGAGGTAGTCGGCGCGCAGGCGCAGCGTCGGGACGCCGAGACACAGCGCCAGCACGACCGCGAGCGCGACGCCGACGGCGACGCCGACCCACAACGGGAGCCCGTACGTCGCCACGGTCGCGGCGACGCCGTACGCGCCGACGAGCATGAAGCCGACCTGGCCGAAGTTGAGCAGGCCCGTGTAGCCGAAGTGGACGTTGAGCCCGATCGCGGCGAGCGCGTACACGGCCGCCTCGAGGCTGACCGCGGCGCGCAGCGCGTCGACGAGGATGCCCGCGGCGTCCATCACCCGACCCTCTGCGCGCGTCCGAGGATCCCCTGCGGGCGCACGAGCAGGATCGCCACGAGCGCGACGAGCGCCCACAGGAACTTGAGCTCGGTGGGGAACCACAGCGTGCTGAGCTGCGTCACGACGCCGATCACGAGGCTGCCGGCGACGACGCCGAACGCGGTGCCGAGCCCGCCCAGGATCACGCCCGCGAACATCGGCAGCAGCAGGTTGAAGCCCATGCTCCAGCCGACCTGCTCGACCATCCCGAGGAACACGCCGCCGAGCGCCGCGATCGCGCCGGCGCCGACCCACACGAGCATGACGACGCGCCGAACGTCGATGCCCGAGCACTCCGCGAGGTCGCGGTCGTCGGACACGGCGCGGATCGCCTTGCCGAGGCGCGTGCGTTGCAGCGCGAGGCCGACCGCCGCGAGGACGACGAGCGCGCCGCCCGCGACGAACAGGTCGCGCGGCGCCAGCGCGACGGGCCCGAGCTCGAGCCTCGTCTGGAGCGTGTAGTCGGCGAACGGTCGCGTGCGACCCCCGAACAGCAGCAGCACGACGTGACGCAGCAGCAGCGACAGCCCGATCGACACGACGAGCAACGGGAACAGGCCGACGCGCCGCGCGCGCAGCGGCCGCCACAGCCCCCGCTCCAACGCGGCGCCGGCGAGCGCGCCGGCGGCGACCGCTATCGCCGCCGCCGCGACGAGATGCACGCGCGGCCCCGCGCCGGACGCGTTGAACAGGAACGCGACGACGGCGCCCACGGTCACGAGCTCGCCGTGCGCGAAGTTGACGAAGCCCGTCGTGCCGAAGATGAGCGACAGGCCGAGCGCGCTGAGCGCGACGATCGCCCCGAACACGATGCCGTCGGCCGTGAGCTGCGCGGCCCGCTCCCACGCCGACGGCCCGGCGTCGTCGGGCGCGGCGCCGCGCGCGACGAGCGGGTAGAGGAGCGTCCGGTCCTGACCGGGCTGGACGTCGAACTCGAGCGTGTCGTTGTCCGGGATGCGCAGCTGCAGGCCGTCGGGCAGCGTCGCCACGTCGAGCGTCGCGGTGTACTCGCCGGGGCGCGGCAGGCGCACCCTCCAGGTGCCGTCGGGCCCCGTCACGGCGCGCCCGACGGGGTCGCCGGCGGCCGTCTCGACCGCCACCGCGACGCCCTCGACGGGGCCGCGCGGGCCCTCGATCGTTCCGCGCACGACCTCGCTCGCGGCGCGCGCCGGGCCCGCCGCGAGCGCGAGCGCGCACGCGGCCGCGGCGGCCGCGCCCAGCCGTCGCCCGCGGCCCCCGGACGTTCGCATGGCCCCCGGCTCAGCTCCGGTCGCTGAACGCGAGCGCCGCGGCGACGCACGCGAGCGCCGCGCTCGCCACGAACGCGCCCGGGTAGCCGACGCCGTCGATGAGCAGGCCGGCGGTCGGTTGGCCGACGAGGAGCCCGAGGTCCCAGAACGACGTGTACGCGCCGAGCGCCGCGCCCTGCTCCGCGGGCTGCGCCTGCTGCACGACGATCAGCGCGAGCGACGGATACAGCAGCGAGAACCCCGCGCCCATGACGAGCCCTCCGGCGATCGCCGTCCACGGCTCGGTCGCGGTCGCGATCACCACGAGGCCGGCGGCCTCCACGACGCCCGACCACAGGGCGACGCGCTGGGGGCCGAGGCGGTCGGGGAGCCGTCCGGCGAGCACGCGCGTCCCGACGTACGTGGCGCCGTACGCGAACAGCGTCCAGCGTCCGAACTCGCCGATGTCGCGCGACCGCAGGAACAGCACGATGAAGCCGTTGAGCGTCGCGTAGCCGATCGCCGCGAGCGCGAGCGCGGCCCCCGGCCGCACGACGACCGCCGGCAACAGCGCGCCGCGCTCGCTCTCGACGCGCTCGTGTGGGTCGGGTACGAACGTCGCCACCAGCGCGCCGACGAGCGGCGCGACCGCGGACAGCGTCCACACCGTGCCGAAGCTCCACCGCTCCAGCACGATGCCGCCGACCACGGGCCCGACCGTGAAGCCCGTCCACATCGCGAGGCCGGCGAAGCCGACGAGCTGCCCGCGCCGGTCGGGCGGCGCCATCGAGACGATCCACACCGCCGCCGCGGTGAACACCGCCGCCTCTCCGACGCCGAGCACGAGACGCGCCGCGAACAGGCCCGGCAGTCCCGCGGGCAGGTGGTACAGGACGCCGGCGAGCGCGACGAGCGCGCACCCAGCCACCATGACGTTGCGCCGGCCGCGACGCTCCGCGAGGCGGCCCGCGAACGGGCGCGACACGAACGCCGCGGCGCCCGTCGCGCCCATGACGAAGCCCACGACGCCGTTGCTCGCGCCGACCGGGCCGCGTACGTACAGCGGCAGCACGGTGAAGACGAAACCCAGTGACAGGAACGCGAACACGAGCGCGGCGAGGATGCCCGCGATCGTGCGCCAGTCGGCGCGCGCCAGAGACTCGGGCGCGGCCGGCTCGTCGCGGTCGTCTCGGATCGCGGTGTCTCTCCTGCGGCCCTCCATGCCCCCCCTCGCTCGCGCAGGTCGGCCCGAAGCCTATTATCCTCACGCGCTCGTCCGCCGCGGTGTGCGCGGGCGCGTCGTCACGACCGACTTGGGGGGGAGTCATGGCGTCCGGCGTCACCGTCCTCTACTTCATGGGGTGGACGCGCAGCGGCACGACGATCCTGGGCAACGTCCTCAACGAGATCGACGGCTTCGTCCACGTCGGCGAGCTGCACTTCCTGTGGCTCAACGGCGTGCTGGGCACCGGGACGAATCGCATGTGCGGCTGCGGCGACGAGCTCACGCGCTGTTCGCTGTGGTCCGCCGTGCTCGACGCCGGTCGCTCCGGCGGCGGGTCGCTGGAGGACCACGCGCGCCGCGTGCACGAGCTGCAACAACGGCGCTTTCGCACGCGACACACGTGGCGGCTCCTGCGCGGCGCCGGCGACGCCGCGACCGCGGCGTACGTCGAGCTCATGACGGCGACGTATCGCGCGATCGGCGACACGACCGGCGCGCGCGTGATCGTCGACACGTCGAAGTACGCGTCGGAGGCCGCGGTGCTCGCGCGCGCGGGCGTGCGTCCCGCGCTCGTGCACATGGTGCGTGACCCGCGCGCGGTGGCGCACTCGTGGGCGCGCGCGAAGGCGTACATCCCGAGCCGCGGGACGCTCGACAGCACGTTGCTGTGGGACGGCTTCAACCTCGCGGCGGAGGCGGTGCGCAAGCGCCATCCCGACGCGACCGTGACGATCCGCTACGAGGACTTCGTCGCGGCGCCGCGCGCGACGGTCGACCGGCTTCTGGAGCTCGTCGGCGAGCCCGCGTCCTCCAACCCGATGCTCGACGACCGCACCGTGCGGCTCGGCCCCAACCACACGGTGACGGGAAACCCGGACCGGTTCGAGACCGGGGTCGTCGAGCTGCGTCCCGACGAGCGGTGGAGGAGCGGGATGCCGCGGCCGCGCCGGGTCGCCGCGACGGTCGCGGCGGCGCCGTGGTTGCGACGCTACGGTTACACGTAAAGTATTTGCGAGCAAAGCACCGTGCAAAACTGCCGTCCCCACGTTGGCCGCGCACCGGGCCCGCGGTTGCGGCGCGTGTTAATAGCCTCTGCTATCCTCGGTGCGTGCGAGCGGCGTCCGCGCCGCTCGCTCCGGGTCGTCTGGGGGGGATTCGAGCGCGTGCGCGCGGCGCAGCCGTCGTTACCGCCGTCCTCTGCGAACGCAAAGGAGCCGCGATGAGCGCCGACGACAAGCTTGCTCTCGACGGAGGACGGCCGGTGCGGACCGAGCCGTGGCCCACGTACGACAAGGGTGCGGTGTTCGTCGACGCCGACGACGAGGCGGCGGGCCGGCGGGCGCTCGCAAGCCGGCTGTACTTCCGCTACGACTACCGCCCGCTGCACGAGACCGAGACGGGGCGCTTCGAGGCGAAGCTGCGCGACTTCTTCGAGGTCGAGCACGCACTCGCGCTGTCGAGCGGAACGGCCGCGATCGCGCTGTCGCTCATGGCCGCGGGCATCGAGCCCGGCTCCGAGGTCGCGTGTCCCGCGTTCAGCTTCACCGCGACGCCGAGCGCGGTCATGCTCGCCGGGTGCAAGCCCGTCCTCGTAGAGGTCGACGACGAGCTGCACTTCGACGTCGCCGATCTCCGCCGCAAGTTCTCCGACCGGATGAAGGCGATCGTCGTCGTGCACATGCGCGGGTTCGCGAGCGACATCCACGCGGTGCTCGACTTCGCCGACGACGTCGGCGTCCCCGTGTTCGAGGACGCGGTGCCCGCGCTCGGCGCGTCGCTGAACGGCAAGCGCCTCGGCACCTTCGGCGTCGCCGGCGCGTTCAGCACGCAGTCGGACAAGTCGATCAACACGGGCGAGGGCGGGTTCCTCGTCACGAACGACACGGCGCTGTTCGCGCGCGCGGTCGTGCTGTCGGGCGCCTACGAGGGCCGTCTGAAGAAGCACTTCGACGGGGCCGACGTGCCGGGCCTGTCCGATCTCGACCTGCCGCTGTACAACTTCCGCATGGACGAGATCCGGGCCGCAGTCGCGGCGTCGGCGATGGACCGCCTTCCGCTGCGCCTCAAGCTCCACCACGAGGTGTACGCGCACGTCCTCGACGGCATCTCCGACCTCGACGTGCTGCGCGTGCGGCAGCCGGTCGCGCCGGAGGCCTACCTCGGCGAGTCGTTGATCTTCCGTCTCGCCGACGGGCTGGGGCACAGGGCGCCGTGGTTCGCACGGGCGCTGTGCGCGGAGGGCATCGACGCGCGCAACCTCGGCGATCCCGACGACGTCAACGTCCGCTGCTTCTGGAACTGGCGCTTCCTGTTCGACACCGACGACGTCGACGAGATCAAGGCGACGTGCCCGCGCACCGCCTCGCTCCTGTCGGAGGCGGTCGACGTCCCGCTGTCGCCGACGCTGTCGCCGGAGGACTGCGACCAGGCCGTCGCCGCGATACGCAAGGTCGCACGCGCGCTGACCGCATGACGCGCGCGCCCGACCGACCGAGCGCCCGTCACGAGGAGGACGCATGACGCTCGCGCCCGAGGACACCGCCGCGCTCGAGACGACGACCGCCGGGGCGGAATTCGCGCGCGCGTGTGCGCGGACCGGAACCGAGACGTCGCTCGAGCTGCGCGCGTCGATCACGACGACGTTCCTTCCCACGCAGCAACGCCGGCCGCGCTTCACCGTGCGCGACCTGCTGCGCGTCGTCCCCGTCGAGGACGACGAGACCGTGTACGCGCGCGAGGTCCCGGTGACGCCGGACCCCGACCGCATCGGCTCGGCGTCCGACGCGCCCGAGGCGCGCTTCCGCTACACGACCGAGCGGGCGCGCGTGGGGACGATCCGGGCGTCGGTCGAGGTGCCGCCGGGTCTCGTGGACGACGAGGCCGCGTTCGCGCGCTTCGTCGACTTCCGCCTCGTGGTGCGGCTGTGCACCGCCGAGAACGACGCGCTGCTCAACGGCGCCGGCCCCGACGAGATCGAGGGGCTGCTCAACACGCCCGGCGTGCGGCACCAGGGGCCGCGCGACACCGTCGCCGCGACGCTGCTCGCGGCCGGCGCGACGTGCGAGCTCATGGGCGGGTCGGCGGACGGGATCGTCATGCACCCGTCCGACTGGTGGCCGCTCAACGGCGAGGGCCGGCTGCTGCGCAACCTCGCCGACCTCGGAATGCGCATGAACCGGACGCGCATGGTCCCCCCGGGGTTCGCGCTCGTGGGCGACTTCCACGCCGGCGGCGCGGTCCTCGACCGGCGCACGTCGACGATCCGGTTCGCGCGCGAGGGGGACCCCGACTTCGACCCGGCGCGCCCGCGCGTCGTCGCGGAGATCCGCGAGGGGCTCGCGGTGCACCTGCCCGGGCACTTCGTGACGGTCGAGCTGCCGCGCTGACGCGACCTCGTTGACGCCGGGTCGGCGCGCGCCGACCATAGTGTCGCCGTGGTCGCGGCGGCCGCGACTCGACGTCTCACAGGGGGGCCTGGATGGACGACGCCCGGCGGTACCTCGCGGAGGGGTGGTGGCGGCGCGCGACCGTCGTCGACGATCTGCGGCGCGTCACGTCGCTGCGCCCGGACGGGATCGCGATCGCCGGTCATCGCGCCACGACCGGCGCGGTCGACACGGTCACGTGGCGGGAGCTGTCGCAGCGCGTCGACCGCTTCGCGGGCGCCCTGCTGGAGCTCGGCGTCGGGCGCGGCGACGTCGTCTCGCTGCAGCTGCCGAACTGGTGGGAGCTGACGGCGCTGTGCCTCGCGACCGCGCGCATCGGAGCGGTCGTCAACCCGATCATCCCGATCTTCCGCCGGCGCGAGGTGGAGTTCATGCTCGTGCGCACCGAGGCGCGCGTGTGCGTCGCGCCGGCGAAGTTCCGCGGCTTCTCCCACGCCGACATGCTGCGCGACGTCGCGGACGCGGTCCCGACGCTCGAGCACGTCGTCGTGATCGGCGGCGACGGCGACGGCGACGCGGTCGACTTCGGCGCGCACTTCGTCGACACCGCGTGGGAGGCGACGCACTCGCCCGAGAAGCTCGACGCCATGGGGCCGGACCCCGGCGACCTCGCCCAGATCCTGTTCACGTCCGGCACGACGGGGGAGCCGAAGGGCGTGATGCACTCGCACAACACCCTGTACGCGGCGACGCGCGCGATGACCGACGCGCTCGGTCTCCACGGCGACGACGTCGTCACGATGGGCTCGCCGATGACGCACCAGGCGGGATACATCTATTGCTTCCTCATGCCGCTGTTGCTCGGCGCCACCGCCGTCTATCAGGACGCGTGGGACGCCGACGTCATGCTGGAGCTCGTCGAGGCCCACGGCGTGACGTTCGCGATGGGCGCGACGCCGTTCGTGCTCGACGCGATCGCGGCCCAGCGCGCCCGACCGCGCGACCTGTCGACGCTGCGCTACTTCGCGTGCGGCGGCACGCCGATCCCGCCGCACGTCGTCGAGGACGCCGCCGAGGTGCTCGGCACCCGCCTGTTCGCGCTGTGGGGCATGACCGAGAACGGCACCGTGACGATCACGCGGCCCGAGGACCCCGACGACCTCGCCGCGCGCAGCGACGGGCGTCCGCTCCCGTGGATGGAGTGCCGCATCGTCGGCGACGACGGAAACGACGTCGCCGAGGGGGCGACCGGCATGCTCGAGGTGCGCGGCGCGTCGCAGTGCCTCGGCTACTACAAGCGTCCCGACCTCTACGCCGCCGCGCTCGACTCCGACGGCTGGTTCGACACCGGGGACCTCGCGCACTCCGACGGCCACGGCGGGATCCGGATCGCCGGGCGCGTCAAGGACATCATCATCCGCGGCGGCGAGAACATCCCCGTCGTCGAGCTCGAGGGCGCGCTGTACAGGCATCCGGCGGTGCGCGAGGTCGCGGTCGTGGCGTACCCCGACGAGCGCCTCGGCGAGCGCGCCTGCGCCATCGTCGCACCGAGCGGCGACACCGCGCCGACGCTCGAGGACCTGCAGTCGTACCTCGCCGAGCTCGGCATGGCCAAGCAGTACTGGCCCGAGCGCGTCGAGGTCGTCGACGAGCTGCCGAAGACGCCCTCCGGGAAGATCCAGAAGTACCTCCTGCGCCTGCAGCTCGAGAGGAGCTGACCGTGGACTTCGAGCTCACGGCCGAACAGGCGGCGGTGCGCGACCGCGTGCGCGCGTTCGCCGTCTCCGAGCTGGCGCCGCACTACCAGGAGGCCGACCGCGCGGGGACGCCCCGCCGCGACCTCCACCGCGTGCTCGCGCAGCACGGCCTGACCGGCCTCCGCATCCCGCGCGCGTACGGCGGCGCGGGATCGGACTGCGTGACGACGGGGGCCGCGATGGCCGAGGTCGCGCGCGCCGACGTCAACGCCGGCTACGTCGTCGTCAACTGCTCGCTGATCGGCGACGTCGTCGTCGCGAACGGCGACGACGCGCAGCGCGGGCGCTGGCTGCCCGCCATCGCCGCGGGCGACGCGCTGCCCGCGCTGTGCCTGACGGAGCGCGAGCACGGGTCGGACGCGGCGCGCATCGAGGCGACGGCGCGGCGCGACGGCGCGCGCTGGAGGATCTCGGGGCTAAAGACGTCGATCGCGCTCGGCGCGCACGCGACGCACGCGGTCGTGTTCGCGCGCACGGGCGGCGAGGGCGCCGGCGGCGTGACCGCGTTCTACGTCGCGCTCGACGACGCGCACGTCGAGCGCCGCGTGCTCTCGGACCTCGGCAACCGCTCGATCGGACGCGCCGAGCTGTCGTTCGACGGTCTGCCGGCGGACGACGGCGACGTCCTCGGCGGAGAGGGGCTCGGGTTCAAGCAGGTGATGCGCGGCTTCGACTACTCGCGCGCGCTGATCGCGCTGATGGCGGTGAGCGTCGCGCAGGCGGCGGTCGACGACGCGCTCGACCGCCTGCGAGAGCGGCGCGCGTTCGGCCAGCCGCTCGGACGCTTCCAGGGCGCGTCGTTCCCGCTCGTCGAGCACGCGACGTACCTGCGCGCGGCGCGGCACCTGTGCTTCGAGGCGCTGTGGCGCAAGGACCGGGGCCTCGACCACACGGTGCACGCGAACATGGCGAAGTGGTGGGGGCCGCGCGCCGCGGTCGACGCGATCCACCAGGCCCTGCTCACGTTCGGGCACTTCGGCTACTCCGACGAGCTGCCGCACGGGCAGCGGCTGCGCGACGTCATCGGTCTCGAGATCGCCGACGGCACCGCGCAGATCGCCAAGCTCGTCGTCGCGCGCGCGCTGCTCGGGCGCGACCACGCGCCGTGACGCCGTGAGCGAGCCGCTCGTCGTCGACACGCTGATGTGGGGCCACGCCCGTTTCACCGGCGTGTTCGTCGTCGCCGGCGAGCGCACCGCGCTCGTGGAGTCCGGGTCGAAGGCGACCGCGCCGGAGGTGCTCGCGGCGCTCGGGCGCCTCGGCGTCGACGACGTCGACTGGATCGTCGTCACGCACGTCCACCTCGACCACGCCGGCGGCGCGGCGCCGCTCGCGGCGGCGTTCCCGCGCGCGCGCGTCGCGGTGCACCGGCGCGGCGCGCCGCACCTCGCCGCGCCCGAGAAGCTGTGGGCGAGCGTCGGGCGCGTCTACGGGCCGGCCGAGATGGAGCGGTTGTGGGGCGGCGTCGACCCGATCGCGGCGGACCGCATCCACGCCCTCGACGACGGCGACGTCGTCGACCTCGGCGGCCGCGCGCTCCGGGCGCTCGACACGCCGGGGCACGCGTCGCACCACCACGCGCTGCTCGACGACGCCACCGGGGCGATGTTCGTGGGCGACGCACTCGGCGTCCGCCTGCCCGACCTCGGCGTCGTGCGTCCCGCGACGGCGCCGCCGGAGGTCGACGTGCCCGCCGCGCTCGCGTCGATCGAGCGCATCCGCGCGGCGCGGCCGGCGTCGTTGTGGTTCTCGCACTTCGGCCCGCACGACCGGGGCGCGCGCGTCGCCGGCGTCGACGACGTCTGCGACGAAGCGGCCGCCGCGTTGAGGCGCTGGGAGAGCTGGGTGCGCGCCGCGCGCCGCGACGCGCCCGGCGACGTCGTCGACCGCGTCGGGCGGCGCGCCCGCGCGGAGCTCGCCGGGACGCTGTCGGACGACGAGCTCGACCGCCTCGACGCGACCGCGCCGGTGTGGGTCAACGTCGCCGGGCTGGCGCGCTACCTCGAGCGCGCCGACGGGGCCTAGACGCCGCGCGTCGCCCCGCCGTCGACGAGCACGACGCCGCCGGTGACGAAGGACGCGCGCTCGCTCGCGAGGAACGCGGCGACGGCGGCGAACTCCTCGGGCCGGCCGACGCGGCCCACCGGGATGCCGGCGCGCGCGACGACGTCCTCGAGCCCGGCGTCGACGTCGTCGCCCATCATCCGCTCGAGCGCAGGCGTGCGCGTGTATCCGGGCGCGAGGACGTTGACGGTGATCGAGCGCCGGCCGACCTCGCGCGCGAGCAGGCGCGCGTAGCCGGCGAGGCCCGAGCGCACGACGCTGGACAGCCCGTAGTGGGGGATGGGCTGCTTGATCGCCTCCGACGCGATCATCAGGACGCGCCCCCACCCGGCCGCCTCGAGGTGCGGGAGCGCGGCGCGCACCATGCCGACGTGGGCGAGCATGCACGTCTCGAGCGCGGCGCGGAAGTCGTCGAGCCCGAAGTCGGTGACGGGCCCGGGCGTCGCGCCGCCGGCGTTGGTGACGACGACGTGGAGCGCGCCGAGCTCCGTCGCGGTGTCGTCGACCCAGTGCCGCACCGCGTCCTCGTCGCGCACGTCGAGCGGTGTCGCGACGACGCGCCCGGGGCCGCGCGCGTCGACCGCGGCGCGCGCCGCGTCGAGCCGCTCCGGATCGCGCGCCGCGAGCCCGACGTGCGCGCCCTCCGCAGCCAGCTCGCACGCGGTCGCGAGGCCGAGCCCGCTCGACGCGCCGGACACGAGCGCGACCCTGCCGCGCAGCCCGAGGTCCACCTACGCGCTAGACCTCGCCCATCTGCGCGCGCTGGAAGCCACCCGAGAAGTCGATGCCGACCGTCTTCCACTCGGTGAACTCGTCGAACGACTGGGGGCCGACCTCGCGGTGCCCGTTGCCGGTGTCCTTCATGCCCCCGAACGGCACCTGGATCTCGGCGCCGATCGTCGGCGCGTTCACGTACACGACGCCGAACTCGAGCTGCTGCACGGCCGTGAAGCACGTCCGCAGGTCGCGCGTGTAGACCGAGCACGACAGCCCGTACTCGGTCGAGTTGGCGATCTCGATCGCCTCCTCGATCGACGTCACCGGCATGATCCCGGTCACGGGCCCGAAGATCTCCTCGCGCGCGATGCGCATGTCGGGCGCCATCTCGTCGAACACCGTCGGCGCGATGAAGTACCCGTTGCGGTGCTCGGAGTCGCTGAGGTCGTCGCCGCCGACGAGGAGCTTGGCGCCCTCCTGCTGGCCGAGCGCGATGTACTCGAGCACGCGGTTCTTCTGCCTCTCGTTGATCACCGGCGCCAGCTCGACCTCGGGGTCGAGCCCGTTGCCGACCTTCATGCCCCCGACGCGGTCGAGCAGCCGCTCGGTGAATTCGCCGCGCACGCCCTCGTGGACGATGAGGCGCGACGTCGCGGTGCATCGCTGCCCCGAGGTCGCGAACGCGCCCCACGCGGACGCCTCCACGGCGATGTCGAGGTCGGCGTCGGGCATGACGATGAGCGCGTTCTTCGATCCGAGCTCGAGCGAGCAGCGCTTCATCATGCGTCCGCACTTCTCGTTGATCTCGCGCCCCACCTCGCGCGACCCGGTGAACGAGATCGCGCGCACGTCGGGATGGGCGACGAGCGGCGCGCCGGCCTCCTCGCCGTAGCCGTTGACGAGGTTGAGCACGCCGGGCGGCAACCCGACCTCGTCGAACATCTCGACCAGCAGGGCGGCGAGCAGCGGCGTGTCCTCCGCGGGCTTGAACACCGTCGTGCAGCCGGCCACGATGGCGGGACAGATCTTCCACAGCGGGATCGCGACCGGGAAGTTCCACGGCGTGATGAGCCCGACGACGCCGATCGGGTGACGCAGCGTCATGTAGACCTTGTCGCGCAGCTCGGCGGGCATCGTGTTGCCGAACAGGCGCCGGCCCTCGCCGGCCATGTAGTGTGCGAAGTCGATGCCCTCCTGGAGGTCGGCGCGCGACTCCTTGAGCGTCTTGCCCATCTCGCGCGTCATGAGCTCGGCGAGCTCCTCCTTGCGCTGCTCGAGCAGCAGCGCGACGCGCAGGACGTAGTCGGCGCGCTGCGGCGCCGGGGTCCTCATCCACTCGGGATAGGCGTCGCGCGCGGCGCGCACCGCGTCGTCGACGTCGGCCGCCTCGGAGCGCGCGAACGTGCCGAGGACCTCGTCGTGGTCGGCCGGGTTCCGGGACTCGAACGTCTGCCCCGACGACGCGTCGACCCACTGCCCCCCGATGAAGTTGCCGAAGTGTCTGGTCATCGTGGCCGCTCCCCATCGCTCCGGTGGCGTGACTCCGCCATCCTAGAGGGTGGGGCGCGCGCCGCCCGGCCCCGCCGGGCGCGGGCCTATACTGTGCGGCCCCATGCACATCCACAAGAGCCTGGCGGACGTCAACGGCCGGCTGACCCGCGCCCGGGAGGAGCTCCGGATCGTCGAGGAGCAGCTCCTGTACCAGATGGACGTCGTCGAGGAGGCGCGCACCCGGATGCTGGTCGCCGAGACGCCGCTCGCCGACCGCGAGTTCCGCATCGCGCGGGACGACCTCGACCGCCTGGCGCGCCAGCGGCGCGACGTCGCGAGCCTGATCGAGGACCTCCGCGTCGAGCAGGACCGCCTGCTCGACCGCATGCTCAACGCCTGAATGGCGCACGGCGCGCGCCCGCGGCGGGTCGTCATCGCGGAGGACGAGGCGATCATCCGGCTCGACCTCAAAGAGATGCTCGAGGAGGAGGGCCTCGAGGTCGTGGGGGAGGCGGGCGACGGCGACGCCGCGGTGCGCCTCGCGCGCGAGCACGCGCCCGACCTCGTGATCATGGACGTCAAGATGCCCGGCATGGACGGTCTCGAGGCCGCCGCGCGCATCGTCGCCGACGACCTCGCCGCGGTGCTCGTGCTGAGCGCGTTCTCGCAGCGCGACCTCGTCGAGCGCGCCGCGCGGGCCGGCGCCATGGGCTATCTCGTCAAGCCGTTCCAGAAGTCCGACCTCGTCCCCGCGATCGAGGTCGCCGTCGCGCGCCACTCCGAGCTCTCCGCCGTGCGCGCCGAGTCCCGCACGCTCGCGGAGCGCCTCGACGCACGCAAGGTCGTCGACCGCGCCAAGGGCCGGCTCATGGACGAGCGGGGCATGTCCGAGTCCGAGGCGTTCCGGACGCTGCAGAAGAGGGCCATGGACGAGCGGCGCCCGATGCGCTCGGTGGCGACGGACGTTCTCGACGCATCCGGCGAAGCCCCTTGAAGGCGGTGCGCGCGCGTGCCACGCTCGCCGCCGGGCGTTCGCCGCGTGGCGGACGAAAGGCGAAGGGGGGAACGATGAGACGACGCCGCAAGAGCGTGGCGGTCGTCGCGGTCGCGGCCATGGTGTTGTCGCTGTCCGTGGTGCTCGCAGGGGAGGCGGTGGCGCACGGCAGCTGCTTCGCGTACGCGCACACCCCGTACAAGGAGTCGGGCCGGGTGAAGTCGTTCGGCTACATCTCGTGCGGCGACTCGCACGTGATCGACGTCACCGTGAGGCTGCAGAAGCGCCAGTCGGACGGCTCGTGGAACAACGTCGACACCGCGAGCCCGTCGGGCTTCGGGACGCTGGTCCAGGGCAACGTCGGCGTCGACTGCTCCAACGGCACGTACCGGACGGTCACGACGGGGACCGCGGGGAGCCATCCCTCGATGCGTGACGAATCGGCCAACAACTCCATCACCTGTTGACCGCGGCCGTGCGCGCGGGGGTTCGACACCCCGCGCGCACGGCCGGCGGTCCGGGCGCCGCCGCGGCCCCTCGTCGCGGGCTATTCCACTTTGGTAGTAATGCGGCAGGAAATCCCTGCCAAGAATCATGCAGAAAAGTTCCCAGGGAGCTTGGACACCGCAGGGGTGCTCTGTAAACTAACGCCGCATTCTGCTCGGTTGGGCCTCATCGTGTCGCGATGCGGGCTCTTTCGATGACGGGGACCGTTGGCTGGCTGTAAGGGGGAGTGCATGAAGAAGTCCAAGTGGCTCGCGGCGCTGACGCTCGTGGTCGCGCTCGTCGCCTCCGCGTGTGGCGGCGACGACGACGAGGGCGGCGGCGGTACGACCGGCGCCGGTGGCGACGGCGGTGAGAGCTGCGAGACGACGTGGGTCATCGGGACCATGGGCGCGCTCTCGGGCGACGCGGCCGTCATCGGCGGACCGATCCACCAGGGCGTCGAGTACGCCATCAACGAGATCAACGAGGGCGGTGACCTGCCGTGTGAGCTGGCGCTCGAGAGCGAGGACAGCCAGGGCAACCCGGAGCAGGCCCCGCAGCTCGCGCAGAGCCTCGTCGAGAACGAGGAGCTCGTCGCGGTCGTCGGCCCGTACTTCTCGGGCGAGACGCTCGCCAGCGGCGAGTTCTTCAACGAGGCGGGCATCGCGTTCGTGACGCCTTCGGCCACGAACGAGACGATCGACGACCAGGGCTGGGACACCTTCTTCCGCGCCGTCGCGAACGACGCGGTCCAGGGTCCGACGGCCGCGGAGTTCATCCAGGGCCAGTTCTCGCCGCAGTCGGTCGCGGTCATCCACGACAACCAGGACTACTCGAAGGGTCTGGCGGAGACGGTGCAGAGCGAGCTCGGCGACGCCGCCGAGGGTCCGTTCATCATCACGCCCGGTGAGACCGACTTCTCGTCGGTCGTCTCCGAGGTCAAGAACGCCGACCCCGACGTCGTCTACTACGGCGGCTACGCGCCGGAGGCCGGCCCGCTCCTCAAGCAGCTGCGGGACGCCGGCGTCGACGCGCCGTTCGTCTCGGACGACGGCGCCAAGGACCCCGCGTTCGGCGAGCTCGCCGGCGGTGCGGCGGACACCGGTGCGTTCGTGACGTGCCCGTGCGCCGACCCGCTCAAGCTCGAGGGCGCGTCCGACTTCGTCGACGGGATCAAGCAGGAGTACAACCGCAACCCGGGCACGTTCGCCGCGGACGCGTACGACTCCGTCTACCTCATCGCCGAGGCGCTGAAGGAGGTCGACCCGGCCGACGACGTCGAGACGGTGCGGCAGTCGATCGTGGAGTTCCTCGACGGCGTCGAGGGCCACGAGGGCATCACCAAGACGTACACGTTCGCCGACAACGGCGAGGTCGAGGTCGACCCGCTCGAGGACATCTGGATCTACGAGTGGAAGAACGACGACTTCATCTCGCTCGGCCCGGCGTCGGACGTCGTCAACCAGTAGTCGAACCGGTCTAGGCACGGTGGGAGGGAGCCGCGGCTCCCTCCCACCGCTGCTCGCTCGGCCCTAGCGGGCGCGGAGCGGCAGGGGCTCTGACGGGCGACCTCTAGCCTCCGGGGGGACATTGGACTGCAATACCGGGCTGTTCATGCCGCAGCTCATCACCGGGCTGATGCTGGGCTTCCTCTACGCCCTCATCGCGCTCGGGTACACGATGGTCTACGGCGTCCTCAAGCTGATCAACTTCGCCCACGACGCCGTGTTCATGCTCGGCAGCGTGGCCGTCTTCTACGTCTTCGGCCTCGCACTGGGGGCCGAGCCGGTCTCCGGCGTCACGCTCGCGGCCATGCTGCTGGCGGTGCTCATCGTCGGCGGCATCGCGTCGGCGCTCGCGGCCGGAGGCCTCGAGCTGTCGGCGTACCGGCCGCTGCGCAGGCGCGGCGCGGCGCGGCTGTCGTACCTCATCAGCGCCATCGGGGCGTCGTTCTTCGCGACGTACCTCATGCAGCAGAGCTTCAACAACGACTTCTTCCTCGGGCCGGCGCGCCGGACGTTCCCGCAGGTGATGGCGTCCGACACGGCGTTCAACGTGTTCGACACGAACGTCCTCAACATCGACGTGGTGCTGATCGTCACGGCGATCGTGTGCTTCGTCCTGCTCGACCGGCTCATCAACCAGACCCGCACCGGGCGCAGCATCCGCGCCCTCTCGGAGGACATCGTCGCCTCCCAGCTCATGGGCGTGAACGTGACGCGCGTCATCGTCACGACGTTCCTCATCGGCGGGTTCTTCGGCGGCGTCGCCGGCGTGCTCAACGGGATGCGCTTCGGGTTCGTGGAGTGGGACGTCGGCTTCCTGCCGGGCATCAAGGCGTTCACCGCCGCGGTGCTCGGGGGCATCGGGAACATCCGCGGCGCCATGCTCGGCGGTCTCGCGCTCGGCGTCATCGAGAACGTGAGCGCCGTCTGCATCGGCTCCGAGTGGAAGAACGTCGTCGCGTTCAGCGTCCTGGTGCTCGTGCTGATCCTGCGCCCGACGGGCATCCTGGGCGAGAGGATCGGTGGCTGATGGCGACGACGACCACGACCCAGACGGGCGGCAACTACGTGTCGCGGCGGTGGGCGAAGGTCAACCAGGCCGACTTCGGCACGCGCCTGCGGCGCGACTACCCGCGCCTCGGACGCGTCCTCCCGGCCCCGGCGACCGACGCGCTCGGCGCGGTCGGAGGCGCGTGGCGCTTCCTCGGTCCGTTCCGCTATCTCATCGTCGCGGCGCTCATGTGGGCGCTGCCGTGGTACATGGACACCTACGGCATCCTCGGAGTAGACGGGTCCTCCGGCGTCACGATCCTGTTCCTCACCGGCGTGTGGATCCTGCTCGCGATCGGGCTCAACGTCGTCGTGGGGCTCGCGGGCCTGCTCGACCTCGGCTACGTGGCGTTCCTGATGCTCGGCGCGTACACGACCGCGTTGTTCGTAGAGTCGGGCGGCGCCGACCAGTTCCACTTCGCGATCCTGAACCCGTGGCTGGTGCTGCCGATCGCCCTGCTCGTCGCCGTCTTCGCGGGCGTGGTGCTCGGCGCGCCGACCCTGCGTCTGCGCGGCGACTACCTCGCCATCGTCACGCTCGGGTTCCACGAGATCGTGCGCGTGACGGTCAACAACCTGGCGATCACGAACGGGTCGCGCGGAATTTTCGCGATCGAGCACCCGCCGCCGATCGACATCGGGCCGTTCCAGGCGGAGTTCGGCCTCGAGGCGGGCCCGTACTGGCAGTACCTGCTCATCCCGGCGATCCTGCTGGCGGTCATCATGATCCGCCACCTCGAGCACTCGCGCGTGGGCCGCTACTGGACCGCGATCCGCGAGGACGAGGTCGCCGCGGCCGCGATGGGCGTGCCCGTCACGCGCATGAAGGTGATGGCGTTCGCCATCGGCGCGTCGACGAGCGGCGTCGCCGGGTGGATCTACGCCAGCAAGCTGTCGTACATCAGCCCGAACAACTTCCAGCTGCTCGCGTCGATCCTCGTGCTGTCGGCCGTGGTCATCGGCGGCCTCGGAAGCATCGCGGGGGCCGTGCTGGGCGCGGTTCTCGTCGTCGGCCTCCCGGAGATCGTGCGCGAGCTGGCCGACGGCCGCAAGGTGCTCGGGTTCGACGTCGAGACCGGCCGCATCGCGATCTTCGGCCTCCTGCTGATCATCGTGATGATCTTCCGCCCGGGCGGCCTGCTCGCGGCGCGACGACGGCGCACCGAGCTGCAGGAGGCGACGCCGAGCGACGCGGTCATCGTCGAAGAGAGCGGCGACACGCGTCACGACGCGTCGGCGACGCACGCGACGGAGCAGGAGACGTCGGTCGAACGAGGACGCGCGCAGACGTCGCGCGACGAGAGCGAGAGGCGGTGACATGGGCGAGCTGATGACGGTCGAGAACGTGACGATGCAGTTCGGCGGCCTGCGCGCCCTGTCGGACATCGACCTCACGATCTCCGAGGGCGAGATCTTCGGGCTCATCGGGCCCAACGGCGCGGGCAAGACGACGCTGTTCAACTGCGTGACCGGCGCGTACGCGCCGACGGAGGGGCAGGTCCTGTTCGACGGCGCCCGCATCACCGGCAAGCGGCCCGACCAGATCGTCGACCTCGGCATCTGCCGCACGTTCCAGCAGATCCGGCTGTTCCCGAACATGACCGCGCTCGAGAACGTGCTCGTCGGCATCGACGCGCGCCACCGCACCGGCATCGCCGGCGCGGTGTTCACGTCGCCGCGCCACCGGCGCGAGGAGCGCGAGGGCGAGCAGCGCTCGCTCGACCTGCTCGAGTACTGCGGCATCCAGCGCTACGCCAACGACCTCGCCAAGAACCTGTCGTACGGCGACCAGCGGCGGCTCGAGATCGCGCGGGCGCTCGGCACCAAGCCGCGGCTGCTGCTGCTCGACGAGCCGGCCGCGGGGATGAACCCGGCCGAGAAGAACGGCCTGCGCGAGCTCGTGCGAAAGATCCGCGACTCGGGCGTCACCGTGCTGCTCATCGAGCACGACATGAAGGTCGTCATGGGCCTGTCGGACCGCGTCGCGGTGCTCGACCACGGCGAGAAGATCGCCGAGGGCAACCCGGAGGAGGTCCAGCGCAACCCGCGCGTCGTCGAGGCGTACCTGGGCTCGGGCGCCGGCGGGCAGGCCGACACGGGCGACGGCGAGCGTCCCGCGGCGGAGAGGAGCGACCGGTGAGCGAAGGGACGCCGCTGCTCGAGCTCGACGGCGTGCGCGTCGCGTACGGGGTGATCGAGGCCGTCAAGGGCGTAAGCCTGACCGTGCACGAGGGCGAGATCGTGACGCTGATCGGCGGCAACGGCGCCGGCAAGACGACGACCCTGCGCGCCATCTCGATGGTCCACCCGCCGTTCTCGGGCTCCGTGCGCTTCGAGGGCGAGGACATCACCGGCATGCCGAGCCACGACGTCGTGGCGCGCGGCATCGTCCAGGTCCCCGAGGGGCGCCACATCTTCCCGAGCATGAGCGTCGCCGAGAACCTCGAGATGGGCGCGTTCCAGCGGCGCGCGTCGCGCCGCGAGATCACCGAGGAGACCGACCGCGTCTTCGGCCTGTTCCCGGTGCTCAAGGAGCGCCGCAAGCAGGCGGGCGGGACGCTGTCGGGAGGTGAGCAGCAGATGCTGGCGATCGGCCGGGCGCTCATGGCGAAGCCGAAGCTGCTGATGCTCGACGAGCCCTCGATGGGCCTCGCGCCGCAGATCGTCGAGCGCGTCTTCGAGGTGATCGGCGAGATCAACTCGCAGGGCACGCCCGTCCTGCTCATCGAGCAGAACGCGTCGATGGCGCTCAACGCGGCGAACCGCGGCTACGTCATCGAGACCGGCGAGATCGTGCTCGAGGACGACGCACGGAAACTGCTCGGAAACGACCAGGTGCGCAAGGCCTACCTCGGCGAGGACTGACGCCGGGGCAGACGACGTAGCCGACCACAGCGGAGGAGACGATGGCGACTGTACGCAACGCTCGGTGGCTGAGGCTGTTCGTGCTCCTCGCCACGCTCGTGATGATCGCGGCCGCATGTGGAGGCGACCCCGACGCCGAGAGCGGCGACGGCGACGGGGGGACGGACACGGGGAACAACCAGCAGGCCGACACCGGCGACGAGGGCGCGCCCGAGTTCGAGACCAAGGAAGAGGGCAAGCTCATCGTCGGCTCCGACATCCCGTACCCGCCGTTCGAGATGCGCAAGGGCGGCGGGTACACCGGGCTCGACATCGACCTCATCAACGAGATCGCCAGCCGCCTGGAGCTCGAGACCGAGATCGTCGACACGGGCTTCGACACGATCTTCTCGCAGCTGGCCGGCGGCAACTTCGACGTCGTCGTGGCCGCCGCCACGGTCACGCCGGAGCGCGAGAAGCAGGTGCTCTTCTCCGACGCGTACTACGTCAACCAGCAGTCGCTCACGGTCCCGTCGGACTCCGACGTCCAGACGATCGACGACCTGCAGGAGGGCGACGTCGTCGCGGTCCAGAACGGGACCACGGGCAAGGCGTTCGCGGAGGAGAACGTGCCCGAGGGCGTCGAGGTGCGGTCGTTCCCCGAGGGCCCCGACACGTTCACCGCGCTCGAGGCGGGCGACGTCGACGCGGTCATCCACGACGAGCCGACCGCGCTCGCGGAGATCGAGGAGCGGCAGGGCCTCGAGATCGTGCAGAAGATCGACACCGGCGAGGTCTACGGGATCGCGGTCGACCCCGCCAACGAGCCGCTCCTCGAGGCGATCAACCAGACGCTCGCCGAGATGATCGAGGACGGCACGTACGAGGAGATCTACTCCAAGTACCCGAGCCTCCCGCCGGGCGGGAACGTCGCGGCCGAGAGCTGAGCCCGGCGCCGTGACGACGCGACCCGCCCCGCGCGCGGCGCGCGCGCGGCGCGGGCCGGGACCGCGCGCGTGACGGCCGCACGCACCGAGGCGGTCCGGCCCGGCGCGCCGCCGACCGCCCGATCGGCGCGCATCCGGGCGTGGATGGGCGCGCAGAACGCGCTCTCGATCGGGATCCTCGCGGTCGGCGCGCTGTCGCTCGCCGGCGGCATCGGCGGGTCGCTGCTGCTGCTGTGGGCCGAGGGGCTGACGCCGTGGGACGAGCTGCTCCAGACGGCGACCAGCACGCGCCAGTCGTCGATCCTGTGGACCGGCGTCGCACTCGGCGTCGTCGCGACCGTGGCGGGCTTCGCCGTGTTCCGGCGCATGCCGACGAAGCCGGCGCGCGAGGCGGCGGTGTCGGGGGCCGCGCTCGGAGTGCAGACGATCGTGCTGTCGTTCGCGTACATCTACATGCGCGCCGGCGAGAAGTTCGATCTCTTCGTCCGCCAGAACTTCGACTTCGAGACGCTCGACGGGCTCGGGCCGGCGTTCCTCACCGGGGCGCGCAACACGGTCCTGCTCGCTCTCGCGGGCGAGGGGCTCGGCATCGTCCTCGGCCTCCTGCTCGCGCTTCTGGTCCTGTCGCGCAGGGTCGTCGTGCGGGCGCCGGCGCGTGCGTACATCAACTTCTTCCGCGGCACTCCGCTGATCTGGCAGCTGTCGTTCATCTACTTCGGCATCGTCCTCGGCGCGCGGCTGGGGCTGTCGACGTACACGACGGGCGCGATCGTGCTGGGTCTCAACGCGGGCGCCTACAGCGCCGAGGTCTTCCGCGCCGGCATCCAGTCGATCGAGCGCGGCCAGGTCGAGGCCGCGCGCTCGCTCGGGATGACGTACCTCCAGGCCATGCGCTACGTCATCCTGCCGCAGGCGTTCCGGCGCGTCATACCCCCGCTGACGAACGAGTTCATCATCCTGATCAAGGACACGTCGCTGGTGTACGTGCTCGGTCTCGCCGCCGAGGGACGCGAGCTCTACGCGGTCGCGCGCGACGCGTACTCGGAGCTGTTCAACGCGACGCCGTACATCGGCGCAGTGCTCGGGTACCTCGCGATCACGCTGCCGCTGATCCGGTTCGTGACGTGGCTCGAGCGCAAGCTGCGCAGCGGGCTCGTCGGGGTGGGCATGTGAACGACGACGGCTCCATCGTCCGCCTCGAGGGCATCCACAAGTACTTCGGCGAGCTCCACGTCCTCAAGGGCATCGACCTGTCGATCGAGCCCGGCAGCGTCGTGGTCGTCATCGGTCCGTCCGGCTCGGGCAAGTCGACGCTCTTGCGCACGATCAACCTGCTCGAGGAACCGCAGTCGGGACGCGTGCTGTTCGACGGGCGCGAGATCACCGACATCCGCACGAACCTCGACCGCGTGCGCACCGAGATGGGAATCGTGTTCCAGGCGTTCAACCTGTTCCCGCACATGACGGTGCTGCGCAACATCACGATCTCGCTCCGCAAGGTCCTCGGCGTGAGCGAGGACGAGGCCCGCGAGCGCGCCATGGACGAGCTGAAGCGCGTCGGGATGGACCACAAGGTCGACGAGTACCCCGGCCGCCTCTCGGGGGGCCAGCAGCAACGCGTCGCGATCGCGCGCGCGCTCGCGATGCGCCCCAAGCTCATGCTGTTCGACGAGGTCACCTCGGCGCTCGACCCCGAGCTCGTCAAGGAGGTCCTCGACACGATGAAGCGCCTCGCCGACGAGGGCATGACGATGGTCGTCGTGACGCACGAGATGGGCTTCGCGCGCGAGGTGGGGTCGCGGCTGATCTTCATGGACGACGGCCGCATCGTCGAGGACGGGAACCCGAAGCAGATTTTCACGAACCCCACGGACCAGAGGTGCCGCGACTTCCTGTCGCACGTGCTGTGACGCGCGCGGGATAGGCTCGCCGGCGTGGGGGCCCATCGTCTCGTTCACGCCGCGCTCGCGCTCGCGCTCGTCGCGACCGGGTGCGACGGCGACTCCGGGAGCGCGGCCCCCGACGCGCGCGACGTCGGCTCGCCCGCGTCGTCGCCGACGCCCACCACCGACTCGTCGCCCACGCCCGCCGCGTCGCCCACGCTCGCGCCGGGCGACCCGTGCCCGCCGTCGAACGAGCCGGCGCTGCCGGACGACGCCGGGTGCGTCTCCGTCGTGGAGGGCGACCTCGACGGCGACGGCCGCGCCGACCGGCTGTTCGTGTTCGCGCTCGTCGACGGCGACGGCCACGCGCGCGCGTGGCGCGCGCGCGCGGAGGTCGGCGGCGAGACCGTCGCGGGGCCGCACTTCCACCGCAAGGCGCACACTCCGCACGCCATCGCCGCGGTCGACGCCGACGGCGACGGCGCCGACGAGGTGTTCGTGAAGGTCTCCGACCACCTCTACCACTCGGGCGCGTCGCACATCGTGGGCGTGCTCAAGCTCCACGACGGCGCTCTCGTGCAGGTGGTGGAGCGCGGCCACGGTCCGATGAACGCCGACGTCGGCGGCGTCACTCGCTTCGGCGAGGGGGTCGAGTGCGCCGACGGCGCGCGGGGGCCGGAGCTGCGCGTCCTCCGGACGGAGGCGGCCAACGACGCGTACACGCGCTGGGACTGGTCCCGCAAGGTGTACCGGTGGCACGGCGCGTCGCTCGTCTACGTCGAGACGCGGCGCGGCACGCTGAAGACCGACGGCTACAACGACCCCGACCGCTACCGCTTCTACCGCCTGGAGTGCCGCGGGGTCGTCTACCCCGAGCTCGGTTGAGCCGCGCCGCAGGGGCGCGCCTCGCGGCGCTGAACGCCGAGGTCGTGGAGTGCCGCGCGTGCCCGCGGCTCGTCGAGTGGCGCGAGCGCGCGGCGCGCGACAAGCGCGCCGCGTACGCGTCTGAGGAGTACTGGGGCCGTCCGATCCCCGGCTTCGGCGATCCCGGCGCGCGCGTGCTCGTCGTCGGCCTCGCCCCGGCCGCGCACGGCGGCAACCGGACCGGCCGGATCTTCACGGGCGACCGCTCGGGCGACTGGCTGTTCGCGGCGCTGTACCGGTCCGGCTACGCCAACCAGCCGACGTCGGTCGCCCGCGGCGACGGCCTCGTGCTGCGCGACGCGTACGTGACCGCGGTCGTGCGCTGTGCTCCGCCCGCGAACAAGCCGTCGCCCGGCGAGCGCGACGCGTGCGTCGGCTACCTCGCGCGCGAGCTCGAGATCCTGGCGCGCGTGCGCGTCGTCGTCGCCCTCGGCGCGTTCGCGTGGGACGGGTTCCTGCGCGCGCACGAGCGCGCCGCGGGGACGCGCGTCCGCCCCAAGCCGCGGTTCGGCCACGGCGCCGAGGCGCGCGCCGGCGACGTGCTCCTGCTCGGGTCGTACCACCCGAGCCAGCAGAACACCTTCACGGGCAGGCTGACGGAGGACATGCTCGACGACGTCTTCGCCCGCGCCCGCGCCGCGGCGGAGTAGTTCGGCGGTCCGTCCGGCCGTGGTCAGGTCGTGCTTGACGCTTCTGTTAGGTCTACCTAATATCGCGGCGGCCATCCGACCCGAGGACTGCATGCGCACGCAGAGCGACCTACGCACCCACACCGCCGCCCCGCCCGCGTCCCGCCTGCCGGCGGCGCGGCCCGAGGTCGCGGTCGAGTCGGTGACCAAGTCGTTCGGGACGACCGAGGTGCTGCGGGGAGTCGACCTCGTCGTCGAGCGTGGCGCGGTCGTCGCCCTGCTCGGTCCGAGCGGATGCGGCAAGACGACCCTGCTGCGCACGATCGCGGGCCTCGAGCGTCCCGACTCGGGCCGCGTCGTCGTCGGGGGCCGCGTGCTGAGCGGCCCAACCGCGTTCGTGCCGCCCGAGCGGCGGCGTATCGGCATGGTGTTCCAGGACTGGGCGCTGTTCCCGCACCTCGACGTCGCGCGCAACGTGGGCTTCGGGCTGACGCGGGCACAGCGGCGGGCGGGCGAGGTCGACGACGCGCTCGCGCTGGTCGATCTCGCCGGCTACGGCGACCGCATGCCGTCGACGCTGTCGGGCGGCCAGCAGCAGCGCGTGGCGCTCGCGCGCGCGCTCGCGCGGCGCCCCGACGTGATCCTGCTCGATGAGCCGTTCTCGAACCTCGACACTTCGCTGCGCACGCAGATCCGCGCCGAGGTGTGCGCCCTGCTCGGACGTCTCGACGTCACGACGGTGTTCGTCACGCACGACCAGGAGGAGGCGTTCCTGCTCGGCGAGCAGGTCGCCGTCATGCTCGACGGCGCGGTCGTCGAGCAGGCGCCGCCGGCCCGGCTCTACGACGCCCCGGAGACGCGCGCGGTGGCGGAGTTCATCGGCGACGCGAACTTCGTCCCCGGGCTCGCCGACGCCGGCGTCGCGCACACCGCGCTCGGTCGCATCCCTCTGGTGCGCGACGTGCCCGGGCCCGTCGACGTCATGGTGCGGCCCGAGCACGTCGTCGTGGACGCCGGGGACGAGGCGACGGTCGAACGCGTCGAGTTCTACGGCCACGACTCGGTCTACGTCGTCCGGCCCGACGGCGGCGCGCCGCTCCGCGCGCGCGTGCTCGCGACGCCGTCGTTCGCGGCGGGCGACAGGGTGCGCCTGTCGCACGCGGGCCGTCCCTCGGCGGGGTACGCGCGGGCTTCGTGACCGCGGACCTCCTCGTGCTCGGCGGTGGCCCCGCCGGCGTGGGGGCCGCGTGGCGCGCCGCGCGCGCCGGTCACTCGGTCGTGTTGCTGGAGCGCGCGGCGACCCCCGGCGGCTCCGCCGCCAGCGTCGAGGTCGGCGGCATGCGCGTCGACCTCGGCAGCCACCGGCTCCATCGCTCGATCGCGCCCGAGATCCTCGCCGAGCTGCGCGCCCTGCTCGGCGACGACCTCCAGGTCCGGCCGCGCAACGGCCGCATCCGGCTCGCGGGCCGCTGGCTCGCGTTCCCGTTGCGGCCCGCCGACGTCGTGTGCCGGCTGCCCCCGTCGTTCGCGCTCGGGGCCGCGCGCGACGCGGCGACGGCGTGGACGCGCCGGCCGCGCGCCGACACGTTCGCCGACGTCCTGCGCGCGCGTCTCGGGCCGACGATGTGCGAGAGGTTCTACTTCCCCTACGCGCGCAAGCTGTGGGGGCTCGAGCCGCACGAGATCAGCGGTGAGCAGGCGCGCCGGCGCGTGTCGGCCGACTCGGCCGCGAAGATAGCGCGGCGAGTCGTGCGCGGGGTCCGGCCCGAGGCGCGCACCTTCCTGTACCCGCGCCGCGGCTACGGCCAGATCTGCGAGGCGCTCGCGGACGGAGCCGCGCGCGCGGGGGCGGACGTCCGTTTCGGAGTCGCCGCGACGCGCGTGCGGACGTCGTCGCGCGGCGTCGAGGTCGAGACGTCCGAGGGCGAGCGGCTCGAGGCGCGCCGGGCGTGGTCGACGCTGCCGCTCACCGCGCTCGTGCGCATGATGGAGCCGCCGCCGCCTGACGCCGTGCTCGACGCGGTCGCGGCGCTCGAGTTCCGCGCCATGGCGCTCGTCTACCTCGTGTGCAGCACCGACCGCTACACGCCGTTCGACGCGCACTACCTGCCGGAGGAGTGGACGCCCGTGACGCGCGTGTCGGAGCCGAAGAACTACCGCGACGGCGACGACCCCGGCGGCGTCACCGTGCTGTGCGCGGAGGTTCCGTGTCGACGCGGCGACGCGACGTGGACCGCGCCGGACGACGAGCTCGGGGCGGTCGCGGCGCGCGCGCTGACGCGGGCCGGGCTTCCGCCGCCGCCGGTCGACGACGTCGTCGTGCGGCGCATCCCGTTCGTCTATCCGGTCTACCGCGTCGGGTTCGAGCACGCCCTGGACGCGGTGGACGACTGGCTCGCCGGCGTGCCGAACGTCCTCACGTTCGGACGCGGGGGCTCGTTCGTGCACGACAACGCGCACCACGCGCTGGCGATGGCGTGGGCCGCGGCCGACGCGCTCGAGCCCGGCGGTGGCTTCGACCACGCGTCGTGGGCCGCGGCGCGGGCGCGCTTCGCCGGGCACGTCGTCGAGGACTGAGTCACGCGCGGTTGACCTCGCGGTGGACCGCGGGGACGACGCGCCGCAGGTAGCGGCCGAGGCGGACGAACGAGCGCCCGTGCGTGCGGAACGCGTACGAGATGGGCACCTCGCGGTAGCGATAGCCCTTGGCGAGGAGGTCGAGGGTGAGGACCTGCGCGTAGTTGAAGTCGTGCACGATCTCGGCGTCGGCGGCGGCGCGCGCCGAGAGCGCGCGATAGCCGCTCTGCCCGTCGCCGATTCGCCGGCGCGCGACGGCGCGCAGCAGCAGCGTCAGGACGCGGTTGCCGAGCCGCCGGTGGGGGAGCATGCGGCGGATGTCGCCGTCGAAGCGGTTGCCGACGACGTAGTCCGCGTCGCCCGCGAGTATCGGCGCCACGAGCCGCTCGAGCTCCTCGGGCGCGTACTCCCCGTCGGCGTCGCAGAACGCGACCGCGGCGGCCCCGGCGGCGACCGCGTCGGCGAGGCCGGCGCGCACCGCGGCTCCGAGACCCCGGTTGGCGCCCAGTGACAGCACGCGCGCGCCGGCGCGGCGCGCGCGTGCCGCAGTGTCGTCGGTCGAGCCGTCGTCGACCACGACGACGCGCACGGGCCGGCCGCACACGGCTCGCGGCGCGCGCGCGACGACGGCCGCCACGGTCGCGCCCTCGTCGTGCGCGGGCAGGAACAGGACGACGTCGCCCGGCGCCGCCGGTGCCGGGGGACGCACCGGCGCGCGCGCGAGCCGGACGCGGCCGAGCGCTCCGGGGGCCGGCGCGACGAGCGCCACGGCTCCGGTCGCGAGCGCGTACGCGGTCTTGAGCGCGTGCGCCGCGAGGGCCGCGGCGAGAGCCGCGGCCGGATCGGCGCCGAGGGCAACGAACGCCGCCGTCGCCGCCGCTTCGTACGTGCCGAGGCCGGCGGGCGCGACCGCGACGACCTGCGCCGCGATCGTCACGGCGGTCACGAGCACCGCGTCGAGCGGCGTCACGGCGACGCCGGCCCACCGGGCGGCGTGGAGCAGCACGACCGCCTCGAGGAGCCACGCGAGCGTCGCGGCCCCCGCCACGAGCACCACCGGCGTGCGCACGTCGCGGCCGCGCGTCGCGGCGACGCGCCGCAACCACCACAGGCCCGCGGCCCAGAGCGCCGCCGCCGGAAGCGCGAGCCACCACGCCCACGGGCCGAGGAGGCCGCTTACCAGGCGGGGGCCGAGCAGCGCGGCGAGGCCGACGACCGCGACGACGTCGGACGCGCGCAGCATCACGGTCGACGCGGCGGCCGCGGCCGGGGCGACGCCGGCACGCCGCACGACGCTCGTCACGCGCAACGCCTCGCCGAGGCGCAGCGGCAGGACGTGGTTGCCCGCGAGCGACACGTGGATCGCCGCGAGGGCGTGCCCGAACGGGAGGCCGGGGACGACGCGCCGCCACACCGCGGCCCGCACCGCGAACGCGGCGGCGTAGCACGCGAGCGCGGCGGCGGCGCCGACCGGGTCGGCGGCGAGCGCCGTGAACGCGCCGCGCACCGCGCCGGCGTCGATCGTGCGCACCACGAGCACCGCGCTCGCGACGAGCGCGAGCGCGCCCGCGCCGGCGACCGCGGCGCGGGGCACGCGGCGGGCGGCGGCGACGGCGGGGAATTTGGTCAGCATGGCCTTACATCAGTTGTTAGGGTCACCTTACATGAACGCCGGCACGCGGCCGCGGGCCGCCCCAGGGGGGACGCCGTGCGCGCCGTCGTGACCGGCGCGGCCGGCTTCATCGGATCGCACCTCGTGGACGCCCTCGTGGCGCGGGGCGCGACCGTGGTGGCGATCGACCGCCGTCCCGTCGCGACGCCGCCGGGCGGGCGCGCGCTGCGCGCCGACCTCTCGGCGCGCGCCGGCGAGGGCGCGCTGGAGGCCGCGCTCGCGCGGGCCGACGCGGTCTTCCACCTCGCCGGCTTCCCGGGCGTGCGCGACGCGTCGCCCGACGCGGCCCGCCGGCGCGTCGCCGACAACGTCGTCGCGACCGCCCGCGTGCTCGCGGCGACGCCGCTCGACGTTCCGGTCGTGGTGACGTCGTCGTCGTCGGTGTACGGCGGCGCGCGCGCGGGCCGCGCCAGCCGCGAGACCGACGCCCCGCGGCCCCTGGGCGGCTACGCGCGCTCCAAGGCCGCCGCCGAGGCGCTGTGCCGCCGGCGCGCCGAGCGCGGCGGGGCGGTGGCCGTGGCGCGCCCGTTCACCGTCGCCGGCGAGGGTCAGCGGCCCGACATGGCGCTGGCGCGGTGGATCGAGGCGGTCCGTCTCGGCCGGCCGGTGCGGATCCTGGGCTCGGCGGAGCGCACGCGCGACGTGACCGACGTGCGCGACGTCGTCGAGGGCCTCGTCCGCATCGCCGAGCGGCGCGTCCAGGCGACGGTGAACCTCGGCACCGGCACGCCGTGCACCCTCGGCGCCATGGTCGCGTGCGTCGCGGCCGCGCTCGGGCGCCCCGCCGACGTCGTCGTGGAGCCCGCGCCCGAGGGCGAGCCCGCGGCGACGCGGGCGTGCACCGAGCGCTGCCGCGCGTTGCTGGGGTTCGCGCCGCGCACCGACCTCGCCGCGGTCGTCGAGCGGCAGGCCGCCGCCGCGTTCGAGCGCGCCCTGGAGCCGGCGTGAGCGGGCGCGCCGCGATCGCCGCGCTCGCGCTCGTGCTCCCGGCGTTGCTCGGCGCGTGCTCGGGGGGCCGCGACGCGCTCACGATCTACTCCGGGCGCGACGAGGCCCTCGTCGAGCCGCTGCTGGAGCGCTTCGCGGAGGACACCGGGATCCCGATCGACGTCCGCTACGGGGACTCGGGCGACCTCGCGCTGCTGCTCGCCGAGGAGGGCGACGACACGCCCGCCGACGTGTTCTTCTCGCAGAGCCCCGGCAGCGTCGGGTTCCTCGCCTCCCGGGGACTGCTGCGGCGTCTCGACGGCGACGTCGCGGGCGCGGTCGAGGCGCGCTGGCGCGGGCGCGACGACCTGTGGGTCGGGCTCAGCGCGCGCCAGCGCGTGCTCGTCTACGACTCCGAGTCCGTCGACGAGGCCGACCTCCCCGCCTCGGTCTTCGACCTCACCGACGAGCGCTACGCGGGCAAGGTCGGGATCGCGCCGTCGAACGCGTCGTTCCAGGACTTCGTCACCGCGATGCGTCAGGTGCACGGCGACGACGCCGCGCGCGCGTGGCTGCGCGCCATGGCGGCGAACGAGTCGCCGACGTTTCCCGACAACAGCTCCATCGTCGCGGCGGTCGGACGCGGCGAGATCCCGTTCGGGCTCGTGAACCACTACTACAACTACCGCGCGCTCGAGGAGGACCCGGGCGCGCCGAGCCGCAACTACGTGTTCCCCGACCGCGACGTCGGCTCGATCCTGCTCGAGACGACCGCGAGCGTGCTTGCGTCGACCGACAAGGCGGAGGAGGCCAACCGCTTCCTGGAGTTCATGCTCTCGCGGGAGTCGCAGTCGTACTTCGCGCGCGAGACGTTCGAGTACCCGCTCGCCGCCGGCGTGGAGCCGGCCCCCGCGCTGCCGCCGCTCGACGTCGCCAGCGCGCCCGACGTGCCGCTGACGACGCTCGGAGACGGCTTTCGCGCCACGGCCGACATGATCGCCGAGAGTGGCCTCGAGGGCTGAGGGCGGGCGGGCCCCCGCCGCCGGGCTGCGCATCGCGTGCGCCGCGATCGCGCTGCTGTTCGCGGCGCCGTTCGTCTACCTCGTCGTGCGCAACGCCGCGGCGCCGGCGCGGCTGTGGTCGGTCGTGACGTCGCGCACGTCGGTCGCGCCGCTCGCGCGCAGCGTCGTTCTCGCCGCGGCGGTGGCGGCCGCGGCGGCGGCCGTCGGGACGGCCGCCGCGTGGCTCGTGACGCGCACCGACGTGCCCGGCCGGCGCGCGTGGCGCGTGCTGCTCCCGCTGCCGCTCGTGATCCCGTCGTTCATCGGCGCGTTCGTCATGCTCGCCGCGTTCGCGCCCGGGGGCCTGCTCGCGGAGGCGCTGCGCCCGCTCGGCGTCGAGAGGCTCCCGTCCGTGCGCGGGTTCGCGGGCTCGTTCGTGGTCCTCACGCTGTTCACGTTCCCGTACGTCTACCTGCCGGCCGCGGCGCGTCTCGCGCGGCTCGCGCCGTCGCTCGAGGAATCGGCGCGCCTGCTCGGCACGTCCCCGCGCCGCGTCTTCGTCACCGTCGTGCTGCCGCAGGCGCGCGGCGCGATCGTCGCGGGCACGCTGCTGGTGTTCCTCTACGTCGTCGGCGACTTCGGCGTCGTCCAGCTGATGCGCTACGACACGCTGACGCGCGTCGTGTACGCGACGCGTCTGCTCGACCCGCCGACGTCTCTCGGCCTCAGCCTCGAGCTCGGCGTGCTCGCGCTGCTCGTCGTCGCGCTGGAGCGAACCGCGAGCGCGCGCCGCGCTCCGGTCGCGGCGCGGCGCGGCCCGCCGGCGCTGACGGTCCCGCTCGGGCGCTGGCGTCCGGCCGCAGCGACGTTCCTCGCCGCCGTCGTCGGCGTCGGCCTCGCGGTTCCCGTCGGCGTGCTGGCGTGGTGGGCCGCGCGCGGCGTCGTCCGCGGGACGACCGTCGCAGGGTCCCTCGGCGCGACGGTGACGGAACTCGCGGGGCCGGCGGCGAACACCGCGGTCGCGAGCATCGCGGCCGCGGCCGCGGCCGTCGCGCTCGTCGTCCCGCTCGCGTACCTCACGGTCCGTCACCGCGGACCGCTCGGCGGCGCCGCCAACGCAGTCGTGGTCGCCGGCTTCGCCCTCCCGGGCCTTGCGATCGCGCTCGCACTCGTTTTCTGGACCCTCGGCGGCCCGGGCCTCCTCGGCGCCGCGTACCAGACCGTCCCCCTGCTCGTGTTCGCCTACGTCGTGCACTTCGGCGCGCAGTCGATGAGGGCCGCCCAGGTCGCGCTCGCGGCCGTCCCACCGGGCCTCGACGACGCCGCGCGCGTCCTCGGCGCGCGCCCGTGGCGGCGGGTCGCGGCGGTTGAGCTCCCGCTCATGGCGCCGGGCCTGCTGGCCGGCGCGGGGCTCGTGCTGCTGTCCGCGATGAAGGAGCTGCCGGCGACGCTGCTGCTCGCGCCGGCGGGCTTCCAGACGCTCGCGACCGAGGTCTGGGCCGCGACCGAGAGCGCGTTCTTCGCCGACGCCAGCATCGCCGCGCTCGCGCTCGTCGCGCTGTCCGGCGTGCTGACGTGGGTGCTCGTGATCCGCCGCGCCGACGTGATGGTCTGATGCGCGCCCGCGTCGCGTTCGCGCTCGTCGCGCTCGTCGCCGCGCTCGCCGCGGCCGCGGCCCTCGACGTCCGCTCGTCGTACGGCGCGCGCGTCACCGGCGACGAGCCGCAGTACTTGCTCACCGCCGTGAGCCTGTGGGACGACGGCGACCTCGACGTGTCCGACGAGATCGCGGCGCGCGCCTACGCGCCGTTCCACGAGGTGCCGCTCGACCCGCAGACGCGGCCGCTCGACGGGGGCCGGGAGGTCAGTCCGCACGACCCGTTGCTGCCGGCGCTGCTGGCGCCCCCGGTCGCGGCGTGGGGCTGGGTCGGCGCCAAGCTCGCGCTCGCCGCGCTCGCGGGGGCGCTCGCCGCCTGCACCGCGTGGCTCGCGGTGCGCCGCCTCGGCGCGCCGCTGGTGCCCGCGTGCGTGCTCGTCGGCCTCTTCGGCGCCAGCGCGCCGCTCTCCGTGTACGGGGCGCAGGTCTACCCGGAGCTGCCCGCGGCGCTGTGCGTGGCGGCTGGGACCGCGGCGGTCACGGGCCGCCTCGGCCGGGCCGGGCTGTGTGGCGTCGCCGCCGCGGTCGTGGCGCTGCCGTGGCTGTCGGTGAAGTACGCGCCGGTCGCCGCGACACTCGCGGCGGTCGCCCTCGCGCGCCTCGTGCGCCGCGGCCGCACGGGGTCGGCGGCGGGGCTCGCAGCCGGGCTCGCGGTCGCCGCCGTCGCCTTCGTCGTCGCGCATCGCGCGTGGTACGGAGGCTGGACGCCGTACGCCGCGGGCGACCACTTCACGTCCGGCGAGCTCGGGGTCGTCGGGTTCGACCCCGACTACGCGGGCCGCTCGGTCCGGCTCGCCGGCCTGCTGCTCGACCGCGCCTTCGGCGTCGCCGCGTGGCAGCCGGCGTTCCTGCTCGTCGTGCCGGCGCTCGCCGCGCTCGCGGCGCGCCGCCCGGGCTGGTGGCCGGCGGTCGTCGGCCCGCTCGCCGCGGGGTGGCTCACGGCGACGTTCGTCGCGCTGACGATGCACGGGTGGTGGTTCGCCGGCCGTCAGGTCGTCGTCGTGCTGCCGCTCGCGGTGGCGCTCGTGGCGTGGTGGGCAGGGGACCGAGCCGGGCGCGTCGCCCTCGCCGCCGCGCTGGGGGCGTGGGGCGTCGCGTCGCACGCGTGGCTCGTGGCCGCCGGCGTCGGCGGGAGGGTCGCGATGGCGGTCGACTTCTTCGCCGCGGGCGGGCCGCACGGGGTCTGGGGCGCGCTGCTGCCCGACTACCGCGCCGGCGGCGCCGGCTCGTGGGCGCGCCACGCCGCGTGGCTCGGCGCGGGGGCCGCGGCCGCGGCGTGGGCGTGGCGGACGACGCGCGGAGCGCGCGCGGCGGCCTCACCCGTGTCGCGCCCGCGTTCCGCTCCGGCGCGGACGCCCTAGCAGCGGGGTCGGCGCCGGCTCGACCGGGCTAGCACTTCGTTCCGGAGCCGGACGCCGAGCCCGACGCGCCGGTCGCGGAGCCCGACGCCGCGGGGCTCGCCTCGGTCCCCGACGCCTCTCCGGTCGGAGACGCGTGCGTCCCCGACGCCGCGTGGATGCCCGACCCCGAGCCCGACGCACACCCGCCGAGGTCGCGCACGTCGGCGCCGTCGTCGCCCCCGCACGCGCCGAGGGCGAGCGCCAGCGCGGCCGCCGCCGAGGCGCGCGCGGCGCGCCGTCCGATCCCGTGACGCGCCGTCATCCGCGCCCCCTTCGCTCGATTTACTGCGTTCGGTATTACGAACAATAGTGGTGAGGCTAACCGAACATGAGCCCGCGGCTCAAGCGCTGCGCTGCGGCAGCACCCACAGGTTGCGCGCGAGGCGCTGGCCGAGCCCGACCTGGCCGCCGTCGACCTCGAGCGTGCGCGTGCCGTCGGGGGCGATCTCGATCAGCCGGAGGTCGCGTCCGGGGACGAGGTGGTGGCGCTCGAGGTAGATCATCACGTCGTGGTCGAGCTCGACGTCCTCGAGCAGGCGCGTCAGCCGACCGCGCTCGCCGAGCTCCATCTCCGCGACCGCCTTCAGGTCCGACCATGGGATCGCGGAGTCGGCTCCCGGGATCGGGTTTCCGTGCGGGCACGTCAGGTCGCCCGACAGCTTGGCGAGGATCGCCTGCTCGACCTCGTCGGTCATGACCTTCTCCCAGTTCTCGGCCTGGTCGTGGCACTGGTGCCACGGGATGCCGAGGATGTCGACGAGCATCCGCTCGGCGAGCCGGTGGCGGCGGACGAGCGTCTCGGCGACCGCCCGGCCCCCGTCGGTCAGCACGACCTCGCGCCCGTCCATGCGGACGTAGCCGTCGGCGACGAGCCGCTTGACGCCCTCGGACACGGTCGCGGGCGCGAGCCCGAGACGCTCGCTGATGCGCGCCTGCACGACCCGGCGACCCTCCTCCTCGAGCTCGTAGACCGCCTCGAGGTACTCCTTGGACGCGGGGTTGAGCGCCGCGACGTCGTGCTTACCGGCCGTCATGGGGTCGCGATTGTAAGCTTCGGCGCGTGCCGTTCCCACGCGCGCGTGCGGCGGCGCCTGACGCGACGATCCGAGCGCGCCGCGCTCCGGAGGGAGGCCGACGTGATCCCGCAGCGAGTCGAATCCGCCATGAGCGAGCAGTTCGCCCTCGAGCTGAACGCGTTCTACTCGTACCTCGCGATGTCGGCGCACTGCGACTCCGAGTCGCTTCCCGGCTTCGCGCACTGGCTGCGCCTGCAGTCGAACGAGGAGCTCGAGCACGCGATGCGCTTCTACTCGTTCGTGAGCGACCGCGGGGGCCGCGTCCACTTCGAGCAGATCGACCGGCCGACGGAGTCGTACGGGTCGGTCCTGGAGCTGTTCGAGGCCGCGCTGGGCAACGAGCGCGCCGTGACGAAGTCGATCAACGACCTCTACGCGCTCACGATCGACGAGCGCGACTACGCGAGCCAGGCGTTCCTCGACTGGTTCCTCACCGAGCAGGTCGAGGAGGAGAAGCTCGTCGGCGACGTCGTCGCGTCGCTGCGGCGCGTCGGCGATCGCGGCGACGCGCTGTTCCTGCTCGACAAGGAGCTCGGCGCCCGCAGCGCCGCCGAGTGAGCGCGACGCGGGGACGTTAGGCTCGCCGGGGATGTCGCCCACCAAGCAGGCCGCGCGGCCCAAGCTCCTCGTGCTCGACGGGCATTCGCTCGCGTTCCGCGCCTTCTACGCGCTGCCCGAGGACCTGCAGACGACCGACGGGACCTACACCAACGCGGTGTACGGGTTCACGTCGATGCTCATCAAGCTGTTGCAGGAGGAGCGGCCCGACCTCATCGCGTGCTGCTTCGACGCGGCCGCGCCGCTCGAGCGCACGGCCCAGTTCACCGACTACAAGGCCAACCGCACCGAAGCGCCGTCGACGTTCGGCCCCCAGCTGCCGCTGATCCGCGAGGTCCTCAAGGTCATGCGGATACCGGTGTTCGAGCTCCCCGGTCACGAGGCCGACGACGTCATCGCGTGCTTCGCCAAGAGGGCCGCGTCCGAGGACGTCGACGTTCGCATCGTCACCGGCGACCGCGACTTCTTCCAGCTCGTGAACGACCGCATCAAGGTGCTCTACAACCGCCGCGGCATCAGCGACATCGTCGAGATGGACGCGCGCGCGGTCGAGGGCCGCTACGGCGTGCCGCCGTCGCGCTACGTCGACCTCAAGGCGCTCGAGGGCGACCCGTCGGACAACCTTCCCGGCGTTCCCGGCGTCGGCACGAAGACCGCCGCGCGCCTCGTCCAGAAGTACGGCAGCGCGGAGGCGGCGGTCGAGCACGCGTCGGAGCAGACGCCGAAGCTCGCGGCGAACCTCGCCGCGCACGCCGAGCAGGTCGCGCTGAACAAGCAGCTGTCGACGCTGTCGGAGGCCGCGGTCTCGGACGTCGAGACGTCGGACCTCAAGATGGGGGCGTGGAACCTCGACGAGGTGCGCGAGCTGTTCACCTCGCTGGAGTTCCGCTCGCTGCTCGAACGGCTGCTGTCCGACCTCCCCGAGGCGGCCGAGGGCGAGGGCGAGCCGTTCGAGCTGGACGTGCGCGTCGCGGCCGACGCCGGCGCGTTCGACGACCTCGCCGCCGACCTCGCCGCCGCGGGCGCGTTCGCGCTCGACGTCGTCCCGTCGTCGCCGCGCGGCGTGCCGCGCTCGCTGTCGTTCTCGTGGGGCGACGGCGCGGTCGCGCACGTTCCCGTGGGCGCGTCGGGCGTCGGCTCGGCGGAGCTCGCGGAGCGGCTCGGCGGCGTCCTCTCCGACGACCGCCTCGCGGTGACCGCGCACGGCGCGCGCGCCGCGATCGTGTCGCTCGGCGCGGCCGGCGTAGAGCTCGCCGGCCTCGCGCTCGACACGCACCTCGCCGCGTACCTGCTCGACCCCGGCGCGCCGAGCTACGAGCTCGCCGACATGGCGCGCAAGTACGCGGGGCGCGAGCTGCGCGCCGCCGGCGCGCCCGAGCCACAGGACGACTCCGGCCAGGGCGCGCTCGACCTCGGGGGGCCGGAGGCCGAGGAGGTCGCGGCCGCCGACGGCTGCCTGCGCGCGCTCGCGATCGCGGAGATCGCGGCGCGGCTCGAGCCCGAGCTCGCGCGGCTCGGCATGGCGGACCTGTACCGGCGCGTCGAGCACCCGCTCGTCGCGGTGCTCGCGCACATGGAGCGCGTCGGCGTCGCGATCGACCTCGACTACCTGTCGGAGATGGCGCGCGACCTCGACAAGCGCGTCGCGGCGCTCGAGGCGGAGTGCTACGAGCTGGCGGGCGAGCGCATCAACCTCGGTTCGCCGACGCAGCTGCGCGTGCTCCTCTACGACAAGCTCGGCCTCAAGACCAAGCGCCGCACGAAGACCGGGTTGTCGACCGACGCCCGCGCTCTCCAGCAGCTCACCGACCAGCATCCGTTCGTCGGCAAGCTCCTCGAGTACCGCGAGCTCGCGAAGCTGAAGAACACCTACGTCGACGCCCTGCCCCCGCTGGTCGACGAGCGCGACGGCCGTGTGCACACCACCTACGACCAGACCGCGGCGGCGACCGGCCGGCTGTCGTCGACGAACCCGAACCTCCAGAACATCCCCGTCCGCACGGAGCTCGGCCGCAAGATCCGGCGCGCGTTCGTGCCCGCGCCCGGGCACGTGCTGCTGTCCGCCGACTACTCGCAGATCGAGCTGCGCGTGATGGCGCACCTGTCGCAGGACCCGATCCTCGTCGACGTCTTCCGGCGCGGCGACGACGTCCACTCGGCGACCGCGGCGCGCGTGTTCGGCCGCGACGCGTCCGAGCTCGACGTCCGTCAGCGCTCGATTGCGAAGATGGTGAACTACGGTCTCGCGTACGGGATGGGCGCTCCCGGTCTCGCCGAGCGTCTCAACGTCCCGCTCGCCGAGGCGCGCGACATCATGGACGCGTACTTCGAGCAGTTCGCGGGCGTCAAGGCGTTCCTCGACGACGTCGTGACGCAAGCCCATGCCGACGGCTTCACCACGACGATGTTCGGACGGCGGCGCTACCTTCCCGAGCTCGGCAGCGGGAACCCGCGCGTGCGCGCGATCGGCGAGCGCCAGGCGCTCAACGCGCCGATACAGGGGTCGGCGGCCGACGTCATGAAGCTCGCGATGATCGACGTCGACCGCGCCCTCGGCGACGGCGGCCTCGGCACGCGCATGATCATGACGGTCCACGACGAGCTCGTCTTCGAGGTCCCCGACGACGAGCGCGACGCGGCCGCGGCCCTCGTGGAGCAGCGCATGACGGGGGTGTGCGACATGCACGTGCCGCTCGCCGTCGACGTGTCGTTCGGGGCCAGCTGGGCCGACGCCAAGGGGTGACGCGCGACTCGCTACCACACTTGTAGTGACGGGGGTTTGACGCGGCTCGCCACGGGATAGGGTGGGCGGTACGTCTTGGCTCGGACAGGTCCGCCGGGGCGCGTGGTCCGTCGCGGTTCGAAGGGGAGTGGTCACATGCTTCGACGGCGTAGCTTGATGGTCGCGGCGATGAGCGCCGCCTCGCTGTTGTTCGCGGCGTGCGCGGGTGGCGACATCGAGGACGACGGCGGCGGTGACGCCGGCGGCGACACGGGCGGAGGCGGCGGCGGCGAGATCACCGTGGCGGCGGTGTGGACCGGCGGCGAGCAGGAGTCGTTCCAGGAGGTCATGGACGCGTTCACCGAGGACAGCGGCGTGGACGTGAGCTACAAGTCGAGCGACGACCTCGGCACCTACCTCGGGACGCAGATCGAGGGCGGCAATCCGCCCGACGTCGCGCTGATCCCGCAGCCGGGTCTCATGCGCGACCTCGCGCAGCAGGGTTCGCTGGTCGAGCTCGGCGACGACGCGCTCGCCGGCCTCGAGGAGAACTACGCGCCGATCTGGAAGGACCTCGCGACGGTCGACGGCACCACGTACGGCGTCTACTTCAAGACGGCGAGCAAGTCGACGTGGTGGTACAACACGGCCGCGTTCGAGCAGGCGGGCGTCCAGCCCCCCGCGACGTGGGACGAGCTGCAGGACACCGCGGACACGGTCAATCAGTCGGGCACGCCGTTCCTGTCGATCGGCGCCGCCGACGGGTGGCCGCTGACGGACTTCTTCGAGAACGTCTACCTGCAGACCGCGGGCCCGGAGAAGTACGACCAGCTCGCCGAGCACGAGATCAAGTGGACCGACCAGAGCGTCCTCGACGCGCTCCAGACGATGGGCGAGTTCCTCGGCGAGGACGCCAACCTCGCGGGCGGCGCGTCGGGCGCGCTCCAGACCGACTTCGTGACGTCGGTGACGCAGACGTTCACCGACCCGCCCGAGGCCGCGACCGTCTACGAGGGTGACTTCGTCGCCGGCGTCGTCTCGGCGGAGACCGAGGCGAAGGTCGGCGAGACGGCGGACTTCTTCCCGTTCCCGGACGTCGGCGCCGCCGGCGCGGTCGTGGGCGGTGGCGACGTCGCGGTCGCCCTCACCGACAGCCCCGAGGCGCAGGAGTTCCTGACGTTCCTCACGACGCCGGAGGCCGCGGAGGTATGGGCGTCGCGCGGCGGGTTCATCTCGCCCAACGAGAACCTCGACGCGGGCGTGTACCCGGACGAGACGACGCGGCGCATCGCCGAGTCGGTGACGCAGGCGGCGGACGCGGGCAACTTCCGCTTCGACCTGTCCGACCTGCAGCCGGCCGACTTCGGGGCGACGGCCGGCCGCGGCATGTTCCAGCGTCTCCAGGACTTCCTCAAGACTCCCGACGACCCCGAGGCCGCGGCCAAGGCGCTCGAGTCCGACGCCGCCGCGGCGTTCGGCAAGTAGAGGCAGGGGCGCGGCGGCATGGCCGTCTCCGCGTCCGAGGCAGCGCGCGGGCGCATCGCGAAACGTGCGATGCGCCAGCCGCGTCCGCCGGGCGGCGGACGCAAGTGGATCGCGCTCGGGTTCCTGCTGCCCGGGCTCCTGTTCCTCGGCGCGCTCGTCGTCTACCCGCTGATCGACACGATCGCACAGAGCTTCCAGGAGTCGGACACGCGCCAGTTCGTCGGCGTCGACAACTACCGCGCCGCGTTCGCCAGCGACCGCGTCGTCACGGCGATCCGCAACACGCTCGTGTGGGTCGCGGTCGCGCCGGCCGTCATAACCGGGCTCGGGCTCGTCTTCGCGATCCTCACCGAGCGCGTCCGCTACGGCACTGCGATCAAGCTGCTGCTGTTCATGCCGATGGCGATCTCGTTCCTGTCCATCGGCGTCATCTGGCGCATCATGTACGAGCAGGATCCCGGGCGCGGGCTGATCAACGCGGCGACCGGCGCGGTCGCCGACACGGTCAGCTCGCCGGGCCCGTATCCCGAAGCGACCGCGCTGCCCGACTCCGGGCTCGAGCGTCGCGGCGACGTCATGGTGTCGTCCCAGCAGGTCTCTCCGGGCGACACGATCGCGCTGGGGCTCGTGTCGATCAGCGGATAGACGACGAGCGCGCCCAGGAACAGCAGCGCGGGCAGCAGGAATCCGAGCGCGATCCACCTGCGCGCGCCGCCCGGCGGGCGCGTGCGCGTCGCCCGTTTGGCGACGCGCCCGCGCGCGGCCTCGGACGCGGTGACGGCCATGCCGCCGCGCCCCCCGCGCCTAGCTGCCGAACGCCGCGGCGGCGTCCTGCTCGAGCGCCTTGGCCGCGGC
>DASZZZ010000090.1:0-18063 GCA_036260375.1 Actinomycetota bacterium
GATCGCGGCGTCGCGCTCGGCGTCGGTGAGGAGCTCGATGTCGCCGACGCGCACGTCGGGGTCGGCCGCGACCGCGCGCAGGACGTTCTCGTAGTGGGCGAGCATGCGCTCGATGCGGTCGGCGTCGAAGAGGTCGGTGGAATAGTCGATCCACACGACGAGCCCGTCGGCGCGCTCGCCCACCTGCACGCTGAGGTCGAAGCGCGAGACGCCGGGATCGACCGGGAACTGCGACACCTCGGCGTCGCCGAGGACGAAGCCGCCGCCGAAGAGGGCGGAGTTCTGTCCCGTGAACGAGATCTGGAACAGCGGGTTGCGGCTCTTGTCGCGCTCTGCGTCGAGCTCGTCGACGAGCCGCTCGAACGGCACAGCGTCGTGCGTACGGGCGTCGAAGATGTCGCGCTTGACGCGCTCGACGAGCTCCGCGTACGTCGGGTTGCCGCCGACGTCGGTGCGCACGACGATCGTGTTGACGAAGAACCCGATCAACGGCTCGATCTCGCGCCGGACGCGCCCCGCGGTCATGGATCCGAGCACGACGTCGTCCTGGCCCGTGTAACGGTGCAGGAGCGCGTCGAACGCGGCGAGCAGCCCGATGAAGAGGCTGCCGCCGGCACGGTTGGCGTACGCCTTCAGCGCGTCGAGGACGTCGCGCGGGACGACGCGCATCGCTACCGCGCCGCGAAACGTCTGCTCACGCGGACGCGGCCTGTCGGTCGGCATGTCGAGGACCGACAGGCCGGCGAGCTTCTCGCGCCAATAATCGAGGTGCTTCTCGAGCTCGTCCCCGGACGTGTTCTCGCGCTGCCACTCGGAGAAGTCCGGGTACTGAACCTCGAGCTCGGGCAGCGGCGAGGGCCGGCCCGTGGAGAACGCGCCGTAGAGCGCGGACAGCTCGCGCGCCATGACCTCGATCGAGGTCCCGTCGATGACGATGTGGTGTGTCGTCGTCGTGAGGACGTGGTCGCGCTCGGAGATGCGGATCAGGCCGGCGCGGAACAGCGGCCCGCGCGCGAGGTCGAACGGGCGCGCCGCGTCCTCGCACGCGGCGCGCATCGCGGCGTCGTCGCGCTCCGACTCGGGCAGCGACGTCAGGTCCGTGACGGGGAACTCGATCTCTCCCGGTGGCGACACGACCTGGTACGGCACGCCGCCCTCCCCGACGAACGTCGTGCGCAGCGCGTCGTGACGCGTCACGATCTCGGTGACGGCACGGCGCAGCGCGTCGACGTCGAGGTCGCCGCGGATGCGCAACGCGAACGGAACGTTGTAGAAGGGGTTGCCCGGGGCGAGCTGGTCGAGGAACCACAGACGCTGCTGCGCCATCGACGCGGGCACGCGCTCGCCGGGCGCGACCCGCCGCGCGAGGCGCTCCTTCGATCGCCGGCCCCGCCGGTCGATGAGCCGGCCCAGCAGCTCCCGGCGTTCCCGCGTGTCCAGCTGAGCGACGCGCCGCGGTGCGTCAGCCATCGTGGCCCTCCGTGTTCTCGAGCAACTCGTTCAGCTCCTCCTCGGGCACCGACTCGAGGAGCGCCGCTTCGACGATGCGCGCCACGGATCGCAGCACGCGCGTCTCGAACACCTTCCTGAGATCGATCTCGACGCCGAGCCGGTCGCGGATCTCGGACACGAGGCGCGTCGCGAGCAGCGAGTGGCCCCCGAGCTCGAAGAAGTCGTCGAGCGCGCCGACCTCGTCGACGACGAGGACGTCCCTCCACAGCTCCGCGACGATCTCCTCGACCGGCCCCTCCAGGGGCTCGAGCTCGCCGCGCTCCGCCGGCGCGCGCGTGGGGGCCGGAAGCGCCCTTCGATCGAGCTTGCCGTTCGCCGTCAACGGCATCGCGTCGAGCACGACGAAGCTCGTCGGAACCATGTGCTCGGGCAGGCGCTGCGCGAGGAAATCGCGCAGCGCGCGGGTGTCGAACGTGACGAGCGGCGTCGGCTCGCGCGCGAACGCCGTCGCCGGCCGGTCGTCGACGGCGCGGGCGGGGGCCGCGTCGACGACGCCCGCGACGCCGCGTCGGCGCGCCACGACGTCGAAGGTGTCGGGCCGCGCGCCGGTCGCCGTCTCGATCTCGTAGCCGAGGTCCTCGGCGAGGGCGCGCGCGTCGTCGGGGTCGATGCCCTGTTCCGGCTCCACGGGCGGAACCTCGGCGCCGCCCGGGTCCAACGCCGCGCCCGCGCGCACTGCGTCGACGACGCGCGCGTTCGGGACGCCCTCGACGACGACCACGTCGGCCGCCGCGCCGGCGAGCACGCTGCGGAGATCGTCGAGCGCGCGCCGGTCCCCCCACGCCACGCGCTCGGCCGGCGCGTCCGCGGTGTCGCCGTCGCCGATCCACAGGACCGCGTCGTAGCGGAAGCAGTTCATCTCGGTGGCCGCCCGCCCGTGCTTCAGCAACGTCTCGACGCGCGCGATGCCGGGCACGTCCCTGCGCAGCGCGTGGAAGAACGCGGGCTCGAGCAGGAGCTCGGGATCGTTCGTGCGCGCCGTGCGCGCGCGCTCGAGCACCTCGGCCATGGGCGCCCCGTCGGCGCGCGCGACCTGCACCGCGACGTGGAACGCATCGAGCAGACGCGCGTCCCGCACGTCGCCGACGAAGACGAAGCCGCCGGGGCGCACGCACGGCACGACCGCGGACAGCACCTCCAGGAGGTACGCGGAGCTCGGGAAGTACTGCGCCGTGGAGTTGAGGATCACGGCGTCGAACTGCTGCCCCCGCCACGGCGACGAGTCGATCGCCTCGGCGCGTTCGACGCGCACGTCGTCCGGCATCCCCGGCACCGAGCGGAGATGGGCGCGGACGTGGTCGACCGCGGCCTCGGAGAAATCCGTCGCGACGTAGCGCTCGGAGCGCGGCGCGAGCCGGAACAGCAGCAGCCCGGTGCCGCACCCGATCTCGAGGACGTGGCGCGGTCGTCGCTCCGCGATGCGCGCCACGGTCTCGTCGACC
Source organism: Actinomycetota bacterium (assembly GCA_036260375.1). Lineage (GTDB taxonomy): Bacteria > Actinomycetota > CADDZG01 > CADDZG01 > WHSQ01 > DASZZZ01. Next base: position 2,955 of record DASZZZ010000090.1, read on the forward strand.
CACTCGCGCATCTCGTCCGCGGAGATCGGTTCGCCGGTGAACGAGCTGTGCCATCCCGAGATGTCGAACGTCGGGTCGCCGCCTCCGACGGTCGAGTACGCCTCATCGAACAGCGTCTGCCACCGCGTCGCGTCGTGGTCTTCCTGCGCCGTCGCGTCGCGCAGGCACACGTACGCGACGAGACGCTTGTCGCCCGGGACGTCCTCGCGCGCGACGACCGCGCTCTCGCGCACGGCCGGATAGGCCGCGAGCGCCGTCTGGATCTCGCCGGGTTCGATTCGGAAGCCGCGGATCTTGACCTGGTCGTCCGCGCGCCCCAGGTACTCGAGGTCGCCGTCGGGCAGCAGCCGCGCCCGGTCGCCGGACCGGTACAGACGCGCGCCGGGACGGTCGCAGAACGGATCGGCGACGAAGCGTTGCTCGGTGAGCTCGGGCCGGCCGAGGTAGCCGCGCGCGACGCCGTCGCCGCCGACGTAGATCTCGCCGGGGAAGCCGACCGGCACCGGCTCCATGTGCTCGTCGAGGACGTACACGTCGAGGTCCTGGATGGGGCGCCCGATCACGCTGCGCGGCGCCAGCGCGACGTCCGACGCGCGCAGCGGCCGGTAGGTGACGTGGACCGTCGTCTCGGTGATGCCGTACATGTTCACGAGCAGCGGGCGGTCGTCCGAGTGATGCTCGTACCACGGCGCGAGATCGGCGAGACCCAGCGCCTCGCCGCCGAAGACGACGACGCGCAGCGCAAGGTCCGGCGCGGCGCCGTTCGACTCCTCGTACGAGACGAGCTGCCGGAACGCGGACGGCGTCTGGTTCAGCACCGTCACGCCCTCGCGCCGCAGCAGCTCGTAGAACTCGGAGACCGACCTGCTCACCCAGTACGGCACGACGACGAGGCGTCCCCCGTACAACAGCGCGCCCCACATCTCCCACACGGAGAAGTCGAATGCGAACGAGTGGAACATCGTCCACACGTCGCGCTCGCTGAAACCGAACCACTCGTCCGTCGCGGCGAACAGACGGACGACGTTGGCGTGCGTGACCACGACGCCCTTCGGCGTCCCGGTCGAGCCCGACGTGTAGATGACGTACGCGACGTCGTCGGGGCTCGACGCGACCGCGGGCGGATCGTCCCGGCCCCCGTCGAGCTCCTCCAGGACGACCGCACGAGCGCCCTCCGCCGGCGCCGCCTCGGCGAGGTCGCGCTGCGTCACGACCACGTCGCAGCCGGCGTCGTCGACGACGAGCCGCAGCCGGTCGGGCGGGTGCACCGGGTCGAGCGGGACGTACGCCGCGCCGGCCTTGAGGACGCCGAGCGCGGCGACCGCGACGTCGACGGAGCGCTCGACGTAGACGCCGACGCGCGCGCCCGGGCCGGCGCCGAGCTCCGTCAGGCGGCGTGCGAGCGCGTTCGCGGCGCGGTCGAGATCGCGGTAGGTGAGCGACACGCCGTCGCACGTGACCGCGACCGCACCGGGACGCGCCCACGCGCGCGCTTCGAAGAGCCGGTGGATGCACGCGCGCCCGTGCGCCTCGCCGCGCCGACGCCCCCACGCGAGCACGCGGGCGCGCTCGTCCGGGTCCATGAGCGACAGCCGCGACAGCGCAGCGTCGGGCCGCGCGACGGCGTCGTCGAGCAACGTACGCAGGTGCCGCGCGAGGCGCGCCGCGGTGTCGTCGCCGAGGAGACTGCGCGAGTAGGCGAACGTCCCCGCGACGACGTCGCCGCGGCGCTCGAACGCGACGTCGAGATCGTGGACGACGCGTCCCGTGTGGACGTCGAAGCGCTCGACCGAGAGCTCGCCGAACGACGGCACGGGGGCCGCGTCGCGATACGACAGCACGACGTTGAACAGCGGCGGGCGCGACGGGTCGCGCTCCGGGTCGAGCTCCTGGACGACCCGCTCGAACGGCACGTGCGAGCGGGCGAGCGCGTCGCGCAGTACGGTCTCCACGCTCGCCGCCAGGACGCCGAACGCGGGGTCGCCGGACGCGTCGACGCGCAGCGCGACGAGGTTCGACATCGGCCCCACCACGTCGCCGAAGCGCGGGTCGGTCCGGCCCCCGGTCCGCGTTCCGACGACGACGTCGTCCTCGCCCGACAGCCGCCGCAGCAACGCGACGAACGCCGCCAGCAGCACGGCCTCCGGCGACGTCCCGAGACGCGTCGCGGCGGCGTCGAGGCGGGCGGTCGCGGGGGCGTCGAGCTCGATCCCGCGCGCGCCGCCCTCGTCCGTCGGGATCGGAGGCCGCGTGCGGTCGGCCGGGACGTCGAGCGCGACCGGCGCGCCGGCGAGGCGGTTGCGCCAGTACGCCAGGTCGTCGTCGTGCGCGCCCGCCTCGGCGCGCTCGCGCGGCCACTGCGAGAGGGCGGCATAGCCGGCGTCGAGCGGCGGCAGCGGCGACGCGTCGCCCGCCACGAGGGCGCCGTAGACGGCCCCGATCTCGCGCGCGACGATTTCGACCGACGCGGGATCCGCGACGAGGTCGTGCGTCGTGAGCGTGACGACGTGGTCGCGCTCCGAGACGCGGACGAGACCGGCCCGGAACAGGGGGCCGCGGGCGAGGTCGAACGGGCGCGCCGCGTCGTCGGCCGCGGCGCGCGCCGCGGCGTCGTCGCGTTCGTCTTCGGGAAGCGACGTCAGGTCCGTGACTGGCAGCTCGACGCCGGCCGGCGGCGCGACCACCTCGTGCGGCGTCCCACCGTCGGCCGCGAACGTCGTGCGCAACGCGTCGTGGCGGGCGACGACCTCCGTCACGGCGCGCCTCAGCGAGTCGGCGTCGAGCTCGCCCCGCACGCGCAACGCGAACGGGACGTTGTGAGCCGCGCTGCGCGGCATGAACTGCTCGACGAGCCACGGACGCTCGTGCCCGAGCGACGCGGGGCGCTCGGCCCCGTCGACGCGCGCGGCGACCTCGCCGCGGGTCATCGGGCGCCGCCCGGACGGCCGGCGGACGGCGACGGCCGGCGTCGACTCACGGAGAGCGCGTCAGCGCGTGGGCGCGCATGCGCCACGATCGACCGCATCTGGTTCCCCCACCCCCGGCGCAGCATCTTCCCCCCGGTCGTCTAAACCGCGTAGACAACCGTCGGTCTAGGGCGCAGTCATAACACAGATCGCGCCGGCCGGGCACCCCCGGATCGGGCGCGCGACGCTACGCGTACTCGTGGAAGCCGCGCCCCGCCTTGCGGCCGACGTAGCCCGCGCGCACCATGTGCTCCAGCAGCGGGGCGGGCGCGTAGCGGCGCTCGCGGAACTCGTGGTGCAGCGAGTCGAGGACCGCGTGCGTCACGTCGAGCCCGACGACGTCGATGAGCTCGAACGGCCCCATGGGGTGGGCGCAGCCGAGCTTCATCGCGGTGTCTATGTCCGCCGGAGTGCCGTAGCCCTCCTCGTGCATGCGCACCGCGTCGTTGAGGTACGGGAACAACAGGAAGTTCACGATGAAGCCGGCGCGGTCGCGGCACCGCACCGGCCGCTTGCCGAGCGCCCGGACCCACGTCGTGGCGCGCTTCTCCGCCTCGCCGGAGGTCGCCACGGTGCGCACGACCTCGACGAGCCGCATCGCGGGGGCCGGGTTGAAGAAGTGCAGCCCGACGACGCGGTCGGGGCGGTCGGTCGCCGCGGCGAGGTCGACGACCGGGAGCGACGACGTCGTCGTCGCGAGGATCGCCTCCGGCTTCACGCACCGGTCCAGCTCCATGAACAGCTCGCGCTTGACTTCGAGCGACTCGGCGACGGCCTCGAGCACGACGTCGGCGGCCGCGAACTCCGATGCGTCGGTCGTCGTCGTGATCCGGTCGAGCGCGGCGGCGGCCTCGGCGTCCTCGAGCTTGCCCTTGGACACCGCGGCGCCGAGGCTCGCCTCGATCGCGGCGCGCGCCTTGTCGAGCGCGCCGCGCGTGCGGCCGCGCAGCACGACGTCGTTGCCCGCGCACGCGGCCACGTGCGCGATCCCCGCCGCCATGACGCCGGTGCCGGCGATGCCGACCGTCGCGACGTCGGAGTGCGGAACACCGGCGCTGTCGGGCACGGCGTCGACGATCTTCGACGACTCGGGCGCCTCGTAGCGGTAGAAGCCGCGCCCGGTCTTGCGCCCGAGGTAGCCGGCGACGACGTACTGCTTGAGCAGCGGCGCGGGCGCGTCCTGGTCGTCGCGGAACTGCCGCCACAACGCCTCGCAGATCTCGTACGCAGAGTCGAGCCCGATGAGGTCGAGCAGCTCGAGCGGCCCCATCGGGTGCCCGCACCCGAGCTTCATCGCGGCGTCGATGTCCTCGCGCGACGCGTAGCCGCCGTCGAGCATGCGGACCGCGGAGTTGAGATACGGGAACAGGAGCAGGTTGGCGATGAACCCGGCGCGGTCCCGGCACGGCACGGGGCTCTTGCCGAGGCGCTGCGCGAACGCGCGCGCCGAGTCGAGGACCGACTCGTCGGTCGCCACGGTGTGCACGAGCTCGACCAGCTTCATGACCTGCGGCGGGTTGAAGAAGTGGAACCCGAGGACTCGGTCGGGGCGGCGCGTCGAGACCGCCATGTCGATCACCGGCAGCGACGACGTGTTCGTGGCGAGGATCGCGTCGGGCGGCAGGATCGCGTCGAGGCGCCCGAAGACGTCCTTCTTGAGGTCGAGGTGCTCGGGCACGGCCTCGACGACGAGGTCGCAGTCGCGCAGGTCGTCGAACGACGTCGTGCCTCGGATGCGGCCGAGGATCGCGTCGGCGTCGGCGCGCTCGAGGCGCCCGCGCGCCACGGCGCGCTCGATGCCGCGCGCGATGCGCTCGCGCCCCGCGGCGATGAGCTCGTCGGTCGGCTCGGAGAAGACGACCTCTATGCCGGCGCGCGCGCAGACCTCGCAGATGCCCGAGCCCATCGTGCCGCAGCCGATCACGCCGACTCGCCGGATCTCGATGCTCACGTCGTCTCCCCGTTCCGGACCGGCCCCCGTGACGCGCGCGGCGCGCCGGGCCGGAGCTCGGCGCAAGCCTAGCGCCGCCGCGCGCGCGGGGGCCGCGTACGATTGCACCCGTGTCCCCCGCCGAGCGCGATCGCCCGTGGATGTTTCGGACCTACGCGGGCTACGCGACCCCGGCCGTGAGCAACGAGCGCTTCAAGGCGAACCTCGGCAAGGGGCAGACGGGGCTGTCGGTGGCCTTCGACCTTCCGACGCAGACGGGCTACGACTCCGACGCCGACATGGCGCGCGGCGAGGTCGGCAAGGTCGGCGTGCCGATATGCCACCTCGGCGACATGCGCGCGCTGCTGGACGGGATCCCCCTCGGCGACATGAACACGTCGATGACGATCAACGCGACCGCGATGTGGCTGCTCGCGCTGTACGTCGCCGTCGCCGAGGAGCACGGCGTCGCGCGCGCCGCGCTCGCCGGAACGACGCAGAACGACATCCTCAAGGAGTACCTGTCGCGCGGCACCTACGTGTTCCCGCCGGAGCCGTCGATCCGGCTGACCACCGACGTCGTGACGTGGACGCTGCGCGAGGTCCCCCGCTGGAACCCCGTCAACGTGTGCTCGTACCACCTCCAGGAGGCGGGCGCGGACCCCGTCCTCGAGATCGCCTACGCGCTCGCCAACGCGGTCGCCGTGCTCGACGCGGTGCGGGCGACGGGGCGCGTGGCCGACGCGGAGCTGCCCCGCGTCGTGGGCCGCATCTCCTTCTTCTGCAACGCCGGCGTGCGCTACGTCGAGGAGACGTGCAAGCTGCGCGCGTTCAAGCGGCTGTGGGAGCGGGTGGCGCAGGAGCGTTACGGAGTGCGCGACCCGGCGCTGCGACGGTTCCGCTACGGCGTCCAGGTGAACTCGCTCGGGCTTACCGCGCAGCAGCCGGAGAACAACGTCTACCGCATCCTGCTCGAGATGCTCGCGGTGACGCAGTCGAAGGACGCGCGCGCCCGCGCCGTGCAGCTGCCCGCGTGGAACGAGGCGTTCGGGCTCCCGCGCGCGTGGGACCAGCAGTGGTCGCTGCGCGCGCAGCAGATCCTCGCGTACGAGACCGACCTGCTCGAGTACGGCGACCTGTTCGAGGGCTCCGAGGTCGTCGCGGCCAAGACGGACGAGATCGCCGAGGCCGCGTGGGACGAGCTCGGGCGCGTGCTGGCGCGCGGCGGGTCGGTGGAGGCGCTGTCGTACATGAAGGAGCGTCTCGTCGAGGCGCACGCGCGCCGCCGGCGCGCGATAGAGACCGGCGAGCAGGTCGTCGTCGGCGTCAACCGCTACGCCGAGACGGAGCCCTCGCCGCTCGTCGAGGGGCTCGTCGGGGACGCGTTCGAGACCATCGACCCCGACGCCGAGGCAGCCCACGTCGAGGCGCTGGAGCGGTGGAGGGCGGGGCGCGACGCGGGCGCGGTCCGGCGCGCGCTGGACGACCTCGCGCGCGCCGCGGAGCGCGGCGACGTGCTCGTCGACGCGTCGATCGCGGCGGCGCGCGCCGGCGCCACCACGGGCGAGTGGACCGACGCGCTGCGACGGGTCTTCGGCGAGTTCCGCGCGCCGACCGGGGTCGCCGGCGCGGCCCCCGGCGCCGCCGACGGCCTCGAGCCGGTGCGCGCCAAGGTCGCCGCCGCGGCCCGCCGGCTCGGCGTGGCGCGCGTCCGCATGCTGCTCGCCAAGCCCGGCCTCGACGGCCACTCGAACGCCGCCGAGCAGATCGCGGTGCGCGCCCGCGACGCTGGGTTCGAGGTCGTCTACCAGGGCATCCGGCTCACGCCGGCGCAGATCGCCCGCGCCGCGGCCGACGAGGACGTGCACGTCGTCGGGATCTCGATCCTGTCGGGCGCGCACGGGCTGCTGGTGCCCGACGTCCTCGACCGGCTGCGCGCCGAGGGCGTCGACCCGGCCGCCGTCCCGGTGGTCGTCGGCGGCGTCATCCCCGACGCCGACGCGGTGCGCCTGCGCACGCTCGGAGTGGCGCGCGTCTACACGCCCCGCGACTACGACCTCACGCGCGTCGTCGGCGAGATCGCCGACCTCGTCGGGGCCGGCTAGCGCTTCGCGGCGACCCGCGCGGCCGGCGCCGTCCCGCAGCGGGCGCTGATAGCGTCGTCTGGGCGGCTACGACGGGTGCGGAGGAGGTGCCGTGGGCTTCAAGATCGGCGTCGGACTGTTCACGGGCCAGATCCCGCCCGGCAGCGACCGCACCTACGAGCGCGAGTACCGCGACACGCTCGACCTCGTGCGGTTGGTCGAGGACGAGGGCCTCGACTCCGCGTGGGTCTCGGAGCACCACTTCGCCGCCGACGGCTACCTGCCGTCGCAGCTCGCGCTCCTCGCCGCGTTCGCCGCCGTGACCGAGCGCGTCGAGCTCGGCACCGCCGTCGTGCTGGCGCCGTTCCACGACCCGATTCGGCTCGCCGAGGACTTCGCCGTGGTCGACCGGATCGCCGGGGGGCGGCTCGTGTGCGGGCTGGGGATCGGATGGCGCGACGAGGAGTTCCGGGCGTTCGGGATCGACCCTCGAACGCGCTCCCGCCGCCTCGTCGAGATCACCGAGATCCTGCGGCGGGCGTGGACCGACGAGCGCTTCACGTTCGAGGGCCGTCACTACCGCTACGACTCGGTCGCGGTGACGCCCAAGCCCGCCCGCGTCCCGCCGATCCTGATCGGCGGCTTCGTCGACGCCGCCATCCGGCGCGCCGGACGCATCGGCGACGGCTACATCTCGTCGCGCGCCGACGTCGCGCGCGTCGCCGAGTCGTTCGAGATCGCCGCCGCGGCGCGCGCCGAGGCGGGCCGCGACGGCGCGCCGATCGTCGCCGTGCTGCAGAACGCATTCGTGACCGACGACCCCGAGCGCGACTGGCCCATGGTGCGCGACGGCATCGGGCACCAGCTCGGCACGTACGCGGGGTGGCGCGCCGGGACCGACGTGCCCGGGTCGCCGCTGCAGGTCGTCCCGCCGCCGGAGGAGGACATCCGGCGGACGACGGCGTTCGGCACCCCCGACGAGGTCGCCGCCTATCTCGCCCCGCTCGTCGACGTCCTCGCCCGCTACCCCGAGAGCCACCTCGTGCTGAGGTGCCACTACCCGGGCATGGACGCGGCGCCCGCGACCGACGCGATCCGCCTCCTCGCGCGGCGCGTCGCTCCCGAGCTGCGCACGCGCGCCGGAGGCGGTTGAGCGCGCCGCGGCGCACGGGCGCGCCGGCCGGCGTCGTGGGGGCCGCGGCGGTCGTCGTCGCGCTCGCCGGCACGCTGCTGTGGGCTCTGCTGCTCGCGTCGCCGTGGCGGCTCGCCGCGGGCCTGCTGGAGGCGCGCGGCCACCTGGCGCGCGCCGAGAAGGCGCTCGGGCGCGGCGCCGTCAAGGACGCTCGCTACGAGACGCTCGCCGCGGCGGCGTCGGCCCGGCGCGCCGAGCGGGGCCTCGCCGGCGCCGCGCCGCTGCTCGACGCAGCGCGGCCGCTCCCGTACGGCGACGCCGCGGCGCAGCTGCCACGCTTCGTCGACGCCGCGTCGCACTCGTCGAGCGCCGCGCGCGGGACGCTCGAGCTGGCGCAGGACGCGCTCCGGGGGCCGGACAAGATCATCGTCGAAGAGGACGGCGAGGCGACGATCCGGCTCGATCGCGTGCGCGAGCTCGCCGCGGTCGTCGACCGCGTGCGCGCCGACGTGGACGCGGCGCGCGGCGCGCTCGAAGCCGTCGACGCGGACGCGCTGCCGCGCCGTGCCCGGCCCGCGGTCGCCGAGGGCATCGCCACCGCCGCGGAGGCCGGCGCGATCCTCGCCGACGCCGCCGCCGGCTTCGACGTCCTGCCCTCGATCCTCGGCGAGGACGGGCCGCGCACGTACCTGCTCGGGATGCAGAACACCGCCGAGCAGCGCGGCACGGGCGGCGCGATCCTCCAGTTCGCGCAGCTCACGATCGACCGCGGCCGGCCGCGCCTCGAGCCGGCCAAGACGGTCTACGAGCTCGACCGCAACCGGCGCCCGCTCGACGTCGACCTGCCCGACGACGCGTGGTACGTCGCGCTCATCGAGGACGCACAACGCTTCGGCAACGCGAACTGGTCGCCCGACTGGCCGCTGTCGGCGTCGCTCACCGTCGCCTACGGGCAGGCCGCCGACGCGATCGTCGAGAGCGTCGAGCTCCCGGAGATCGACGGCGTCATCGCGGTCGACCCGCTCGCGCTCGAGCGGCTCATGCCGGGCGTCGGGCCCTACCGCATCGACGCCGGCAACCGCATCAGCGCCGCGAACGTCGTCGCGTTCGTGCTCTACAAGGCGTACGCCGCGTACCCGGTGCCGAGCGCGCGCCGCGGCGTGCTGCGCCAGGTCGTCGACGGCTTCTACGACCGCGCGTTCCACCCGTCGAGCCCGAGCGCGCTGGTGCAGGGCATGGGCGACGCCCTGGCGCGCAAGAACATGCAGATATGGCTCGCCGACCCGGCCGAGCAAGGATTCGTCGAGCGCATGGACTGGGACGGATCGATCGAGCGCGCGCCCGGCTCCGACTACCTGTTCGTGGTCGAGCAGAACGTCGGCGGCAACAAGCTCGACTACTACGACGAGCACACCACCTCCGTCGACGTCCGCTTCGACGGCGACGACGCGATCGTCGCGGCCGAGGCGCGCGTGCACAACGGCGTGTTCCTGCCGCAACCGCGCTGGTCGATGGGCGACTCCGGCCCGGTGCACCGTCCGATGCTCAACGTCTACGCATCCGGCGACGCGCGCCTGCTCGACGCGTCGATCGAGGGAGCGCAGGTCGCGAACCCGCTGCCGGTGTGGGACGACGCCCCGCCGAGGCATGCGGAACGCGGAAAGACGGTATGGTCGGCCACGCTGGAGATCCCGCCCGGCGACGACGGCGCCTTCCGCGTCCGGTATCGAGTCCCGGGAATCGTGCGGACGACCGGCGGACGCAGGACCTACCGTCTGTTGGTGCAGCACCAGACCAAGGTGCGACCCGAGATGCTGGAGGTGCGTGTGACGCTCCCCGACGGTGCGGCGCGCGTACGGGCCCCCGGCTGGAGCCGGGACGGCGACGCGCTCGTGTGGAGCCGGCCGTTGACGCGCGACGTCGCCCTGGAGGTGTCGTGGCTCGAGTGAGGGCGGCGGTGCTGGCGGCCGGGCGCGGCGTGCGCATGGGAGGCCGCCGCCCCAAGGCGCTGATCCCGCTCGGCGACCACGAGCCGACGCTCGCGTACCTGCTGCGCGGCATCCGGCGCGCGGGCGTCGACGACGTCCTGATCGTGACCGGCTTCGGGGCCGCCGAGGTCCAGGATTACGTCGCGTCGAACTTCGGCGATCTCGACGCCACGTACGTGTTCAACGCACGCTACGCGTCGTGGGGAAACTTCCACTCGCTGCGCATGGCGCTCGAACAGTCGCCGGGCTTCGACGTGCTTGCGGTCAACTGCGACGTCGTCGTGCATCCCGACGTCTTCCGTCGCGTGATCGACTCGGAGGGCGACCTCGTGCTCGCGGTGCAGCGTCGTGAGAACCTCGATGCGGAGGACATGCGCGTCGAGCTCGCGGGCGACCGCGTCCGCCAGATCGGCAAGGGCCTGAAGATGGTTCGCAGTCACGGGGAGTTCGCCGGCGTCTCGCTGCTGCGCGACCGCGCCGCGGCCCTCTACCAGAGGATGTGCACGGACCTCGAGTGGAGCGCCGACACGGCGGGCTACTACGAGGACGTCTACGCGCGCATGCTCGCCGACGTCGACGCGCGCGCCGCGACGGTCGGCCGCGGAGAGTACGCCGAGGTCGACTCGCCGACGGACGTCGTGGCCGCGGTGCGCGTCGTCGAGGAGCACTGGGCCGGCGACCGCGCCGACGCGTCCGCAGAGCACCGCACGTGACGGAGTTCCCCGACGTCTTCGCGTACGACGCGAGCGACTCCGAGGACGACGCCGCACACGAGCTCGCGCGCGTCGTCGAGTCGCTCGGCTTCGACGCTCCGTTCGTCGTCTGCAACGTGCACGGCCGCCGCATCGCGGCGCGCCTGCGCGGCCCCCGTCCGCACGACACCCCGCCGCGCGGCGCCAACCTGGAGTGGGCGTCGGAGCTCGGCGCCGACGCGCGCCGCGACGGCGCCGACGCCATCGTCGCGATCGGCGGGGGCCGGTGCCTCGACGTCGGCAAGCTGGCGGCGGCGCGCGCCGGGCTCACGCTCGTGGCCGTCCCGACGCAGCTGTCGCACGACGGCCTCTGCTCTCCGGTCGCGGTCGTCCCCGGCGCGCGCGGCCACACCGACAGCCTCGGCGCGGTCGCCCCGCGCGCGGTGTTCCTGTCGGTGCCGACGCTGCTCGGCGCGCCGCGCGCGTCGGTCGCCGCGGGGATCGGCGACCTGCTCGCCAACCCGCTCGCGCTACGCGACTGGGCGCTCGCGCGCGAGCGCGGGCTCGACACGATCCACGAACGTGCGTGGGGCATGTCGGTCGAGTCGTTCGCGCTCATCGAGCCGCACCTCGACTGCGACCTCGACGTCGCCGCCAAGGACCCCGCGTTCCTGCGCCGCCTCGCCGACGCGCTCGTGCTGTCGGGCATGGCGATGATCTGCGCGGGGTCGTCGCGGCCCGCGTCGGGCGCCGAGCACGAGATCTCCCACGGGATCGACCTGTTGTTCGGGGGCCGGGCGCTGCACGGCGCGCAGGTCGCGTTCGGCTGCGTCGTGTCGACCGCGCTCTACGGCGACGACACCGGCGCGCTCCGGACGCGCCTGCGCCATCTCGGGTTGCCCGAGCACCCCGCCGGCCTCGACCTCGACGAGGACGACACCGTGCGCCTGCTGCTCGCGGCCCCCGACACGCGCCCCGGCCGCTTCACGATCCTCGAGGAGGCGCTGCTCGACGACGCCGCCGCGCGCGCGCTCGTCAAACGAATCTGGGGCGAGGACTGAAGCGCGTCCCCGACGACGCACACGACCACGGAGAAGGCTCATGAGCACGAGACGCGACCGTCGCCGGCCGGCCCAGGGAGACCCGCTGCGGCCCCCTGTGACGTTCGCCAGCACCTATCGGTTCGCGGGCGACCCGGATCCACGGGTGGACATGTACGGGCGCTGGACGAATCCGACGTGGAGCGAGCTCGAACGCGAGCTCGCCGAGCTCGAGGGCGGCGACGTCGTGTGCTTCGCGTCGGGCATGGCCGCGGTCACGGCGGTTCTGTGCTCGAGCGTCGTTGCAGGAGACACCGTGCTGCTTCCGCGCGACGGCTACTACGGCGTGCGGGCGTTCGCCGAGGGCTACCTCCGGAGCTGGGGCGTGACGATCCGCTACTTCGAGACCGGTGGCCTCGACTCGCTGTCGTTCTCCGGCATTCGGCTCGTGTGGCTCGAGACGCCGACGAATCCCCTGCTCGACGTCTGCGACGTACGGTCGGTCGCGCGGCGCGCCCACGAACAGGATGCGCTCGTGGCCGTGGACAACACGACTGCGACGGTCGTCAACCAGACGCCGCTCGCGCTCGGCGCGGACTACTCCGTGAGCAGCGACACGAAGGGCACGGCGGGACACAGCGACCTCGTCGCCGGTCACGTCGCGACCCGCGACGAGACGTTGGCCGCCGCCGTGACGCAATGGCGGACGATGGCCGGTCCCGTCCCGGGGCCGATGGAGGCGTGGCTCCTTCACCGGTCCCTGGACACGCTCGCGCTACGTGTGGAGCGACAGGGTTCGAGCGCGCTCGCGATCGCCCGCATGCTGCAGGCCCATCCGGCGGTGGGTTTCGTCCGCTACCCCGGCTTGCCGGACGATCCGTCCCACGAGGTTGCACGCGAGCAGATGCGAGGCTTCGGCGGCGTCGTCACGTTCGCGCTGCGCGACCGCGACGCCGCCGAACGCTTCCTCGAAGCGTCCGAGGCGATCGTCACCGCCACGAGCTTCGGGGGCGTCCACACCACCGCCGAGCGACGAGCCCGATGGGGCTCGGACGACGTGCCCGAAGGATCGATACGCCTGAGCGTCGGCTGCGAGCCGCTCGAGCCTCTCGTCGAGGACCTGCGCGGCGCGTTGGACGCCGCGGTCTGACCTCGACGCCGCGGGCGACCGGACGACTACAGGTCATCGACGACGTCCGCGCCCGACACGCCGAACGAGTCGCGCGTCCCCGGCCCGGCGCGGTTCACCAGGAGCCAGTCCGGTGCCGGACCTCCCGTGACGGCGTCTCGGGACGCGTCGTCGAGCATCGTGCGCGCGGCTCCGTCGACGACGACGAGCGCGTCGCCGTTGAGGCCCCCGGGCCGCGTTCCCTCGAGATGCTCGATCCGCACGGTCCGCGTCGCGCGGCTGGTCCACTCGAGCTGCAGCCGGCACAGGGCCGTCATGTTCGCGTCCGTCGGCGCGTCCCAGACGGACGGCCCGGCCGCGAGGACGTCCTGAGCGCGGCCTCCGTCCAGTAGGTCGCGCCCCTGCCCCGCGATCACGAGGTCACGGCCCCTGTCGCCGGCGATCTCGTCGGCGCCACCGCCTCCGACCAACGTGTCGGCGGCATCGCTCCCGACGATCCGGTCGTCGCCCGCGTCGCCGAACACGACCATCGGCGGCGACAGCCGCGCGCTCTCGACGACGTCGTCGCCGCCGCCGGCCTCGATCGTCACGAGCGCGACGCCGGAGAACGAGCCGAGCGTCTCGCCGCCGAGCACGACCTTCGCCTCGCCCGGCCCCCGCCCGACGACTCGGACGTCGTCGTCGTCCGACGACCCGACGACGTGGACCATCACCCCGTCGCCGCACGGAACGTCGACGACCATGGCGGAGACGACCTCCAGCGAGCGCGACACGACTTCGCTCGCTCCGCCGTCCTTGTCGGTCGCGCGCACCTCGACGTCGTACGTCCCCGTCTCCGAGTACGTGTGCGACCTCGTCGCGCTGCCGCCGCCGGTGAAGTCGTCGGTCGTGCCGTCGCCCCATTCGACCCGGTAGGACGCCGACGCGGCATCGTCGACGGGCGACGGGTCGTCGAATCCGAGCTCGACGGTCACCGGCCTCGACACCAGCGCCTCCTCGGGCGTCTCCACGCCGACCGTCGGAGCCGCGTTCGCGATCGTCACGGTGGACTCCGCAGAGGCGGCCGGCGCGCCGGACGGCGCGTCCTCGAAGCGGGCCTCGATCGGTGCGACGAGCGGGCCGTCGTCGAGCCCGAGGCTAACGAGGTCGGCCCACGAGACGGTCGGCGACGTGCCCTCGGCGTCCGAGAACGTGCCGTCGTCGTCGAGGTCCCACGTGACGCGCGCGCCGTCGGGCCCCGACGAGTCGAGCTCGAGGTCCTGTCCCTCCTCGAGCTCGTACGGCCCGCCCGCGTCGGGAGCGGCGTCGACGGTCACAGTGAACGACGCGTCCGTCGTCGCGCCGCAGTCGTCGGTCGCGCGCACGGTGACGCCGTAGGTCCCCGCGGGGCCGCTGTCGGTCACCGCGACGCGACCGGGAGTCGCGGCCGCGGGGCCGGCGACGTCGATCGCGCCCGAGAAGCCCGACGGCGTCACGTCGTGGAGCGCCACGGCCGCGACGACGCCGTGGTCACTCGGGCCGGTCGCCGGATCGATCGCGATCGAGTCGCCGACGAAGACGGAGGCGTCGTCGTAGCTCAGCGTCGGCGCGGCGTTCGCGACGACCTCGACCGTCACGACGTCCGACGCGGTGTAACCGTCGGAGTCCGTCACCTCGATCGGGACGCTGTGGTTGCCGGTCGCCGCGGTGCAGTCGGCGGCGACGTCGGCGGAGATCTCGCCCGCGTCGTTGGTGACGTCCGAGATCGTTATCCCGGCCGGAGGCGTCGCGGTCACGACGAGCGCTCCCGCGGCGGTCTCGCCGTCGTCCACGGTTGCGATCCGGCTCGTGGCCGCGACCGCACCCTGCTCGCGCGTGACGCTCTCGCCGGCGACCGTCGGAGCCGTCGGAACCCTGAGCTCCAGCGTCGCGTCGGTCGTGGCGCCGCAGTCGTCGGTCGCCCTGATCGTCACCTCGTAGACGCCCGTCGGCGCCGCGTCGGCGACGGTGATGCGCCCGGGATGCGCCGCGCCGGGGCCCGCGACCGAGACGTCGCCGGTGAACCCGGACGGCGTCACGGAGTGGACCGCGAGCGACGCGACGGTGCCGTTGTCGCCGGGACCGGACGTGGGATCGAGCGACAGCGTGCCGTCCTGGGTCACGGTCGCG
>DASZZZ010000091.1:0-2634 GCA_036260375.1 Actinomycetota bacterium
CATGTCGAGGATCGGCGCGCCGCGCGCCGCGGCGACGGCGCGACGGCCGTGCTCGGCGACGTGCGCGTTGAGGTCGCCGCCGAACAGCGGGAACGCGCCGCGCACGACGATCGGCTCGTAGAGGCGGTCGGCGGCCGCCGAGTAGATGCGCGCCACGGCGCGCGTCGCGCGCCGGCGCTCGGTCACGACGGCGAGAGGTCGTCGAAGCGGCACTGCTGCGCGTCGCCGGAGTCGACGAGCCCCTTGTAGGACGGGGCCCGCAGCTTGCCCTGCGACGTCAGCTCGCGGAACTCGATGCGCGCGACGAGCTCCGGCCGCAGCCAGCGCGGTGCGCTGATCGGCTTGCCGAACCGGCCCCCCTTGATGCCGGACGGACCCTCCACGAACGGGCATTCGGCCGTCTCGAGCGCGCGCAGGCGCGGCATCAGCCCGTCGATGGTGCGCTCGGAGAAGCCGGTGCCGACCGCGCCGACGAAGCGAAGGCCGTCGTCGGTGTAGGCGCCGACCAGCAGCGCGCCGAACGAGCTCGCGCGCGACCCCTCGCCGCGCGACCAGCCGCCGACGACGAGGTCGCATTCGTAGACGGTCTTGACCTTGAGCCACTCCTTGGTGCGGCGGCCCGGGCGGTACGGCGAGCGACGCTTCTTGGCGACGATCCCCTCGAGGCGCCGCGCCCGTGCGACGTCGAACAGCGCCACGCCGTCGCCCGGGACGGCCTGCGACACCTGCACCGTTTCGTTCGGGACGACCGTGTCGTGCAACAGCTCGAGGCGCTCTTCGAGCGGACGATCGACGAGCGAGCGTCCGTCGAGGTACAGGAGGTCGAACGCGACGTAGCTCACCGGCACCCGCTTCACCATGCGCTCGATCTCGCGCGCGTCCTGGAGGTTCATGCGCGACTGCAGCTGTTCGAACGACGGGCGTCCGCCCGACAGCGCGACGATCTCCCCGTCGACGATCGCGTCGAGCGCGACGAGCCGCGTGTGGAGCCGCCCGAGCTCCGGGTAGGTCGCCGTTATGTCGCGCTGGTTACGCGACACGAGAGTCGTGTCCGAGTCCGTGCACACCGCGAGCGCGCGCACGCCGTCCCACTTGATCTCGAACAGCCAGTCGTCGCCGTCGAACGGCTCGCGCACGAGCGTCGCGAGCATCGGCGACAGCTCCGGCGGCGCGTCGCGCTCGGGGAGGTCGAGGCGGCGCAGCGCGACGAGCCAGTCGTCGGAGCCGTCGCCCGAGCGCGTGCGGAACAGGTGCCACTCGCCGCGAAGTCGGTTGCCGTCGAGGCGGAACGTCAGCTTGCCGTCGGCCTGTTCGAGCACGTCGTAGGTGCCGGAGTCGAAGATGCGGACCTCGCCGGCGCCGTAGTTGCCCGCGGGGATCGTGCCCGAGAACGACCCGTACTCGATCGGATGGTCCTCGACGTGCACGGCGAGATGCGGCTTGCCCTTGCGCACCGGCAGTCCCTTCGGAACGGCCCACGACACGAGCACCGGCAGGTCGCCGTTCATCATCTCGAGGCGGAGGTCGAAGTGGAGCCGGCGCGCGTGGTGCTGATGGATGACGAACCGGCGGCCGGGCCGCGCTACGCCCGGGTCGACGTTGCCCTTCGTCGCGCGCCCGGCCGGCTCCGGGGTGGCGTCGAACGACCGCTTGTCGGCGTAGGTCTCGCCGGCCACTACGCGGTCCACTCCTCGACCGTGACGGCGAACAGCACGTGGTCCTCCCACCGCCCCGCGATCCGCAGGTAGCGCGGCGCGTAGCCCTCCCGCCGGAAGCCCGCCTTGTCGACCACGCGCAGCGACGGCTTGTTCGCCGGCATGACGCCCGCCTGCACGCGGTGCAATCCCGCGTCGCGGAACGCGAACGTGACCGCGAGCCGCACGGCGTCGGTCGCGTGGCCCCTGCCGTTGTGGTCGCGCGCGACGTAGTAGCCGAGGTTCGCGTTGCACCACGACAGCCGCACGACCGACGTCAGCGCGACGCGCCCTACGAGCGTGTCCGTCGCGTCGAAGATGCCGAACACGTACGCGCGCCCGACGCGCGCGTCGTCCTCGCAGCACTCGATGTCGAGGCGCTGGCCGCCGAGCGTGAAGTGCCCGGGGCCGGGGACGGGCTCCCACGGCCGGAAGAAGTCTCGGTTGCGCAGGCGCAGCCGGAGCAGCTCCTCGGCGTCCGAGGGTCGCAGCGCGCGGATCGACGTCGTGGGGGTTCGAAGCTCCATGAGGGAACGGGTCGGGGATCGGTCGTGCGCCGATTGTAGGTGAGCCCGGCGGGACGGTTACGGGGGCCCGCGGCGGGGGTAGGCATCGTCGTATGAAGGCGGTCGTGTGGCACGGCAAGGAGGACGTGCGGGTCGACGACGTCCCGGACCCGTCGATCCAGGAGCCGACGGACGCCGTCGTCCGCATCACGTCGACCGCGATCTGCGGCTCGGACCTCCATCTCTACTCGAAGCTCGGGCCGGTGATGAAGGAGGGCGACATCATCGGGCACGAGCCCATGGGCATCGTCGAGGAGGTCGGGCCCGAGGTCCGTCGGATCGCGCCCGGCGACCGCGTCGTCGTGCCGTTCAACATCTCGTGCGGGCGCTGCTACTTCTGCGATCTCCAGATGTACTCGCAGTGCGAGACGACG
>DASZZZ010000092.1:0-21702 GCA_036260375.1 Actinomycetota bacterium
CTCGATGTACTGGGCGGGCGGCCGCACGTTCCACCACCTTCGACCGGTCCGGTGCGAATGCGCCCCCGCCCCCAGCCCGAGGTAGGGCCGCCCCTGCCAGTACCCGAGGTTGTGCCGCGACCGATGGCCTGGCAGCGCCCAGTTCGAGATCTCGTAGTGCTCGTATCCAGCTTCGCGAAGCGCCCGGCACGCCAGCTCGTACATACGGGACTGCACGTCGGGATCGGGCGGCCGAACGATCCCTGCCGCGACCTTTCTCCCCAGTGGCGTCGACGGCTCCACGGTGAGCGCGTAACACGAAAGATGCTCGGGGCGAAGCGCGACTGCCTCGGCCAGGGTGTCCTCCCACGACTCGAGCGACTCCCCCTCGGCCCCGTAGATCAAATCCAGGTTGATGTCGTCGAATCCGGCCTCCCGCCCCGCGTGGAACGCCGCCCGTGCCGAGTCCGCGGGGTGCAGCCGCTCCAGGGCGCGAAGGACCGCCGGGTCGAATGACTGAACGCCGAAGGAAAGCCGGGTGACTCCTGCATCACGAAGGCCTCGCAGGTACGCCCGGTCCACGGTGTCCGGATTCGCCTCGCAGGTGATCTCGGCGCCCGGAGCGATTCGAAAGTTCTGCCGAAGTGTGGTCAGGAGGCCGTCGAGCGTGCCGGCCTCGAGCGTCGTGGGGGTGCCCCCACCGAGAAACACCGAGACGAACAGCGCGTCGGCCCACTCGTTCTTCGTCATCTCGGCTTCGCCGGCCAGCGCGTCGACATATCGCGCGGACAGGTGATCCAGCCCGGCGTGGGCGTTGAAGTCGCAGTAGCCGCAGCGCGTCAAGCAGAACGGGATGTGGACGTACAGCCCCGCTTCGTTCATGCCTGCTTCCCCGCCGGCTCCCGGTCGACCCGAAGGGCCGCGATGAACGCTTCCTGCGGGACATCGACCCGGCCAACTCGGCGCATGCGCCTCTTTCCTTCCCGTTGGCGTTCGAGCAGCTTTCGCTTCCGGGTGACGTCGCCGCCGTAGCACTTCGCCAGCACGTCCTTGCGCTTCGCTCGCACCGTCTCGCGCGCGACGATCCGGCTGCCGATCGCCGCCTGAATCGCCACGTCAAAGAGCTGCCGTGGGATGAGGTCCCGAAGACGCGCCGTGATCGCCTTCCCATAGGGGTAGGCCTTCTCGCGGTGCACGACCGCAGAAAACGCGTCGACCGGCTCACCCTGAAGGAGGACATCCACCCGAACCAGTTCGGTTTTCTCGTAGCCCGAGCGTTCGTAGTCGAGCGACGCGTACCCACGCGTTCGCGACTTCAGCAGATCGAAGTAGTCGAAGATGATTTCCGCGAGCGGAAGCAGGTAGCGCACCTCGACGCGCTCGGGCGAGAGGTATCGCATGTTCTTGAGTTCGCCGCGGCGCTGCTGGCACAGCTCCATGACCGGGCCGAGATACGTGGCCGGCGTCACGATCGTCGCCAGAACGAATGGTTCCTCGACCCAATCGTAGGTTCCGGGCGGCGGCATCTCGGAGGGGTTGTGCACGCGGATCTGTTCGTCCCCCCGGCGAACGATGAACTCGACGTTCGGCGCGGTGGCGATGAGCTCGAGATCGAACTCGCGCTCCAGTCGCTCCTTGACGATGTCCATGTGGAGAAGGCCGAGGAACCCGCACCGGAACCCGAATCCCAACGCCCGGGACGACTCCGGTTCGAACACAAGCGCCGCGTCCGAAAGCTTGAGCTTGTCCAGCGCGTCGCGAAGCAGCGGATAGTCCCCGCCGTCCACGGGATACAGGCCGCTCCACACCATCGGCTTGGGATCCTGGTATCCGGGAAGGGGCGCCTCGGCGCGGTCGGACTCGAGCGTCATCGTGTCGCCCACCTTCGCCTGGCGGACTTCCTTCATTCGCGTCACCACGTAACCGACCTCACCGGCGGCGAGTCGCTGAACCGCAGTCGCGTCTGGCGCGAACACGCCGACCTCCTCCGCCTCCGACACCGCGCGGCTGGACATCAGCAGGATGCGAGCGCGCGGTCGAATCTCCCCGTCGACGACTCGGATGTACGCGGCCACCCCACGGTAGGGGTCGTAGCTCGAGTCGAATATCAGCGCACGGAGCGGGACGCCGGGGCGGGCGTTGCCGGTCGGCCCGGGGACCCTCGCCACCACGGCATCCAGGAGCTCGGCCACCCCCTCGCCCGTCTTCGCGGAGACGCGAAGGACCTCCTCCGGCTCGCACCCCGTGAGCTCGGCCAGCTCCCGGACGACCTCATCGACGTCTGCCTGCGGGAGGTCGATCTTGTTCACCACCGGGACGATGACCAGCCCCGCTTCGGACGCCAGATGCAGGTTGGCGAGCGTCTGCGCTTCGATGCCCTGTGCCGCGTCCACCAGGAGGATGGCCCCCTCACACGCCGCCAAGCTTCTCGAAACCTCATACGTGAAGTCCACGTGTCCGGGCGTGTCGATCAGGTTCAACTCGTATTCGGTGCCATTCTTCGGATAGCGGAGCCGGACCGCCTGCGCCTTGATCGTGATGCCGCGCTCGCGCTCGAGGTCCATGCGGTCGAGGAACTGCTCGCGCATGTCGCGCTCCGGGACGGTGCCCGTGAGCTGGAGGAGACGGTCGGACAGCGTGCTCTTGCCGTGGTCGATGTGCGCGATCACGGCGATGGCGCGCTGGTGCGCGAGGTCCACGGGGGCAGACTAGCAAGCGATTCTGCTATCCTGACTCGGCCAACCCGAACAGGAGATCGGTTCCGCGCGCATGGCGAACATCAAGAGCCAGATAAAGAGAAACCGTCAGAACGAGGCGCGCCGGCTGCGCAACAAGGCGGCGCGTTCGCGCCTCAAGACGCTCACGCGCCGCTTCGAGACGTCGCTGTCGTCGGGCGACGGGGACGCCGCGGCCGATGCGTACCGCGACGTGACGCAGGCGCTCGACAAGGCCGCCGCCAAGGGCGTAGTGCACAGGAACAAGGCGTCGAACCAGAAGTCGCGCCTCGCCAAGCGGCTCCGCTCCGCCGGCTAGCGTCCGGCGCGCCATTCGCTCCTCGCACGCCGTGGGGCCTCAGCGCGTGCCGGGGCTGCGCCCGCCGAGGTGCCCGGTGACGATCTCGACGACGGCGCGCTCCAGCGCCGCCTCGGGCGGCAGGTCGCCGCCCTTCATCTCGACGTCGGTGTCGGCCAGCAGCGCCATCGCCGCGACCAGCTCGTCCTCGGCGTAGGTGCGCGACTGGCGCGCGAGCCGCTCGGCCCGCCACGCCGGCAGGCCCAGGGCGTCGCCCACCGCCCGGGGGCCGCGGTCCGCGTCGCGGCGCACGCGCAGCAGGCGCCGGACGTGGGCGACGAGCGCCCCGAACAGGGCCAGCGGCTCGTCGCCCTGGTCGAGCAGGCGGCGCAGCGCCGTCATCGCGTCGCTCAGCCGCCGGTCGCCGACGCCGTCGGTGAACGCGAACACGCGCTCGTCGGCGACGCGCGGGAACGCGCGGCGCACCTCGGCGGCCGAGACGCGCGCGTCCCGTCCCGACGCGGTGGCCAGCTGGCGCAGCGCCCCGTCGAGGTCGCGCAGCTCGGTCCCGACCGCGTCGACCAGCGCCCACGCGCCGCGGTCGTCGATCGTGAGGCGGTGCTCCCGCGCGCGCGTCCGGACCCATCCCGCGAGCGCCCGGCCGCGCGGCGCCTCGAGCGCGATCACGGCCCCTGCCGCCTTGACCGCGGCGTGGAGTTTCGTGCGCCCGCGTCCGACGAGGACGAGCACGGCCGCGTCCGACGGCGCCTCGAGGTAGCGGGACAGGGCGTCGACGGCGTCCTTGGAGAGGTCGTCGGCATTCCGCACGACCACGAGGCGGCGCCCGCCGAGCAGCGACGGCGTCTCGAGCGCGGTGAGCAATTCCGCGGGGGCCGTCGTGGCGTCGAACGACGCCTCGGCCAACGGGTCGGCGCCCGCCTCGGCCCGGATGCGCTCGAGCGCCTCGTCGACGAGGAGCTCGGCGCCGGTGACGAGGTACGCGGGCGTCACTCGGCCGCCAGCCCCATGCGGTAGAGGACCTCGTCGCCGGACGTCAGCGACACGGCGGTCGCGCCCTCCGCGACGAGGTCGGCCCAGCGCTCGCCCATCCACTCCTCCGCCTCGGCGCGCGTGTCGAACGGCTCGGTCGTGCGAACGACCGCGCCCGACTCGTCGTGCAGCATCCACGCGAACGCCACCGGGCGACCCTACGCGCTCACGCGACGCTCGCCAGCTCGACGAGCGCCACGCCGGCGGCGGTCAGCCCCCCGCCGACGACGAGCGCCCACACGAGCAGCGACGCAGACGTGACCGGGGCGAGCGCGGGATGCGACGCCGCGGCCCGCGCCGCGAGGCTCCGGCGCCCGCCTCTGCGCCGCGCGAGCTCCAGCTCGCGCGCCCGGCGGACGTGCTCGGGCGACGCGCCGTGGAGCACGGCGTCGCCGCGCAGGGCCCGCCGCAAGCCGCCGGAGTGCCACCCCTCGGGCGGCTCGGTGGCGCCGAGGAGCCCCGCGAACAGCGCGACGAGGCCGACGACGAGGACTCCGGCGGCCGCTCCGGCGCCGGGATGGGCGCGCGCGACCACGGCGACCAGCGCGCCGCCCGCGGCGCCGGCTGCGGCGCCCGCGGCGACGGACGCGCCGAGGACCTTCGGATGGAACAGGGGCAGGGGGCGCGCCACCGCGCGAGGCTACCCAACGGCGCGCGCGACGCGCCGTCGCGCCGGCGACGGACGGGCGTCGCGGCGGGCGGCGGTCGCGACCGCCGCGCACACGGCCGCGGCGAGCGCGCCGCGGCCCGCCCACGGAGGCACCTCGAGCGCGGCCCACCGGGGCGCGCCCAGCACGTCGGCGACGCCGAGGATCCAGCGCGCGAGCGGCTCGGCCGCGCGCGCGACGAACGCCCCCGCGCCCGGGGCGAGCGCGCCCGCGACCGCGGCCGCGAGGCCCGCGACGGTCGCTGGCGCGACCGCCGGGAGCGCCGCGAGGTTGGCGACCGGGCTCGTCAGCGACACCTCGCCGAACACGGCCGCGACGAGCGGGCCCGCGGCCGCCTGCGCCGCGACCGGCACCGCGACCGCGGCCGCGGCCCAGCGCGGCAGCCGTCGTCGCAGCCTGCGCTCCAGCGGCGGCGCCCACAGGACGATGCCGGCGGTCGCGGCGGCCGACAGGTGGAGCCCGGCGGACGACGCGAGACCGGGTCGCAGCGCGATCGCCACGACGAGCGCGACGCCGAGCAGGCGCAGCGGCTCGGCACGGTGGCCGCCGGCCGCCGCGGCGAGGGCGAGCGCCGCCATCGTCGCGGCGCGCACGACCGACGGCTCCGGCCCGACGACGAGCACGAACAGCGCGAGGGACGCCGCCGCCAGCCCCAGCCTCGTGCGCCGGCCCAGACGGCGCCCGAGCGCGGCGGCGACGCACAGGACGATCGCGACGTTGCCGCCCGACACCGCGAGCAGGTGCGTGAGCCCGGCGCGGCGGAAGCGCTCGATCGTGACGGGATCGAAGCCGCCCGTGTCGCCGACCGCGACGCCGCGCAGCAACGCCGCGGGGCGCGCGGGCAGCGCCGCCGTCGCGCGCCCGAGCCCGGCGCGCAGCGCCGCCGCGACCGCGAGGACGGGCGCGCGCACCGGCCCCGTGCGCAGCGACGCGTCGACGAGGTGCGCGAGCGCGCCGGCGCGCCGGCGGGCGTCGTCGAAGGCGTCGTCGCCCAGCGGCACGAGCAGGCCCTCGCCGGCGACCGCGGCGCCGGCTGGCCCCGGCGCCTCGTCGACCGCGACGAGGCCGGTCGCGGCCGCGGACCGGCCGCCGCACGCCGCCGTCCGCACGAGCACGAGCGCCCCGAGGCCGCCGAGGTCCTCGTGAACGACGCCGTGGACGCGGCAGCGCGGCGCGTTCTGGGCGACCGTTGCCAGCGCCGCGTCGGGCGTCGCGCGTGCGTGCGCCGCGAGCGCGCCGGCCGCGACGGCCAGCGCCGCGATGCCCCCCAGCGCCGCCGCGGGACGCCGGCGGGCCCCCGTCGCGACGAGCCCGATCGCCGCCAGCGCGGCCGCGACGGACGTCGACGCCGCGCCGGCACCGGCCGACGCGCCGGCCGCGAGGGCGGCGGCGACGAGCCACGTCCGCCCCAGGAGCGAGCGCGTCACAGCGTCACGTAGGGGCGCATGGACTCGAGCGTCGCGGGGCCCACGCCGGTCACGTCGAGCAGGTCGGCGAGCGACGCAAACGGCCCGTGCGCGTCGCGATGCGACACGATCGCCGCCGCCTTCACGGGGCCGATGCCGGGAATGGTCTCGAGCGCCGCCTGGTCGGCCGCGTTGACGTCGACGGCCGGCGCGGACGGCGACGCCGACGGTACCGGCGCCGCGGCCGTCGTCGCCGGCGCGCCGGTCGGAGGCGTCTCCGAGCGGCGCGGCACGTAGACCTTCGCCCCGTCCGACACCTCGTCCGCGAGGTTCAGCGCGTCGACGTCGGCGCCGCGTCCGGCTCCCCCCGCGGCGTCGAGCGCGTCGGCGACGCGGGCCCCGGGCTCGAGCTCGTAGAGACCCGGGCGGCGGACCGCGCCGGCGACGTGGACGAGCAGCGGCGCGCGCGCCGACTCCGCGCGCCGGGCGGCGGCGACCGGCGCGGTCGCCGGAGGGGCGATCCGGGCGGGCGGGTTGCGCGCCCACAGCAGCGCGCCGAGCGCGACGACGGCGGCGAGCGCGGCGAGCAGCGCCGCCCGCTCGCGCCGGCGCCCGGCGAGCGCGGCGACGCCGGCGCGCCACGCCGGCGGGACGTGGATCTCGTTCACCCGGCCACGGTCGCGCACCGCTCCCGCCGCGCGCCGTGGTGCGCGTCACGGACGGGGGGCCGCGGAGCGCGACACTCGGCCCCCATGGACGAGCGCGTTCTGCGGGTGGGCCGGTGCCCACCGGACGAGATCGAGCCCTTCGTCGCCGCGTTCCTGGCGTCGTTCGGCAACTCCCCCACGCCCGAGACCGACGCGCGCCTGCGGCGCGTCCTCGAGGCCGACCGCCTCCACGCCGCGTTCGACGGCGACGACGTCGTCGGGACCGCGGCCGCGTTCTCGTTCGAGCTGTCGGTCCCGGGCGGCGCCGTGCCGGCCGCGGGCGTGTCGCTCGTCGGCGTCCTTCCGAGCCATCGCCGGCGGGGACTGCTGACGCGCATGATGCGGGCGCAGCTCGACGACGCCCGCGCGCGCGGCGACGCGGTGGCGATCCTGTTCGCGTCGGAGGGACCGATCTACCAGCGCTACGGGTACGGCGTCGCGAGCTTCCACACCGCGCTCGACCTGGACCGCCACGGCATGACCGTGCGCGGCGAGCCCGACCCGCCGGGCGGGTGGCGCGTCGTGCACTCGCCGATGTCCGTCGTCGACGCGCTGTCGGCGGTGTACGACGACGTGCGCGGCGCGACCGCCGGGATGTTCGGCCGCTCGCGCGCGTGGTGGGAGCACCACAGGCTGTTCGACGAGCACGCCGAGGACCGCTACGGACGCATGCTCGCCGCGGTCTACGCGCCCGGCCCCCGGCCGCTGGCGTACGGCCTGTACCGCTTCCACCACGACTGGAGCGACGCGGCGCCGCGCGGGCGCGTCGAGGTCGTCGAGGCGCTGGCGTCGACGCCGGCGGCGACGCGAGCGCTGTGGCGCTTCCTGCTCGGGATCGACCTCAGCGTGCGGGTGCAGGCGTTCCTGCAGCCGGTCGACCACCCGCTGCTGCTGCTGCTCAACGACCCTCGACGGGCGCGTCTGCGCGTCGTCGACAACCTGTGGCTGCGCGTGCTCGACGTGCGCGCCGCGCTCGCGGCGCGCGGCTACGCCCGCCGCGGCGCGCTGACGTTCGAGCTGCACGACGAGCTGTGCCCCTCGAACGCGGGGACGTGGCGCCTCGACGCGGCGCCCGACGGCGGGCGCGTCGAGCCGGCGTCCGGCGCCGCGGAGCTGCGCCTGGCGGTGCAGGAGCTCGGCGCG
Source organism: Actinomycetota bacterium (assembly GCA_036260375.1). GTDB lineage: Bacteria > Actinomycetota > CADDZG01 > CADDZG01 > WHSQ01 > DASZZZ01. The sequence continues at coordinate 7,966 of DASZZZ010000092.1, forward strand.
GTCTACCTCGGCGGGACGTCGTTCGCGCAGCACGTGCGCGCGGGCCTCGTCGACGAGCTCGTGCCCGGGGCCGCGGCGCGCGCCGACGACCTCTTCCGCACGGAGCGCGCACCGTGGTGCCCGGAGATCTTCTAGCTAGTCGCGCGCCGCCACGAGCGAGATGACCTTCGGCGGCTTGGCGAACACCTTCGCGGGCTCGCGGCCCCCGAGGTGCGCGCGCACCTTCTCCGACGTCAGGGCGCGCCGCCGCATCTCGTCGGCGTCGACGTCGGCGGGCACCGGGATCGCGTCGCGCACCTTGCCGTTCACCTGGACGACCATCGTGACCTCGTCGTCGACGACGAGCGCGGGGTCGTGCTCGGGCCACGACTCGAAGTGGATCGAGCGGTCGTGGCCGAGTCGCCGCCACAGCTCCTCGGTCACGAACGGCGCCATGGGCGCCAGCATCTTGAGCAGCGCCTCGACGAGCTCGCGCATGACGCCGGGGTGCCCGCCGCCGACGCGGCGGTAGCGGTACGCCTGGTTGACGAGCTCCATGAGCTGCGCGATCGCGGTGTTGAAGGCGCGCTCCTCGTAGTCGCGCGTCACCGCGTCGATCGTGCGGTGCAGGTGCTTGCGCAGCGCGCGCTCCGCGGGCCCTAGATGCAGTGGCCCGACGTCGACGACGTCGCGATTGTCCTCGCACAGGCGCCACACGCGGTTGATCCACGGGAACGTGACGCGCCCGATCGAACGCACGCCCTCGGGGGGCCAGTCGAAGTCCTGCTCGGGCGGACCGGAGAACAGCATGTAGAGGCGCAGCGCGTCGGCGCCGTAGAGCTCGAACGCCTCCTGCGGGTCGACGAGGTTGCCGCGCGACTTCGACATGCGCTTGCCGCCCATCGTGACCTGGCCCTGGTTGAGCACGATCGGAAACGGCTCGGGATCGCGCACCATGCCCATGTCCATGAGGACCTTCTGGAAGAAGCGCGCGTAGATGAGGTGCAGCACCGCGTGCTCGATGCCGCCGGTGTACTGGTCGATCGGCATCCACGCGTCGGCCTTGGCGCGCTCGAACGGGACGTCGTCGTTGTGCGGGTCGAGATAGCGCAGGAAGTACCACGACGAGTCGACGAACGTGTCCATCGTGTCGGTCTCGCGCCGCGCCGGACCGTCGCAGCGCGGGCACGACGTCTCGACCCAGTCGCGCGCGGTCGCGAGCGGCGACGCCTCGCCGGTCGGCGTGAAGTCGACGACGTCGGGCAGCTCGACGGGGAGCCGGTCGTCCGGCACCGCGACCTCCCCGCAGCGCTCGCAGTGGACGATGGGGATCGGCGTGCCCCAGTAGCGCTGCCGGCTGATGAGCCAGTCGCGCAGCCGGAAGCTCGTCGCGGCGCGGCCGATCCCTCGTGCCTCGAGCCACGCCGTCACGGCGCGCACCGCGTCGTCGGCCGGCGTGCCGTCGAACGGGCCCGAGCTCACCATGACGCCGCGGTGCTCGAGCGCGTGGGTCATCGTCGCCTCGTCGACGTCGTCGCCGTCGGCCCGGATGACGACGCGGACGGGGAGGTCGTGTGCGCGCGCGAACTCGAAGTCGCGCTGGTCGTGCGCGGGGACCGCCATGATCGCCCCGGTCCCGTAGTCCATCAGCACGTAATCGGCGGCCCACACCGGGATGCGCTCGCCGTTGACCGGGTTGACCGCGTGGCGGCCGAGGAACACGCCGTCCTTGCGACGCTCGGTCGACGTGCGGTCGACCTCGGTGAGACGCTCCACGTCCTTGCGGAACGCCGCGAGCCGCTCGGCGTACGGCGTGCCGGCGACGAGCCGCTCGGCGAGCGGGTGCTCGGGCGCGACGACGAAGAACGTGGCGCCCCACAGCGTGTCGGGCCGCGTCGTGAACACCGTGACCGGCTCGTCGAGGCCCTCGACCCGGAACTCGACCTCGGCCCCGTGCGAGCGGCCGATCCAGTTGCTCTGCAGCATCTTGAGGCGCTCGCTCCAGCCCGCGTTGAGGTCCATGTCGTCGAGCAGCCGGTCGGCGTAGCTCGTCGTCCTGAAGAACCACTGCGTCATGTAGCGCTTCTCGACGACCGCGTCGCAGCGCTCGCACCGGCCCGCCACGACCTGCTCGTTGGCGAGCACGGTCTTGTCGTTCGGGCACCAGTTGACCGGCGCCTCCTTGCGGTACGCGAGGCCGCGCTCGTAGAAGCGCAGGAACAGCCACTGGTTCCAGCGGTAGTACTCCGGGTCGCACGTGCGGAACGTGCGGTCCCAGTCGTACGAGCAGCCGAGGCGCTCGGCCGACGACCGCAGCGTCTCGACGTTCGCGTACGTCCACTTCTTCGGGTGGATGCCGCGCTTGATGGCGGCGTTCTCGGCGGGCAGGCCGAACGCGTCGAAGCCGAGCGGGTTGAGGACCTCCCAGCCGCGCATGCGCAGATAGCGGGCGATCGCGTCGTGGATCGAGAACGTCTCGACGTGGCCCATGTGCATGTCGCCGGAGGGGTACGGGAACATCGTGAGCGCGTACCTCTTGGGCCGCGACGGCAGCTCCGGCGCGGCCCACGCCCGGCGCTCGACCCACGTCCGGGCCCAGCGCGTCTCGACCTCGCGGAAGTCGTAGTCGCGGCTCACCGCCCAACCCTAAGGGACGCACCGCGCCGGGGGCCGCGCGTTGCCCGACGCCCTTTCGGTGCGGGGGGGCCGTCGCTAGGCTGCTCGCATGCCCGTCGCGTCCGGCCCGTCGTCGATCGGCGAGCGCATCCGCAGGCTGCGCGTCATGCGAGGCATGACGCAGCGCGAGCTCGCCGCGCCCGAGTACTCGGACGCGTACATCAGCCAGATCGAGGCCGGCCGGCGCATGCCGCGGCGTCAGGCCCTGCGCCACATCGCCGGCAGGCTCGGCGTCGACATCGACGAGCTCGCGACCGGCCATCCGCGCCACGCCCACGTCCACATCGCGCTGGCGCTCGAGGCGGCGCGCCGCGACGCCCGCTCCGGCGACGTCGACGCCGCGGAGAGCATCGCGCGCGAGCACGCCGCCGAGGCGGCGACCCTCGGCCTGCGGCGCGCCGAGGCCCACGCCGAGGAGGTCCTCGGGCTGTGCGACGAGCGCCGCGAGCGCCCCGAGGGCGCCCTCGCGCACTTCCGGCGCGCGCTCGAGCTGTGGGAGCGCGAGCCGCTGCCGCTGCGGGTCGAGGCCGTCACCGGCGCGGCGCGCTGCCTGCACGCGCTCGGCGACGTCCCGTACGCGCTGCACCTCCTGGAGAGCTACGTGTGGCGCCTCGAGCGCGACGGCGTCACCGACCCGGCCGCCCTCATGCGGTCGTACTCGTGCATGGTCGGACGCCTGTTCGCCGCGGGACGCTACGACCGGGCCCTCGAGGCGGCCGCCACCGCGATACAGCTCGAGGCGCGCGTCGCCGACCCGGAGCAGGTCGCCGCGATGCACCTCGACGTCGCGCGCTCGCTGCTGCTGCGCGACCACGTCGAGCCGGCGCTCGAGTCGCTGCGGCGCGCCGAGGACGTCTTCTCGCAGGTCGGCCGGGTCGTCGACGTCGCGTACGCGCACATGGCGCGCGGCGTGCTGCTGGCGCGCGAGCGGCGACTCGGCGACGCGCGCGCCGAGCTGGAGGCCGCGGTGGCGCTGCTCGAGAACGTCCCGGCGCGCATCGACCTCGCGCGCGCGCTCACCGAGAGCGCGCGCATCGACCGGCTCCTGGGGGCCCTCGGCGACGCGCGCGCCGCGCTCGCGCGCGCGGTCGCGCTGCTCGGCGACGCCGACGGGCGCAGCCGCGCCCGCGCCCTGCGCGAGCTCGGGCTGTGCGAGGCGCACGACCGGGTCCCCGACGCAGAGCGGACGCTGCGGCACGCCGCCGAGCTCTACCGCGACGTGGGCGAGCGCGTCGAGGAGGCCGCGACGCTGCGTGCGCTCGGCGACTTCCTCGTGGCGTCCGGCGACCCCGACGGCGCCCTCGGCGCCTACCGCCAGGGCCTCGAGGCCGCGGCGTCGGCGCGCGACTCCGTGCGCTGAGAGCGCGCTCGCGGCACCGTGCTGGGGCGGCGCGTCAGCGGCACGACGCGAACGGCTCCACCGCGAGCTCGGGGAACGCCGACAGGTCGCCGACGTCGACCGTGGCCGTCTCCGTCAGCGCGCGCTGCGGCACCAGCGTCGCGGCCCCCGGCGCGTAGAACGTCCGCCGCACCCGGTACGAGCGCCGCTGCGCGACCGCGCTGGTGACGGCGACGAAGCCCTCCTCGGTGCAGTCGACGCCGTCGAGGTGCCCGACGCTGCCGCCGAACGCGAACAGGTCGTCGGTCGCCGGCTCGTCGCCCTCGACCGCGACCTGGACGAGGTCGTCGCCGCCGAGCGAGAAGACGGCCGCGAACTGCGTCGACGCCCCGGCGGCGACGTCGACGACGACGTCGAGCCCGGGCAGCGCGTCGACCTCCGCGAGCGAGCGCGGCGCCGGGAAGCCCGCGACGAGCGCGCCGTCGTCGACCGCGACGGGCCTCGAGAACAGCTCGCCGTTCGCCTCGACCACGACGAAGGCGCGGCAGCCGGCGGGCCCGTCCTCGTCGACCGCCACCGCGGCGCGGTCCTGCGCGCCGTCGCCGTCGACGTCGCCGTCGACCACGCGCGGACGGCGCAGCGCGACGTCGCGGGCGGCGACGTCTTCGTTGGGGCACGGGCCCGACGGCGACGGCGTCGGCGACGCCGCGGGCGTCGGCGGCAGCGCCGAGGTCGGGCTCGCGAGGGGCGACGGCGACGGCGTCACCGTCCGCGCGGGGCTCGGGGGCCGCGGCCGCGCGCGCGGCGCGGGGTCGTCGTCGCCGCACGCGGCGAGCGCGACGAGGGCGGCGAGCGCGACGGCGATTCGTCGTGACACGCGCGTCATGGTAGAGGGCGCGCTGCGGCGCGACGAGGATCGGCGCGGCGTCGGCGCCGACGGCGACGGACCCGGGGCTACGGCGCGACGTCGGCCACGGCCGCATGGTGATGCCGACGCGAAGGCTCCGCCGAAGGGGAGTCGAACGAGCCCGCGAATCGGTTCACCGGGCGGACGCCGGCGCGGCCCCCAGCGGTTGGCGCTAGAGTCCCGGCGCCGGGACGTCGAGACGAAATCAGGGGGGACGCATGCGCTACCGGCGCTTTGGGCGCCTCGGCTGGGAGGTCGGCGAGGTCGGCTACGGCATGTGGGGCATCGCCGGCGGCGAGGGGGGCTGGACCGGCGCCGACGACGACGCCGGGAACGCCGCGCTCGACGAGGCCGTCCGGCTCGGGTGCAACTTCTTCGACACCGCGTGGATCTACGGGCGCGGCCACAGCGAGGAGCTGCTCGGCGAGTTGATGCGGCGGCATCCCGACCGGCGCCTGTACGTCGCGACGAAGATCCCACCCAAGGACCGCAAGTGGCCGTCGACGCGCGACTCGCGCCTCGAGGACGTCTTCCCAACCGACCACGTCTGGGAGTACACGCACAAGAGCCTCGATGGGCTCGGCGTCGACTGCATCGACCTCATGCAGTTCCACGTGTGGGAGGACGCGTGGGCCGACGACGAGCGGTGGCAGAAGCCGGTCGAGGAGATGAAGGCGCAGGGCATCGTGCGCTCGTTCGGCATCAGCGTCAACCGGTGGGAGCCGTCGAACGTGCTCGCGGCGCTCGACACGGGTCTCATCGACGCGGTGCAGGTCATCTACAACATCTTCGACCAGTCCCCCGAGGACGAGCTGTTCCCCGCGTGCGTCGAGAAGGACGTCGCGGTGATCGCGCGCGTCCCGTTCGACGAGGGAACGCTCACCGGCACGCTCACGAAGGACTCGACGTGGCCGGAGGGCGACTGGCGCAACACCTACTTCGTGCCCGAGAACCTCGTCCCGAGCGTCGAGCGCGCCGACCGGCTCAAGGAGATCGTCCCCGAGGGCATGACGCTGCCCGAGCTCGCTCTGCGCTTCATCCTCCAGAACCCCGCGGTGAGCACGGTCATACCGGGCATGCGCAAGCTGCACCACGTCCGCGCCAACATCGCGTGCAGCGACGGGCGCCCGCTGCCCGACGACCTCATGGCGGAGCTCCGGCGGCACCGCTGGGACCGCACGCCCACGTGGTGGTCGCAGTGACGCGCGTCGTCGCGATGTGGAGCCCGCCGCGCGCGCTGTCGACCGCGTTCGTCCGCATGATGATCGAGCGCGGCGACGTCTTCGTCGTGCACGAGCCGTTCTCCAACCTCGAGGCGGTCGGCGAGTTCCTCGTGGGCGACCGGCGTACGACGACGTACGACGAGCTCGTCGACGCGCTGTTCGACGCGGCCCGAGACCGTCCCGTCTTCTTCAAGGACACGACCGAGTACCGCTACGCGCCGCTGCTCGACGACCGGCGAATCCTGCACGACGCGATCAACACGTTCCTCGTGCGCGACCCGCGTCGCTCGATACCGTCGCACCACGCCATCAACCCGGACGTGACGCTCGAGGAGATCGGCTTCGGCCACCTCCTGGAGATCTACGAGGCGGTCGAGCGCGCGACGGGACGCGCGCCGCTGGTGATGGACGCGGACGACCTCGTCGGCCGCACGCACGACGTCGTCGAGGCGTACTGCCGCGCGGTCGGCCTGCCGTTCGTGCCGGAGGCGCTGACGTGGACGCCGGGCGCGCGCCCGGAGTGGGCGCGCACGGACCACTGGCACCGGGACGTCGACGCGAGCACCGGCTTCTCGGCGCGCTCTCGCGAGTACGCGGTCAACTGCGACAACGACGAACGGCTCGCGTCGTACCTGCGGCACCACGAGCCGATCTACCGCCGGCTGCACGAGCGGCGGCTGCGCGTGTAGGCGCGCGACGCCCCGGCGGCGCGACTTCGCGTGCCGGGCTCAGCCCCACACGACGAGACGCAAGCCGAGCGCGCACAGGATGACGCCGGAGAAGACGTTGAGCACGCGCGACAGCGTCGCGTTGTGGATCAGGCGCATGTGCAGCGTCCCGCTGAGCACGCCGATGACCGAGTCGACTACGAGCCCGAGCACCACGAAGGTGAAGCCCAGCAGCAGGAACTGCGCGACCGCCGAGCCGGCCTCGGGGTCGATGAACTGCGGCAGGAACGCGACGTAGAACAAGACGATCTTGGGGTTGAGCAGGTTCGTCACCACCGCGCGCGAGAACACCGCGCGCATCGACGCCCACTCGCGCTCGCCCACCGCGGCGGTGAACGGCGGCTCGCGCAACGTCCGGATCCCGATGTAGATGAGGTACGCCGCCCCGGCGAAGCGCACGGCGCCGTACGCGACCGGGAACGACTCGAACAGGGCCGCGAGCCCGAGCGCCGCGAGAGCCGTGTGCACGATCATGCCCGCGGCCATGCCGAAGGCCGACACGACGCCCGCGCGCGCCCCCTGGTGGAGGCCGTGCGCGAAGACGTAGAGCATGTCGGGGCCCGGCGTGATGCAGATCGTGAACGCGGCGCCCGCGAACAGCAGGAACGCGGTGACGTCGACCGGCAACTAACGCCCCTCGCGGCCCGCCGCCACGGGCTCGGGATCGGCCTCCGCCTCCCACCGGTGGCCGCCCGCGCCGAAGCGGCGCTCGCGCACCGCGGCGTCCCCGTACCCGTGCACCGAGTGGAACGTGACGTTGCCCTTGTAGAGGTCGACCTCGACGGTCCCCGACGCCGCCTCGGTCACGGCGTCGGCGGCGAGCCGCGCGGCGCGCGCCGAGGGCTCGAAGTAGCGGCCCTCGTAGACGTGCCGCGCGAGGAGCCGGGACAGCTCCGCGAACAGCGCCTGCGAGCGCTCGTCGAGCGTGACCTGGTACAGCTCCGACGCGCACCGTCCCAGCAGCTCCAGCGCGGGGGCCTCGTACACCCCGCGGCACTTCGTCCCGGCGATGCGGTTCTCGACGACGTTGCGGAGCCACACGCCGTTGCGGGCCGCGACCTCCCCCGCCGCGAGCATGCACTCGAGGGGGCTCGCGGCGGCGCCGCCGACCGCCACCGCCCGTCCGTGCTCGAACGTCACCGCGAACTTCTCGACCGCGTCGGGCGCGTCCTGCGGCCACGCGCTCCGCAGCGGCCGCAGGAACGTGACCGGTGTCGTGAGGTCCTCGAGGTGCTCGTGCTCGTGCGAGATGCCTCCGAGGTTGGCGTCGATCGAGTAGCTGGCGTCGGCGCCCGCCTCCGCGTCGAGCCCGGCGGTCGTGACGTACTCGACCATCGCGGCCCTGCTCGGGAAGCGCTCCAGCATCTCCGGGCGCGTCCACGGGACGAACGTCGCGAGGTCGGGCGCGAGCGCGCGCGTGTACCGGTCGAACCGGCGCTGGTCGTTGCCGCCGCCCACGCACCCGTGCGCGAGCACGCCGCATCCGCGGGCGCGCATCACCGGCGACAGCCCCGCGACGAGCACGGCCCGCGCGGCCCCCGTCGTGTTCCAGTAGCCGCCGTCGTAGGACGCCTGGTAGCGCACCAGGTCGAAGCACGTCTCGGCCATCTCGGCGCGCAGGTCGACGAGCTCGACCGCCAGCCCGGCGGCCTCGAGCGCGCCGGCGCGCGAGGCGACCTCGCCCGGCGACGCCTGTCCGATGTCGGCGACGAAGTTGACGACGTCGTAGCCCTGCTCGGTCAGCCACAGCGCGACGGTGAGCGCGGACAAACCTCCCGACTGACACATACCGACACGCATATCGCGCGTCGCCCCGTGCGCTGCCGAATCCGTCATCTCCTACCCCCCTGCCGCGCACGGCGGTCGTGCTGCGATTGACTGTCGCTCGATACACCTGTTGACATACCGGTTGACACACCGCTTGACGACACATAGCATCACGAGTTCGCCGGCGCAGTCTAGCAACGCCGGATCAGGGGGGCAGGGGGGAAGCGATGAACCGTGGCGTGATGCCGGCGTGTTCGACCGCGGAGAACGCGACCACGAAACCGCTCGTAGCCGGCCGAGCCGTGCCCTATTCGCGTGCGCACACCACCGTCCAGCTGTTCGAGGACCGCGCCGCGTCCGCCCCCGATTCGCCCGCGATCGTCTACGGCGACGTCACGCTCACGTACGCGCAGCTCGACGGCAAGGCGAACGCTCTCGCACGCGCGCTGCGCGACCGCGGCGTGCGGCGCGGCGACATGGTGCCGCTCGTCATGCGCGACTCGCTCGAACTGCCGATCTCGATGATCGCGTCGATGAAGCTCGCCGCGCCGTTCCTGCCGGTCGACGACGCGTGGCCCGCGGATCGCATCGCGGCGTTGATCGCCAACGTCGCGCCGAAGGTCGTGCTCGTCGGCGCGCGGGGGGCCGCCGGCGTCTCCGACGCCGACACGCTCGTCGTCGCGCACGCGGAGCTCGCGCTCGACGACGGCGCCGACCTCGGGCCCGGCCCGACCGTCGACGACCTCATCTACGGCTTCTACACGTCGGGCTCGACCGGGCTCCCGAAGTGCGCGCTCAACCAGCACCTCGGGCTCCTCAACCGCTTCCTGTACATGTCGCGCCGCTTCGGCGACGACGCGTCGAACGTCGTGCTGCAGAACAGCCGTCACGTGTTCGACTCGTCGATCTGGCAGCTGCTGTGGCCGCTGACGACCGGGAGCAAGGTCGTCATCCCCGTGCGCGACGGCATCCTCGACCTCGCCCAGACGATCGAGGTCGTAGCGCGCCACGGCGTGACGATGACCGACTTCGTGCCGTCGATCTTCGCGACGCTCGTGGACATGATCGAGGCCGACGCGTCGCTCGTGCCGAAGCTTGCGTCGCTGCGGCGCCTGCTCATCGGCGGCGAGGAGATCAGCGCGCGCGCCATCCGCCGCTTCTGGGCGCTGCTGCCGCACGTGGCGATCACGAACACGTACGGACCGACGGAGTGCTCGATCGGGTCGATCTTCCACGACGTGACGCCCGAGGACGGCGACTCCATCCCGATCGGCTACCCGATCGACAACACGTACGCGGTCGTCCTCGACGACGAGCGGCGTCCGCTGCCGGCCGGCGAGCTCGGCGAGATCTACATCGGAGGCGACTGCATGGGCCGCGGCTACCTCGGAGACCCCGAGAAGACGAGCCGCGCGTTCGTCCCCAACCCGTACCCGCAGATCCCCGGCGACACGCTCTACCGCACCGGCGACCTCGGGTTCATGCGCGGCGACGGCAACCTGCACTTCGTCGGACGGCGCGACCACCAGGTGAAGATCGGCGGCGTGCGCATCGAGCTCGCCGAGATCGAGTCGGTGATGTGCGCGCACGCCGCGGTGCGCGACGCGAAGGTCGTCGTCCACGACGACGAGGACACCAAGATGCTGGTCGCGTTCGTCGTGCCGCGCCGCGCGCTCGACCTCGCGCAGCTCCGCACGCACGTGGAGCGCCTGCTGCCCAAGCACTCCGTGCCCAGGCGCCTGTTCACGCTCGACGCGATGCCGCTGACGCCGAACGGCAAGGCGGACCGCAAGGCGCTGGCGCGCATGGCGGCCGAGCGGCTCGCGGGGGGCGGCGCCGGCGGTCGCGACGAGGACCTGACCGACGTCCAGAAGCGCGTCAAGGAGATCTGGCTCGAGGTCCTGAAGTGCCGCGACGTCGGCCTCGACGACGACTTCTTCGAGAGCGGCGGCGACTCCCTCGCCCTCCAGAGGCTCGCGCTGGCGCTCGCCGACCGGCTCGGCGCCAAGCTGGCGCTGCGCACGATCGTCGCATCGCCGACCGTCCGCGACGTCGCGTCGCTCGTCGAGATCGGCCGGCCGGATCGCGACGTCGTCGAGACCGTCGACCTCGCGCTCGAGGTCGCGCTCGACCCGGGCCTGCGCGGGGCCCCGTCGGAGGCCGACGGCCCGCCCGCCGACGTCATGCTCACCGGCGTCACCGGCTTCGTCGGCGCGCACGTGCTGCACGACCTCCTCGTGCACACCGACGCGCGCGTGTTCTGCCTCGTGCGCGCCCGCGACCCGGGCGACGCGCACGTTCGCATCGACGAGGCGCTACGGCAGCACGGCCTGTGGCACGGCGACCACCACGGCCGCGTCGTGCCGGTCGCCGGCGACCTCGGCCGGCCGCGCCTCGGCCTCGAGCTCGACGAGTTCGAGCGTCTCGCCGGCGTCGTCGACGCGATCGTGCACAACGGCGCGCTCGTGAACCACGTCCTCGACTACCGCGCCCACCGCCGTCCCAACGTCGTCGGCACGGCCGAGGTGCTGCGGCTCGCCACGACCGGCCCGACCAAGCACGTCCACTACGTGTCGACGCTCAGCGTGTTCCCGCCGTCGCACTCGTTCGCCGCCGAGGAGGCGCCGGAGCCGTGGGACGAGATCGTGCCGGTCGACGGCTACAGCCAGTCGAAGTGGGTCGCGGAGAAGATGCTGGCGCGCGCCCGCGAGCGCGGCGTGCCGTCGACCGTGTACCGGCTCGGCGAGGTGATGCCGCACTCGGTCACCGGCGTGCCGAGCCGCAGCGGGCTCGCCGACGCGCTCGTCGAGGCGTGTCTGCGTCTTGGGCTCGCGTTCGACAGCCCCATCCGGATGGACTACACGCCGGTCGACTACGTGGCGCGCGTCGTCGCGGCCGTCGTCGGGCGCGGCCTGCGCCCGGACGGCGCGTTCCACGTCGTCCACCCCGACGCGGTGTCGTTCGACGACATGCTCGCGCGTTTCAGGGCGTCGACCCGCCTCGATCCCGTCGGCTACCCCGAGTTCCACCGCGAGGTCCGCCGGCGCGCCATCGACGGCGACGACCGCATGGCGCGGCTGCTGACGCTGTTGCCGGGCCCCGACGGGCCCGAGCACGAGGTCGCAGACCGCCTGGCGTCGCTGTTCACGGACGGGACGCGGGCGTACGCCACGACGCGGGCGGCGGAGCTGCGGCGCGAGCTCGGGACGCTGTGGCCGCCGCTCGGCGACGCGGTGTTCGACGCGCGCGTCGCGCAGTGGCGCCGGCGCAAGCCGGCGGGGCGTTGCTGCACGCCGGCCGAGCGGCGCGCGCGCCCTCGCATCGTCGCGCTCGCCTGACGCGCGCGCCGCGTCGCGCCGCGTCCGTGGGCGACCGGGGCGTGGTGCCGGTGGACCCGACCGGGATCGAACCGGTTACCTCCGCCATGCCATGGCGGCGCTCTACCAAGTGAGCTACGGGCCCGCGGGCGACCGATGCTAACAGGGGGGCGCGGCGTTCACGCCTGACCGCCGTCGTCGGACGACCGCTTGCGGCGCCGGCGCGAGCGCCGCCGTTTCGACGGGCGCTCGGGCGCGGCGGCGTCGCCCGCGGCCCCCACGCGCGGCGCCGCGGGCGCCTTCTCGCGCTTGACGCCGCCGGCCGTCTCCTCCGGGGCGGGCTTCGGCCCGGGCGGCGCGCCGCCGCCGTTGCGGCCGTTGCGCTCCTCGGCGACCTTGAGCGTGATGCGGTACTCCTGCGGGTACTGCGGGACGCCCCACGTCGACTGCAGCTCGCCGATGATCTCGTCGAGGTCCTGACCGTCCGCCGGCGCGGTCAGCTGCTCCGGCCGCTGCTGGTCCGGATGCGAGCGGACGATCTCCTCGAGCGACTGCGGCGTGCGCTCGCCGCCCGCAGGGCGCCGCCGCCGGCGCCGGCCGCGCCCGCGGCGCGCCGCGGCCGTGGACCCGTCGCCGCCGCCGGCGGGCGGCGTGGGCGCCTTGGCGCGCGCCCGGCCCCCGTGGCCCGACGGCTGCGCCGGTTGCGCGTCGGCCGCCGCGCCGGGCTGGCTCGGCTTGCGTCGCCTACGTCGCCTCCGCCGCGGCTGGCTCATCCCGTCTGCCCTCCGGTTGCGTGAAGTGGACCGCGGGCGCGTCCGACCACAGCCGCTCGAGGCCGTAGTACTCGCGCTCCTCGTGGTGGAAGACGTGCACGACGAAGTCAAGGTAGTCGAGCAGCACCCAGCGTCCCTCGCGCTCGCCCTCCCGCCGGAACGGCCGGACGCCGTCGCGGGCGAGCCGCCGCTCGACCTCCTCCGCGATCGTGCGCACCTGGCGTTCGTTGCGTCCGGTGCAGATCACGAAGCTGTCGGTGATCACGAGCAGCTCCGACACGTCGAGCACGACGACGTCCTCCGCCTTCTTGTCGGCGGCCGCCTCGGCGGCGGCGAGCGCTGCGTCGCGCCGCGCGTCCCCGCCGTCCCGTCGTTGCGTCAGCTCTCTCGCAGGAAGTCCTTTCCGACCACGATCGTCAGGTCCACGATACCCTGCCCGGCCCCCGAGACCCGCACCCTTCCGACGCCGAGCGCCTCGGCGGCGCGCTGCGCGACCGCCCGTCCCGCGGGGCTCGCGTCGTACGTCACGACGAGCGTGTGGCGGTAGTCGAAGCGGCGCGCGTTGCCGGCGAGCACGACCCGGAAGCCCTCGCCGGCGAGCTCCTCGGCGACGCGCTGGCCGATGCCCGGCGCCCCGTTGCCGTTGAGCACCTGCACGCGCACCTCGTCGGGGGCGCGCGCGACCGATCCGAGGTTGCGGTCGACGAACGCGTCGACGTCGCCGGGCGCCGCGGCGTACAGCTCGGCGGCGCCCGCGCCGACGCGCGCGACCGGGAACGGCTCGAGCGACGGCTCGTCCCGGCCGAGGCGGGCGATGCCCTCGAGGACCTGCGCGATGCGCAGCGGCGACGCGTCCGAACGCGCCAGCGCCGCGCCGGCCGACGTCACCGCGTCCTCCAGCGCCTGCGGCCGGGCGCGGTAGCGCTCGAACAGCGCGTCCCAGAACGCGACGTGACGGCTGCTGACGTCGAGGTCGTCGTCGCCGGCGCCGCGCGCGTACAGCAGCGCCGCGAGCGACGGCCCGTCCA
>DASZZZ010000093.1:0-25687 GCA_036260375.1 Actinomycetota bacterium
CTCGACGCGTGCGAGCCCGTCGTAGGCGGCGTACTTGTACGCCTCGGTGCGGGTCGGGACGTTGTAGGTCGCGTGCACGAAGTGCTCGACGGTGCCGCCGTGCTGCATCACGGTCTGGCCGACGTGCACGAGCTCCGACGCGTCGTCGCCCAGCGCGTGCACGCCGAGCAGGCGCAGGTCGTCGCGCCGGAACACGAGCTTGACGATGCCGTCGGTCAGGCCGGCGATGTTGGCGCGCGCGTTGCGCGCGAAGGGGGCGCGGCCGACCTCGTAGTCGATCCCGTCGGCGCGCGCCTGCTGCTCGGTCGCGCCCGCCATCGCCGCCTCCGGGATCGAGTACACGCCGTAGGGCGCGATCGCGCCGGCGCCGACGATCGCCGGCAGCGACAGCGCGTGCGCGACCGCGGTCCGTCCCTGCTCCATCGAGACGGACGCGAGCTGCGGCGCCCCGACGACGTCGCCGGCCGCGTACACCCCCTCGGCCGTGGTGCGAAAGTCGCCGTCCACCACGATGCGGCCGCGCGCGTCGACGTCCACGCCGGCGTCGGCGAGCCCCAGGCCCTCGACGTTGCCGGCACGGCCGACCGCGACGAGCACGGCGTCGCACGCGCGCGCGTCGGCGTGCTCGAGCCCGACGACGAGCTCTCCCGCGCGCCGTTCGACCGCGACGTCGCCGGCGTCGAGCACGACGTCGACGCCCGCGGCGACGAGCGCGTGCGCGAGCAGCTCCGAGATCTCGCGGTCGAGGAACGGCACCAGCGGCGAATGCCGCGCGACGAGCGACGTGCGCACGCCCAGCGCGCCGAAGATCGACGCGTACTCGCACGCGATCGCGCCGGCCCCCACGACGACGAGCCGCTCCGGCGGGCGCTCGAGCTCGAGCAGCGTCTCGGAATCGTGCACGCACGGGTCGTCGAAGGGGAACCCGCGGGGCCGCGCCGGACGGGAGCCGGGCGCGAGCAGGACCGCGCGCGCGGCGAGCTCGCGCACGTCTCCGTCGGGCGTCGCGACGACGACCACGCGTCCCGGAGCGAGGCGCGCGTCGCCGCGCACGAGCGTGATCCCGTGGCGCGCGAGGTTCGCGGTCACGAGGTCGCCCATCGTGTCGACGACCGCGGCCGTCCGCTCGCGCAGCTTGGCGAACGCGGCGTCGCGGTCGAGACCGACGCTGACGCCGTAGACGTCGCGCTTGCGGCCGCCGGTCACGTACAGCGCCGTCTCGCGCAGCGTCTTGGTCGGGATGCCGGCGTTGCGCACCGCGGCGCCACCCGGACGCTCGGCGCGCTCGACGACGGCGACGCGCGCGCCGAAGTACGCCGCGCGCGCGGCCCCCTTCTCGCCGGCCGGTCCCGAGCCGACCACGACGAGGTCGTAGCTCTCCGTCATGCGGCGATGCTACGGGGCTTAGGCTCCACCGCTACGCCGCACGGGAGGGAACGAGTTGGACGAGGACGACGTACGCGCCCGCTGGTTGCTGACCGCCGGCGAGCGCGGCAACCCCTACACCGGCATCGACGCGGGCAAGCCGGGAGGCGTCGCGTGGACGACCGGCAACCGCGCCGAGGTGCTCGTGCACGGGGCCGAGTACTTCCGCCGCCTCTACGACCTCCTGTGCGAGCTCGACGCCGGCGACTGGGTGCACTTCACCGACTGGCGCGGCGACCCCGACGAGCGCCTCGCGGGGGCCGGCACCGAGATCGCCACCGTGCTCGCCGACCTCGCGCGCAACGGCGTGCACGTGCGCGGGCTCGTGTGGCGCTCGCATCCCGACCTCATGCGCCTGAGCGAGAGCGAGCACCTCAGCCTGGCCCGCACGGTCAACGGCGACGGCGGCGAGGTGCTCCTCGACGAGCGCGTCCGACGCGGCGGGTCGCACCATCAGAAGCTGTTCCTCGTGCGGCGCCCGGGCCGCGACGGCGGCGACGTCGCGTTCATCGGCGGCATCGACCTGTGCCACAGCCGCAACGACGACGAGCGCCACCTCGGCGACCCGCAGTGCTACGCGCTCGACGACGCCTACGGCCCGACGCCGCCGTGGCACGACGTCCAGGTCCAGCTCCAGGGCCCCGTCGTCGCCGACCTCGCGACGACGTTTCGCGAGCGGTGGGAGGACCCGACGCCGCTCGACCACCGCAATCCGTACCGCAAGATGCTCATGCGCCGCGTGCACGAGCCGGCGCACCCGGGACCGTTGCCCCCGCCGCCCGACGCGCCCGGTGACGCGGGGCCGCACGCCGTGCAGATACTGCGGACGTATCCCGCCAAGTCGCCGCCGTTTCCGTTCGCGCCGCTCGGCGAGCGAAGCATCGCGCGCGCGTACCGCAAGGCGTACGAGCGCGCCCGCGCCCTCGTCTACCTCGAGGACCAGTACTTCTGGTCACGCGAGGTCGCGTCGAACATCGCGCGCGCTCTGCGGGACGCGCCGGAGCTCCGCCTCGTGGTCGTGCTGCCGCGCTATTTCGAGCAGGAGGGACCGGTGTCGAGCGGGCCCCCGCGCCACGGTCAGCGCAGCGCCATAGACCTGCTGCGGGCGGCGGGCGGCGATCGCGTCGCGTTCTACGACCTCGAGAACGAGCACGGCACGCCGATATACGTGCACGCCAAGGTCTGCGTCATCGACGACACGTGGGTGGAGATCGGCTCCGACAACGTCAACATGCGGTCGTGGACGCACGACTCCGAGCTGTCGTGCTCGGTGCTCGACGAGACGCGCGACGGACGCGCTCCCGAGGACCCGGGCGGGCATGGCGACGGCGCGCGGCGCTTCGCGCGCGACCTGCGGCTGCGGCTGTGGCGCGAGCACCTCCAGACCGGCTCCGACGACGGCCTTATCGACCCGATCGAGGGGTTCGAGCGCTGGCGCGCCGCGGCGGCCGCGCTCGACGCGTGGCACCGCGGCGGCCGCCGGGGGCCGCGGCCCGCGGGACGCGTGCGGGTGCACGACCCGGGGCGCAACCCGCGTTGGGTCGAGCCGCTCGCCGCGCTCGCGTACCGGACGCTGCTGGACCCCGACGGCCGCCCGCGCAACCTGCGCCGAGCGCGCGCGTTCTGATCCGCCGCTGTTAGCGGCGTTCGTCGCGCGCGCGATCGCACGTCGACGGAACTCTGCGCGCGCGGCCACGACGGCGCTCGCCGCGTCGCGCGCGTCGCACACGCGCGAGATACTCCGTTCGGAAAGGCGCTCGAACCGGAGGGAGCGATGGACGGGCCCCAAGGCCCCGCGCCGCTGATGGGCTTCTCGCACGTCTCGCTGTCGGTGCGCGACCGCGATCGCAGCGAGCGCTGGTACTGCGACGTCCTCGGGTTCGAGACGTTCGAGCATCTCGACGAGGGCGACTATCGCGAGGCGATCCTCTTACACCGCGCCAGCGGCACGATCCTGTGCGTGCAGCAACACCACGCCAACGAGGGGGAGGAGTTCGACCCGCGTCGCACCGGCGGCGACCACGTGGCGTTCCGCGTCGGGCGGCGCGCCGACCTCGGCGCGTGGAAGCGGCGGCTCGAGGACCTCGGCGTGACGCACTCCGACGTCGCCGACAGGGAGTACGGCTCGGTGCTGTGCTTCAAGGACCCCGACCGCATCCAGCTGGAGCTGTTCTACCGCGACGACCACCCGTAGGCGCCGCCGCCCGCTCCCTTGGTTCCGGCGGCGGCCGCGCCGAGGAGGCCGTGCGCCAGCAGCGTCACGAGCTGCTCCACGACGCGCGCGCGCGGCACGTCGTCGCGGTGCTCGAGCCACCAGTCGCCGGCGAGGTGCACCATCCCGACGACCCCGTGCCCCCACGCCTGCGCCGGCGACGGGTCGAGCCCCAGGCGGGCGATCTCGGCCGCGAGCACGTCGCCGACCTCGCGCGCGACGCCGCGCATGAAGTCGGCGACCGTCGCCTGGGCCTCGGGTCCCTCCCGGATCGCTCGGTGCATGAGGAACGCGTACACCTCGCGGTTGGCCTCGAGGAACGACAGGTATGCGTCGACGGTCGCGGCGAGCCGCTCCTCGGGCTCGTCGGAGCGGTCCATCGCGACGCGCAGACGGTCGAGCAACGCGTGCACGTAGCGCTGCGCCAGCGCCTGGAGCAGCCCGCCCTTGTCGCCGAAGTAGCGGTACAGCACGACGCGCGTGATGCCGGCCTCGGCGGCGAAGTCGTCCATCGAGGCGGCGGGCCCGAGGCGGCGCACGACGCGGTCGGCGGCGTCGAGCAGCTCGGCGCGCCGCGCCGACTTCCACGCGTCGCCGCGCGCCCGGGCGTCGCGCGGCGGTTTTGACGACGCTCGGCCGGGCGGCGGTTTTGACGACGCTCGGCCGGTCATGTTACAGATGATAACCGTAACCATCTGTAACAGCAGGCACCCCGACACGTCCGGAGGTGAGCGACCATGCCCGCGCTGGCACACGGGGAGCCGGCCGCCGGAGCGCCGCTGCACGACGTCGTGCCGGCGACGGTCGTCGCGCTCGCGCTCGTCGCCGCCGTGGCGGCGGGCGTCGCGGCGCATCGAGCCGGGCGCACGGCCGTGCTCACGCGCGTCGGCGACGTCGCCGCGCGCGCCGGCGGCGTGCCCCCGTGGGCGGCGTTGCCGGCCGCGGTCGCGGGCGTCTCGTTGCTGGTCGCGGTGTTCGGCTTCTACTGGGACGTCGCGACCCACATCGACTACGGGCGCGATCCGGGCCCGTTCGCCAACCCCTCGCACTTCCTGATCATCGGCGGGCTCGTGGGCATCGCGCTGGCGGGCGTCGCCGGCATCGCGCTCGGGTGCCAGCCGACGCGCTCGTCGGTGCGGCTGCGCGCCGGGTGGCACGCGCCGCTCGGCGCGGTCCTGCTCCTGCTGTGCGGCGGGATCGCGGTCGCGGGCTTCCCGCTGGACGACGTGTGGCACCGGCTCTTCGGTCAGGACGTGACCCTGTGGAGCCCGACGCACCTCCAGATGGTCGGCGGCGCGGCGCTGTCGACGCTCGCGTTGTGGATCCTGGTCGTCGAGGGCCTCCGCGCCGCCGCCCCGCGCGACGGGCGCGTCGCACGCGCCGCCGAGACGCTCGTCGCGGGCGCGTTCCTGATCGGTCTGTCCGCGCTGCAGGCCGAGTTCGACTACTCCGTCCCCCAGTTCCGCCTGCTGTACCACCCGGTGCTCGTCGCCGGGAGCGCCGCGCTCGCGCTCGTGGCGGCGCGCGTCCGCCTCGGCCCGCGCGGCGCGCTCGGCGCGGTGGCGACGTTCTTCGCGCTGCGCGGCGTGCTGACGCTGGCGATCGGGCCGGGCCTCGGCCACACGACGCTGCACGTCCCGCTCTACGTCGTCGAGGCGGTCGCGGTCGAGATCGTCGCGCGCTGGTTCCCCACTCGACGGCCGGTCGCGTTCGGCGCGGTGGCGGGGGCCGCGGTCGGCACGGTCGGGCTCGCGGCCGAGTGGGCGTGGAGCCACGCGTGGATGACGATCCCGTGGCCCGCGGCCCTGCTGCCCGAGGGCGCCGTCGTCGGCTTCGTCGCCGCGGTGTCGGCGGGCGCCGCCGGCGGCTACGTGGGCAGGGCGTTGTGCGAGCCCGACGCGGCGCGGCGTCGGACGCCCGCGCCGGCGGCCGTCGCAACCGCCGGCGCGCTGCTGGTGGCGCTCGCCTACCCGCTGCCGGTGTCGGGCGCGGTCGACGGCTCCGCCGCGGTGACGCTCGAGCCGGTCGGCGGCTACGACCGCCGTTGGGTGCGCGCCACCGTCGAGCTCCGTCCCGCCGACCTCGGACGCGACGCGCTGTGGCTCAACGTGACCGCGTGGCAGGGCGGCCGCAGCGTCGTCGTGCCGCTCGAGCGCGCCGGCGACGCGTACGTCGCGCGCGCGCCGATTCCCGTGCACGGAGAGTGGAAGGCGTTGATCCGGCTGCACTCCGGCACGTCGCTGTCGGCGGTGCCTCTCTACCTGCCGCGCGACGACGCGATCCCGGCCCCCGAGGTCCCCGCGCGCGAGCGCTTCGCGCGCCCGTTCGTGCTCGACGAGCGCATCGTGCTGCGCGAGGCGAAGGACGTCCCGGCGGCGCTCACGTACGCCGCGACCGGCGCGCTGACGGTGCTCGTCGCCGCGTGGGTCGCCGCGCTCGTGTACGGGTTGCGTCGCCTCGAGCGGGGGGTCGGGCCGCCCCGCGCAGCTCGCGATCGCATCGCCGGAGCCGTGCAGAGCGCGACGCCGCAAGCCTAATCAGTCAGTCGGGGCTTGATTCCACGCTCCTACGGCTCGCGCGCTACGATCTCGATCAACTCCGTAGCTTCCACGCACCCCTCGTGCTCGGGGTTCGCGCCGTACTTGCGGCACGGCCCACACATCTTGTTCTCGAGGAACGTGATAAGTCGTTGCCTTTCGCCCGCGGTCATGAAATCACCTCCCCAACAGCGATGTCATGAATCCATTAAGCGATTCATCTACCGCGTTTTGCAAGCGTGTCGCAACGTCCTGGCAAGACCGTCGGCTGATGTTCCAATCCTCACCAAGTCTGGTCTGTTCGTGTCTTAGTACGCCACACGACGTGGATGCGCCCGCCTATCGTCTACGAGAGCAGGACGCGTCATTTCAGGGGCGCAGATACGAGATCTTCATCATGTCGCCGCTCGTGTAGAAGGGCGCCGTCGTCGACGTGCAGCGCACCCGCACGCGCACGTCGCCGTCGCCGCTCGTGCCGCTGACGTAGTCGGCGAGCGCACCGGTCGCCGCGACGTCGACCTGGACCTCGCTCGCGCCGGCGGTGCGGGCGTCCACGCGGACCCACGCGTTGTCGGTCCAGCGGAACAGCCACAGCGTCTGGCTGCACGCGCGCGACGCCTTGCCGCGGTAGGAGACGTCGAGCGACTGCAGCGCGTTCGACACGCCGGTGAAGCGTCCGAACCACGCACTCGTGTACGTGCTCGAGCTCGTCGAGTAGACCTCGTAGTAGCTGTCGTCGTCGGCGCGCAGGTTCGTCGCGCTCCCCGAGCGCAGGGACCCCGTGACGAGCGCGGTGCTCGCGGGCGCGGCCGTCACCCGCGTCGGCGCCGCGTACGGACGCGCCCACGTCAGGTGGCCGTAGATGCGTCCGCTTACCGGCCGGACGGGGTCGCCGACGAACCCGAAGCCCGGCACCGCGTTCGTGCGCTCCTGCGCGTCGGCGCGCATGCGTGCGACGACCTGCGCCGGGGTCAGCCCGCTGCACGGCCCGCGCACCGCGCCCTCGCCGATGCACAGCGCGACCGCGCCGGTCACGTGCGGCGTCGCCATGCTCGTGCCCGACATCGTGGTGACGCCGCCGCCGAGCGCGGTCGACGAGACGCACGTCCCGGGGGCCGCAATCGTGTGCGCGCCGCCCGCCGTCGTCGCGGCGAAGTTCGAGAAACCCGCATAGCGGTCGTCGGTCGCGGCCGCGTCGCACGCCGGCGCGCCGCCCGCGGCCCCGCCGGCGCCGTCCGAGTCGGTCATCGCGGTCACGGTCAGCACCTCGGGGTACGCGGCCGGAACGTCGGGCACGCGCGCGTAGTCGAAGTCCCAGCCGTCGTTGCCGGCGGCGACGACGTAGGTGACGCCCGCCCTCGTCGACGCGCAGATCGCCTTGTGGAGCGCGTCGGTCGTCGTCGAACACGACTGCACCGGCGCGCCCGGCCCCCCGAGGCTCATGTTCGCGACCGCGACGTCGTTGGCGGGGTCCGCGTCGGTGCGCGTCGACGTGACCCAGTCGATGCCGCAGATGATCTGCGACCACGTCCCGCCGCCGGTCGCGTCGAGGACCTTGACCGCGTAGACCTTCGTCCCGGGCGCCACCCCGGTGACGCCGGCGCCGTCGTTGCGCGCCGCGATCGTCCCCGCGACGTGCGTGCCGTGCCCGTTGTCGTCCTGCGCGGGGCC
Source organism: Actinomycetota bacterium (assembly GCA_036260375.1). Classification (GTDB taxonomy): domain Bacteria; phylum Actinomycetota; class CADDZG01; order CADDZG01; family WHSQ01; genus DASZZZ01. Next base: position 7,846 of record DASZZZ010000093.1, read on the forward strand.
GGCGCCGACGCAGTTGCGTCCGTCGACGGCGGGCACGTCCGGGTGCGCGAAGTCGATGCCGGTGTCGATCACCGCGACGTTGGCCGGGCTCGCCGGTCGCGTCTCGGTCGCGGTCGCGGCGTCGATGCGGCGAACGCCCGGCGGGATCGAGTCGCCCGGTGCGAGCGGGGTGCGCGCGAGCGCGTGCACGCGCCGGTCCGGGGTCACGAACGCGACGCGCGGGTCGCGCTCGAGCGCGTCGACCTGGCCCTCGGTCAGCGTCGCCGAGAACCCGTCGATCGCATGCGAGTAGCGCAGGCGCGCGCTGAACCCGCGCGCGTTCTCGAGCGCGCGGGTCGCGGCGGCCCCGTCGTCGACCGACGGCGCGAGCACGACGACGTAGTCCCCGCGCACGATGCGCGCGGCCCGCTCGGGGGCCGTGCGCGCGGGCGCGGCGGTCCACGCGGCCGGCATGAGCGCGGCGAACGACGCGAGTGCCAACAGGAGGACGGTGCGGCGCATCAGCTCACCTCTCGGATCTCTGGCCTGGGAGTGCGCGGCATGGACTGGAACGAGCACGTCGCCGTGATTGCCGCCACGCAAGGTGAAACGCCCGGGCCGGGGGCCCGATTTCGCCCACCGGGTACGTAGTTTGCGTAGCGGATCGAGCGTCGCGCGCTCGCTTCGCCGGACGCTACGGTCGTCGGATGCGCCGGCCCCCCGCCTTCCCGACGCTGCTCGCCGCCAACGCCGTCTCGCTGCTCGGCAACGTGATGGCGACGATCGCGATCCCGTGGTTCGTGCTGGAGACGACCGGCAGCGCGGCGCGGACCGGCGTCGCGGCGTTCGCGGCCGCGCTCCCGATGGCGATAGGGGCGTTCGCCGGCGGCCCCGTGACCGACCGCGTCGGAGCGGCGCGCGCCAGCGTCGTCGCCGACGTCGCGAGCGGCGCGTCGATCGCCGCCATCCCGCTGCTGCACGCCGCCGGCGCGCTCGAGTTCTGGATGCTCCTGGCGCTGGCGTTCCTCGGCGGCCTCTTCGACGCCCCCGCCGCCGCGGCCCGCCAGGCGCTCGTCCCCGAGCTCGCGGCGGCGCGCGCGGTCTCGCTCGAGCGCGCCAACTCGCTCTACATGGGCACCGAGCACGTCGCCTACGTCGCCGGCGCTCCGCTCGCGGGCGTGCTGATCGCGGTTCTCGGAGCGCCGAACGTCCTGTGGCTCGACGCGGCGTCGTTCGCGCTGTCGGCGACGGCGGTCGCGTGGGCGGTGCCGGCGGGACGGGCGCGCCCACGGCGCGACACCACCTATCGCGACGACGTGCGCGAGGGCCTGCGGTTCGTGCGCCGCGACGACGTGCTAACGACCTTTCTCGTCGTCCCGACGCTCGGCAACCTGCTCTACAGCCCGTTCACGCCGGTCGTGCTGCCGGTGTACGCGCACCGGGTGTTCGACGACCCCGCCGCGGCGGGCGTGATGATCGCGGCGTACGGGATCGGCGGGATCGCGGGGGCCGCGCTCCACGCCGGCGCGAGCGCGCGCTGGGAGCGCATCGCGTCGTACCGCGTCGCGTGGGTGCTCGACACGCTGCTGCTCGGCGCGTTGCTGTTCGTCCCGCCGCTGCCGGTCGCGGTCGCGCTGCTGTTCCTCGTCGGCGTCGGCGTCGGCTTCATCGGACCGATCGAGCAGACGGTGCGCCAGGAGCGCACGCCCCCGGAGTTGCGCGGCCGCGTGTTCTCCACGGTCATGGCGGCGCAGCTCGTCGCGGCCCCGCTCGGGATCGTCGTCGCCGGCGCGCTCCTCGACGTCCTCGGCCTCGCCGGAACGATCGCGGCGATCACCGTGGCGAACGTCGCGCTGACCGGCGTCGTGCTGGTGTCGCCCGCGGTCGCGCGCGCCCGATCGACGCGCGCCGTGCACGCACGCGCCGACTCGCTTGCCGCACGCGACGACGGCGACGCGACGTAGGCGCGCGCGGCTAGCGCGCCGGCTCCGGCGTCTTCAGTCCGAGCGCGCCGAGCTCGAGCGCGGCGAGCGCGCGGTAGTCCTCGGTCGCGAGCGCGCGGCCCGGGTGGGGGGAAGCGCGCCGCAGCTCGTGCAGCGGGCGCGTCGCCGCGGCGCGCAGCGCGAACAGACGGAGGTCGTCGGCGTCGACGCGCATGCGGGCGGCCGCGGTCGCGTCGCGCACCCAGCGCGCCCGGGCCGGCACGTAGCGCATGAGCACGAGCACGATCGGGATGATCGCGAACAGCACGCCGGTCCACAGCGCGATCGAGTGGACGACGTCCTGGTAGCCCTGCCCCGCGTCGCGCAGCGTCGTGCCCGCGCGTGCGGCGGCGTCGAACGGCGTCTGGAGCTCGTCGCCGACGAGCGGCACGGCGCGGATCTCGGCGCCGATCGACCGGAGGTTGTCGGCGAAGCCGGCGCCGGCGCCCTCGATCGCGCGGCCCGGCCCCTGGAGCCGGTGGATCAGCGTGTCCATCCACACGCCGACGCGCGTCCACAGCGCGACCCAGGCGACGACGGCGGCGTCGCCCGCGACCTGGCGCAGGCGGTGACGCGGCATCTCCCCGTACAGCTTCATGTAAGACCTCCAGACGACCGTCCCCGGGCACGAGCGAAACCGGGCCCGGCCCCCTGTCGGGGCCGGGCCCGATCGATACTCCCCCGAAGCGGGCGGCCTAGCTGCCCTTCTCGCCCGCCTGGTTGAAGAAGTCGATGGTCATGTCGACCTGGTTCGCCGGCGGGCCGGACCAGTTGTGCACCTCGATGCGGTAGTGACCGGGGTGCAGACGGTCCGCCGTGACGACCTCTTCGGTGAGGCTGCCCGACGTGCCGGAACGCATGTCGCCGCCCCACGAGCCGTCGAGGCGCTGGCGCTGGAGGTAGAGGTCGATGTCGGCCGGCTGCGCCGGGATCGCCGTGGCAACCATGCGCGCGTTGTCGAAGCCCGCCTGCACGTCAAACTCGACGTACTGGCTCGTAACTCCGGGCTCGCGCGTTCCGGCCCCCGACGCGAGCGTCGTGACCGAGCCGGTCGTCGACGGCTGCGCCGGGCCGAGCGGGACCGAGCCGCCCTCGAGCACGAGCGGCACGTCGTCGGCAACGAGCTGCGGCGACGGGACGACCGGCAGCGTCAGCCGCGTCGCGTTCGGGCCGGTGAACACGGTCACTAGCGGGTCGACCGCGAACGTCGGCACCTTGTCGGGGTCGCTCGTGCTGACGCGCAGCACGAGGCGGTGGCCCTCACGGAGGTGGTGGCCCATGGCGAAGCCCGGAGGCTTCATGTCGTAGCGCTGCGCCGCGACCACCGGCTTCGGCGTCGCGAGGCCGCTGCGCAGCTCGGGGTTGATCGTGAACTGGCCGATGCGGCGCCACGTCCCGTTCGGGCTCTCGTCGAACACGTTCGTGATGAGATGCACGCGCGGCACGGTCACCGACGCCGACAGCTTCAGCTTGGGCACGCCGGCGATCACCATGTCGTCGGTCATCGGCTGCGACGTGAACGTCGCGCCCCCGGTGCTCTTCGGCGCGGAGAAGCCGAGCGGATCGCCGGTGAACGACACCGAGCCCGACGCCCACGGCGACGTGTCGCGCAGCGTGCGGCCCGCCGCGGCCGGGAAGAAGTCGACCATCTGCGCCGAGGCGGAGAAGCGGTCCGTCGTGAGGATCTCGGTGCGCGCGCCGGCCTGGACCTCGGCGAGCGTGCCGTCGGCCATGAACACCTCGACCGCGGGACCGGTGTCGACCGCGTTGCCCTTGAGCCACTTGTCGAACCACGCGTGCAGCGCGTACGTCCACTGGATGCCGCGCCGGTTCGGGCAACAGCCGGAGCCGTGGTCCCACTGGCCGAGCCACAGCTTGTCCTGACCCGGATGCGTCGCCGTCGCCGGCTGACCCGACGCCGTGTAGCCGCCGTTGCGGTCGAAGAACCACTGCGCCGCGGGGACGCGCGCGGCGTTGTCGTTGACGCCGTGGATCAGGAACACGGGGATCTTGGCCGCGGTCGCGCCGGCCTCGTGATCGCGCTCCCCGTGCCACCACGTGTACTGGCCGCTCAGCTGCGGCTCGCCGGAGGCGAGCGACGACGCCTGCCACCCGCAGCCGAACGTCTCCATGTCCTGCCCGAAGTCGTCGCCGTTGGCGCCGCCGAGCGCTATCGCCGGGATCTGCGGGGGCAGGTGGCGGTTGGTCGACAGCATCGGGTACGACCACATGACGCCCATCCACTGCAGGAAGTACGGGACGCCGGCCTGGAACTGGTGGTGGTACATGCCGGCGAGGCCCGCGCTCGGGACGATCGTCGCGAGCCCGTCGGGGTTCTGGGCGGCGGCGACCATCGGCGTCGAGCCGACGTAGCTGTGGCCGGTCATGCCGACCTTGCCGTTCGACCACGTGCGGTCGGCGGCCCACTCGACGATCGTCTTGAGGTCCTTGGCGTCGTTGGGGCCGAGGTGGTCGAGACAGCCGCCCGAGCGTCCAGTGCCGCGCAGGTCGACCATGACGACCGCGTAGCCGCGCGGCGCGAAGTAGCCGGTGAGGCCGAGCGAGCGGCCGTCGGCGTCGCGTGGCTCGGGCAGGATGCGCGTCCCGTCGCGGTCCGCGAGCGTGCCGTGGTACGGGCTCGCCTCGAGGACGACGGGGAACTGGCCCTGCGCGTTCGGACGCACGACCTCGACGTAGAGTTCGACGCCGTCGTGCATCTCGACGTTGTAGCTCTCGCGCGTGGTCTCGTACGTCGGCTGCGACAGGCCGGCGACGTCCGTGTAGTCGAACGCGGCCGGCGGGGTCGTCTGCGCGCCGGCGTTCGATATCGGTACGAGCGCGGCAAGAAGCGCGATCAGGACGACGGGCATGACCAGCCCTCTGCGTGACATGGGCACTCCCCCTGGGCCCCGTGCGGAGCCGTAGACGCCGGTGAGGGCCCGACGCGGGCCCGGCGGCGAATACTAGCTACGTTCTTGGCATTGGGCTATGGGGTTAGTCATTTTGGGTCGTTTTTCTGGTTCTCCCGTGTGGGGATCTCCATCCACCACTCGACGAGGGCCGCGTCCACGCCGTGCCCTCGTCGCTGCGACCACGGCGGCAGCGTGCGCGACGTGCCAGCAACCGCCCGCCGGTGACGCGGCGGTGACGCCGGGGGCGCACCATGGCGCCGTGGACGCGGGGAGTCGGACGACGTGACGCGGGCCGAGCGCGTCCGGGCTCCGGCGCCGACGGTCGCGCCCGCGGCGCTCGTCCAGCGCTGCGGCGGCGTGACGTGCCCTTCGGGGGCGTGCGACCACGACGATCGGCGCCCCGGAACGCCGGGCCGCGCCGGCGCGACACCGGGCGGAGCGGCCGCGCCCCACGACTTCTCGTCGGTCGCCGTGGTCGCGCCCGTGCGCGTCACGGGCGCCGACGACCCGACCGAGCACGAGGCCGACCGCGTCGCCGACGAGGTCCTGCGCATGCGCGACCCGGCGGCGACCGTCGACGAGCGCGCGCAGCCGGCGACGATCCAGCTGAAGCCCGGCTGCGACGACGGCCGGTGCGACGACGACGACGTGCGCCTGGCGCGCTCCGGCGCGGCCGGACACGACGACGCCGATCGCGACCCACGCGCGCTCAGCGGAGGCGGTGCGCCGCTGCCGGCGTCGTTGCGCTCCTACTTCGAGCCGCGCTTCGGACACGACTTCTCGGCCGTGCGCATCCACACCGACGAGCGCGCGGCGCGCTCCGCGCGCGCGTTCGGCGCGCTCGCGTACACGTTCGGACGCGACGTCGTGTTCGGCGCCGGCCGCTACCAACCCGGCACCCCGTCCGGCACGCGGCTGCTCGCGCACGAGCTCACCCACGTCGTGCAACAGGGCTCCGCGACGCCGCTCGCGCGCGATGCACGCGCGCCTGCCGCCCCCACGCCGCGCGTCGGACGGCGCGCCACGACGCGCGTGCAGCGCGACGTCTCGCTCGAGGACGCGTCCGCGTTGGACCTGCGCGACAGCGAGCCGGCCGAAGACGAGAAGCGGACCGTCGCGGCGCAGCGCGACGCATACGCGCGCCCCGCCGTGCGCATCGCGCCGGCCCCCGCGCCGGTCGTCCAGCGCGCGTGCCCCCCTTACGAGGGCTACTCCGCGCCGAAGCCGATCGAGAGCTACAACTGCGCCGGCCTCGCGCACCGCACGTACGACTACAAGGGCCTCGCCGCGACGCAGACGGCGCTCACCGCGGGGACGACGACGCCGTGCGGCACGCGCTGCGCGGTCGACCGCGTCAAGCACTGGCTGTGGCAGTACGACATGCACTTCGAGAACTCGGCCGGAGCCGTGATCGCGCGGGCGGGGCGCGACTTCCACACCGTCGCCGGTGTCGCCACGACGAGCGGCGACCCCACCGACGTGTTCTCCAAGAACGGCAAGCGCCCGATCTACGGGCCCGGCACCGGTCCGAGCTTCCGTCCGCCGGCGCGCGAGCGCGCGACGGTGAACCACCCCAACGAGACGCCGTTCGTGGACGCGTCGGGCAATCCCGTGTACAAGATCCGCACGAACTACTCCGAGGAGTGCTTCTGCCTGCCGTGCCCGTCGCGCGACCTCCCGCTGCAGGGACCGCCGCCACCGCCGGGTCCCGAGCCGTCGAACGTCTTCCGGTGACGCCCGGCCGCCGGCGCGCGTCGTGACCGGCGGGCACGCGCTGCCTCCGGACGCGATCGACCCGCGCGCCGGCGACTACGTCGTGCGGCCGGCCGACGGAGGGTTCGAGGTGCTGCACGTCGACGACGTCGTCGCGCTCACGCGTCTGGTGGCACTCGAGGGCGAGCGCCGATTCCTCGACGAAGGCCCCCTGCGCGACTCGCAGCCGCCCGCGTACGAGGGCGAGGTCTTCGTGCTCGCGCGCGCGTACGACGCTCGCTTCGCGAGCGCCGACGCGGCGATCGCGGCGATCGACGCCGGCTCCCTCGGCGGCGCGCGCGAGCGCATGTGCGTCCCGGTGCGCGACCTGCCCGAGTCGTCGGTGCGCGTGCACCGGCCCGGCTGACGGCCCCTGTCCCCCGCGCGTTTGCCGCGCGTCGCCGCGGGTACCTAACCGAGGACCCCGACCGGGAGGACGTCATGGTCGATCGCGACGATCTCGAAGTCATAAGACAGGCGCTCGAGGATTCCGAGCGCGTCGACGCGCGCCGGGTCGAGCTCGCCGCCGACGGCGACCGCGTCGTGCTGCGCGGTTCGGTGTCGGAGCCCGAGGAGGCGGACGCCGTCGCGCTCGTCGTCGAGCGCTACGCCGACGACGTCGTCAACGAGCTGCGCGTCGACGAGAGCCTGCGAGAGGGCATCGTCGAGCCCGACGACGTCGAGCGCGTCGTCCCGGTCGAGAACGAGGTGCTCGTCGGGTCGACCGACATGCTCTCGGGGCCCGACGGCGAGATCACGTCCGACGTGGCGCGCGCGCTCGAGGAGAACGAGCCGTGGGACCCGCCCGACGAGCCGTCGCTCGCACCCGTCCAGGAGGAGTACGCCGGCGCGACGAGCCCGGGCGGCGGAGGCGCGACCGAGCTCAGCGACGAGGGCGATCGCGAGGTGCCGCGCTCCGAGTACGCGGCGGCCGACCTGACGCAGGAGGAGCTCGAGGCCGCGGCGCGCGGCGCCACCGTCCCGTCGCTCGACCCGGAGTCGGTCGCCGACCCGCACGACGCGCAACCCGACCCGGCCGGCGTCGACCAGCTCGGGCGCACGCCGCCCGAGGGCGCCGACGACTTCCCGCCGCGAGTGCCCGGGACGGAGCCAGGGCCGGGCGCGACCGGCGAGGGCACCGCCGGCGGCGGCAGCGTCTCCGGCGAGCCCGCGACCGAGACCGGCTCGGCCGGCGCCGACACCGCGGCCGCCGATCCGGCCCGGGCGACGGGCGGCTCGATGTCGGACGCCGGCACCAACCGCGGCCCCCAGTCGCGCGAGGACCCGCCGCTGCGAGAGGACTTCCCGGACGAGGACTAGGGGCCGCCCCCCTCTTCGTGTCACCGGCGTAGCCGGGCACGTTCGCGCGATCCGGGACGACGCCCGTCGGAACGTAGGCTGGGCTCGGCGCGACGTTCGCGACGCAGGGACGGTGGCACGACATGCACGACGGCACGCGCAGTCAGCTCCTCGGCCGCCTCGCCGACGCGGTCGCGTCGGTCTCGACCGCGCACCCGGCGCGGATCGCCGTCGACGGACCGCCCGCCGCGGGCAAGACCACGCTCGCCGACGAGCTCGCCGACGTCCTGCGCGCACGGGGTCGCGAAGTCATCCGCGCGTCGACCGACGGCTTCCATCTCCCGCGGTCACGGCGCTATCGGCGCGGCGAGTACTCCGGCGAAGGCTGCTATCACGACAGCTTCGACTACGACGCGTTGCACCGCGTCCTGCTCGATCCACTGGGCCCCGGCGGCGATCGAAGGTTCACGCGGGCGGTCTCCGACTACCGCACGGACACCATGCTGTCCGAGCCGGTCACGACCGCGCCCGCGGACGCCGTGCTGGTCTTCGACGGCGTGTTCCTGCTGCGCCCCGAGCTGATCGATCGGTGGGACCTGCGCATCTTCGTGTCCGCGGCGTTCGAGGAGAGACTGCGTCGCGCGCGGGCCCGCGACCACGCGCTGCACGGATCTCCCGCCGAGGTCGAGCGACGTTATCGCGACCGCTACGCCCCCGCCCAGCAGCTCTACCTCGCCACGGCCCGTCCGACCGATCACGCCGACGTCGTCGTGCACAACGACGACCCCGAGCACCCGGCCTGGGAAATCCGACCGCGCTGATCCGATACGCGGGATCGTGGGGCGGCGCACCCTCGCCCCGGGCCCGGACGCGCGGCCGCTCGGGGTTCCAGGCTCGCCATAATCGGCTCATGCGACGAGAAACCAGTTCCACGATTCAATCCGCCTTCGCCGAGATCACTCGCAACCGCGATAGGAATGCGACCCGATGAGACACGCACCGCAATTCCTGATGACCGATCCGGAGGAAGTCAAACGCCTCATTCGCGAAAACCCGTGGGCTACGTTCGTCTCGCCCACGGCCGGCGGCTTGGTCGCGTCCCATTACCCGGTGCTGCTGGACGAGGAAGACCGCGAGGGCATCACGATCCTCAGCCACTTCGGCCGCCCGGACGAAGTAACGCACGAGCTCGGGCAGCACGAAGTCCTCGTCATCATCCAGGGGCCTCACGACTACGTCTCCCCGAGTTGGTACGAACCGGGCGAGCTCGTGGCCACTTGGAACCACGTCACCGCCCATCTCTACGGGGTTCCGGAGATCCTCTCCGACGAGGAGAACTATCGGGTGCTGTCACGGTTGACCGACCACTTCGAGCAGCACTATTCCGGCGGCAGGAGCCTTGCCGAAGACGAGCAGGGCACCCGACGAACGGCCACGGGAACCATCGGGTTGCGGCTCGAGGTCGCACGCTTCGATGCCCGAGCCAAGCTCAGCCAGAACAAGAAACCCGACGTCGTCGAGCGCATCATCGGCGAGTTCGAGTCGCGGAATCCGGGCCTCGCGAGGGAGATGCGACGGCTGATCAAGTAGACGGGCGCAAGACGTCAGGACTGCGTGGGCGGTGACGGGTTCGAACCGCCGGCCCCTGCGTTGTAAGCGCAGTGCTCTTCCGCTGAGCTAACCGCCCGTGTGGACAAGCGTAGCGGCGCGGCGCGCGTCGGGCGCGAGTGTCACGACTCGCAGGTCCGGACGTCCTCTCCCTCGACGCACGTGTCCTGCCCCCGGCCGCCGCGCAGGGAGTCCGTGCCGGCGTCGCCGTCGAGGACGTCGTCGCCCGAGTGGCCCTTGATCGTGTCGTTGCCGGGCCCTCCGTTGGAGCGATCGTCGCCCGCGTCGCGCGGGAACGAGTCCTGCTCCGACGGCGCCGGGTTGAGCTGGTCGTCGCCCGGGCCCCCGAGCTCGCGGTCGGGGCCGCGCGCGCCGAAGAGCGTGTCGTCGCCGCCTCCGCCCACGAGCCGGTCGCGCCCGCGCGCGCCGAGCAGGAAGTCGAGCCCGTCGCCGCCGTGGAGCGCGTCGTCGCCGAGCTGGCCGTTGAGCACGTCGACGCGCGGCCCTCCGAACAGGAAGTCGCGGTCGTCGCCGCCGAAGAGGCCGTCCTGGCCACGCTCCCCGGCGAGACCGTCGGAGCCGGGGCCGCCGGAGAGGTCGTCGATGCCGCGCCCGCCGCGCAGCGCGGGCGTCTCGGCGAGGACGTCGTCGCCGCGCCCGCCGCCGATGTCGTCGTCGCCGCCGCGGCCTTCGGCGACGTCGGTCCCGCGCCGGCCGCGCAGCACGTCGTCGCCCGCGCCGCCTCGCAACAGGTCGGGGCCGTCGTCGCCCGACACGCGGTCACGCCCTCCCGCGCCGAGCAGCCTGTCGAACGACCCGCCGCCGCAGATCCGGTCGTCGCCGCCCCGAGCTCGGACGACGTCCTCCCCGCCGCGGGCGACGATGACGTCGTCGCCGTTCGTGCCGACGAGGACGTCGTCGCCGCTGGTGCCGGTGATCGTCGCGGCGCGTCCGAAGCACTCGGCCGCCCCGGCACGCGCCGGCACGCCGGGCGCCAGCGCCGTCACGACGGCCGCGACGGCAGCGGCTGTGGCGGATCGGCGGTACGCGACTCGAGCGACGGCCATCTGAGCCTCCCACCTTGGCGACGATCCCTGATTGTCGCCGTCGAAGCGGCCGCTGCCAAGAAGGCTCAGCTCTCTGAGCTCACCGCGTCCCTGACCACCGGGAAGATCGCGTCCGCCCATCGCTCGTAGCCGAGCGCGCCGGGGTGGAAACGGTCCGCGCTGAAATGTCTCTCCGGCTCCTCTGCGAAGAACCGACCCGTCTCCTCGGCGAGCTCGACGACCGCGACGCCGCGCGCGCGGGCGACGTCCTCTATCGCCCCGGTCACCTGCCTCCCGCGCAGGTACGCAAGGTAGCGCAACGGCTGGTGCCACGCGGAGACGCGCATGTCGGGAGCGCCCGCGACGACGACGGTCGCGTGCGTCCGGCCGAGCACGTCGAGCGTCTCGTGCATCTCGCCGCGGACCTCTTCGAGCGACGTCAGGTGCGTGACGTCGTTCGCGCCGATGCCCACGAAGACGACGTCGGGGTCGAGCGCGACCGCGGCCGGCGCCTGTCGGCTCGCCACGTCGCGCACGCGCGCGCCCGACTCTCCGAGCACGGTCAGCTCGACCCTGTAGCGCGTCTCCTCGGCGAGGCGGCGAGCCACGAGGGTGGGATAGGCGTCGTCCGCGTCGCCGGCCCCGAGCCCGACCGACGTCGAGTCGCCGAGCACGACGAACCGCAGGACCGGCGCCGACGCCGGACCGAACGACCCTCCCAGCTCGAGGGGCCGGTCGGTCGGCAGGTAGTCGCGCCGCAGCGCGAGCCACACCTCGACCGCGACGATCACGAAGAGCCCGAGCACGACGATCGCACCCCCGACGAGCGCGCGGCGGATCAAGCGCTGCTCGTCAGATCACCGTGACCGGAACCGCCGCGGCGTCGCGCACGGCCTTCTCCGGCGCGGTGTCGAGCTCGGCCAGCGGCCGGTACGTCAGCTTCTCGAGGTCGAGCCCGACCGCGGCGGCGTCCTCGGGCGTCAGGCGCTCGAGCAACTGCTTGCTCGCCAGCGTCTCGCCCGCGCCGGCCGACTCCTGGATGCGCGCTGCCTCGTTGACCTCGTCGCCGAGCGCGGTGACGTCGAGCCTGCCGCCGGGCACGAGCTGGCCCACGTACAGGCTCCCGCCCCAGTGGAGCCCGACCTTCATGTGGCAGTCGCGCTCCACCGTGGCGCTGAACACGTCGCGCGACCGGTCGTGTATCCGGCGCGCGGCGTTGATCGCGGCGCGCGCCGCGCCCGACGGCGACTCGAGGTCCTCGACGAGGAAGAACGCGGATCCGCCGTCGCCCGCGTGCTTGCCGACGACGCCGTGCTCGTCGGCGACCGCGGCGTCGATCCCGGTCCACAGCGCGCGCACGAGCTTGAAGTACGACGCGGTCGGCAGCTGGCGCGACAGCCTCCCCGACTGGTGGAGGTCGCAGAACAGCACCGCGGCCTGACGCGGCCCCGGGTCCACGAGGCGCGCCATGCGCTCGTACATGCGCTCGTCGCCGCGCGCGAGGAGCTCGAGCAGGTTCGGCCGCACGCCCATGAAGAACAGGCACAGCCACCCGAGGTCGGCGCCGGCGTCGTCGCGCAGCCGCAGCATGCACACGTCGACGCGGTAGCTCGGCAGCTCGGTGTCGCCGTCGGGCCGGACGTACGCGAACGACATCGAGTTGACCGGCGGGGCCGGCGTCGGCTCGACGCCCTCGAGCAACGGGTGGAAGCGCTCGGGCAGGATCTCGGCGGGGTCGATCGAGCGCGCCCGGAGGTCGCCGAGGACGAACGGCATCAGCACGCCGAACATCTCGACCTGGCTGTCGGGCGCCACCGTGCGCATCCAGGTCTCCGACGTGACGGCCTCGACGATGTGACGTCCGACCCCGAGCTCGGCGTCGGACGACGCGCCGACGAAGGCCTTGAGCGACGACGACACCCACACGAGCCGCCACTGCTCGTCGACGAGCAACGCCGACCACTGCAGTCGCTCGAGGTGGTCGGCGTAGTCGGCGAGCGCGGCTGCAGCGCCGTCGCCGAGACCGTGCACGCCCGCGTCCATGGGGCAACCCTAACCACGGAGCAGGTGGGCCCGACGACGTCGAGAGGCTGTTGGGCCAGCTCGGCGAGCGGTAGACGCGTCAGCGCGGCAGGAGCAGGCAGCTGTCGCCGAATTCGTGCCATAGGTAGCGTGCGGACACGGCGGCGTCGTAGGCGCGCTGGACGAGCTCGGGGCCGGCGACGGCCTCGAGCAGCGACAGGTGCGACGCGTCGGGCGCGTGCCAGCCGGTCACGAGCCCGTCGACGACGCGCGCCGGTCGCTCCGGCGAGAGCACGAGATCGGTCACTCCGCGCGCCGCGACCACGTCCCCGGCCGAGGTCGTGGCCGACTCGAGCGCGCGCGTCACCGTCGTGCCGACGGCCACGACGCGGCCCCCCGCGGCGCGCGCCGCGTTCACGAGCCGCGCGGTCGGCGCCGGCACCTCGAAGCGTTCCGGCAGCGGCGGCTCGTGCGCGTCGAGCGACGACACGCCGGTGTGCAGCACGACCGGCGCGATCACGACGCCGCGCGCGACGAGGTCGGTGACGAGCGCGTGCGTGAAGGGACGTCCCGCGCTCGGCATCTCGGCGCTGCCGGGGCGACGCGCGAAGATCGTCTGGTACGCCGAGAGCGGCCACCGCTCGCGCACGTAGCCGTACGAGATGGGGCGACCGTGCTTCGCGAGGTAGTCGCGCAACGGCTCCGGCGCCTCGAGCCGCGCGCGCCACAGCCTGCTGTCCTCGGCGCGGGCCTCGTCGGGATACGCCGCGACGAGCTCCAGCCACGCGCCGTCCGCGACGCAGACGACCTCGCCGGCGACCGCGTCGCGCCCCGGGCCGTCGCCGGCGCGCAGCTCGACGACGTGCTCGCCGCGCGCGAGCGGCGAAGAGAAGTGGACCGTGACGGCGCGCCCGTCGCCACGGATCCCGTCGACCGCGGCCGGAAGCGTCTCGGACACGTTGACGACGACGACGTCGCCCGGGTCGAGCCAGCGCCCGACGTCGTGGAAGCGCGCGTGCTCGACGGCTCCGGGACGCGCCACGAGCAGACGCACCTCGTCGCGCCGCAGTCCGCGCGCCTCGGGCGGCGCGGTCGCGTGGAGCTCGGCGGGCAGCGTGAACGTCGTCCGCGACGGCGCGACCGCGATCGTCACGACGCGACCTCGCCCGCCGGGACGGGCTCCGCGCTCGTGTAACGCCCGCTCGGCGGGCGCCGGTCGAGCAGCGCGAGCAGCGCCGGCACGACGCTCTCGGGGGCCGGACGGTCGGAGACGTCCTCGCCGGCGAACGCCTCCTGGTGCATGGCGGTGCGCATGTCGCCGGGGTCGAACGAGTACACGCGCAGCTCGGGCTCCTCCTGCGCGAGGACCGCGGTGAGCCGGTCGAGCGCGGCCTTCGACGCGCCGTAGACGCCCCAGCCCGCGTACGCCTCGGCCGCGGCGTCCGACGTCACGTCGACGACCATCCCGCGTGCGGCGCGCAGCGCGGGCAGGAGCTCCTGGACGAGCCCGAGCGGCGCCACGACGTTGACGCGCAGCACGCGCTCGAGGTCGTCGAGCGGATGACGCTCCAGGGGCGGGCGACCCGGCATCCCGAGCGCGCCGGCGTTGTTGACGAGCAGGTCGACGCCTCCGTGACGGGCCGCCGCCGCGGCGATCTCGCGGCGGTGGCGCGGATCGGCGACGTCGCCCGCGATCGCCGTTACCCCGTCGCGGCCCTCGATCCCGTGGAGCGCCCGCTCGAGCGCGGTCCCGTCGCGCGCGTCGACCACGAGCCTCCATCCCCGCGCTGCGAGGGCGCGCGTGAGCGCGAGCCCGAGGCCCCGTGACGCGCCCGTAACGACTCCGACCGGCATGTCCACTCCTCTCGTCTTGCGATCGTCGACTTGACCACGACAGACTAGGAGTTAAAGTCAACTTCAAGTCAAGTGAACGACGCCGCACGGCCGGATTTTCAGGACTCGATTCGGGCCACACGGCGCCGGACGGTCGGCAACGAGGTCGGGAGGTGATCGCGATCGCCGACGAGTGGCTCACGGTCGGGGACGTCGTACGCCGCAGCGGGTTCGCCGCGTCCGCGCTGCGCTTCTACGAGCGCGAGGGCCTCGTCTCCGCGGCGCGCAGCGAGGGCGGGCAGCGCCGTTACCGGCGCGACGTCCTGCGCCGCCTCGCGTTCGTGCGCGCCGCGCGTCACGTAGGGCTGTCGCTCGACGAGATCCGGGCCGCGCTCGACGAGTTGCCGCGCGGCCGCACGCCGACGCGCGCCGACTGGACGCGCATCTCGAGGCACTGGCGCGCGCGCCTCGACGAGGAGATCGACGCGCTCGTCGCGCTGCGCGACGGCCTCGACTCGTGCATCGGGTGCGGCTGCCTGTCGCTCAAACGGTGCCGGATGTCGAATCCGGGCGACGTCGCGGCGCGCTACGGGGCCGGCGCCCAGTACCTCCCCCGCCGCCTGCGGGAGCCGTCGCCCGCGGAGCGCTGACCTGCGGCGCCGACGGGATTCCCGTCGCGCCGCAGGTCCGATGGCTAGCCCGAGGGCGTGGGCGCGGAGGGATCGGTCTGCCACAGCCCGAACTCGTTGCCGTGCGGGTCGGTGCACGTCGCGAACCATCCCATGGTCGGCACGGGCATCGGCTCGTCGGCGGTGCCGCCGAGCTCCCGGACGCGCGCGACGCCGGCACGCACGTCGTCGACGTCGAAGTAGACGCGCGGCCCCCGCTTTCCGGGCTCCATGTCGGTGATGGCGGCGCCCATGTCGTCGGCGATCCGCGTCATGTGGTACTCGCCCGGCGCGGGGAACTGCTCCCACTGCCACCCGAACAGCCCGCCCCAGAAGCGGCGCGCGCCGTCGGTGTCGTCGGCGGGGATCTCGATGTGCACCATCCGACCCGTCATGTCGTCCCTCCTCGTCGTTCGGCGGACGCCTGCGGCCCGCCTCGGCTACACGACCGCCCGGCGGGCCCAAACTAAACGCCGGTCGCCGCGCGCGACGCCGCCGCCGGCGCGCGGGAGGATGGCGCGATGAGCGAGCCCGACTACGTCGCGCGCAACGTCGACGTCTGGACGCGTGCGGCACCCGACTACGAGGACGCGGCCGAGCGCAATTGGGCGAGCGACGAGATCTCGTGGGGCATCTGGGGGATCCCCGAGCGCGACGTCGGGGTCCTGCCGGACGTGCGCGGGCTGCGCGTCCTCGAGCTCGGCTGCGGCACCGGCTACGTCAGCGCGTGGCTCGCGCGCCGCGGCGCGCGGCCCGTGGGGATCGACCCGACGCCGGCGCAGCTCGCCACGGCGGCGCGGCTCCAGCGCGACGTCGGCCCGCGCTTCCCGCTCGTGCGCGCGATCGCCGAGCGCCTGCCGTTTCGCGACGCGTCGTTCGACCTCCTCGTGTCCGAGTACGGCGCCGCTATCTGGAGCGACCCGTACCGCTGGGTCCCCGAGGCCGCGCGCGTGCTGCGGCCGGGCGGGCGGCTGATCTTCCTCGGCAACGGCACGCTGCTCATGCTGTGCGCGCCCGACGACGAGAACGCCGCGGCCGACGAAACGCTGCTGCGACCGTACTTCGGCATGCACCGCTTCGAGTGGTCCGAGGACGAGTCGGTCGAGTTCCACCTCGGATACGGCGACTGGATCCGGCTGTTTCGCGCCAACGGGCTCGACGTCGAGGACCTCGTCGAGCTCCGGCCCCCGGAGGGCGCGACGACGCGCTACCCGTTCGTCACCCTGGAATGGGCGCGCAAGTGGCCCTGCGAGGAGATCTGGAAGGTCCGCAAGCGCGCGTAGCCCGCGCTCGGGGCGTCATTGCGTCGAGCGCGCCGGCGTTCGTAACGGGCTCGCATCTTCCGGTAGTCACGAAGCCTCTGCGCGATCGCGCCAACGTCGGCGTCGGACAGCGACGGGGGCGCCGAGCGCCACCGCGCCGCGTGACGGCGCAGCGACGGCTCGCCGACGATGCCCGAGCCCACGACAGACTCGCCGATCTCCACGCCGGCGCCCCACACGACGAGAACAGATCCGATCGCGACGTCATGAGCGCCAAGCAGCAGTCGCACGGAGCGCGTCGCGCGCGCGAGCTGAGCGTCCCATCGCTCGATACACGCCGCGCCCCACCACGTGTCGAGCTCCACCGGCGAGTCGGTGTACTTCGTCTCCACGACGTAGACGCCACCCGGCCCGACGACGACGTGGTCGACGTCGTAGTGCTCGAACGAGATCCAGTCGATGACGCGCCAGTCGCGGCCCAGCGCACGACGCAGCTCTCGCGACGTCCAACGCTCGGCGTCGCGCGCGCTCACGAGCAAGTACGTCCCGTCCAGCTTGTCGCCACCGACAGCGAACGCAGTCCCGACCACGAGCCAGGCGACGGCCGCTGCGGTCGCGGCGTCGAGGTCGAGGGCCCACCGTGCGACCGCGCCGACGAACACGAGCATGGTGAGTGCGGCCGCGGCGAGGCGCCACCAGTGCCGGCGCAAGAACGCGCGCCGCCGGTTCCGTATCCGAGTGCGCGCGTAGCGCCCCGCCGTCCGCATGGTGACGGTCATCGGCGCGCGGCGGCGCAAACCTGAGCGTCGCCGCGGCGTGCGCTACGACGCGGTTCGCGCTCTCGCCCGCGGGTCCGG
Organism: Actinomycetota bacterium; assembly: GCA_036260375.1. Taxonomy (GTDB): domain Bacteria; phylum Actinomycetota; class CADDZG01; order CADDZG01; family WHSQ01; genus DASZZZ01. The sequence goes on from DASZZZ010000093.1 coordinate 25,066, forward strand.
CAGCGGCGTGAGGACGTCCTTCAGCTGGTCGCGCAGGTGCTCGTAGTTCGGCGGCAGCGAGAGCCGCTCCCCAAGCGTCTCGAGCGGCTCGTCGGCCGTGAAGCCCGGGCCGAGCGTGGCGAGCTCGTAGAGGATGCCGCCCGGCTCGCGGAAGTAGACGGACTTGAAGTAGAAGCGGTCGATGATCTCGGTCGGGCGCCCGCCCGCCTCGATGACGCGGCGCCGCCACTCCGCCTGCTGCTCCGTCGTCGACGACCAGGCGACGTGGTGGATCGTGCCGGCGCCGGAGAGGCCCGGCGCATCCGCCCGGTCGTACGCGTAGAACGAGCCCCGCTGCTCGCCGCGTACCGTGTAGGTGTCGCCGCCGTCCGCCTCGAAGCCGAGCGCGGCGGCGAGGAACGTGCGGCTCCGCACCGGGTCGGTGGCGAGCGCGTGCTCCGACGGGATCTCCGGGTGGTCGGCGCGAAGCGCCGCGTCGTCGCTCTCGGAGACCGCGAGCTCGTGCGAGAGACCCTCCGGGTCGGCGAAGCGAAGCGTCCCCGCGCCGCGCTGGGACGACGTGCCCGCCGCCCGCAGGCGCTCCTCCCAGAAGTCGATAGCGGCCTCGGAGGCGACGCGCCAG
>DASZZZ010000094.1:0-9318 GCA_036260375.1 Actinomycetota bacterium
CAGCGCGACGGCCGCGAGCACGGTGAAGCCGGCCGTCGCGCTGCTCAGCGCGCTGTTCTCCCGTGACTTCTCGATCGAGTACGTCGTCAACTACTCGTCGGAGTCACTCGGGGGCGGCTACCTCTTCGCCGCGCTGTGGGGGGGCATGGAGGGGTCGTTGCTGTTCTGGACCCTGCTGCTGACGGCGTTCTCGGCGATCGCCGTCCGCAACGCCCGCCGGGCGGGGTCGCGCCTCGCGGGGTGGGCGGGGGCCGTCCTCTCCGGCATCACGATCTTCTTCTTGTTGCTGCTCGTCTCGCCGGCCGACCCGTTCACCGAGATGGCGACGATCCCCCCGGACGGCAACGGGCTCAACCCGCTGCTGCAGTCGCCCGGGATGGTCGTGCACCCGCCCCTGCTCTACACGGGGTTCGTCGGCTTCTCCATCCCGTTCGCGTTCGCGATCGCCGCGCTGCTCGCCGGGCGCTCGGACGACTCCTGGTTCCGTTCGACGCGGCGCTGGACGTTGTTCGCGTGGAGCGCGCTCTCCGTCGGCATCGTCCTCGGCGGGGCGTGGGCGTACACGGAGCTCGGATGGGGCGGGTACTGGGCGTGGGACCCGGTCGAGAACGCGTCGTTCATGCCGTGGCTCACCGCGACCGCGTTCCTGCACTCGGTCGTCATCCAGGAGAAGCGGCGGATGTTCAAGGTGTGGAACGTGTCGCTGATCCTCATGACGTACGTCCTCGCCCTGTTCGGCACGTTCCTGACGCGCTCGGGCATCCTGTCGAGCATCCACACGTTCACCGAGGGTCCGATCGGACGGTGGTTCCTGCCGTTCCTCGCGGCCGTGGTGCTCGGGGGCCTCGGAGTCGTGCTGTGGCGGCTCGACGCGCTGCGCGCCGAGAGCAACTTCGACTCCCTCGTGTCGCGCGAGTCGGCGTTCCTGCTCAACAACGTGCTGTTCGTCGGCGCCGCGTTCACGGTCCTGTGGGGCACGCTGTACCCGATCGTCGCCGAGGCGTTCACCGGCGCGCGTCTGTCGGTCGGCCCCCCGTTCTTCAACGCGGTGTTCGTCCCGGTCGGCCTCGCTCTCATCGCGCTCGCGGGGGCCGGACCCCTCGTGTCGTGGCGGCGCATGAGCCGCGGGGCGCTCGGGCGCGCGATGCGCGTCCCGCTCGCGTGCGGCGCGGCCGTCGTCGTCGCGCTCGGCGCGTTCGGCGTGCGAAGCACCGGCGCCCTGCTCGCGTTCGGGCTGTGCGCGTTCACCGCCGCGGCGATCGCGGCGGAGTTCGGGCGCGGGAGCCGCGTCTACCGGACGCGCGACGGGCTCGGGTGGGGCCCTGCGCTGCGACGCACGCTGACGCGCAACCGCCGGCGCTACGGCGGCTACGTCGTCCACCTCGGCGTCGTGCTGATCGTGCTCGGCTTCGCCGGCGCGGCGTTCCGCGTCGAGCGCCAGGTGCTGCTCGAGCCGGGCGAGTCGATGCGAGTCGGGAGCTACACGCTCGCGTACACGTCCCTGCTGACCGCCGAGACGCCGGAGAAGGAGGTCAACGTCGTCCCGCTGCGCGTGACGCGCGGGGGCGACGACGTCACTACGCTGCGCCCGCAGATCAACTACCACTACGCGCAGGACCAGCAGCAGTCGGAGGTCGCGATCCGGACGACGCCGCTCGAGGACCTCTACGTCGTCGTCACGTCGCTCGACCCCGACGGGACCGCCGCGGTGCGCTCGTTCGTCAACCCGCTGACGTGGTGGATCTGGGCCGGCACGGTCGTGATGGCGCTCGGGATCGCCGTCGTCCTGTCGTCGCGCGAGCCCGCCGGAGCGCGCGCCGCGGCCCGCGCGCGCGTGCGGGAGCCGGCGATAGCGACGCCGTGACCGCGCGCGCCGTCGCGCTCGCGCTCGCGGCCGTCGTGCTGACGGCGGCCCCCGCGCCGGGCGCGCCCGAGGACGTCGCCAACGACGTCGCGCGCGAGGTCATGTCGCCGTACTGCCCGGGCGTCACGCTGCACGACTGCCCGTCGCGCAACGCCGACGAGCTGCGGCGCGACATCGCCGCGTGGGCCGCCGCCGGAACGTCGCGCGCCGAGATCATGGACCGCCTCGAGAGCGAGTTCGGGCCCTCGATCCGAGCCGTCCCGGAGCGCTCCGGCGCGGGGCTGCTCGCATGGCTGCTGCCGGCGGTCGCGGTCGTCGCCGGGGTCGCCGCCGCGCTCGCCCTCGCGCGCCGCTTCGCGCGCGCGCGTCCGGCGGCGGGCGCCGCGGAGGCGCCCGCGCGCGACGACGAGCGCAGGCGCCTCGCGGCGGAGCTCGACGCGCTGCGGAGCGAGCGGTGACCGAGGAGATCGTCGTCGCGGTCCTGGCGCTCGCGCTCGCCTACTACGTGGCCGCGCCGCTGCGACGGGGGCCGCGCGCGGACGTCGACCGGCGCTCCGTGCTCCAGGACGAGGCCGAGCAGCGCAAGCGCACCGCGCTCGGCGCGATCGTCGACATCGAGGGCGAGCGCGCCGTCGGCAAGCTGTCGGAGCGCGACTTCGAGGCGCTGCGGCGCGAGTACGAGGCCGAGGCGCTCGCGGCGCTGCGCGAGCTCGACGCGCTGCGGTCGTCGCCGCGCGACGACGACGAGCTCGAGGACGAGATCGCCGCGCTGCGAGCCGAGATGGCGTGCCCGGCGTGTGGCGGCATCCGCACGCCCGAGGGGGTGTGCCCCCGGTGCTCGGCCGATCGGTGACCGCCGCCGCGCTCGCGGCCGCCGTCGTCGCCGCCGCGCCCGCGCCCGCGGGGGCCGCGGCGCGCGGGACGGTCGTCGCGCGCGTCGTGCGGGGCGACACCGGCCGGCCCGTGCAGAGCGCGCGCGTCACGCTGATCGCGGGCCGCAGCGGCTCCACCGAGCGCACGACGGAGCGCGGCGTGACGAGCGCGTCGGGCCGCGTGCGCTTCGACGCCCTGCGCACGGGCGACGACCGCTTCTACTCCATCGACGCGCGCTACGACGGCGGCTACTTCGCCGGCGGCAACGTCGCGCTGCCCGACGACACGGCCCGGCCCCCGGTCGTCGAGGCGACGCTGCGCGTGTGGCCGACGACGTCGGACCCTGCCGCGATCCTCGTCGCGCGCGACGACGTCTTCGCGCTCCAGGCCGACGACGGGACGGTCGCGGTCATCGAGTCGGTGACGGTGCTCAACCAGACGGAGCGCGCGTACGTGGGCCGGGGCGCGGCGAACGGCGGCGGCGGCGTCGCGAGCCTCGGCTTCGCCCTCCCCGACGGCGCCGCCGAGCGCGGCGTGCGCGTCATGCGCTCGTCCGTCGACATGCCCGAGATACGCCCGACGGAGTACGGCTTCGCGACGACGGTCGCGATCCCGCCGGGCGAGACGCAGACGACGTTCACGTACTCGGTGCCGGGATCGGGCGGGCTGTTCGAGCTCGGCCGCACCGCGCTCTATCCCGTCGTGCGGCTGTCGGTGCACGCGTCCGAGCCGCTCGAGATCCGCTCGAACCGCCTGCGCGCGAGCGGCGAGGTCACCGTCGGCGGACGCACCTACCGGCGCTGGACGACGTCCGAGGCGGTCGACCCGGGCGCACCGGTGCAGATCGTCGCCGCCGCGGAGGCGGGCGCCGGCGGCGCGCTCGCGTGGGGCGCGGCCGCGCTCGCGGCGCTCGTCGCGATCGTCGTCGCGGCCGCCGCCGTCCGGGCCCGCCGGCGCGGCCCCCGGCCGGAGCGCGCCCCGAGCGCGCCCGACGGGCGGCGCGAGCTCCTCGTCGAGATCGCGCAGCTCGACCTCGCGCGCGAGCGCGGCGAGGTGTCCGACGACGCGTGGGCGCGCCGCCGCAGCGAGCTCAAGGACCGCCTCGCCGAGCACGCCGCGTCCCAACCGAGGTGACGCGGTGATCCGCGTCGAGGGCGTGCGCGTCGCGTTCGGCCGCACCGTCGCGCTCGAGCACGTCGACCTCGAGGCGGGCGACGGCGTGGTCGGCGTCTTCGGCCAGAACGGGTCGGGCAAGACGACGCTGCTGCGCGTCGTCGCGGGCCTGCTGCAACCGAGCGCGGGGCGCGTCGTGCTCGACGGCGAGCCGGTGTGGCGCGGCGGCGAGGACGTCCGCCGGCGCATCGGCTACGCGGGTCATGCGCCGGGCCTCTACGGACAGCTCACGGTCGCCGAGAACGTCGAGCTGTTCGCGCGCCTGCACGGCGCGCCGGACGGCGCCGCGGCGCAGGCCATCGACGCGCTCGGGCTCGGCGACCGTGCCGGGACGCGCGTCGGCGAGCTGTCCGCGGGGCTGCGCCGGCGCGCCGGGGTCGCGCGCGCGCTCGTGCACGACCCCGACGTCCTGCTGCTCGACGAGCCGTACGCCAACCTCGACGACGACGCCGCCGAGCTCGTGTCCGCGGCGCTGCGCGCGTGGCGGGGGCCGGAGCGCGTCGCGCTGGTGGCGACGCACGGCGCCAAGCGCCTCAAGTCGTTCGCCGACGCGGGGCTGATCCTGCAGCGCGGCCGCGTCGTCACCTACGGCCGCTATCGCGCGAGGACGCAGGCGTGACCGCCGCGGCCGAGGCCGGCTTCGTCGCCAAGTCGCTGACGCTCGCGCGCAAGGATCTGCGCGTCGAGCTGCGCGCGCGCGACACGCTGCCGCCGATGCTCGCGTTCTCGCTCGCGGTGACGCTGCTGCTCGCGTTCACGCTCCCCGGCGGCGGGCGCGCCGGCGCGCCCGTGCGGCTCCCGTTCGGCACGGTCGCGCTCGTCGACGTCCTCGCCGGCTACCTGTGGGTGACGGTGCTGTTCGCCGGCCTCGTCGGGTTCGCCCGGACGTTCGAGGTCGAGCGCGCCGACGGCGCCGTCGACGCGCTGCTGCTCGTGCCGCTCGACCGCTCCGGGCTGTGGCTCGCAAAGGCGCTCGCCAACCTCGCGTTCGTCGCCGCGGTGCAGGCGCTGCTGCTGCCGGCGTTCGGGCTGCTGTTCGGGCTCGAGGTCGCGCGCGCGGCCCCCGAGCTGCTGCTCGTCGTCGCGCTCGTCGACGTCGGCTTCGTCGCGGTCGGCACGCTGTTCGCGTCGGTCGCGGCGCAGACGACCAGCCGCGAGCTGATGCTTCCGATCCTCGCCCTGCCCGCGCTCGTGCCGCCGTTCGTCGGGGCGTTCGAGCTCACGTCGACGGCGCTGTCGTCGGGAGGCTTCGGCGGCGCGGCAGGCTGGCTGGGCCTTCTCGTCGTATTCGACGTGGTGTTCGTGACCGTCGGCGTCCTGGCGTTCGAGTTCGTCGTCGAATGACGCGCAGACCGCTCGCACTCGCCCTCGCGGCGCTCGTGCTCGCGTCGTGCGGCGCGCGCGTCGAGCCGGGGCGCGAGCGCACGGGCCCGTTCTCGCAGGTCCGCGCCGTGCGCCTGCCCGAGCCGCCGCCGGCGCAGCCCGCGTACGTCGTCGAGTCCGACGAGCCGCTCGACCCCGCCGCGCTCGCGCGCCTCGCCCGCACGCCCGGCGTTGCGGTCGTCGCGCCGGTCGGGCTCGCGGAGGTGGCGGTCGAGGGCCCGGACGGCCGCCGCCGCCGGCTCGACGTCGGCGCGGTCGACCCGCTGTCGTTCCGCGCCCTCGCGCCCGCGGCGACGCGCGCAGCCGACTTCGTGTGGGTGTCGCTGATCGGGGGCCGGACCGTGCTCACTTTCGACGCGGCGCGCGCGCTCGGGATCGAGGACGCGGGCGCGATCGAGGTCGCCGGCGACGAGCTGGCGGTCGGCGCGTTCGCCGACAACGGCATCCCGAACGTCGCCGACGTCCTCGTCGACGCGTCCGTGGGCCGGCGCCTGGGGCTCGGCGACGCCACCGTCGCGCTCGTCGGGGCCGAGCCGGGGGCGCCGGTCGACGGCCTGCGCGCCGCGCTGCGCCGGCGCGTCCCCGGGGCCGAGCTGCGCGCGCTGACGGGGGCGCCGGCGCCGCTCGAGCCCCCGGGCGAGCCGCTGCCGCTCGGGCGGGCGCGCGGCGGCGTCGTCGGCACGATGCGCTACCGGGTCCTCGACGACGGCTTCATCGAGCCCGACCCCGCGTGGGTCGACGAGCACATCGTGGACGCCGAGGTGCCGGTGATCGGCGCGGTCCGGTGCCACCGCATCCTCGTCCCGCAGCTGCGCGGCGCGCTGGAGGAGGTCGAGCGCGCCGGGCTCGCGCCGCTGCTGCGGCCCGACGACTACGGCGGCTGCTACGTCCCCCGCTTCATCGACCGCGACCCCTCGAACCCCCTGTCGATGCACGCGTTCGGGTTGGCGGTCGACCTCAACGTGTCCACGAACCTGCTCGGGACGCGCGGCGACATGGACCCGCGCGTCGTCGCCATCTTCGAGCGCTGGGGGTTCGCGTGGGGCGGCCGCTGGTCGCGCCCGGACCCCATGCACTTCGAGCTCGAGCGCATCCTGCGCTCGTGACGGCGGGCCTAGCCCGGCCCCCACAGTACGCTCGCGGCATGCGAGACGACCGCGCGCGCGACGCCCGCACGACCGTGCTCGGCGCCGCGGCATGGACCCTCACGGCGCTGGCGCTCGCGTTCGCCCTCCTCGTCGCGCGCGAGGCGGACGACGCGATGGGCGGTCAGCTCCAGCGCATCTTCTACGTCCACGTCCCCGCGGCGTGGATCGCCTACCTCGCGTTCGCACTCGTCTTCGTGTGCTCGATCGCGTACCTGCGGACGGGCGCGCGGCGATGGGACGTCGCGGCGCACTCGTCGGCCGAGCTCGGCGTCGTGTTCTCGTCGCTCGTCCTCGTCACCGGCCCGATCTGGGCGCGGCCCGTGTGGGGGACGTGGTGGCAGTGGGACGCACGCCTGACGTCCGCGCTCGTCATGTGGCTCACCTACGCCGGCTACCTCCTGCTGCGCGCCCTCGCCGCCGATCCGGTGCGCGCCGGCCGTCTCGCCGCGGTCGTCGGGATCGCGGGGTTCGTCAACGTGCCGATCGTGCACTTCTCGGTGCGGTGGTGGCGCACGCTGCACCCGAGCGGACCGACGCCGGCCGACCCGACGCGCGGCTCGGGGCTCGGCCCGCCGGAGATGCTCGCCTTCTTCACCGCTCTGGTCGCGTTCACGCTGCTGTTCGCGTGGCTGCTGTCGCTGCGCGTGCGGATCGGACGTCTCGAGGACCGCGTCGACGAGCACGAGCTCGCCGCGGCGGCGCCGCGCGCGCCGGCCGTCGCCCGGCCCCCGGCGGTGCCGACGTGAGCGACGTCGCGTGGCTGTTCGTCGCGTTCCTGGCCGTTTGGGCCGGTCTCGGCGCGTATCTCGCGTCGCTCGCGGCGCGTCAACGGCGCCTCGAGCGGCGCCTCGACGAGGTCGCGCGCGACGCGCGGGGGCCGGACCGCGGCCCGTACGGTCACTAACGCGCAAAGTCGCAGGTCAGCCCGCAATTTCGTAACGACGGCAAGTTGCCGTCGCACGGGCGCGACCGTAAGATGTCGCCGCCATGTCGATGCGAGAGCGCGTCTACCGTTACACCGACCGTCCGATGACGTGGACGCGCGCGATCCTTCTCGGCACGGTGATATGGGCGCTGCTCATCATCCTCACGGGGCAGCTGCCGTCGTGGATCATCTACCAGTTCGACGCCTCGATCGCCTCGATCATCGACTTCAGCAAGAAGATCCCGGGCGTCGCCGACGCGGGGCTGAACAGCACGCAGATCAAGATCATTCGGGACATCGTCGCGAACACCGTGCAGATGGGCTTCTTCATCGCCATGCTCGTCGTCGCCTACTTCTGGCAGAAGAGCAAGCAGAAGCGGCTCGGGCTCAAGGGCCCGCAGGACACGGTCAAGGGCTACCTCTCGGGAAAGTAGGAGCCAATGCCCAAGCCGCCCGAGCCGAAGAAGATGGAGACGATCGAGAAGCCGATCTTCCGCGCCGACTACGAGATGTCGCTCGTCGACGCCGACTGGCTCAAGAGCGCCGTCAAGCCGAAGAACTTCATCGACTTCATCCCCGAGCAGTGCATCCTGTGCGAGGGCTGCGTCGACATCTGCCCGTGGTACTGCATCCACATGGTGTCGCCCGACGCGGTCGAGGAGTCGGGCAACTTCGGCGTCGCGGCGCTCATGGACGAGCGCGACATCCTGTTCCTGATCGACGACAACGCCTGCACTCGCTGCAACCTGTGCGTCGAGCGCTGCCCCACGGGCGCGATCGTGCAGAGCCAGGTGACGGGCGGCAAGTCCAAGCGCGGCGCCCGGGCGCTCGGGAAGGTGCCCGAGACGCAGCGGGCGACCTAGAGGGAGGAAAGGACCGCAGTGGCGAGAGCGTGGAACCCGCGGGAGAGGCTCGGCGAGCGCGTCGACCAGATGCACAACAGCCAGCTGTGGCGCGCCATCTTCCGCCCCGGGTCGATGTTCCGGCGCGGCTACGCCGACTCACCGCGCAACCGCGCCTACGTCGTCATGAACTCGCTGCTGTACCACCTGCACCCGGTGAAGGTGAAGCGGCACGGGATCAAGCTGTCGTACACGCTGTGCCTCGGCGGCCTGTCGTTCTTCCTCTTCATCCTGCTGACGATCACCGGCATCTACCTGATGTTCTTCTACCGGCCGTCGGTCGACCTCGTGTACTCCGACATGCAGAACCTGCACACGCAGGTCTCGTTCGGCCTTCTCGTGCGCAACCTCCACCGCTGGGGGGCGCACCTCATGGTCATCACGGTGTTCCTGCACATGGCGCGCGTGTTCTACACCGGCGCGTACAAGCCGCCTCGGGAGTTCAACTGGGTCGTCGGCGTCATCCTGCTGCTGCTGACGCTGCTGCTCGCGTTCACCGGCTACCTGCTGCCGTGGGACCAGCTCGCGGTGTGGGCCGTCACGGTCGGCACCGAGATGATGAAGAACTCCCCGGTGATCGGCGACCAGGTCCAGTTCGCGCTGCTGGGCGGGCCGATCATCGGCCCGGAGACGCTGCTCCGGTGGTACACGCTCCACGTGCTGTTCCTGCCGTTCATCATCGTGATCTTCATCTCGATCCACTTCTGGCGGGTTAGAAAGGACGGAGGGATCTCGGGCCCGATGTAGGGGCCCCCGGCCGAAAGACGGCGAACGCGATGCCAACCCCAGACGAGGTCTACGAACAGGTCCTCCAGGACGAGACGGCCAAGGGGTCGTCGCCCGCGGTCGCGCAGGCGCGCGCCAAGGCCGCGCGCGTCCGTGCGCAACGCGGCGCGAAGGACCCGAGCAAGCCGGACCCCTCGACCGCGCCGCCGCCCCAGCGCGCGGCGCAGACGCCCGCCGGCGACACGGCCCCGGCCGCGCCGGCGCAGAGCGACGCGGCGCGCGCCGAGGCGCAGGGCGCGAAGCCGGCGGCGGAGTCCAAGCCGG
>DASZZZ010000095.1:0-58502 GCA_036260375.1 Actinomycetota bacterium
CTCGGCACGTCGCTGACCAGGCAGCAGCAGGCGATCGTGAACTGGGTCGAGACCCAGGCGCCATGGCGGAGCTTCGCGCGCGACATCGCGGACTACCGCGCGGCGGGGCGGCCACCGGCGCTGTGATGGGCGGCTGGCGTCCGCCGCCTGCAGCGCGCAGCTCTTCTGGGTCGTCCTTATGTCGATCCCGGGAACACCGCTAGTCCTTCTCGAGGCCCTCCAGTCCGTCCCAGAGGCGTACGCCTCGGCCGAGCAGTATCGGGGCCACCACGGCGTGCATGTGGTCGACGAGCCCGGAGATGCTCGCGCTCGAGCGCATGATTGGCTGAGCCGGGCCCACCGTGCCGCTTAACGCTTTAGGCGTTTCGCTCCGGTTCGCAGTGGTATGCCCAGGCTCCGCGACTTCTGCGAACTGGGGGCGATGATGAGACGTTTCTGCGTGGCGGCGCTCGTGACGGGCGTGACCCTCCTCGCCCTGCCGGCAGCCGCGGCGACGGCCGCCCCGCAGCCCGCGACCCCCACCGGGACCGCTCCGGCCTTCGCCGACTCGGTCGGCATCGGCTCGTCGTCGTGGTTCGACGACATCAAGTACAAGGACTACGACCTCGTCAGGCAGCTGCTCGTGGACCTGGGTGTGAAGCACCTCCGCGGCGGGATCCGCACCGACGGGACGACAGACGACTACAAGTCCTTCCGCGATCTCGCCGCGCTCGGGATGAAGTACCTCTGGATCACGGGCAACCCGGGCTCGAACGGCGACGCGCAGAACGTCGCCGACGTCAACGCGATGCTCACCGACCCGGCCAAGCTCGGGGGGACTACCGAGGCGCTCGAGGGGCCGAACGAGTTCGACCGGTTCGCCGGCACCGACGCCGTGTGGGCGCAGAAGCTCTACGGCTTCATGGCGACCACGTATCCGTACATGAAGAACCACCTCGGCTTCCCCGGCGTACCGTTCTACGGGCCGAGCTTCCTGAGCGAGAGCGGCCGCAAGACCTACGCCGGCCTGCCGGGCTCCGGCGACCTGATGGACCGCGCGAACGCCCACTACTACCCGGGGCGTGAGCTGCCGGAGGAGATGGGGAACGACATCGACGCGGTCGCCGACGACTTCGACGACACGGTGGTCGCCGGCCAGAAGGTGGCCGACAAGAACCGCCGCCCGGTCATCACGGAGACCGGCCACAGCACGTCCACGAACGGCGGGAACTGGTGGCACTACGGCGTGTCCGAGCGGGCGCAGTCGATCTACATGATGCGCACTCTCCTGACCGCCTTCTCGAAGGGCGTGCCGCGCACCTACATCCACCACCTGCTCGACACGATGCCGGATCCCGGAAAGACGGACCTCGAGCGCGGATTCGGCATCGTCGGCGTCAGCGGGACGGGGACGAACCCCGACAACTGGACCTCCACGCCCAAGGCCGCCTACCACTCGCTCCGCCGGCTGCTCGCGATCACGAGCGGCGGCACGGGCGCGGGACACGGGTCGAGCCTGTCCTACGAGCTCTCCGGCGGGCCCGCGACGCTGCGCAAGGCCCTCCTGTCGCGCGGCGACGGGTCCTACGACCTGTTCCTGTGGAACGCGGTCCCGGTCTACAACCAGCGGACGGCGGACTGCAACGACCCGCGCATCGACCCCAACCTGGACATCGAGACGCGCTGCTTCATAGCGCGGCGTGACTACTCGGTCGACCAGGGCGACGCGTTCCCCGCCGACGTGAGCGTCACGCTCGACCTCGCCGAGCGCGCGCAGGTCAGCACCCAGCGGCCGCACAGCGAGAGCGCCTTCACCGCGCGCGGCGAGGGCAAGACGTTCTCGCTGAGCGTCGGAGCGGATCCGGTCGCCGTGCGGATCGATCCGCGCTACGGCCTCGCGGTCCGGGCCGACGACCCGCGCGCGTGGCTGCGCCTGAACGAGACGGCGGGCGCTCCGGTCGACTCGTCGGGGCAGGGCGCGACGACGCAGAACTGGACCGCGTCGCCCACGCGCGGCCAGCCGAGCGGGGCGGGCGAGACCGGCGACGGGTCGGTCACGGTCGCCGCGGGCCAGCGCACGAAGGTCCGGCTGGCGGCGCCGGTCTCCACCGGGAGCGGGGCCACGGTCGAGCTGTGGGTCAAGCCCGACACCACCGTCCCCGACTTCGCCGAGTTCCTCACGGCCGACACGGCGGATCCGTGGCGGGTGAAGATGCGCACGTACAACGTGAACGGCGGCTTCACCTGGGGCTCGGTCTACGGGTCGAGTCCGGGCAGCAGCGGCGAGATGATCTTCAAGGGCTTCGACCACGGTCAGTGGCACCACCTCGTGCTCACGATGGCCGGCGGCGTCTCGACGACCTACCTCGACGGGAAGCAGGTCGGCCAGAAGACCGGCGGCGAGACGCTCGACCTGCGCGAGTTCACCGTCGGGGCGTGGGACAGCGTCGGTTACAAGGGCGGGATCGACGAGCTGGCCGTGTACGGGAAGGCGCTCAGCGCGGGCCGCGTGTGCGCGCACTACCGCGCCGCGGGCGGCTCCTGCTGAGGGGCTCCCCGCGTGGCGGCCGGGCGCCGGGAGCTGAGCCCTCGGGCCCGCGGCGCACGACCACGCTCCGCGGCCGGTACGCGGCTCCGCCGGATGGTTGCCTGGTTGCAGCGGAGGGGGAGGGATTCGAACCCTCGAGCGACGGAACCGCCGCTAACGGTTTTCGAGACCGCCCCGTTCAACCACTCCGGCACCCCTCCGAGGTGCCCGCCGCACGACGGCGGCCGGGACGCGGCAGAGGGTAGCCGCGCGCCAGCGCGCCGTCCCGCCCAGCCCGGGACCGCCCGGAACGGCCGGGCCGGGGCGAGCTAGCCCGTGCAGTCGTCGAGCCCGAGCTCGCGCGCCTGGTCGTCGCCGGCGGTCTCGCTCACCGCGTCGATCCGCTCCTGGTCGTTCGCCTCGATCGCCGACTTCAGCTCGCCGAACGTCTTCTCCTGCGTCGCGACCCACGCATCGTAGTCGTCCTTCTGGTCCTCCGGCGGGTCGGCCGCCTTCAGGTCGGCGATGAACCTGTCGACCGCCGCGATCAGCTCGTCCCGCTTGCCGGCGGCGGCCCGGATGTCTCCAGTGGCCTCGCGGCAGATCTCGTTCACGTCGCTCGCGAACTCGTCCTCCTCGCTCTCGCCGCAACCGGCGAGGACGAGCGCGAACAGGGCGAGGGTCAGCGTGATGATCCGTGTCGGCGCGGTGATGGTCATGCGCCCCTCCTCCCCATTCCGGGTAGGGCGCCAAACGCCCCCCGCGCCTCAGCGCCGCAGCGCGAAGAAGCTCCGCAGGAGCGCCGCCGACTCCTCGTCGAGCAGCCCGCCGGCGACCTCGGGCCGGTGGTTCAGCCGCGGCTCGGCGAGCACGTCGAACACGCTCCCGGCCGCGCCCGCCTTCGGGTCGGTGGCCCCGAACACGACGCGCGGCACCCGCCCCAGCACGATCGCACCCGCGCACATCGCGCACGGCTCGAGCGTCACGTACATCGCGGTGCCGGCGAGCCGCCAGCTGCCGAGCGCGCGGCCGGCCTCGCGCATCGCGAGCACCTCGGCGTGGGCGGTGGGATCGTCGCGCAGCTCGCGCTCGTTGCCCGCGGCGGCGAGCACCTCCCCCTCGTGCGCGATCACGCAGCCGATCGGCACGTCGTCGTGCTCGGCCGCCCGCTCGGCCTCGCGCAGCGCGAGCCGCATGAAGTACTCGTCGCGCGGGAAGAACGGCGCGCGCGTCATCAGGTCCCCGTCACGAGCCGCCGCCCGACGTAGCGCTCCATGGCGCGCAGCCCCGCGACGACGCCCGCGCGGTCGGCGACCCGCATCCACGCCGAGGCCACCGACATCGCCGAGACCCCGCGCCCCTCCAGCGCGCCGCGCGCGCGCAGCTCCTCGTACCACTCGACCGTCCGCCGGATCGTGGAATCGAGCGGCCGCGTCCGGTAGCGCAGCTCGCGCCTGGCCTTGCGCGACGAGTAGCGCCAGTTCTGCGCCATCAGCGCGAATGCCTCGGGGGCGAACGGCCCGCGCACTCCGAGCTCCGCCTGCACGCGCGCGAGCGTCCCCGCCTCGCGCGGCAGGACCATGAGCGGCCGGCGCACGCCGCTCTCGACCGCGACCCGGTCGACCAGGTCCACCCACGAGATGTTGTAGCCGCCGAGGATGTAGCGCTCGCCCGCGGCGCCGGACTCCGCCGCGAGCAGATGCCCGCGCGCGACGTCCTCGACGTCGACGATGTTCGTGTCCCCGTCGACCACCGCCGGCATCCGCCCGAGCAGGAAGTTGCCGATCACGCGCGTGGAGGTCTCCCCCGCCTGCGACGCATCCACCGGCACCCCGAGGACGTAGGAGGGGCTGACCACGACCACCTCGACGCCGAGCCGCGCGCCCGCCGCCAGCGCCTCGACCTCGCCCTCGTGCTTGGAGTCCGCATACGCCAGCCCGAACTCGCCGCCGCGGTAGACGTGCGACTCGTCCGCGACCTCGCCGTGCGGCGCGTTCCCCACCGCGGCGACGCTCGACGTGTGCACGACGCGCGGGACGCCCTCCGCAGCCGCGGCCTCGACCACGACCCGCGGCGAGAGCGCGTTCACCTGCCACAACCGCTCCGGCGGCCGCGAGCCGACGAACCCGGCCGTGTGGAAGACGACCTCGCAGCCGCGCATCGCGCGCCGCAGCGAACCGCGGTCGAGCACGTCCGCCCGGACGGTCTCCACGTCGAGCCCGCCGAGCCGGGACAGGCGCCCCGGATCGCGGAACGAGACCCTCACCGCGTCGCCGCGCTCGACCAGAGCCCGGGCCACGTGGCCGCCGACGAAGCCGGTGGCTCCGGTCACGAGGCTGACAGTCACCTCAGGCCCCCGCGGGCCGGCGCGCCACGACGCGCGGTCGGGGCTGCAACTTCCTGCTATTTCGGCTGTTGGTCCCGACGTACACTCGCTCGAGCACCGTAGCCCAATGCGAATCAAGCACCTCCTCCCGGCGGCCGCCGCGCTGTCCGTCGCGCTCGCGGCCCAGCCCGCCGCGGCGGCGCCGTACGTGGACGATCGCGTGGTGGTCCGCTACGAGGACGGCGCCTCGAGAGCCGAGCGCGCCGACGTGCAGCGCGACACCGGCACCGGCTTCGAGGACGCGCTCCCCGGCGGCTCGCGGACGCTGACTATCGAGGACGGCGAGTCCGTCCCCGAGACGGTCCGGGAGCTGAACCGCGACCCGGACGTCGACTACGCGGTGCCGGACTACCGGGTGCGCAAGGCCCAGGCGGCGCCCCCCGCTCCGTTCATCCCCAACGACCCCGGCCGCGGCCGGACCGGCGAGGACTGGCGCGAGCTGCAATGGAACTTCGCCGGCGAGTTCGGCGTGAACGCCCCGATGGCCTGGGCGCACACGCGCGGCACCCAGGCGCCGGGCGGGCGCGGCGCCGTGATCGCGGTGATCGACTCGGGCGTCGCGTACCGGGACTCCGGCCGCTTCCGGCGCGCACCGGACCTCTACCGGAAGCGCTGGTTCAAGCCGTACGACTTCATCGAGGAGGACCGGAAGCCGCTGGACGAGGACGGCCACGGCACGCACGTCGCCGGCACGATCGCGCAGGCGACCAACAACAGGGTCGGTGTCACCGGACTCGCCTACGGCGCGACGATCATGCCGCTGCGGGTGCTCGACGAGAACGGCAACGGCGACGGCGTGGACCTCGCCCGGGCGCTGCGCTACGCCGCGCGCAACGGCGCGGACGTGATCAACATGAGCGTCGAGTACACGACCGACCTGAAGGCCTCCCACATCCCCGAGGTGATCGAGGCGATGAAGTACGCGCACGACCGCGGCGCCGTCCTGGTCGGAGTGGCCGGCAACGGCTCGGACAGGCGACTCTCCTACCCCGCGCGCTACGACCGCGTGGTCGCGGTGGGCGCCACCACGGTCAGGGGGTGCCGCGCGGAGTACTCGAACCAGGGCTCGGGGATCGACATCGTCGCGCCGGGCGGAGGCCAGGACGCGGACTCGAACGGCAGCGACTGGGACGACGCGCACTGCGACCCGGTGCGCAGCTCGCGGCTGATCTACCAGCAGACCCTGTGGCGCGGGATCTCGAGGTTCGCGCTCGTCGGCTTCGAGGGCACCTCCTCGGCGGCGCCGCACGTCGCCGCGACCGCCGCCCTGGTGGTCGCCACGCAGCGCGCGGCGGGCGCCCGGCCGGCGCCGGACGCCGTGCAGGAGCGCCTACAGGCGACCGCGCGCGACCTCGGCGCGCCCGGCTACGACAGGCGCTACGGCCACGGCCTGCTCGACGCGGCCGCCGCCGTGGCCCCCAGCGCGGCCGCTCCCCCGCCGTCCGGCTAGGTCGTCCGGATGATCATCACGCTGCACGGAGCGTGATGCGACACCTTGTTCGGCACGCTGCCGAGCAGGAACCGGCGCGCGCCGCGCATCCCGACGCTGCCGACCGCGAGGAGGTCGGCGTCGAGCTCCTCGCACGCGTCGACGAGCACGTCGGCGGGGTTGCCCGGCTCCACGACGGCGCGCGCGCCGTAGCGCTCCGCGGCCGCGGCCAGGTCGCCGTCCGGGTCGGTCCCCGCGTGCACGAGCACGAGCTCGGCGCCGAGAGCGCGCGCGAGGGCCGCGGCGCGGTCGGTCGCGACGGCCGCGGTCGGCGACAGGTCGGTCCCCGCGACGATGCGCCGGTATGCGCTCACGACGCGCCCTCGCGCAGCGCCAGCGTGCAGCGAGCGACCGCGACGCGCTCGCCCGATTCGTCGACGACGTCGACCGCCCACACATGGATCGACTTCCCGGCGCGGACGGGCGTCGCCTCGGCCCGCACGACGCCCGTCCGCACCGCGCGCAGGTGGCTGACGTTGAGCTCGATGCCGACGGCGTGCTGCCCGGGGCCGCAGTGGAGCCACGCGCCGATCGACGCCGCGGTCTCCGCGAGCGCGGCCGACGCGCCGCCGTGAAGCAGCCCCATCGGCTGGTGCACATGCGGGCCGACGTCCATCTCGATCACGACGCGGGCGCGGTCCATCTCGATCGAGCGCATCCCGAGGTGCTCGAGCAGCGTGCCGGCGATCGGGACGGCGGGCGGCTGCGTCATGGCCGGCATGGTACCGGCCGCCGACGGCGCCCTCGGCAGCGACGTGCGACGGGGTCCGCTCCGGCGCCGCCTAGCAGCACGCCTGCGCGCCGGCGGACGCGCAGCACGCGCTCGACGACCCGGCCGCGCCGGAGTCGGCGAGCACCGCGTAGACCTCCCACGGCGCGCCGTCCGGGTCGTTCACCCACACCTTGTCCTGGAGCGCGTAGCAGCAGTCGACGCCGCGCTCCTCGGCCCCCGAGAGGCCCTCGGCGCGCAGCCGCTCTCCGGCGGCGTCGACCTCGGCCGCCGTCGCGACCTCCACGCCGAGGTGGTTCAGCGAGCCCCCGGCGCCGGGGTTCTCGATCAGCACGAGCTTGAGGGCCGGGTCGTCCACGGCGAAGTTGGCGTAGCCGGGGCGCCGCTTCGCGGGCGCGACGCCGAACAGCTTGGAGTAGAAGTCGACGGCTGCGTCGACGTCGGTGACGTTGAGGGCGAGCTGGACGCGGGACACGGTGCCTCCTCCGTCTTCGTATCGACGTTCGTCGATATCCGTCTGCGAAGCTTGCCGCGGATATCGACGCGTGTCAATATGCATCCGTGTCCGACGTCACGGAATGCTGCCCTCCGCTGCTCGACGCGCCGCTGTCCGCGCCCGACGCCCGGCGCCTCGCGGCGACGCTGAAGGCGCTCGCCGACCCCGCCCGGCTGCGGCTCCTCAGCCTCATCGCGGCGCGCCCGGGAGCCGAGGCGTGCGTGTGCGAGCTGCCGGGTCCGGTCGGCCTGTCGCAGCCGACGGTCAGCCACCACCTCAAGGTCCTGCACGACGCCGGGCTGCTCGAGCGCGAGCGCCGCGGCAGCTGGGTGCACTACCGGCTCGCGCCGGCGCGTCTCGACGAGGTCCGCGCCGCGCTCGCGCCCCCCGCCCCGGTCCCCGCCTAGGCCGGCTCGTAGCCGCCGAGCGCATCGAGGCGCGCCCGCAGCGCCGGCGACGCCAGCGCGCCCGCGAGCGCGACGACGCCCGGCAGGCCGGCCCACTCGGACGCCACGCGCAGCTCGACGACGTGCTCCTCGAGCGGCGCGAAGTCGAGCCCGCACGCGCGCGCCGCGGGCCGCATCGTCACCGCCGCGTCGACCGCCCCGTACGCGACCCGGCGAGCCGCGTCGAGGTGCCCGAACGCGACGACCGCGCGCGGCGCCGGCGCCCCGAACGGCGCGAGCGCGCGCTCGAGCGCGACCTGGGCCGCGGCCCCCCGTTCGCGCCGAGCCACCGTGGCGCGGCCCGCGGCGACGTCGGAGAGCGCGACGCGCGCCCCCGGTCTCGTCGCGACGCCGACGTCCCAGCGCGCCACAACCGTCCGGTCGGCGGGGCGGGTGCCGGGCGGCAGCGCGCCCTCGGGGCCGTGCACGAGCGCGACGTGGACGCGGCCGGCGTCGAGCGCCGCGAGCGCGGCGGCCGACGACGCGTGCAGCGCCGCCACGCGCCGCGGGCCGCGCTCGGGGAGCAGGGCGGCCGCGAGGCCGAGGGCCGGATCGCATCCCGCGGCCGCGATGCCGTCGGGCGCGGCGCCCGGGAACAGCGTGACGCGGCCGCCGCTCCAGACGCCGTCGGCGGCGCGCCACGACGCCGCGCCGGCGGCGCGCTCGGGCAGCGCCGCGCACGTGACGACGTCGCCGACGCGCGCCGCGACGACGGCCTCGCCGTCGGCGACCGGCCCGAGCGCCCCGACCGCGGGGACGCCGTCGGGCGGCGCGCCGAAGAGCTCCTCGACCGACGTCCCGAGGGCGCGGGCCAGCGCGAGCGCGGCGCCGACCGAGGGCGCGTGACGTCCGGCCTCGACCGCGCCGACGAGCTGGCGCGACACGCCGGCCCGCCGCGCGAGGGCGGCCTGGCTCAGCCCGCGGGCGGCGCGCGCGGCGCGCAGCGCGTCGTTCATGCCGGTATCCTAGCTACTTGCTTGAAAACAAGCGATCGCCGCGCGTTCGGGTCGCCGCCGTCGCGGCCGTCGCCGCGCTGACCGGCCCGGCGTGCGCGAACGCCCCCGCGCACGAGGTCGTCGTGCTCGCCGCGTCGAGCCTCACCGAGGCGTTCCGCGACCTCGGGCAGCGCTTCGAGCGAGCCCGCCCCGGCGTCACCGTGACGTTCTCGTTCGGGTCGTCGGCCGAGCTCGCGGCCCAGATCGAGGCCGGCGCGCCGGCCGACGTCTTCGCCAGCGCCGACCCCGCGCTCGTCGACGGCCTCGGGGGCCGCGTCCGCGGCGACGCGGTGACCGTCGCGACCAACCGCCTCGTCGTCGTGACGCCGCGCGACGACCCCGCCGGCATCGCCCGGCCCGCCGACGTCGCGCGGCCGGGCGTCGCGCTCGTGCTCGCGGCCCCCGAGGTGCCGGCGGGGCGCTACGCGCGCGCCGCGCTCGACCGCCTCGGCGTGCTCGCCGCGGCCGAGCGCAACGTCGTGTCGAACGAGGCCGACGCCAAGGCGGTCGTCACGAAGGTCGCGCTCGGCGAGGCCGACGCCGGCGTGTGCTATGCGACCGACGTCACGCCCGCGCTGCGCGCGCTCGAGCTGCCGCAGCACGCGCAGGTGCCGATCTCGTATCCGGTCGCGGCGCTGACGGGCGACGGCGACGCGCGCGCGTTCGTGTCGTTCGTCGCGTCGGCGCGCGGCCGCGCCGTGCTCGAGGACCATGGCTTCGATCCGCCGTAGCGGGCGCGGCGAGGGCGCCGCGCCCGCGCTGATCGGCGGGCTCGCGGTCGCCGCGGTCGCGTTCCTCGCGCTGCCCCCGGTCGCGCTCGCGCTCCGGGCGCCGTGGCACGCCGCGGCGGCGCAGCTGTCCGACCCGGCGGTGCTCGACGCGCTCCGGCTCTCGCTCGTCGTGTCGACCGCGGCGCTGGCGCTGTCGCTCGCGTTCGGCGCGCCGCTGGCGTGGGTGCTCGCGCGCGCGTCGCTCCGCGGCCTCGCCGTCGTGCGCGCGCTCGTGATCGTCCCGATGGTGCTGCCGCCGGTGGTCGCCGGCGTCGCGCTGCTGACGGCGTTCGGACGCCGCGGCGTCGCGGGGGCCGCGCTCGAGCGGCTCGGCCTCACGCTGCCGTTCTCGACGACGGGGGCCGCGCTCGCGGCGGCGTTCGTGTCGGCGCCGTTCCTCGTCGTCGCGCTCGAGGCCGGGCTACGGTCTGCGGGCCGCGACCTCGAGGACGCCGCCGCGACGCTCGGCGCGAGCCGCGCCCGGATCCTGTGGACGGTCACGCTGCCGTCGGTCGCGCCGTCGCTCGCCGCCGGCGCGGCGCTGTGCTGGGCGCGCGCGCTGGGCGAGTTCGGCGCCACGGTGACGTTCGCCGGCAACCTGCGCGGCCGCACGCAGACCGCGCCGCTCGCGGTCTACGAGGAGCTCCAGACGGGCGACCCCGACGGCGCCGTGCTCGTGAGCCTCGTGCTGCTCGCGATCTCGGTCGCGGTCGTCGCCGCGCTGCGCGGCCGCCTCTTCGCGCGATGACGCTCGACGCGCGCGTCGTCGTCCGGCGCCCGCAGCTCCACCTCGACGTCGCGCTGTCGGTCGCGCCCGGCGAGACCGTCGCGCTCCTCGGCCCCAACGGCGCCGGCAAGTCGACGTTCATCGGCGCGGTCGCGGGCGTCGTGCCGCTCGACGACGGCGCCGTGAGGGCGCGCGGGGTCACGTGGGAGGACCGCGCGCGCCGCGTCCGCGTCGCGCCGCAGCGGCGCTCCGTGGGGGTCGTGTTCCAGGACCTGCGGCTGTTCCCCGCGCTCGACGCGGCCGCCAACGTCGCCTACGGGCTGCGCGCCGCGGGCGTGTCGCGCGCCGAGGCTCGCCGCCGCGCCGGAGCGCTGCTCGACCGCCTCGGCGCGGGCGATCTCGCGGCGCGCCGGCCCGCGCAGCTGTCGGGCGGCGAGGCGCAGCGCGTCGCGCTCGCGCGCGCGCTCGCGGTCGAGCCCGACGTGCTGCTGCTGGACGAGCCGCTGTCCGCGCTCGACGCGACCGCGCGCGCCGCGGCCCGCCGCGTCGTGCGCGACGTCCTCGCCGCGTTCGGGGGCGCCGCCGTGCTCGTGACGCACGACCCGCTCGAGGCGGCCGCGCTCGGCGACCGCCTCGTCGTCGTCGAGCGCGGCCGCGTCGTGCAGAGCGGCACGCCCGCCGACGTGCGCGCCCGTCCCCGCTCGGCCTACGTCGCCGACCTCGCGGGCACCAACCTGCTGACGGGAACGGTCGAGCGGCGGCCGGGGGGCGCGGTGCTCGTGACGCCCGACGGCGAGCTCGCCGTCGTCGCCGAGGACGTCGCGCACGGCGCGCCCGCGCTCGCCGCGGTGCACCCGCGCGCCGTGACGCTCGCGCCGAGACGGCCGGAGACGTCGGCGCGCAACGTCGTGCGCGCCGTGGTGGCGCGCGTCGAGCCCGCCGGCGACCGCGTGCGCGTGCTGCTCGACGGGCGCCCGCCGCTCACCGCGGAGATCACCGCGGGGGCGGTCGAGGAGCTCGACCTCCGCGTCGGCGACGAGACGTGGGCCGTGGTCAAGGCGACGCAGGTCGACGTCTATCCCGCGTGACGGCGCGCGCGGCGCGACGCCTCCACTACCATCGCCGCCGGACGGCGCATCGCGCCGCAAGCGCCTGGAGGTGGTGCTCGATGCAGATCGGCATGGTTGGCCTCGGTCGCATGGGGGCGAACATGGCCGAGCGCCTCCGGCGCGGCGGGCACGACGTCGTCGGCTACGACGTCGACCCGGACGTGTCCGAGGTCGGCTCGCTCGACGAGCTCGCGCAGCGGCTGGCGCCGCCGCGCGCGGTGTGGATCATGGTCCCCGCCGGCGACGCGACCGAGACGACGATCGACGCGCTCGCCGCCGCGCTCGATCCGGGCGACGTCGTCGTCGACGGCGGCAACTCGAACTTCCGCGACTCGATGCGGCGCGCCGCGTCGCTGGGGGCGCGCTCGATCGCGTTCCTCGACGCGGGGACGTCGGGCGGCGTGTGGGGGCTCGAGGCCGGTTACTGCCTCATGGTGGGAGGCGACGCCGACGCGTTCGCGCGCGTCGAGCCCGCGCTCGCCACGCTCGCGCCCGAGGGCGGCTACGCGCGCGTCGGGCCGGCCGGCGCGGGGCACTTCACGAAGATGGTCCACAACGGCATCGAGTACGGGCTCATGCAGGCCTACGCGGAGGGCTTCGAGATCCTCGCGTCGTCGCGCGACTTCGAGCTCGACCTCGCGCGCGTCGCGGAGCTCTGGCGCCACGGCTCGGTCGTGCGGTCGTGGCTGCTCGACCTCGCGGCGTCCGCGCTCGCCGGCGACCCGCGCCTCGACGAGGTCGCCGCGTACGTCGAGGACTCGGGCGAGGGGCGCTGGACCGTCCTGGAGGCGATCGCCGAGTCGGTCCCGGCCCCCGTGATCTCGGCGGCGCTGTTCGCGCGCTTCGCGTCGCGCCAGGAGCAGTCGTTCGCGCTCCGCATGGTCGCGGCGCTGCGGCGCGAGTTCGGCGGCCACGCGGTCAGGTCGCGATGACGCCGCGGTGAGCGCCGCGCCGTATCCGCCGATCGAGGACTACGCGCTGCTGTCCGACTGCCACTCGAGCGTGCTCGTGTCGCGCGCCGGCTCCGTCGACTGGGGCGTGCTGCGCCGCTTCGACGGGCCCCCCGCGTTCGCGCGCGTGCTCGACTGGGAGCGCGGCGGCCACTGCGAGCTCGCGCCGGTCGGCGGCGTCCCCGCGGCGCGTCGTTACGACGGCGACACGCTCGTGCTCGTCACGGAGCAGCGCGCGGGGGCCGCGCTCGGACGCACGACGGACTTCCTCGCGATCGAGCCGACGTCGCCGACCGCGGAGCGCGCCGTCGTGGCGCCGGAGCACGACTTCGTGCGCATCGCGGAGGCCGTCGACGGGACGACCGAGTGGGTCTTCACGTGCCGGCCGCGCTTCGAGTACGGCATCGTCGTGCCGCAGGCGACGACGCGCGGCGAGCGCTCCGGGCTCATCGTCGGCGGACCGCAGGCGTTGTCGGTGCACGCGTCGGTGCCGCTCGAGGCAGGCGACGGAGAGTTGACCGCGCGCTTCCGGCTCGCGCCGGGCGAGCGCGCGTGGTTCGTCGTCTCGAGCCACCTGCCGCACCGCGTCGAGCCGCGCGCGTTCGACGACGGCGTCGTCGAACGGCACCTCGAGCACACGCGCGACTTCTGGACCGAGTGGGCGAGCCGCTGCACGTACCGCGGCTCCCATCGCGACGCCGTGGTGCGCAGCGCGCTCACGCTCAAGGCGCTCACGAACGCGCCGACCGGGGCGATCGTCGCGGCGCCGACGACGTCGTTGCCCGAGGCCGTCGGCGGCGAGCGCAACTGGGACTACCGCTACTGCTGGATACGCGACGCTTCGTTCACGCTCTACGCGCTCTTCATCCTCGGCTACCGAGCCGAGGCGCACGCGTTCATCGAATGGCTCATGCGCACGACCGCGGGCCGGGCGCGCGACCTCCAGGTGCTGTACGGGATCGGCGGCGAGCGCCTGCTGCCCGAGATCGCTCTCGACCACCTCGACGGGTACCGCGGGTCGCGGCCGGTGCGCATCGGGAACGCCGCGTCGCGCCAGCTGCAGCTCGACGTCTACGGGGCGATCCTCGACACCGCGCACCTGTGGCGCCGCCACGGCGGCGACGTCGAGCCGGAGTTCTGGGACCTGCTGCAGGGGTGCGTCGGCGAGATCGAGGCGCGCTGGCGCGAGCCCGACGAGGGGATCTGGGAGGTGCGCGGGGGCCGGCGCCACTTCGTGTACTCGAAGGTGATGTGCTGGGTCGGGCTCGACCGCGCGATAAAGGCCGCCGGCGCGCTCGGGATCGAGGGCTCGGTCGCGCGCTGGCGCGCGCTGCGCGACGAGATCCACGCCGACGTGCTCGCACACGGCTTCGACCGCGATGCGGGCGCGTTCGTGCAGGCGTACGGCTCCCCCGCGCTCGACGCGAGCGCGCTGCTGCTGCCGCTCGTGGGCTTTCTGCCCGCGAGCGACCCGCGCATCGAGTCGACGGTCGACGCCATCGCCGCGTCGCTGACGCGCGACGGGCTCGTGTACCGCTACCTCGTCGACGACGGCATCCCGGGCGGCGAGGGGACGTTCACGATCTGCTCGTTCTGGATGGTCGACAACCTCGCCCTGCTCGGGCGCACGCGCGCGGCGCATGCGCTGTTCGACCGGCTGTGCGGCTACGCCAACGACGTCGGCCTCCTGGGCGAGGAGATCGACCCCGACACCGGAGCCCACCTCGGCAACTTCCCGCAGGCGTTCACGCACCTGGCGCTCGTCAACTCGGCCCTCAACCTCGAGCGCCTCACGCCGGTCGCGGACGCGGCGGGGCCGGTGCAGCGAGCGGGACGCCGGGAGTGACCCGGCGCGCGGAACGAGGACGCTGCGGGGCGAGGCGCTAACGGCGCCGGAGGCGGAACCACACGGCGGTGCGTCCGTCGACGTGCGAGCCCCACTCGTCGGCGATCGCGTCGACGAGGAACAGGCCGCGCCCGGAGGTGTCGTCGACGTCCTGCCGGCGCACGCGCGGCTCGCTCGGCCCGCCTTCGTCGCACACCGCGACGTGGACGTGGGCGGCGCCGACGACGACGTCGAGCTCGATCCGCTCGCCGGCCGCGTGGACGATCGAGTTCGTCACGAGCTCGGTCGTCAGCAGCTGGGCGTCGGCGAGCGTGTTGGCGGGCAGGTCGAGCTCGTCGAAGACGTGGCGCGCGACGGCCGCCGACTCCGGCCGGCACGGAAGCGTCAGGTGGACGACCTGCTCGCTGCGGCGCTCCATGGCGACATCGTCGGCACCCGCGGGCGACGACGCCATACGAAATCGGCGCAACTCGGGCGCCTACTGCGCGTTGACCCGCGGGACACGGAGGGCGCGCGCGCCCGAGCCGACAACGTTCGAAGGTACGAAATCAAAGGTCGAGAGTCTTGCGCCTAAGTATGATCGGCGGATGGAGCAGCGCGACGGCGTCGACACGATCATGCAGGAGTGGGCGCGCGCGCAGCCGGCGCTCGACGTGTCCCCGATGGCGATCGTCGGACGCGTGTCGCGCCTGTCGCGTCACTTCGAGCGCTCGATCTCGCTCAGCCTCGGCTCGCTGCAGTTGCACCCGTGGGAATTCGACGTGCTCGCCACGCTCTACCGCGCCGATCCGCCGCACCGGCTCACGCCGACCGAGCTGTTCCGCTCGATGATGGTGACGTCGGGCACCATGACGCACCGGATCGACCGCCTCGAGAACGCGAGCCTCGTGGTGCGCCACCGCGACCCGCGCGACCGTCGCGGCGTGCTCGTGCAGCTCACCGACGCGGGGCGCGAGCTCGTCGAGAAGGCGGTCGCCACGCACGTCGACAACGAGCGCCGCCTGCTCGCGCCGCTCACGCGACGCGAGCAGCAGCAGCTCGCCGACCTGCTGCGCAAGCTGCTGCTGCAGTTCGAGAGCTCGGACCGGCGCTAGCGGGTCACGCGACCGAGGCGACGCGCCGCTCCGGCGCGTGCGCCGGTGCGTGCACCCACCGCCCGCCGGCGGCGGCGAAGCGCCCGTCGTCGTAGACGACCTCGCCGCGTCGCAGCGTCGTCTCGACGCGCCCGACCATCTCGGCGCCCTCGTACGTCGACCATCCACAGAGCGCGTGCACGTCGTCGCGCGCGAGCGTCCACTTGCGGCGCGCGTCGAACAGCACGACGTCGGCGTCGCGTCCCGGCTCGATGGCCCCCTTGCGCGCGAGGCCGAAGACCCGCGCCGGGCCCGCGCACAGCACCCGCGCCACGACCCGCATGCGGTCGTCGAGCGACAGCTCGGGCCGGACGCGCGCGAGCCCGGTCGTGACCGTCGGCAGCAGCTCCTGCACGCCCGGCATGCCGGGAGGCGCGGCCGGCATCGGCGCGGCCTTCTCCTCGGCGGAGTGCGGCGCGTGGTCGCTGCCGACCGACGCCGCCTCGCCCGACAGCACCGCGTCCCACAGCCGGTCGCGGTCCGCCGCCGCGCGCACGACGGGACGGATGTGCGCGCGCGTGCCGAGACGCTCGAAGTCGTCCGACGTCAGCGACAGGTGGTGGCCCGTGACCTCGAACGTCACCGGGACGCCTTCGGCCGCGGCCCCCGCGAGCACGTCGACCTCCTGCGCGCTCGAGACGTGAAGCACGTGGCACGGCACGCCGTAGCGGCGCGCGAGCTCGACGATGCGCGCGACCGCGGCGAGCGCGGCGCTGCGGGGGTGCGCGTCGGCGTACGCCGCGACCGAGGTCGGCGGCGGCACGTCGCGCTGCACCGCGTCGAGCACGTTCTGGTCCTCGGCGTGGAACGCGAGCCGCAGGCCGTTGCGGGCCGCGGCCGCGAAGATGCGCTCGAGGTCGCGCGGGTCGCGCACCACGTCGTGCGCGGTGTGGTGGCCCGCCATGAACACCTTGACCGCCGCGATGCGACGCGCGTCGGCGCCGTCGAGCAGGTCGACGCGGTCGGGAGCGACGCCGAGGTAGAAGCCGAAGTCGACGAGCGCGTCGGGCGCCACCAGCGCGGCCTTCGACCCGACGTCGTCCGGGTCGCGCAGCGGCGGCGACGTGTTCGGCATGTCGAGCACGGTCGTCACCCCGCCGGCGACCGCGGCGCGGCTCGCGTGGCGCCAGTCCTCCTTGTGCGTGAGGCCGGGCGTGCGGAAGTGGACGTGCGAGTCGATCACGCCCGGAAGCACGTAGAGCCCGCGCGCGTCGATCACCCTGGTCGCGTGCGGGCGCTCGCCCGGTTCCAGCACGCGCACGATCGCGCCGTCGGAGATCGCGATGCCACCGTGCACGACGCGACGCTCGCCGACGAGACGGCCGTCGAGCACGACGACGTCGTAGCGGGCGCGCGTCACAGCGTCTCACCCGCGACGATGTCGCGGCTCAGCTCGTTGGTAGGTCCCATCAGCGACACCGCGCGCGCGTCGCGGCTCAGACGGTCGATGGCGCTGCCGCGCACGAAGCTCATGCTGCCGAGGAGCTGCTGCGCGTCGCGGCAGATCTCCTCGCTCGTCTCAGACGCGAAGATCTTGCTGAACAGCGTCACCACTCCGGGGTTGTCCGCGTCCCGCCGGCTGGCGCGCTCGACGACCGAGCGCACCGCCTCGACGCGCATGTGCATGTTGACGAGGCGCCGGCGCACGGTCTGCTGCTCGAGCATGCCGCGGCCGCGCGCGTGCGACACCGCGAGGTCGTACGCGGCCTGCGCGATGCCGAGCGACACGGCGCCCAGCGTGAGCCCCGACTTGCGCACGCCCGCGATCACGCGCGGGGCCTCGCCGAGGGGGCCGAGGACGGCGTCGGGCGGGACGACGCAGTCGTGCAGCTGCACGAAGCCGGTCGACGACCCGCGCATCCCGGTGAGGTCGAGGCTCGTGTCGGCCTCGACGCCGGGACGGTCGGACTCGACGAGGAAGAACGTCTGCCCCGACGCCCCGTAGACGCCGTCGTCGTCGCCGGCGTCGCCGGTCTGGACCAGCACGAGGTAGATCTGCGCGAGCCCGGCCCCCGTCGTGAACGACTTGGCGCCGTCGAGCTTCCACGAGCCGTCCGGCAGGCGTACGCCGCGCGTCTGGAGGTTGCGCTTGGCCGCGCCGGCGCCCGTCTCGCTCCACGCCGACGCGGCGAGCCACTCGCCCGACGCGAGCTTCGGCAGGATGCGCTCCCGCTGGTCCTCGGTCCCCCACTCGAGGATGCGAGCGCTGACGGCGTAGTGCTGGAACAGGATGATGGCGGTCGAAGGATCGGCGCTCGCGACCTCTGCGATGCGCCGGTTCGCCACGACGACGTCCTCGCCCCGGCCCCCGTACTCCGCGGGGATCACGGTCCCGAGCAGGTCCGACTCGCGCAGCGCGCGCAGCGCGCTCTCGTCGGGCCGGCCGTGCGCGTCGGCCGTCGCGGCGGCCTCGGCGAGGAGCTCGAGGATCTCGGCGTCGTCGATCGTCACTGGCTGCTCAGTGCTAGCAAGCATTCCCCCGCCTCCTTTCGGTACGTGATGACGCTGAGAGGCTCGATCGCGAGCGACCCGAGGACCCGTGCGCGCTTGCGGCTGACGCTGCCGTAGAGCAGCTCGTCGTCGAGGCCGGGACCGCTCGTGCGGCACGACACCGCGGTCGTCCCGCCCGGCGTGCGCACGGTCAGGCGCGTCGCGTCGGACCCGGTCGCGCGCGCGGCGCGCTCCACGACGGTCCCCGGGATGGCGGCCGCGGTCGCGAGACACGTCGAGCCCGTCAACGCGAGCGTCGGGTGCCAGCGCGGCACGGAGATCGCGCGCACCGCGAGCTCGCCCGGCGCGAACGCGCCGACCGCGGCGATCTTCGGGAACACGCTGCGCTCGTCCCACCCGAGCAGGCGGACGGCGCTCAGCCTGATCTCGTTCATCAGCTCGAACAACTCGTTGCCGGCCGAGAACAGCTGCTCGGCGCCGTCGATGCCGAGCCGGCGCGCGTCGACGAAGACGTACGGGTTGCCGGCCGACACCAGCGACGCCTCGACCGGTCCGATCGACGTCTCCAGGTAGCAGACCGGCGTGCCGGTCAACAGGAGGCTGCCGAGGCGCGGCGACGGCGACGGGACGAAGTGGACCGTGAAGACGCCGCAGCCGCGGTTGGCCTCGTCGACCTCGCACACGACGTGGTCGCCGTTGTTCTGCACGTGCACGCGCGCCCGCAGCGACGGCGCGAGCCACGGGAGCCACCCCATCTGGCTCGCCGCGATCACCGAGTTCAGGATCGAGTGACCGCAGCTGCCCCGGAAGTCGAACGACGGCTCCGGACCCGGC
Organism: Actinomycetota bacterium; assembly: GCA_036260375.1. GTDB lineage: Bacteria > Actinomycetota > CADDZG01 > CADDZG01 > WHSQ01 > DASZZZ01. The sequence continues at coordinate 18,869 of DASZZZ010000095.1, forward strand.
ACGCACTGCACGAAGCGGTATTCGAGGTCGAACATCGGGTGCTCCGACGGCCGGATGAGCGCGAACTTCAGGATCGGCGCGCCGCCGTTGTCGACGAGCCACGAGCGCGTGGCGCGCAGCAGCGGGACGAGCTCGTCCTCGGGCTCCGGCAGCAGCCCGGCGTCCATGACGAGCGTCGGCGTCGGGCTGCCATCCGCGTAGGCGACGTAGGTCAGCACGGCGCCACCTCCAACCGGCTCGTGCCGACACCGCCGGGGGCCGGCACGCCGTACTGGTGCAGCCACAGCTCGAAGATCATCAGCGCCCATACCGCGAGCGCGCCCTCGGCCGTCGGCTGCTCGCCCTGACGCTTGACCAGCACCTCCACCGCGCCGGCGTCGAACAGGCCGTGCGAACGCAGGTTGATCGGCGACAGGACGTCGGCGGCGAAGTCGTACAGCGCGTGGCCGCGGCTCAGCATCGCCGCGATCGGCAGCGTGAACGGCTGCTTCGGCCGGTGCAGCACCGAGTGCGGCAGGTACCCGGACGCGGCCGCGTACAACGTGCGCTTGACGCGGCCGCCGGCGATCTTGAGCTCGGGCGCGAGCGTGCGGGAGAACGTCACGACCTCGGGTTGGCAGAACGGGAGCCGGACCTCGACCGCGTGCGCCATGCTGAGGTGGTCGACGCGCCGGAGGTGGTACGCGGGGAGGCGCTCGCCGATCTCGAGGTCGGTGAGCACGGCGAGGCGGTCGCCGGCGCCGCGCCGCAGGCCCGCGTCGATGGCGTCCGCGGTCGTGCCGTGCTCGTGGAGGAAGGCGCGGTAGTCGTCGCTGTAGAGCTCCCAGCGCGTGCCGCGGTCGATCGCCGCGAGCGCGTCGACGTACGGCGTGACCCAGTCGCCGCCCGCGTGCGCCGCCGCCGCGAGGCGGTCGTAGCCCCCGAACAGCTCGTCGGCGCCGTCGCCGGTGAGCGCGACCTTGAAGCCGGCCTCGTGGACCGCCCGGAACAGCGCGTACGTGCTCAGCGTGATCGGGTCGGCGTTGGGCTGGCCGAGGTGCCACACGACGTCGGGCAGCAGGTCGGGGAACGCGGCCGGGTCGACCTCGACCTGGTGGTACGTCGTGCCGTGCAGGTCCGCGACCTCGCGCGCGTAGCGGCGCTCGTCGCTCGGCCACTCGCCGCGATAGGCGATGTTGAACGAGTGCACCTGGTCGAGCGCGCGCTTGGACAGCGCGGTGACGAAGCTGGAGTCGAGGCCCCCGCTGGTGATGGTCGCGACCGGGACCTCGGCCGTCGCCAGGCGCTCGGTCTCGCGCGCCAGGAGGTCGTGCAACTCGGCGGCCGCGGTGTCGAGATCGGTGCGCGTACGCGGCGCCGGCGTGCTGCGGCGGATCAGCCGGGGGCTGTCGCCGCGCCGTACGACGAGGGTGCTGCTCGGCGGCATCACCATGATGTCGCGGAACATCGTGCGCTCGCCGAAGATCGCCTTCGTCGACAGGTACGCGTCGACTCCGGGCAGCCACAGCTCCGGCCGGATGCCGCGGAAGCTCATGAGGCCCGGGATCTCCGACGCGAAGAACAGCTCGTTGGTCTCGGGTCGCCAGTGGTAGTAGAGCGGCTTCATCCCGACGCCGTCGGTCGCCAGGACCAGCGTCATCGGTTCCTCGAGGTCGAACACCGCGAGCGCGTACATGCCGTCGAGGTGCTCGACGAACGCGGGGCCGTACTCGGCGTAGAGGGCCGGGATGATGGAGCCGTCGCAGCGGTTCGGGAAGCGATAGCCGCGCGCCTCGAGCCGCGCGCGCAGCTCGTCGTGGTTGTAGATCTCGCCGTTGAACACGGCCTTGATGCGGTCGTCGAGGTCGTACGGCTGCTCGCCGTTCGCGACGTCGACGATCGCGAGGCGGTTGTTGCCGAGCGCCCACCCCGGGCCCATCGCGCGCGTCTGCGCGTCGGGTCCGCCGTGCTTCTGTATCAGCGCCGCGGCGCGCAGCTCGTGGGCGCTGACCTGTCCGTCGAAATGGCCGTATATGCGACACATTCTCTCGATCACCTCACTTCGGCGGAGACGCCGGCGTAGTCGTAGAGGTACGGGTCGAACGGCGTCGGCCCGCCGCACGTGACGAAGCGCGCGGCGTCGGCGCCGGTGTGCGGGTTGCGCGTGCCATGCGGCACGCCGGGAGGCGCGTAGAGGAGGTCGCCGGCCTCGACGTCGATCCACTCGCCGTCGAGGTGCATCTGGCCGACGCCCTCGAACGCGATGAAGAGCTCCTCGGAGCGCGGATGACTGTGCACGCTGAACGTCTGGCCCGGCTCCTGTATCCCGCAGTGGAGGCACAGGTGCGGCGAGCCCGTCCCCGGCCACACGACGAAGTTCATGCGCGCGAGGCCCTCGGGCGGCTCCGGCTCGTGCTCCCGGCCGGGGCGGAAGCCGCGCAGCTGGGTGGTGTCGTCGAAGAGGTTGCCGAACAGACGCGGCGAGCGCGACGCGGGCGCGCCGCTCGGGCGCGCCGAGTCCCACAGGTACACGGTGAGCGGCTCGTCGCCCGCCTCGAGCGCGTAGGCCACACCCGCGGGCGCGTACAGCGTCGACGCGCGCGCGACCTCGACGGCCGTGTCGCCGGCCCACGCCTTGCCGCGGCCGGAGAAGACCACCGCGACGGTCTCGCCGTCGCAGGCGTCGGGACGCCACGCGCGGCCCTCGGCGAGCTCGACGATGCGTCCGTCGACGTGGCGCGCTCCGGTTGCGCGCGATACGGGATGTGCGACGCGCACGCCGTCCGCCTCCGTCCAGTCGAGCTGGCTGCGGTGGACGACGGCGCCGCCGCGCAAGTCGATCGTCGTCACGGGTGCTCCTTCCACTGGTGTCCGGCCCGGGTCCGGCGCGGACCCGGCGCGCGGCGTCAGACGAGGGCCGGCACTCGCTCGCGTCGCAGGACGCGGGCGAACTCGACGCAGCGCCGTCCCTGGTAGCGGCACGCCTCGAGTACCTCGGGGCTCGGCGCGCCGTCGCCGCTGCGGTGCGACGCGCCGTACGGGTTGCCGCCGGCGGCGTCGACCGCGGGGTCGGTGTAGCCCGGCGGGACGATGACGGCGCCCCAGTGGTAGAGCGTGTTGTAGAGCGCGAGCAGCGTGCTCTCGTGGCCGCCGTGGCCCGTGGCGACGCTGACGAAGCCCGACGCGACCTTGCCCTCGAGCTTGCCCGCGGCCCACAGCGGTCCGGTGGTGTCGAGGAACTGCTTGAGCTGCGACGCGACGTTGCCGAAGCGCGTCGGCGTGCCGAAGACCACCGCGTCGGCCCACTCGAGGTCGTCGAGCGTCGCCTCCGGGATGTCGCGCGTCTCCGCGAGGTGCTTCATCCACGCCTCGTTCTGGGCGACGGCGGCATCCGGTGCGAGCTCGCGGACCCGGCGGAGACGGACGTCGGCGCCCGCCTCGGCGGCCCCCTCGGCGACCGCGGTCGCCATCTGGTGCACGTTGCCCGTCGAGCTGTAGTAGATCACGGCGCAGTTGACCGACATGGCTCACCCCTCCGTGCTGTCACCAGTCGTCGCTCGAGATACTTACATTGAAGCCAACACTTGTCAAGAGTCTGTTTATCAAGATACTTCGCAGTCGCCGGCGGTGCTGCGCACCTTGCATTCCCGGGACGAGTTGCTTGATATCAAGCGTCTTGACATCGCACTGCGGTCGTCGGTATCTTTACGCGCAGATATCCGCCAACCGCCGACTGGCCTACCGTTGGAGGTGAACGGTGAGCGAGCCCGCCCGCAGGGTGCGTCTCTACTACGACCTGGTGTGCCCGTACTCGTATCTCGAGGGCGTCGCCGCCGAGGCCGCCGAGGACGCCGGCAAGCTGGCGATCGAGTGGCTCCCGTTCGAGCTGCGCCCGGCCCCCGCCCCGCTGCTCGAGCCGCGCGGCGAGCACCTCAGGACCGACTGGCCGCGACGCGTCTACCGCCTCGCGCTGGAGCGCGGCGTCGAGATCCACCTCCCCCGCCATCAGCCCCGTTCGACGCTGCCGCTCGCGGCGTGCCTGTGGGCGACCGAGCGGGGCGCGCTACGGCCGTTCCGGCGCGCGCTGTACGAGGCGATGTTCTGCGAGGGCACCGACATCTCCAGCGACCACGAGATCGCGCGCGCGGCGCGGCGCGCGGGCCTCGCACCGGAGGGTGCGATAGAGGCCGCGTACTCGCCCGACTACATCCGGCGGCTCCACACGATCCGCGCGGAGGCACAACGGGCGGGCGTGCGTGGCGTGCCGTCCGCGGTGACCGAGGACGGGCGCGTGCACTGGGGGGCCGGTCCGATCACGACCCTCGCCGAGGACGACCGCGTCCTCGTGCAGGCGTAGCCTCCCGGCGCGCGCGCAAGGGGCGCGCCGGCCGGCGCGCCCCTTGCGTGACAGTGGGGCACCTTACGCGATCGTGACCTCGTCGGACAGGTACACGTCCTGGATCGCGTTGAGGATCTCGACGCCCTCGGACAACGGCCGCTGGAACGCCTTGCGGCCGCTGATCAACCCGATGCCCCCGGCGCGCTTGTTGATGACCGCCGTGCGGACCGCCTGCGCGAGGTCGTTGCCGCCCGCGGACGCGCCGCCGCTGTTGATGAGGCCGGCGCGGCCCATGTAGCAGTTGACGACCTGGTAGCGGGTCAGGTCGATCGGGCTCTGCGTGGTGAGCTCCGAGTAGACCTTGGCGTTCGTCTGCCCGTACTTCTTGCCGTCCTGGCTGAGCGCGCCGTAGCCGTCGTTGTTCTCGGGCTGCTTCTGCTTGACGATGTCGGCCTGCAGCGTGACGCCGAGGTGGTTGGCCTGGCCGGTGAGGTCGGCGGCGACGTGATAGTCCTTGTCGCGCTTGAACGCCGAGTTGCGCAAGTAGCACCACAGCACCGTGAACATGCCGAGCTCGTGCGCTTCCTCGAACGCCTCGGACACCTCGACGATCTGGCGCGCGCTCTCCTCGCTGCCGAAGTAGATCGTCGCGCCGACGCCCGCGGCCCCCATGTTCCACGCACGCCGTACGCCGCCGAACATGATCTGGTCGTAGCGGTTCGGGTACGTCAAGAGCTCGTTGTGGTTCAGCTTGACGATGAACGGGATCTTGTGCGCGTACTTGCGGCTCACCGCGCCGAGCACGCCGAAGGTCGACGCGACCGCGTTGCAGCCGCCCTCGATCGCGAGCTTGACGAGGTTCTCGGGGTCGAAGTAGGGCGGGTGCGGGGCGAAGCTCGCGCCGCCGCTGTGCTCGACGCCCTGGTCGACGGGCAGGATGCTCAGGTAGCCCGTCCCGCCGAGACGTCCGTGGTCGAACAGCGACTGCAGGTTGCGCAGCACGGCGTTGCTGCGGTCGGACTGCGCGACGACGCGGTCGACGAAGTCGGGCCCGGGCAGGTGCAGCTGCGACGCGTCGACGGTCTCGCACTTGTGGTTGAGCAGCGATTCGGCCTCGTCGCCGAGCAGCGACTCGATGCGGCCGGCTGCGCTCGTGGTCTGCACGGCCATGCTGGCTCCTTTGCTGTCGTCCCGGTCGGGCGCGTCGCGCCGCGACCATCCTCCCGACGACGGCGTTGCGTCGTCCCGGGTCCCCAAGCATAGGCCAGCCGCCGCGCGTACCCGCGGAGACGCGCTCAGCCCGCGAGCTGGAGACCGAGGCGCGCCGCGGCCCGCGCCAGCGCGCGCCGGCGGGCGCGCACCGGCCGGCCCGCGCGGGCGTCGTCGACGACGGCGCGCGCGAGGCCCTCGACGGCCGCGACCGCGGCCGGCGTGTCGAGGTCGTCGGCGAGCGCGGCGTCGACGCGCTCCACCGCGTCGGTCGCGTCGCCGTCGCCGCGGCCCCCGGCCGCGCGCGCCGCCTCGGCTACGAGCGCGGCGCGCTCACCGCACGCGCGCAGCTCGTCCTCGTCGAAGTCGAGCTCGGTGCGGTAGTGCGTCGACAGCAGGTAGAGCCGCAGCGCGTCGGCCGTGTGCTTCTCGAGCAGGTCGCGCACGAACACGAGGTTGCCGTCCGACTTCGACATCTTGCGGCCGCCGAGAAGCACCATCGCGACGTGCATCCACGCGCGCGCGAACGGTCTCGTACCGGTGACCGCCTCGGACTGCGCGATCTCGCACTCGTGATGCGGGTAGACGAGGTCGGCGCCGCCGCCGTGGACGTCGACGCGCGGCCCGATGTGCTTGAGCGCGAGCGTCGAGCACTCGATGTGCCACCCGGGACGCCCCGGCCCCCACGGGCTGTCCCACGTCGGCTCCCCCGGACGCGCCGCCTTCCACAGCGGGAAGTCGAGCGCGTCCTCCTTGCGCGGGTCGTCGATCGTCGTCCCGTCCTGGCCGGCTTCGATGCGCAGCATGTCGTCGCGGCGCAGGCGGCTCAGGTCGCCGTACGACCGAGCCCGTGCGACACGGAAGTAGACGTCGCCGTCGACCTCGTACGCGTGACCCGAGCGCAGCAGCCGCTCGATGACCTCCTTGATCTCCTCGATGCCGCTCGACGCGGTCGGGTACGCGCTTGCGGGCACCATGCCGAGAGCGGCGACGTCCTCGAAGTAGATGGCGGTGTAGCGCCGGTGCAGCTCCTCGTAGGACACGCCGAGCTGGGCGGCGCGCGCCAGGATGGAGTCGTCGACGTCGGTGACGTTCTGCACGTAGTGGACGCGATGGCCGACGTGCACGAGATGGCGTACGAGGACGTCGAACACGAGATACGTCCGTGCGTGGCCCACGTGCGTCGTGTCGTACGGCGTCACGCCGCACACGTACAGCGACACGTCGCGGCCGAGCTCGACGTCGTCGACGGCGCGCGTCAGCGTGTTGTAGAGGCGCATGCGCTGTGCCCGTCGCGGGCGTCAAGCCTTGCGGTAGTCGGTGACGACGGTGTGCGTCCCGTCCGGGAGCGCGTCGAGCCGGTAGTCGCCGAACAGCACCGGGTCGGCGCGGCGCAGGCACAGGAACAGGCGGATCGCGAGCGCGCGTATCTCCGTCTCCGCGTGCGCGTCGGCGCGCATCTCGATCACGTGGCGCAACGAGCGCACGTTGCCGGTCACGACGATCGGCGCCTCGGTCTCGTTCGGAAGCAACGAGCGCGCCGTCTGCTGCACCTTCTTGCGCGCGTCGGTGGCGCGCTCGGCGCTCAGCATGCCCAAGCCGTCGCGCTGGCGCCGCAGGAGCGCGTCGGCCATCTCGTGGTAGCGCACGAACGCCTCGTCCACGCGCGCCTCGAACAGCGCGTGCAGCTCGGGGTCGTCGCGGTACTCGGCGCGCTCGACGAAGCGCAGCACGCTGCCGGACACGTAGCGCTGCGAGATCTGCGAGAACGCCATGCCGGCGCGGTGGCGCACGAGCTCGTGCGTCGTGCTGCGGCTCACGCCGTAGACGAGGAAGCTGAACGTGCTGTGCTCCAGCACGCTGCCGTGACCCGCGGACACGAGGCGCTCGAAGTACGCGCCGGCGCGGTCGTTGTGCGTGCGGCGGGGCCCGAACGACGCATAACAGAGCTGCCCCGCGACCTTGCACAGCTGCGACGACGGCGGCAGCTCGCCGGGGTCGTCGAGGTAGCCGGCGAAGCCGAGCGCGTCGTCGAAGCCCTCGAGGAACGGCCGCATCCCCGAGAGGTCGGTCGCCGGCCGCGCGAGCATGACGACGCCGGGCTCGCACAGGTACGGCGTGCCCACCGCGGTGCGGCGAACCGGCGAGTGGAGCGCGGGAAGGCCGGCGTCGTCGCCGCCGAGGCGCTCGAACAGGGCGTCGGGATGGGTGGTCTCGGTCTGCACGCGGGCCTCCGTGACGTGGGAGAGAGCCACGTTACTACGGTGCCCCCGGCGCGCCCCGGATCGCCGGCGCGTTCAGCGGCGGCCGAGGTAGGCGGCGGGCGGCCGCCGCGCGTACGGGGGCACGGGCTCGTCGCGCACGCGGCCCGGGTCCGGCTCCGGCGGCTGCGCGACGAGCTCGAGCGGGACGACGCCGGCCCACACGGGCAGCTCGAGGTCGGCGTCGTCGTCCGCCGGCGGCCCCGTGCGCACCTTGGCCGACGCCTCGTCGACGCGGATCGAGACGACGGTCGTCGCCCGCAGCTCGGCGTCGCTCGGGGGGCGCACGTCGGTCCACCGCCCCGGGAGCACGTGCTCCGAGATCGCCTCCAGCGCGGCGAGCTTGGGCGCCCGCTGCGCGACCTCGCGCGCTACGCCGAGCACGACCGCCGAGCGGTAGTTCATCGAGCTGTGGAACGCCGAGCGCGCCAGCACGAGCCCGTCGACGACGGTCGCGGTCGCGCACGCCGGTGCGCCCGACCGGAGGTGACGGAACAGGCGGCTCGCGCTGGAGCCGTGCAGGACGAGCTCGTCGCCGACGCGGGCGTGGATCGCCGGCATGACGTACGGCTGGCCGTCGACGACGACGCCGACGTGGCACACGGGGGCCGCGTCGAGGATCGCGTCGATCGCGGCGCGGTCGTAGACCCCGCGCGCCGGGACGCGGTGGACCGTCGTGCGCGCCGTCCTGAGGTCGTCCACGTGCCGAGGATACGGGGACGCCGCGCCGCCGGCGTCGTGGTCACGTCGCGGTCTCGGTCGTCACCGGCGCGCCGTCGCGGTAGCCGGCCTCGCGCACGACGCGCCGGCGGTCGCGCGCGAGCACGTACACCAGCAGCGCGCTCAGCGCGAGATGGCCCGCGGCCGTGTAGAGCCCGGGGAAGTAGCCGCCGCGCAGCACCGGGAACACGAAGTGCGACACCGCGTTCACGAGCCCGGCCCCCAGCGCGTAGAACCACAGCAGGTAGTTCGCGACGCGCACGCGGTAGAGCGCGCCGGCCGCGCCGAGGCACCACAGCGCGTTGAACCCGAACACGAACACGAGCAGGAACGCGGGCTCGCTCCAGCGCCGGGGGCTGTCGAAGAGCTCGACGAACTCGTGCGGGAAGCCGCCCGCGTACTCCTCGGCCATGTGCGCGATCTGGAACGCGACCGCGCACAGATAGGTCGCGACGGCGGCGCGCGACACGACCGGATGGCGGTAGTTCGTCGCGAGCCACGCGGCGTAGGCGCCGGCCGCGGCGACGCCGAGGATGACCGCGGCCTGCACCGGCAGGGTCGCCGCCGCCCACGCGACGCCGCCGAGCACGGCGACCGCGACCGCCGCCGCGGACCACCACTCGACGCGCTCGCGTCGGTACGCCGGCACGGCGGGGACCGGCGCGCCGCGGTCGGCGGAGGGGGCGGGGCGCTCGGGCGCTGATGTCATCGCGCGACGAATTATGCCCGCGCGGCCGCCGTGTCAGTCCTTGCGCCGCTCCTCCCGACGCTCCTCGCGCCGCTCCCGCAGCTCCTCCTGGCGCTCCTGGCGCCGGTCGCGCGCGTCGCGGCCGCGGTCGTCGTCGATGCCCGGCCCCAGCCGGCTCGTCACGAGCGACACGGTCACGGCGACGATCGCGAGCGCGACGAGAAGCGAGCCGACGATCTGGAGCGCGTGCGAGCGCGCCGCGTCGGCCACGTCAGCCGCCGAGGAGGTAGTCGCCGGCCGACGTGAGCCACGTCGCGAGGAACAGCGCGAACACCGTGAGGCCGATGACCGGCAGGTACTTCCCGAGCCGATGCCACCACCGCACCACGACGATCTTGAACGCGAGCGCCGCGAGGAGCGCGAACGCGGCGACGACGTGCATCGTGGCGCGGTCGGTCTCGCCCGGGCGCGCGTGCTCGATGCCGTCCTCGATCCCGAAGTACGCGAGGCACATGAACGCGACGACGATAGTGATCGTCACGATCGTGTCGCCCACGGCGCGGTGAGCGAACGACGCGGGCTTGCCCTTGAGGAACGGGAGCTTGACCTTGCCCCAGCCGACGGCCATCAGCACGACCTGGTACACGGCGAGCGCCATGATCACCGACGCCAGGACGATCTTGACGGCGGTGACGTTGCCGTTGGCGAGGTTCTCGACGAGGTCCTCCATGACGCGGCCTCCCGGCGGCGTGCACGGCCGCGGCGCGGCTCGGTGGCGCAACCATACCCGGGCCCGGATTGCGCGCCGCGGTGCGCGGGTATCGACCGGGCCGACCCCGCCGAACGCGGAGACGACGATGCACGAACGCCCACCGTACGACCTCGGCTCGAGCCGTCCCGACGGCCGCTCCGGCGACGCCGGGCGGACCCGCGCCGGCCGGACGCTGCACTGCGCGGCCGAGGTCGTCGAGAGCGCCGGCGGTCTCGACGCGGCCGCCGCGCCGCTCCACCGCCTCGGCCGCGCGCTGCGGGCGAGCGCGGCCGGCGATGCGCTGCGAGGCGCGTGGCTCGGGCACGCGCTGCACCCGATGGCGACCGACTTCCCGCTCGGCGCGTGGATGTCGGCGTCGCTCCTCGACCTGATCGGCGGGCCGGACGCGCGCGAGGCGGCGCGGCGGCTGGTCGCGTTCGGCCTCGTCATGGCCGCGCCCACGGTCGCCTCGGGCGTCGCCGAGATCGGCGCGGCACCGCCGCGGGCGCGGCGCGTCGGCGTCGTGCACGCGGCCGTCAACCTGACCGCGACGGCGCTGTACGCGGCGTCGTTCGTCGCCCGGACACGCGGCGCCCATCGCCGCGGCGCGGCCCTCGGCATCGCCGGCGGGCTGTGCGCGACCGCGGGCGGCTACTTCGGCGGCCACCTGTCGCTCGAGAACGCGGTCGGCGTCGACCGGACCCACGCCGACGCGTCGTCGTCCGACGCCGGCCGCTGACCTCCGCGTCGGCGTCGTCGAGGGCGGCCCACCGGTCGTCGAGCGGCGGCCCCGTCGCGCGGGCGCGACGCCGGGGCTTCCCGCCGCCGCGGCGACACGGGCCGAACGGGCGGGCCTAGGCCGACACGCTGCTCTCGGCCGCGGCCCCCTCCTCGACCGCCGCCCGGCTCCGCACGAGCTGGACGTCGATCTCGATCGCGACGTTGTCGCTCACGAGCCAGCCGCCGCCGTCGAGCGGGAGGTTCCACTTGAGGCCCCAGTCGCTGCGCTTGATCGTGGTCGTCAGGGTGCCGCCGACCTTGTGGTTGCCGAACGGGTCGACGCCCTCGCCGCCGTGCTCGTAGTCGAGCTCCACCGGCCGGGTGACGCCCTTGATCGTGAGCTCGCCGACGACGACGTAGCGGCCGTCGCCGGCCGGCGTCACCGACTTCGCCTCGAAGACCATCGTCGGAAAGCGGTCGACGTCGAAGAGCTCGGCGCTGCGGAGGTGCGCGTCGCGGTCCGGGTTGCCGGTGTCGATGCTCGCCATCTCGATCTCGATGCGGCCGCGCGCGCCGGCGACGTCGGCCGGGTCGCCCGAGACCTCGCCGCCGAAGCGGGTGAACTGCCCGCGAACCTTGGAGAGCCCCATGTGCCGCACGGAGAAGCTCACCGTCGTGTGGGCCGTGTCGAGCGTCCAGCTCATGCCGTTCCTCCCTCGTCGAAGTCTTATGTTCTGTAAGAGCCTATACTTTCATATGTGACTAGTCGAACATGAGCAGGACGGTTAGAATTCCCGCATGGCGCAGGCGGAGGTCGAGCGAGGCGGGCTGGCGGCGTTCTGTCCCGCCTACACGAGGGCGATCGAGATCATCGGCCGGCGCTGGACGGGCGCGATCGTGCGCTCGATGCTCGCCGGCGCGACCCGCTTCAGCGAGATCGTCGCGGCCGTCCCGGACCTCAGCGACCGCCTCCTGTCGGAGCGGCTGAAGGAGCTCGAGGCCGAGGGGGTCGTCGAGCGCGTCGTCACGCCGACCAAGCCCGTGCGGGTCGAGTACCGGCTGACGGACAAGGGCCGCGCCCTGGGATCCGTCGTCCACGCCGTCGCCGAGTGGGCGCACGACTGGGCGCGCGACTCCGAGCCCGGCGAGCCCGGCGGCGCGGGCGCCGCGTAGCCACGCGTCACAGCGCCCGGTAGGCGAGACCCGCGACGGCGCTGCCCCCCACGACCCACAGCACGTTCCACCGGAACCTCCACAGCCCCGCGAACGCGACCGCCGCTAGCGCCAGCGCGAACGGGTCGAGCGACGCCGGCTCGGGCCACGGGAGCGTGAACACGAGCAGCCGGCCGACGCCGACGTCGCCGAACAGCGTCGCGACGCCGAAGGAGACCGCGAGGTCGAGGATGACGCCGACGACCGCGGCCGTCACCGCGCCGAGCGCGGCGTCGAGGAGCCGGTTGCCGCGCAGGCGCTCGATGTACGGAGCGCCGAGGAAGATCCACAGGAAGCACGGCGCGAACGTCGCCCACACCGTGACGACCGCCCCGAGCGCGCCCGCGACGACCGGGTCGAGCCCGCCCGGGAAGCGGTAGGCCGCGAGGAACCCGACGAACTGCGTGACCATGATCAGCGGTCCCGGCGTCGACTCGGCGAGCCCGAGCCCCGTGACCATCTGCCCCGGCTCGAGCCACCCGAAGTGGTGGACCGCGGCCTGGTCGATGTAGGCGAGGACCGCGTAGGCGCCGCCGAACGTGATCATCGCGGCGTGGCTGAAGAACAGGGCCTCGCGCGCGAGCGTGTCGTCGGCGCCGCGCACGAGGACGACGGCGAGCAGCGGCGCCCACCACACGACGAGGCCGACGACGAGCACGGCGGCGGTCCGCAGGCGCGGCGACGCGTCGGCGTCGTGGTCGTCGGCGATCAGGGGGCCGGCGTCGCCGGACGGCGCCTCGTGAACGGCGGCGCGCCGGAAGAGGTCCGGCCGGACGCGCCCCCCGACGAGCCCGGTCGCGGCGGCCCCCGCGACGACGAGCGGGAACGGCACCGCGACGACGAAGATCGCGACGAACGCGCCGGCGGCGATCGCGGCCATGGCCGGGTTGCGCAGCGCCCTCGCTCCGACCCGCACGACGGCGACGAGGACGAGCGCCACGACCGCGGCGCGCAGCCCGTAGAACACCGCCGCGACCCATGCGACGTCGCCGTGGACCGCGTACGTCCACGACAGGGCCAGCATCAGCACGAACGCCGGTGCCACGAACAGGACCCCGGCGACGATGCCGCCCCACGTCCCGTTGAGCAGCCAGCCGACGTAGATCGCGAGCTGCTGCGCCTCGGGACCGGGCAGCAGCATGCAGTAGTTCAGCGCGTGGAGGAAGCGGTTCTCCGAGATCCACCGCTTGCGCTCGACGAGGTCGTGGTGCATGAGCGCGATCTGCCCCGCGGGGCCGCCGAAGTTGACGAACCCGAGCCGGAGCCAGTAACGGAACGCCTCGCCGAACGGGATCAGGTGGCCGGCGCGCCCCCGCCGCCCGGGCGCGGGACGGCCGGTGACGGGACGGCCGCGCATGCCCGCACGTTACGTCACCCGCGCGCGGCGCGACGGCGTCCGCCGGTCGCGGCCGCGACGACGCGGCCGGCCGGCGAAGTCGTCGGTCCACCTTCCGCGCCGCCGAGGCGGCTGCCTATGATGGGAGCTCGCAGTCGATTCGCCGCACTGGGCTCCAGGGCGGGAGAGGAGCAACCCCGGATGACCGAGCTCGCGGCCACCGAACACGCGCCGGGCGCGCCCGAGGACCTCGAGGCGCGGCTCGAGCGCCATCGCGCCGAGCTGACCGCCTACGCCTACCGGATGCTGGGCTCGACGTTCGAGGCCGACGACGCGGTGCAGGAGACCATGCTCCGCGCGTGGCGGGCGATCGACGGCTTCGAGGGACGCGCCGCGCTGCGGTCGTGGCTCTACCGCATCGCGACGAACGTGTGCCTCGACATGCTCGACGGGCGCAAGCGCCGCGCGCGGCCCGTCGACCTCGGCCCGGCGCGCAGCGCCGACGCGCCGCTCGGCGAGCCGCTGCCGGAGAGCGCGTGGCTCCAGCCCGTGCCCGACGACCGCGTGCTCGCGCCGGGCGCCGACCCGGCCGAGGTCGCCGAGCAGCGCGAGACCGTGCGGCTCGCGTTCGTCGCCGCGTTGCAGCACCTGCCGGCGCGCCAGCGCGCCGTGCTCATCCTGCGCGACGTCCTGCGGTGGCGTGCGACCGAGGTCGCCGAGCTGCTCGACACGTCGGTCGCGTCCGTCAACAGCGCGCTGCAACGGGCGCGCGCCGCGCTCGCGTCGGCGAACGTCGCCGACGCGCCGGCCCGGCCGATGGACGAACACCAGCGCGCGCTGCTGGCGCGCTACGTCGAGGCGTTCGAGAGCTACGACCTCGACGCGCTGACGTCGCTGCTGCGCGAGGACGCCGAATGGTCGATGCCCCCGTACGAGCTGTGGCTGCGCGGCCACGACGACATCCGCAAGTGGTGCCTCGGCATGGGCATCGGATGCCGCGGGTCGCGCCTCGTGCCGACGACCGCGAACGCGTCGCCGGCGTTCGGCCAGTACCGGCCCGGGGGGCCGGGCGGCGCGTTCATGCCGTGGTCGCTGCAGGTGCTGGAGATGTCAGACGGCGCGATCGCCGGGATCACGTTCTTCCTCGACACCCAGACGCTGTTCCCGCTGTTCGGGCTGCCGCCGCGCCTCGACCCGTAGCGGCTCCAGCGCGACGACGTCGCCGAGGCCGGCGAGCGCCAGAAGGGCGACGAGCTCGGGCCGCGCCCGGCGCACCGTCGCACGCGCGCCGAAGCGGCGCGCGACGAGGTGCACGCGCGCGACGAGGTCGACCGCCCCGAGGTCGGGGGCCGCGGCCCCCATGTCGCACACGACCGCGCCGGCGCAGCGCGTCCGCACGAGCGCGCCGACGCGCTCGCACAGCGTCGCGGCGTCGGCGGGCGCGACGCGGCCCGCGACGACGATTACGACGGCCGCGGGCTCGCCCGAGCGCCGCGTCGCGCGCACGCGGGCGCGGCACGGCTGCCGAGCGGCCACGCGCCCTCCTTTCGCGTCGTCGTGCAGACGGCCCTCGTCGCCGCGGCCGGTCGCCGTCTAGCGCATCGCGGCGCGGTTGTACTGGCGCACCGACAGCGGGACGAAGACCGCGAGGATGATGCCGACCCAAATCAGCGTGTAGAGGACCGGGTTCTGGAGCGACCACACGTCGGGCTCCGGCAGCGCGCCGGTGTTGCCGAACGCCTGGCGCACGGCGCGCGCCAGCGACGACACCGGGTTCCACTCCGCGAACGTCTGTAGGGGGCCGGGGAGCAGCTCGGCGCGCACGAACGTGTCGGCGACGAACGTCATCGGGAAGATGAACATGAACGACGCGTTGTTGACGACCTCGACACTCGCGACCTTCAGCCCGACGTACGCCATGATCCACGAGATCGCGTACGAGAACAGCAGCAGCAACAGGAAGCCGCCGATCGCCTCGGGCACCGACGTCCTGATGCGCCAGCCGACGATCAATCCCGTGATCGACATCACGAGGATCGACGTCGAGTTGTAGGCGAGGTCGCTCGCGGTGCGGCCGACGAGGACCGCGGAGCGCGCCATCGGCAGCGACCGGAAGCGGTCGACGATGCCCTTCGTCATGTCCTCGGCGAGGCCGGCCCCCGTGAACGTCGACCCGAAGATCACCGTCTGGGCGAAGATCCCCGCGATCAGGAACTCGCGGTACTCGACGCCGGGGATCTCGATCGAGCTGCCGAACACGTACGCGAACAGCAGCACGAACATGATCGGCGACATCGTCGTCCATATCAGGACCTCGGGGACGCGCTTGATCTTGATGAGGTTGCGCTTGGCGACCACCGCTCCGTCGCCGAGCGCGAGCGCGACACGGCTCATCGGACGACCTCCTCCCGCGCGCCGGTGTCGGCGCGTTCGTCGTGACCGTCGTCGGGCTCGGCGACGTCCTCGGCCGCGTGGCCGGTCAGCGACAGGAACACGTCGTCGAGCGTGGGACGCCGCAGCCCGACGTCGACGACGCCGATGTTGGCGTCGGCGAGGCGCTGCAGCAGTCGCCCGAGGACGTCGGCGCCGCCGGTCACCGGCGCGGTGAGCCGGCGCGCCTGCTCCTCACCCTGGACGTCGCCGACCGCGACGCCCGCCAAGATCGTCTCCGCGGGCCGCATGTCGTCCGCGTCCGCGAGCACGATCTCGATGCGCTCGCCGCCGATCTGGCGCTTGAGCTCGTCGGACGTGCCCTGCGCGATCTTGCGCCCGCGGTCGATCACGACGATGTCGTCCGCGAGGCGGTCGGCCTCCTCCATGTACTGCGTCGTGAGCAGCACGGTCGACCCGGCGCGCACGAGCTCCTCGATCGCCTCCCACATCTGCACGCGGCTGCGCGGGTCGAGGCCGGTCGTGGGCTCGTCGAGGAACAGGACGTCGGGCGCGGCGACGAGGGCCGCGGCGAGGTCGAGACGGCGCCGCATGCCGCCCGAGTACGTCTTCGCCGTACGGTCGGCCGCGTCGGCGAGCTCGAAGCGCTCCAGCAGCTCGCGCGCACGCGCGCGCGAGCGCGCACGGCCGAGGTGGTACAGGCGCCCGACCATGTCGAGGTTCTCGTAGCCGGTGAGGTTCTCGTCGACGGCTGCGTTCTGCCCCGACAGACCGATGCGCTCGCGCACCTTGCGGGGCTCGGTCCGCACGTCGAGACCGGCGACCTCGACGTCGCCCTCGTCGGGGTCGAGCAGCGTCGTCAGGATGCGCACGGCGGTCGTCTTGCCGGCGCCGTTCGGGCCGAGCAGGCCCAGCACCGTGCCCTTGGGCACGACGAGGTCGAGCCCGTCGAGCGCGACGAGGTCCCCGTAGCGCTTGACGAGGCCGGCCGTTCGGATCATGTGCGTCACTCGCTCACCTCTCAGTCGTCCTGCGATGCCCGCGCCGTCCCGTGGTTCGACCACGGACGCCGGCGCGACATTCCCGCTCCCTACGCCCGCCGTCGACACGGTGTCCACGAGCTCTCCCTTCGGCGCCGAGCGGGGGATCCGTCGCAGGGTTCCAACCCCTACGACGGCGCCCGGGGCGCGAACTAATCGGTCGTCGCCTGCGTCCGGACTCGGGCGCGATCGCCGGGCGACGCGCTAGACGCCGTCGTAGGCACGCTGCAGCTCCGCGGTCTCGATCTTGCGCATCTTCAGCATCGCCTCCATGACGCGCTTTGCCCGCTCGGCGTCGGCGTCCTGGAGCATGTCGCCGAGCGTGTCCGGCACGACCTGCCACCACAGCCCATAGCGGTCCCTGACCCAGCCGCACTGCCCTTCGGCGCCGCCGTCGGACAGCTTCGCCCACAGCTCGTCGACCTCGTCCTGGGTCGCGCAGCTCACGAGCAGCGAGATCGCCTCGTTGAACCGGAAGTCCGGCCCGCCGTTGAGCGCGGTGAGCTGCAGGCCGCGCACCTCGAACGTCACCGTCATGACGGACCCCGGCGGGCGCGGCCCCGCCTCCCCGTAGCGGCGCACGTCGAGGATGCGAGCGTCGTCGAACACGGACGTGTAGAACTCCGCGGCCTCTTCGGCCTCGGTGTCGAACCACAGGAACGGCATGATCCCCTGCATCGCACTCCCCTCGTCGAGACGGTGTCGTCGTCTTCTTGGACGGCGCCCGCCGGGCGAACTCATCGCGCGCCGGGCCGCCTTGCGCGCGCCCTCGGGCGCGCGTATCTTGACCTGCGGCGTGTCCCACGCCCAACCTCGGCCCCGGCGCTCACGCCGCCGGCATCGGCGAGGCAAAGGGGGCCCAGCCCTCGGGACGCTCGGTGGCATCCCCTTCGGGCCGCGCCCAAGGGAGCGTGAGTCCCGCGGTCGCGGCGTTGCGAAGGAGGAGCGATGACCGAGGACAAGTCGTTCAAGCGCCGCGTTCGCGCGCGCATGTCCAAGACCGGGGAGAGCTACACCGCCGCGCGCGGGCACGTCGCCGACAAGCGCGACCGCGAGAGGGCCGCCCGCACGCGTCTCGCGGCCCCCGCCGACCGTCCTTCGGACGACGCCGTGCGCGCCGCGACGGGCAAGTCGTGGGACGAGTGGTTCGAGTGCCTCGATCGCTGGGGCGCGCGCGACCGCACGCACGGCGACATCGCGCGCCACCTCGTCGACGAGCACGGCGTCGGCGGCTGGTGGGCGCAGTCCGTCACGGTCGCGTACGAGCGGGCGCGCGGCATGCGCCTCAAGCACCAGCAGGCCGTCGGGTTCTCGGTCTCGGCGTCGAAGACCGTCGCGGTGCCGGTCGGCGCGCTGTTCGACGCGTTCGTCGACGACGACGCCCGCGCGCAGTGGCTGACCGACGGCGACATGACGCTCCGCACCGCGCAGCCGGCGCGCAGCGCGCGCTTCGACTGGGGCGACGGCTCGACGCGCGTCAACGTCGGGTTCGTCGACAAGGGCCCGTCGAAGTCGAGGGTCGCTGTGGCGCACGAGCGCCTCGCCGGCGCGGACGACGCGGAGGCCGCGAAGGCGGCGTGGAGACGGCGCCTGGCGCAGCTCGAGGCGTACCTCGAGGGCTAGCCGGCGGGCGGCGCGCCGCTGGCTCAACTAACTTGATTACAAACTGTTGACGAGAGTCTAGACGTCATGTAACATGACGTCGAAATACAGCCACGCGAGGGTGAGGGGGTCTCGTGGCCGCCACCGGCGTCGTGCGGCTGCTGCCGCAGAACGATCAGTTGCGCGCGTTGCACACCGCGATCCGTGACCGGGATGCGACGCGTGAGGATTTCGTCCACTACTCCCGCAGGATCATCCGGCTCCTCCTCGAGGAGGCGATGAACCTGTTGCCGTTCGAGGAGAAGAAGGTCACGACGCCGGTCGGCGAGACCTACGCGGGCCTCGCGTTCGCGTCGCCGTTGTGCGGCGTGTCGGTGTTGCGCGCCGGCGAGAGCATGGAGGCGGAGCTGCGCGCCATGCACCCCGGCATCCGGATCGGCAAGATCCTGATCCAGCGCGACCGCAGCACGAAGCTGCCGCGGCTCTACTTCGCGAGCCTTCCGCCCGACGTCGCGTCGTGTCACGTGCTGCTCCTCGAGCCGATGCTCGCGACGGGCGGGTCCGCGCTCGCGGCTCTCGACGTGCTCGCGCGGGCGGGCGTGTCGATCGAGCGGATCGTGCTGGTGGCGTTCCTCGCCTCGCCGCAGGCACTCGGCGCGATCACGACCGCACACCCGGCGCTGAACGTCGTCACGTCCGCCGTCGAGGACGGCCTCGACGAGAACGCGTACATGCTGCCGGGGATCGGCGACTTCGGCGACCGGTACTTCGGGACACAGGACACGGGCGCCAGGTGAACGTCGACGGCGTCGCCCGCAACGCACTGCTGACCGCGCTGGCCCCCGCGGTGTGGGGCAGCACGTACATCGTGACCACGGAGTGGCTTCCGCCCGACCGTCCGCTGCTCGCGGCGACGATGAGGTCGCTCCCGCCCGGCCTGATCCTGCTCGGGCTCGGGCGCAAGCTCCCCTCCGGCACGTGGTGGTGGCGCGCGCTCGCGCTCGGCGTGCTCAACATCGGCGCGTTCTTCTACCTGCTGTTCGTCGCCGCGTACCACCTGCCGGGCGGCGTCGCGGCCCTCGTCGGATCGATCCAACCCACGGTCGTCCTCGTGCTGTCCGCGGTGATCCTCAAGCAGGCCGTCCGCGCGACGCACGTCGTCTCGTGCGTCGTCGGCGTGGTCGGCATCGGACTGCTCGTGCTGCGCCCCGACGCGGCTCTGGACGGGGTCGGCGTGCTGGCGGGGTTGGGCGGCGCGGCCAGCATGGCGACGGGGATCGTGCTGACGAAGCTGTGGGGCCGGCCCGAGGGCGTCGGCATCCTGACGTTCACGGGCTGGCAGCTCGGCGTCGGAGGCGTCGTGCTGCTGCCGGTCATGCTCGCCGCGGAGGGACTGCCGGGCGTCCTCACGGGGACCAACGTCGCCGGCTACCTGTACCTCGGCGGTATCGGGGCGCTGGTCGCGTACAGCATCTGGTTCCGCGGGATCGGGCGGCTCCCCGCGCTCGCGGTCTCGTGCCTCGGCTTCGTCAGCCCCCTCGTGGCGACCGCGCTCGGCTACGTCGTCCTCGGCCAAGAGCTCACGCCGCTCCAGGTCGCAGGCGCCGGCGCCGTGTTCGCCGCGGTCGTGCTCGCGCAGCCGGCCGGCGGGCGTCGCCACCACCCGCCGCCTGCGTCGGAGCCCGTCGGCCAGGAGCCGGTCGCGGCGACGCGGGCCGGCCTGACCGCCTAGCGGCAGAAAGGGAACCGCGATGGAAGTCGCATGCGTCACACGCCGTCCGCCGGAGGTGTTCCATGGCGCGTCGCTGCCGGAGCTGCTGGCCGAGCAGGCGGCGCTCCAACCGGACGTCGCGGCGGTCGTCGGCCGCGGCCACGAGCTGACGTTCCGCGAGCTCGTGCACGAGAGCGCGCACGTCGCCGCGCGCCTCCGCGACGCCGGGCTCGGCGTAGACGACTGCGTCGGGCTGTTCGTCGAGCCGTCGCCGGAGCTGGTCGTCGGCGTGTGGAGCGTCCTCACGGCCGGCGCGGCGTACCTCCCGCTCGCGCCGGAGTACCCCGACGAGCGCCTGCGCTACATGATCGAGGACAGCGGAACGGGCGTCGTCGTGACGCAGCGCCACCTCGTCGCGCGGCTCCGCGAGCTCGCCCCGCGCGGCACGCGCATCGTCGAGCTGGGGGCCGCGACGGTCGGCGGACCCGCGCCGGCCCACGTCCCGCCGAGCTCGACCAGCCTCGCCTACGTCATCTACACGTCGGGCAGCACCGGCCGCCCGAAGGGCGTGATGATCGAGCACCGCAGCATCGTGTCGCAGATGCGGTGGCTGCGCGCGTGCGCCGGCGTGCGGGCCGGCACGAGGGTCGTCCAGAAGACGCCGATCAGCTTCGACGCGGCGCAGTGGGAGATCCTTGCCCCCGCGGCGGGGGCCCAGGTGGTGGTGGGACCGCCCGGCCTGCACCGCGATCCCAAGGAGCTGATCGCGCTGATCGTCGACACGGGCGCCACGACGTTGCAATGCGTCCCGAGCCTGCTGCAGGCGCTCGTCGACACCGAGGCGCTGCGCGCGTGCACGTCGTTGCGCTACGTGTTCTCGGGCGGCGAGGCGTTGTCGCGTCAGCTGGCGCGCTCCTTCTACGACGCGCTGCCGTGGGCGTCGCTCGTCAACCTCTACGGGCCGACGGAGTGCACGATCAACGCGACCGCTCACTTCGTCGACCCCGACGAGCTCGGCGGACGGGGCGGCACGGTCCCGATCGGCACGCCGGTGGACAACACGCAGTGCTTCGTCCTCGACGACGACCTGAACCCCGTCGGGGTCGAGGAGAACGGCGAGCTCTACATCGGCGGCGCGCAGCTGGCGCGCGGCTACCTGAACCGTCCCGACGAGACGAGGCGGAGGTTCGTGCCGTCGCCGTTCGCGCCGACTGAGCGCCTGTACCGGACCGGCGACGTCGTCCACTGGAACCCAGACGGCACGCTCCAGTTCTGCGGACGCACGGACAACCAGGTGAAGCTGCGTGGCTACCGGATCGAGCTCGACGAGATCTCGACGGCGATCGAGGAGCACCTCTGGGTCAAGCGCGCCGCGGCGACCGTCGTCGGCAACGAGAGCACCGGCGCGCAGCAGCTCGTCGCGTTCGTGGAGCTCAACGAGAAGGAAGCCGCGCTCATGGACCACGGCAGGGCCGGCGCGCACCATCGCTCCAAGGCCGACCGGCTGCAGGTCAAGGCGCAGCTGTCCGACGCCGGCGTGCGCGCGACGAGCCGGAGCGAGCGCGTCGTACCGCTGCCCGGCAAGCGCGAGAGCGCGTCGCTGCGGCGCACGGCGTTCGCGCGCAAGACGTACCGTCACTTCGAGGGCGAGGAGGTGACCGAGACGCGGCTGCTGCAGCTGCTGGCGCCGCGCGACGACGCCGGCACGCCGCGCGACGTCGCGTCGTTGACGCTCTCCGAGCTCGGCGCCATCCTGCGCGCGTTCGGCCAGTTCCACAGCGACGAGCGGCTGTTGCCCAAGTACGCCTACGCGTCCCCGGGCGCCCTCTACGCGACGCAGCTCTACGTCGAGATCGCGGGCATCGAGGCGCTCGCGCCGGGCACGTACTACTACCATCCCGTCGACCACAGCCTGGTGCTGGTCGCGCCGGCCGAGCCGCGTGCATCGGCACGCCTGCGCGTCCACTTCCTCGGCAAGCGGGACGCCATCGAGCCCGTCTACAAGAACAACGTCCTCGAGGTCCTCGAGCTCGAGACGGGTCACATGGTCGGGCTCTTCGACGACGTCCTGCCCCCGTACGGGCTCCGCATCGCCCCGGCCGCATTCGACCCCGCGGTGCTCGGGCGCATCGCAACCGGCCGGCGCGACGCGTACCTCGGGACGTTCGAGATCGCACCCGACGACGGTCGGCGCTGGGAGCCGGGGACGAGGATCCTCGTGCAGGTGCACCCCGGCCGCGTCGCCGGCATGCCGCCGGGCCAGTACGAGTACGTGGACGGCCGTTTCGAGCGGGTCGGCGACGAGCTCGTGGAGTCGAAGCACGTCATCGCCATCAACCAGCACGTGTACGCGCGCGCGAGCTTCGGCGTGACGCTGCTGAGCGTCGACACGGAGGAGTGGCTCGCCTACGTCGCCCTCGGCCGCATCGCGCACCGACTCCAGGCGAACGAGTGCGGGATCGGCTTGATGTCGTCGGGCTACAGCTCCAAGTCCGGGCATCCGCTTCCGGCCGCGCGGCGCGTCGACGACATCGCCGCGGCGCTCGGGATCGAGGCGCGGGCGTCGTACTTCCTCGTCGGTGGCGGCGTCAGCGACGCGCAGCGCGCGAGCGAGGGGATGCTCGAGGACGCGGTCCACATGCGCGGCCCCGCCGAGATCGTCAGGGACGAGCTCACCCAACTCCTGCCGCGCCACATGGTCCCGGACCGGATCACGATCGTCGACCGGCTGCCGTTGACCGCCAACGGCAAGATCGACCTCGAGGCGCTCGCGGCGCGCGAACGCGCGCGGCCCGACGAGCGCAGCAGGCCCTACGTCGCGCCCGCGACGCCGACGGAGCGCCGGCTCGCGGCGGCGTGGCGGGAGTGCCTGCACGAGGAGCGCGTCTCGGCCGACGCCGACTTCTTCGGCCTCGGCGGCAACTCGTTGACCGCGGTGTCGCTGATCAACAAGGTCAATCGCGACCTCGGCGTGCGGCTGCCCTACCAGGCGATCTTCGAGACGCCGCGGCTCGCGGACCTCGCCGCGCGGATCGACCGCGACGCGGGCGGGGCCGCGTCCAGGCTCGTGCTCCTGCGACGCGCAGCGGGACG
The DNA here is from genome assembly GCA_036260375.1 of Actinomycetota bacterium. Classification (GTDB taxonomy): domain Bacteria; phylum Actinomycetota; class CADDZG01; order CADDZG01; family WHSQ01; genus DASZZZ01. Next base: position 41,921 of record DASZZZ010000095.1, read on the forward strand.
TCCGATCTTCTGTTGGCCCGGTCTCGGCGGTTACCCGATGAACCTGCGCCACCTCGCGCGCCGGATCCCGGTGGACCGGCCCGTCTACGGCGTCCAGGCCCTCGGGCTCAACGCCGGCGAGGAGCCGCCGTCGACGATCGCCGCGATGGCGGCCGCCGACGTGAGCGAGATCCGGCGCGTGCAGCCGGCGGGCCCCTACACGCTGATCGGCTACTCGTTCGGCGCGCGCGTCGCGTTCGAGACCGCGTGGCAGCTCGAACGCCTCGGTGAGACGGTCGACCACGTGCTCCTCGTGTGCCCCGGCAACCCGACGGTCGAGCAGGACCGCGCGGCCGCGCCGCGCGCGGCGAGCTTCGACGACCGCACCTACGTCACGATCCTGTACTCGGTGTTCGCGGGGACGACGTCGGGGGCCGAGCTGGAGCGGTGCCTCGCCGTCGCGCGCGACGAGGACAGCTTCGTGTCGTACGTCGCGACACGGTTCCCCGAGCTCGACGCCGGCACCGTCCGCCGCATCACGCGTATCGTCGCGCGGACGTTCGAGTTCGAGTACACGTTCCGCGAGCTGATCGAACGGAAGGTCGCGGCACCGGTCGCGCTCTACAAAGCGCGCGGCGACGACTACTCGTTCGTAGAGCGCGCGTCGGGGTACTCGGCGGCGGCGCCCGCGGTCCACCGGCTCGCCGGCGACCACTACGGTGTCCTCCGGCCCGATGGCGTCGACGAGCTCGCGGCGGCCGTCGGCGCGCGGCTGACGGGAACGGCCGACCGCGTCTCGACCGGTCCGTCGCCGGCCGCCCGCGACGCCGGCGAACGGCGTGGCGAGCTCTCGAGCGGCGTGACGGAACGCGTCGACGCCGATTACGTCGCCAGCACGTGATGGAGACGTCCACCTACGCCGGGAGTGATGGTGAGATGTGGAACCACGCAACGCCTCCGCTCCGGTTCTCGGACGAGGTGTCCGACGCCCTTCGGTCGGGAAAGCCCGTCGTCGCACTGGAGTCGAACGTCATCACGCACGGGCTCCCCTATCCGGACAACGCCGCGACGGCCCTGCGGGTCGCCGACGCCGTGCGCATGCAGGGGGCCGTCCCCGCGACCATCTGCATCGACGGCGGGAGCATCCGGATCGGCATGACCGAGAGCGACGTCGAGCGCTTCGCGTCGACGCCCGGCATCCCGAAGGTGTCCAGTCGCGACACGGCCGTCGTGCTCGCGCGCGGCGGCATGGGGGCGACGACCGTCGCCTCGTCGGTCCTCGCCGCCGATCTCGCCGGCATCCCGTTCTTCGCGTCCGCCGGCATCGGCGGCGTCCACCGCGGGGCGCAAGAGACCATGGACGTATCGCCCGATCTGATCCAGTTCACACGCTCGAAGGTCGCGGTCGTGTGCGCCGGGGCGAAGAAGATCCTCGACATCGGACTGACACTGGAGTACCTCGAGACGCACTGCGTTCCCGTGGTCGCGTTCCGCTCCGACGACTTTCCGGCGTTCTACTGCCGCACGTCCGGCTACCGCAGCCCGCACCGGATCGACGACCCCGTCGCGCTCGCGCGTGCGATCGAGCTCCACTGGGCGCTCGGGAACCACAGCGCGTTCGTCGTCACGTCCCCGATCGACGCCGCCGACGCGATCGACTCCGACGAGGTCGACGCCGCGATTCGCGACGCGATCGCCGCCGCCACCCGCACCGGCGTGACGGGTCAGGACGTCACGAAGTACGTCATGCGCGCCGTCGACGCGGCCACCGCAGGACGGTCGGCGGCCGCCAACATGGCGGTGCTCGTGTCGTGCGCCGAGGTCGCCGGTCGGCTCGCGGTCGCGCACGCCGATCACACCCGAGACCTGTCCGCGAGCGTCTCGTGATCCAGCTCGCCGTCTTCGACCTCGACGGGACGCTCGTCGACACGCCGTCGGCGATCACGGCGGCGTTCACGGCGACGTTCGAGAGCGAGAGACGGCGCCCGCCGAGCTCCGCCGCCATCCGGGCGACGATCGGGCTCCCGCTGGCGCAGGCCTTCGCCGAGCTGCTCGACGTCCCCGTGACCGACCCCGTCGTGCCGCGCTGCATGGCGCGCTACCGGGCGCGGTTCGCGGAGACCGTGCTCCCGAAGGCGGCCGAGCTCCTGTACCCGGGCGTGGCGCCCGGCCTCGATGCGCTGCGCGCCCGCGGGGTCGTCCTCGCCGTGGCGACGAGCAAGTACGTCGCCAGTGCCGACGCGCTGCTGGTCGCCGCGGGCATCAGGCCGATGTTCGCGCTCGTCGTCGGTGCGGACCAGGTCGCGCGGCCGAAGCCGCATCCCGACATGGGCCGCTACGTCCTCGACCGGCTCGGCGTCGACGCGCGCCGCAGCGTGATGGTCGGCGACACCACGCACGACATAGGGATGGCCGTCGCCGCCGGCATGCAGTCGATCGCGGTCACCTACGGGGTCCACGACCGCGACGCGTTGCTCGCGGCCGGACCGACTTGGGTCGCGGATGGCTTCGCCGACGTCGTCGCGCACGTCACCTCCGAGTCGGAGCCGATGACTGCGACGCGAACCCGGTCGGCGCGCGCGCCGGCGGCTGCGGCCGTGTCGCCGCGCGGCGCTCAGTAGCCGGAGTCCGTGCCGCGGCGCGGGTTGAAGACGAGGTCGAACCCGAGCCACGTCGTCTTGGAGCGCGGGTAGAACCACACGGGGACGATCGCCTGCGTGACGAGTGCGACGATCGCGAGCGGCTGCCACGGCACCTCCGGCGCGGTCGCGATCAGCGTCGGGACGAACGTCAGCGCGAACAGGGCCTCGGCGAGCGCGATGTTGACGATGATGGCGCCGACCCAGTACCCGGACTCGCGCTCGAAACGGAACTCGCAGCGGGGGCACTCGGGCTTGAGCGTCCCCCACGAGAGCCATATCTTCCGCTCGCCGCACACGGGGCATCGCTTGCGAACCCCGCGCGCGACGAGGGCCGCCGAACCGGGCCGGGGCGTCGTCGTCACGGCGCGACGCCTCGATCGGCGAGAGCGCTCGTTCGTGCGCCGGGCCGGCCGAGTGCACGCGACATGAGCCACTCCTTCCGATCGACGAGCGCAGCACGACCGCGTCGCCTCGTCGGTCGTCCCGCCTCGCGATCTTGCCCCGACGCCCGGCGCACCGAACGTCGCCGCGCGCCTCGAGCGCCTCCGCGGGAGACCGCCGCTGAAAGCGCACCACCTGGCAACCGATCCGTCCCGGCTCACGAGACGCGCGCGATCCGTGAGCGGTGCGACCCTCTCGTCCCGAACGTCTTGCCGAAGCAACGCCGACGAGCCCGAGCCACACCGCGACGCGTGGAGCACGTGGGGGCGGCTGGACTCGAACCAGCGGCCGATCGATTATGAGTCGATTGCTCTGACCAACTGAGCTACGCCCCCAGGCGAACGGCGATAGCAGTGTGATTGTGCCCGATTCGGCGCCCTCTTGGCCGACCGACAGCTCGTGCGACGACGCGCTCGAAACGAGGCGATGACCGTCGTGACCGGAAGTCAGTCGACGACGGCAATCGCCTCGACCTCGATCAGATAGCCCGGCTCGGCCAGGGCCTGAACCCCGATCAGTGCGTCCGCGGGCTTGTGGTCACCGAACACGGCCATCCGGGCCTCCGAGATATGGGGCAGGTACTCGGCACGGTGTCGAACGACCCAGATCGTGATCTTGGCGACGTGGTCTGGCCTCGCACCTGCCGCCGCCAGGGCACGACCCACGTTTGCGAACGCTTGACGTGCCTGCGCAGCGAGGTCGCCGACGCCCACGAGGTTGCCCTGGACATCCTCGGCGACTTGCCCCGCGATGAAAACGAGGCGGCTGCCCGTGGCGGCGACGACCTGCGTGTACGACGTCGGCGTCGGCAACGTCTCCGGATTGATCGACTCGAGCGTCAACTCGGTGCCTCCTCCTAGGAATGAGCAGACGTATGCCAATACGTTGCCCGGAGTAGAAGGTGCCATCAACCCGCGCGCAGTCGTCTGGTCGACTCGATCGTCTCGCGCGCCCCGCCCGCTCGGGAGCCTCACCACCGACCGCCGACAGGGATCGACCCAGCCCAAACGATCTTGCCCTGCGGCGCGGCACCACGTTGCAGAGCCGCGTCTCCATGACGCATCTCGGAGAGGATCGGCTCGCCTATGCGCGCGACGGCGCGGTCTCGTCCGGCGATGCCGCCAGCCTCTCCACGATCGCGTCCGCGGCGGCGACGAGCTCGCTCCCGAGGTAGGTCCCGCGCACGCCGGCCCGCGCGCCGGCAGACGAGAACGCGTTGCCGGCGTAGAACACGTCCGCGCCGCCGAGCTCGGCGACGGCCGCGATCGCCTCGGCCGCGGCCCGGCGGTTGACGCTCATGTGCGACGACACCACGACCGCGCGCGCGCCGGCCGCGCGCGTCGCCGCGACGAGCGATGCGACCGGCGTCGCGGCCCCCAGCAGGCGCGCGCACACCCTGCGGCGCGTCAACAGGACGTGGAGCGCCTCGATGCCGATCGTGTGCTCGTCGCGCGGACCGGCGGCCACGAGGACGGGCCCGGCGCCGCCGACGGCCTCTGGGGCCGCCTGGCGCGCGAGCCACGCGCGGACCTCGTGCGTCGTGAGGTGCTCGTTCGCGACGTCGCAGTCGCCCGCCTCCCACAGCTCGCCGACGCGGCGCACCGCCGGCAGCACGACGCGCTCGACCGCGGCGTCGAAGCCGAACACGAGCGCCGCCTCGCCGAGAAGCGAACGGATCGCGGGCGCGTCGTAGGCGAGCCCGGCGTCTGCGATCGCGCGCGCGACGCCGGCGTCGTCGCCGTCGGCGCCGGAGCGCCGCCCGACCCGCTCGATCGCCTCCGCGGCACGGACGCCCGCGGAGATCTCGTCGCGCAGCGCCCGCAGCCGCTCGACCTCGCCCGCGTCGTAGCGGCGATGACGCCCGGGCGTGCGCGCGGGGCTCGGAAAGCCGTAACGCCGCTCCCACGATCGGATCGTCGGCACGGGGATGCCCAGAAGGAGTGAAACGTCCGAGATCGTCAGCTTGCCGCGTTGGTGATCCGCCACCCGCGGCAGCCTAGCGCCGTGCGTTGCATAGTTTCCGCGCGCGCGTGCGACCGAGAGGCACCGGCGAGCGCGGCGGCGCGGCGGTGCGCGGACGTCCTATGCGACGTCGTCCGCGGCGTCGCCCCGGTCGCCGTCCGCCGTGTCGTCGCGCTCGACCAGCGCGGCGGCCAGCACGGGCGCCGAGCACACGGGGCAGAACGGCGTCGACGTCTCGTCGACGTACAGAGTCCTGTTGCACGACGGACAGAATCCGCTCAGCATCCTCGCCACCGCCCTTTCTCGACCTCGCAGGGCCTTCGAACGGTATGGGCGCGGACGGCGCGGCGCCAGACCGAAAAGCTATGCATCGCGCCGTGCCGCGTCAGCTCGCCACGCGGTCGTGCGCGTGGAGGACGTCGGACGTCGACACCACCGTGGCGAAGTCGATCTGGAGCGTCGACGCCGTGACGCGCGCGAGCTCGTCGGCCGGGATGACGCCGCCGTCGAGGTCGCGCTGGTCGAACGTGTGCGTGGCGTCGAGGACGAAGTACGTCGTGAAGCCGAGGTTGCCCGCCATCCGGGCGGTCGTCTCGACGCAGAAGTTCGTCTGGATGCCGCACAACACCAGCGTCGTGATCCCCCGCTCGCGCAGCCACGCGTCGAGGTCCGGGGTGCCGATGAAGGCCGAGTTGACGTGCTTCGTCACGAGGACGTCGGGGTCGCCGGCGACGACGTCCTTGAACGCGTTGCCGGACTGGCCCGGTCGCAGCGGTGAGCCGGGCTCGCGCGAGTCGTGGCGGACGTAGACGAGCGGACGGCGCGCCGCGCGCCACGCGCCGATCAGCGCCGCGACGTTGTCCTCGCACGCGGGGTTGTTGCGCCGGCCCCACACGGGCTCGTCGAAACCCCTCTGGACGTCGATCACGACGAGCGCCGTCCGGTCGTCGATCTCCATGCGAGCTCCTCCCCTCCGGGCGCCGCCGCCGGCGCCACCGCGTGCCCGGACGGCCCAACCGCGGCCGCCGTGGCCGCATTCCCCGGCGCGACGTCGTCCGGCGCGGCACTATTGGGCGCATGACGCGCACCGGCCATCGCGACGACGTCGCCGGCGCGCTCGCGCGGCGGACCCTCGAGCTCGTCGACGTGCCCTCGGAGAGCCGCCGGGAGGACGCGATCGCCCGCGTCGTCGCGGACGCGGTCGTGACCCCGGCGACGCCGCTTCGCCATCGCGACGATTCGTCGCTGTTCGTCGCGCACGAGCGCGGCGAACGGCCTCTCGTCGTGCTCGCCGGCCATCTCGACACCGTCCCGGCGCAGGACAACGTCCCCGGCCGCGTCGACGGCGGGCGCGTCCACGGGCTCGGGGCGAGCGACATGAAGGGCGGCCTCGCGGTCATGGTCGAGCTCGCGCGCGCGGTGGCCGACGGCCGCATCCGGCCCGCCGTCGACGTCGGGTTCCTGTTCTTCGGACGCGAGGAGCTGCCGGCGACCGAGAGCGCGCTGCCGGCGCTGTTCGACTCGTGCGCCGACGTCCTGCGCGCCGACCTCGTCGTCGTCATGGAGCCCACCGCGAACGCGCTGCAGCTCGGATGCCTCGGCAACCTCAACGCCGACGTGACGTTCGCCGGCCGCAGCGCGCACTCGGCGCGGCCGTGGCTCGGGACCAACGCCATCCATCGGGCCGTGACGGGGCTGCAGGCGCTCGCCGCGACCCCGCCGCGCGACGTCGAGGTCGGCGGGCTCACGTTCGTGGAGGTCGTCAACGTCACCGGCATCGAAGGCGGCATCGCGCGCAACGTGATCCCCGACGCGGTGCGCTGCCGCGTCAACTTCCGCTACGCACCCAACCGCTCCCCTGCCGACGCCGAGGCCGCGCTGCGCGCGCTGCTCCCGGACCACGCGCTCCTGACGGTCGCCGGCAACGCGCCCCCGGCGCTCCCGGCGACGGGCAACGCACTCGTCGACCGCCTCAGACGCGCGGCGCGGGCGCGCGTGCAGCCGAAGCAGGCGTGGACGCCGGTCGCGGAGTTCGCCGCGCGCGGGCTCGACGCGGTCAACTTCGGGCCGGGCGACCCGCGCCTCGCCCACCGTCCCGACGAGAGCGTCGAGATCGCCGCGCTCGAGGCGTCGTTCGCCGCGCTGGCGCGCTTCGTGTCGGCCGACTGAGCGCCGCCGGACCGCGCGCGCCGGGCGCGCCATAGAATCGCCGGGCCCGGGCGCCCGCGCCCACGCACGAAAGGACGCCGTTGTCGCCGCAGCTGAACCCCACGCTGACGAACATGCGCACGTATCCGTTCGTCGCGCTCGAGGCGAAGAAGCGCGCGGTGGCCGAGCGCGGCGTCGAGATGATCGACTTCGGCGCCGGCGATCCGCGCGAGCCGACGCCCGTGTTCGTGCGCGACGCGCTCGTTCGCGCCCTCGAGGCGACCTCGAGCTACCCGAAGGCGGCCGGCCTGCCGGAGCTGCGCGCGGCGATCGCGCGCTGGATCGACAGACGCACCGGCGCGCGGGTCGACCCGGAGCGCGAGATCGTCCCGACGTCGGGCAGCAAGGAGGCGATCTTCAGCTTCGCCAACGTCGCGGTCGGGCGCGATGCCCGCAAGGACGTCGTCGTCGTGACGGAGCCCGGCTACCCCGTCCCGCCCGCCGCGGCGCGGCTCGCCGGCGCGCGCGTCGTCGCGCTGCCGTTGCGCGCCGCGAACGGGTTCCTTCCCGACCTCGACGAGCTCGACGCGCGCACGTGGGACGACGTCGCGCTGCTGTGGCTGAACTACCCCAACAACCCCACCGCCGCGACCGCGCCGCGCGCGTTCCTCGACGACGCGGCCCGCCTCGCGGCGCGCCACGACTTCTGGCTCGCGTCCGACGAGGCCTACGGCGAGATCTACGTCGACGAGGACGACCCTCCGGCGTCCGCGCTCGAGGCCGAGGACCGCGACGTCGTGGTGGTGTTCAACACCCTCAGCAAGAGGTCGTCGATGACGGGATACCGGTCGGGCTTCGTCGCCGCGCCGGCCCCCGTCGTCAACGCGCTCCGGCTCTACCGTCCGCTCGCCGGCACGGCGTCGCCCGAGTTCGTGCAGCGCGCCGCGATCGGGGCGTGGGGCGACGAGGAACACGTGCGCGCGACGCGCGCCGTCTACCGCGCCAAGCGCGCGGTGTTCGAGGACTTCCTGCCGTCGCGCGGGGTGCGCGTCGCCGGAGGCCGGGCGACGTTCTACCTGTGGCTCGAGGTGCCCCGCGGCGAGACGTCGGAGTCGTTCGCCGGGCGCCTGCTGGACCACGGCGTCGTCGTCGCGCCCGGGTCGTTCTTCGGTCCCGCGGGAGAGGGCTACGTCCGCATGGCGCTCGTACCGACGCTCGAGGCGTGCGAGCGAGCGCGCGCCGTACTGGAGGAGGTGCTGTGATCCGAGACGACCTCGACGCGATCGTCGACCGGCTGTGGGACGACCCGGCCGCGCTGCCGCGCGCCGACGCGGCGCGCGCGATCGACGAGGTGATCGCGCTGCTCGACCGCGGCGAGGTCCGCGTCGCGCGCAAGCAGGACTCGGGCTGGGTCGTCGACGAGTGGGTCAAGAAGGCGATCCTGCTCTACTTCCGCTTCCGCGACATGACCACGATCGAGACCGGACCGTTCGAGTACCACGACAAGATCCCGCTCAAGCGCGACTACGCGTCGCTCGGCGTGCGCGTCGTCCCGCCGGCGGTCGCGCGCTACGGCTCGTACCTGTCGCGCGGCGTCGTGATGATGCCGAGCTACGTGAACATCGGCGCGTGGGTCGGTCCCAACACCATGGTCGACACGTGGGCGACGGTCGGCTCGTGCGCGCAGATCGGCGCCGACGTGCACCTGTCGGGCGGTGTCGGCATCGGCGGCGTCCTCGAGCCGCTGCAGGCGAACCCCGTGATCGTCGAGGACGGCGCCTTCGTGGGGTCGCGTTGCATCGTCGTCGAGGGCGTCGTCGTCGGCGAGCAGGCCGTGCTCGGCGCCAACGTCGTGCTGACGTCGTCGACGCGCATCGTCGACGTCACGGGCGACGAGCCCGTGGAGCACCGCGGGGTCGTCCCGCCGCGCGCCGTCGTGATCCCGGGGACGCGCACGAAGAGCTTCCCCGCGGGCGACTACGGCGTCCCGGTCGCGCTGATCATCGGTCGGCGCAGCGCGCGGACCGACCTCAAGGTGAGCCTCAACGAGGCGCTGCGGGACCACGGCGTCGCGGTGTGACCGCGGCGCTCACGCGCTGGCGCGTTCGACCAGCGCCGCCTCGAGCAGGCGCAGGGCGCGCCGGTGGAGCTGGCACGCGCGCGACTCGGTGACGCCGAGCCGCCGGCCGACCTCCGCGAGCTGCAGCCGGTCGTAGTAGTAGAACGTGACCACCGCGCGCTCGCGCTCGGGCAGCGTCGCGACCGCGGCGGCGACCTCGGCGTGGTCGGCCTCGAGCACGAGCCCGTCGAGCGGCGTCGCGTCGAGCGGGTCGAACAGCGCGTCGTCGAGCGGGACGCCGCGCGCGTCGCCGGTCGAGTGGAAGTCGACCGGCACGATCTTCTCGATCACGCGGCTCGTGCGGTGCTGCGCGCCGCGCGGGAGCCAGTCGAGCGTCCGCAGGCCGTCGCTCATCGCTCCGCGGATGCGGCGCGAGCCGTACGTCTCGAAGCGGACGCCGACCTCGGGACGGTACTTGTCGACCGCGTCCATGAGACCGAGGACGCCGAAGCCGTACAAATCGGCGCGCGTCGACGCCTCGACGTAGCGCCCGATGTGCCCGGAGAGGAACTCGACCAGCGGGAGGTAGTGGCAGATGAGCCGCTCGCGCGCGACGGGGCACGCGTCGGCGCGCCAGCGCTCCCACAGCGCGTCGAGCTCCGCATCGCCGAGCGCGTCCCGCATGGCCCCTTTCCTCGTCACAGGACGTAACAAGAATTGACAGTTCCTCACATTGCCAGCGGAGCGACCGCGCGACATCCCCCGTGCGGGTAGCGCCGGTACCGGTCCGGGTGGAGTTGGGCGCGACGCCACGGTGGCGCGCTCGAGAGGGGCTCCGGGGGCGGGACTCGAACCCGCAACCCTCCGGTTAACAGCCGGATGCTCTGCCAATTGAGCTACCCCGGAACGGGCCGGGCCATCCTAATCGGCCGCTCCCGGCGCGGGCGACGCCCGGTTCGGCGCGGCGGCGCGGGGGGCATACCATCGGGGCGACCACGACGACTCCGGGAGGTGGCAATGCGCATGCGGCTGGGGTTCCTGATCGGTTTCGGCGCCGGCTACGTGCTGGGCGCGAAGGCCGGCACGGAGCGCTACGAGCAGCTGAAGCGCCTGTACGAGAACGTCGTCAGCTCGCCGCAGTTCAAGGAGGCGTCGGGCAAGGCCCGCGGCGCCGTCGGCACCGGCCTCGAGCAGGCGAAGGAGGTCGCGTCCGAGGGCGTCTCGAAGGTCTCGGGCAAGGTCCGCGGCAAGGACGACGACCGCACCGGCAGCCTCAGCGTCGCGCCGCCGCCCGCGACGTAGCGCCGGCTACTCGAGGTAGTCGCGCAGCTTCTGGCTGCGCGACGGGTGGCGCAACTTCGACAGCGTCTTCGACTCGATCTGGCGGATGCGCTCGCGCGTCACGCCGAACTTCTTGCCGACCTCCTCGAGCGTGCGTGGCTGTCCGTCGACGAGCCCGAAGCGAAGACGGATGACTTCCTTCTCGCGCTCCGACAGCGTGTGCAGCACCGACTCGAGCTGCTCCTGCAGGAGCCGGAACGACGCGCGCTCGAGCGGGACGACGGCCTCGGAGTCCTCGATGAAGTCGCCGAGGTGGCTGTCCTCCTCCTCGCCCACGGGAGTCTCGAGCGACACCGGCTCCTGCGAGATCTTCTGGATCTCGCGCACCTTCTCCGGCGCCAGCTCCATCTGCTCGCCGATTTCCTCGGCGCTCGGCTCCCGTCCGAGGTCCTGGAGCAGCTGACGCTGGATGCGCACGAGCTTGTTGATCGTCTCGACCATGTGAACCGGGATGCGGATCGTGCGCGCCTGGTCCGCGATCGCGCGCGTGATCGCCTGCCGGATCCACCACGTCGCGTAGGTCGAGAACTTGTAGCCCTTGGTGTAGTCGAACTTCTCGACCGCGCGGATGAGGCCGAGGTTCCCCTCCTGGATGAGGTCGAGGAACGCCATGCCGCGGCCGACGTAGCGCTTCGCGATCGACACCACGAGCCTGAGGTTCGCCTCCACGAGGTGGCGCTTGGCGCGGGCGCCGTCGCGCTGCTTCCAGCGGAGGTCGTCGACGACGTCGTCGGGCAGCGACGAGTCCTCGCGCTCGAGGCGCTCGGTGGCGAGCACGCCGGCCTCGATGCGCTTGGCGAGATCGACCTCCTCCTGCGCGGTGAGCAACGAGACCTTGCCGATCTCCTTGAGGTACATGCGCACCGGATCGTTCGTCGGCGCCTTGAGCGCCATCTCGATCTCGCGGCGGGCCCTGCGTCGTTCCTCGTCCGCGTCGGGGCCGGCCTCTTCCTCCTCGACCGCCCCCTCGGCCGCGATTGCCTCGTCCTCGACGACGTCGACGCCCAGGTCGACGAGGCGCTGGTAGACCGCGTCGGTCTCGTCGGGGCTGAGATCGAGCACGCCGAGCTTCTCGGCGAGCTCGGCCGCGGTCACGGAGCCCTCCGACTGGGCCGCCTTGATGATGGAGCCGACCTCGACGACGGTCGGGTCGACCGTCATCGTGCTGCCCGCGCCGGGATCGCGCGACGCCGGCTTCTCCGGCGGCGCGCCGTCAGCCACGCTCACGCGCCACCGTCGAGCCGGCGGAGCAGGTCTCGGCGCTCGGCCTCGAGGCCGACAAGCTCGGTGAAGAGATCGTCATGACGTCGTGGATCGTCCAATGGGTTCATTTCCTGGAGAACGTCGCGCTTCTTCTTGATGTCACGTTCCAGCCGAAACACCCGCAGCCGGACGAACAGCTCCCGCGCCCGGTCCGTCACCTCGTCGCCGCCGACGTCGTCTGCGCCGACGGTCAGCTCCGTGAACAACGATAGCGCCTCGGGCGACAGGCGCGAGGCGAGGTCGCCCGCGCCCCCCGCGGGGGCCGCGCCCACGGGCGCCCGCACGGCGCGGAACAGCTCGCGGCGCGCGGGCGACGTGAAGTCGCTCTCGCGCACGTCGTCCGCCCACCGCGACGCGCTCCCGGGAGCGACGAGCAGCAGCTGCAGCGCGGCGCGCTCGACCTTCACGTGGCCGGGGAGGCGTCGCTCGCGCACGACGTCGACCTCGTCGTCGCCGCGGCCGCGCTCGCCGAGCGCGAGCGCGACCGCCTCGGGCTCGACGCCGATGCGGCGCGCCGCCGTGAACGCGTACTGGTGGCGTGCGATCGGGTCCGGATGACGGCGCAACAGCTCCGCCGCGGTGCGCGCCGCCCGGGCGCGCGCCTCGGGCGTGTCGAGACGCGCGCGCGCGAGCGTCTGGTCGAGCATGAACTCGAGCAGCGGCTGGGCCGCGGCGAGCACCTTGCGGATCGCGTCGGGCCCGTCCTGCGCGACGACGTCGGCCGGGTCTCGGCCCGGGGGCAGCGGCGCGACCAGGACCTCGAGCCCGATGCGGTGCTGGAGCTCGAACCCGCGCTCGGTCGCCCCCTTGCCGGCCTCGTCGGCGTCGAACATGAGCACGACGCGCGACGTGAACTTCTTCAGCATCTCGAAGTGGGCGTCGCCGAGCGCGACGCCGTTGGTCGCGACTGCGTTCGTCAACCCGGCCTCGTGCAGCGCGATGACGTCGGTGTAGCCCTCGACGACCACGGCCTGGTCGCGCGCGATCGCCGACTTGGCGCGGTCGAGCCCGTACATCAAACGCGACTTCGCGAACACGGGCGTCTCCGAGGTGTTGAGGTACTTCGGCTGTGCGTCGCCCATGGCGCGCGCCCCGAACCCGGCAACGTCGCCCTGCACGTTCCACGTCGGGAACACGATGCGGTTGCGGAACGTGTCGTAGAGGCGTCCGTCGCGCTCGCTGCGGCGTCCGAGGTCCGCCTGCAGGATCTCGTCGACCGAGAAGCGCCGGTCGAGGAGGTGTCGGCACAGCGCGTCGCGCCCCGGCGCGTAGCCGAGCATCCACCGCTCGGCGACGTCGCGACCGAAGCCGCGGCCCGATAGGTAGTCGCGCGCTGGCTTCGCGTCCGGGGCGCGCAGCAACGACTCGTGGAAGTACGCAGCGGCCGCGTCGTTGGCCTGCAGGAGCCGCAGCTTGACCCCGTGCGCGCGGCGCTCGCCGGGCCGCGACTCCTCGTACGTGAGCTCCATGCCGACCTTGCGGGCGAGCCACTCGGCCGCCTCGGGGAACGGCAGGTTCTCGATCTTCTGCACGAAGTGGTACACGTTGCCGCCCTCGCCGCACCCGAAGCAGTGATACAGGCCCTTGGCGGCGTCGACCGTGAACGACGGCGTCTTCTCGCTGTGGAACGGGCACAGGCCCTTGAACGTCCGGCCCCCGGCGCGCTTGAGCCGCGAGTAGCCGGAGACGATCTCGACGATGTCGGCGCGCTCGCGCAGCGCGTCGACGTCCGCTTCCCTGATCTTCGCCATCGTCCCTCGTCTCAGTGCGCGCCGAACGACGCCGTGCGGGGAAGTCGGGTCATCCTAGAACGCCGAGCCCCGCCACGGGGCCGTCGAAGAGGCGCTCGAACGTCCGGATCGCGAAGCGGTCGGTCATCCCGGCGACGTAGTCGACGGCGGAGACGGGGCCGGGCACGTCGCCCGCCGGCGCGCCGGGCACGGGGGCCGCCGCGTAGTGCTCCAGCAACGCCGTGACGATGCGCTCGACCGCGGCGCGCGCCGCGGACGACACCTGTGCGAGATAGACGCGCTCGAACAGGAACGTGCGCGTCGAGGCCATGGCGTCGAACACCTCCGGGGCCATCCGGATCTCGTCTGCGCCGTGCGACGTCTCCACGAGCGAGCGCACCATCGTGCCGATCCGCTCGGAGCCGTCGCCGCCGAGCACGTCGGTCGTGACCTCGGGCAGCTCCTCGGGCGCCAGGATGCCGGCGCGCACGGCGTCGTCGATGTCGTGGTTGATGTAGGCGATCCGGTCCGCGTAGCGCGCGATCTGGCCCTCGAGCGTCGCCGGCATCGGCATCGTCCAGGTGTGGTTGGCGATGCCGTCGCGTACCTCCCACGTCAGGTTGAGGCGCTCGAGGACCTCGACGATCCGCACCGACTGGAGGTTGTGGCGGAAGCCCGGCAGGAACGCGGCCACGACCTCCTCGCCCAGGTGCCCGAACGGCGTGTGGCCGAGGTCGTGCCCGAGGCAGATCGCCTCGACGAGGTCCTCGTTGAGGCGCAGGGCGCGCGCCACGTTGCGCGCGATCTGCGTGACCTCGAGCGTGTGGGTCAGGCGGACGCGGTAGTGGTCGCCCTCGGGGGCCAGGAACACCTGCGTCTTGTGCCCGAGGCGGCGGAACGCCTTGGCGTGGACGATGCGGTCGCGGTCGCGCTGATAGCACGTGCGGACGTCGTCCTCGTCCTCGGGGTCGTCGCGGCCCTTCGAGAGCACCGCGAGCGCGGCGCGCTCGGACAGCGTCGACTGCTCGATGCGCTCGGTGCGAAGCCGGGGGATCACGGCTGCGACGGTAGCACCGGGGTGCGACGCGCCGCCGTCCGTAGACGAGAGCTCCCTCGGCTGCTCGAGGAGGTCCCGGGACGATTTGGGGGCGCGATGGTGCTCGCCGAACGCGCCACGGCGTGTAAAGATCGCGTGCGCGACGGACGAAGATCACAAACGAGACCTCTCGATCGGGAGAATGCGTCCTGTGAACGTCACCAAGCTCGCTTCGCTCGCCGCCGCGGCGGCCATCGTGCTGAGCGCCGCCCCCGCCGCGGCGCAGCTCGACGCGACGAACGCGCCGCGCTCCCGCGGCCCGGTGACGCTCGAGGACAAGGACTGCAAGCGGGACGTCCAGCGCGCCCCGGGGGGCGCCGTCATGGCCCGCTTCGCGCTGTGCCGGTGGTTCTACCGGTTCAAGCCCGAGCGCGAGACCAACGAGAACCGAGACTTCGGGGCGTTCTGGATCCAGGCGAGCGTCGACGCCGAGAACGGGTGGTGCACGCGCTGGACCAAGGCGGACATGAAGCTCCCGGACAAGTTCGGGATGCTCGCGCCGAAGCTCGGCACCGAGCGCCGCGGCCCCCAGCGCTTCACGACGAAGCTCGTCGTCGACGCGTCGGGCGACACCGAGCGGCCCGCACGCCTGCAGCAGACGTTCAAGGTGTTCCCGGGCAAGATGCGCGCGTTCAAGCCGAGCAAGGACGTCTACCGCCTCCGGTGGGACGGCGCGACGAAGCGCAAGCTCGCGTACGCCTACGGCATCGAGGTGTCGTACCCCGACGGCGGCAACCCGTCGGTCGTGACGCCGTCGATCCTCGCCCTGTTCCGCCGCGGCTGCTGAGCGACTACTTCGAGCTCGTCTCCGCCGCCCCCAGCACCGCCTGCGCCGCCGCGAGCCGCGCCACGGGGACGCGGAACGGCGAGCACGACACGTAGTCGAGCCCGATCTCGTCGCAGAACAGCACGGAGTCGGGGTCCCCGCCGTGCTCCCCGCAGATCCCGAGGTGAAGGGAGTCGTTCGACGCACGCCCCTCCTCGACCGCGATCTGCATGAGACGGCCGACGCCGGGCCGGTCGATGGTCACGAACGGGTTGGCCGGCAGCAGCTTGCGCTCCTCGTACATCGACAGGAACTTGCCGATGTCGTCGCGTGAGAATCCATAGGTGGTCTGCGTGAGGTCGTTGGTGCCGAAGGAGAAGAAATCCGCACCCTCTGCGATCTCCCCGGCGCGCAGTGCGGCGCGCGGAAGTTCGATCATCGTTCCGAAAGGCACCTCGAGCTCGACGCCTTCGGACTTCAGGACGTCGGCGACGACGGGTTCGAGCTCGTCTCGCATGCGACTTAGCTCCTCGGCGGTCGCAACGAGCGGGATCATGATCTCGGGTCGGGGGTCACCGCCCTTCTTCTTGAGCTCGGCGGCGGCCTCGACGATGGCGCGCACCTGCATCGCATACAGCCCGGGCTTGACGATCCCAAGTCGCACGCCGCGGAGGCCGAGCATGGGGTTCGCCTCCTCGAGTTCCGACACCTTTTGCAGCAGCCGCTTCCTTTCCTCGAGCTCCTTTCCTTTGAGCTTTCTGTCCTTGCCCGTGTCCCTGTCGTGGGCGCGCTCGGTCGCGACCTCCACGGCCAGATCGACGTGGTTCGGCAAAAACTCGTGCAGGGGTGGGTCGAGCAGACGAATCGTGACGGGCAGCCCGTCCATCGCCTTCAGGATGACTTTGAAGTCGTCTTTCTGCAGAGGTTCGAGGGCCGCATAAGCCTCCTGCTCCTCCTCTTCGTTTTCGGCGAAGATCATCTTGCGAACCGCGGCCACCCTTTCGTCGCCGAGGAACATGTGCTCGGTGCGACACAGTCCGATCCCCTGCGCGCCGCGGGCCCGCGCGTTGCTGGACTGATCCTCGGTATCGGCGTTCGCCCACACCTCGAGTCGCCGCCGTTCGTCGGCGACGGCCATGAACCGCTCGAACGCGC
>DASZZZ010000096.1:0-5399 GCA_036260375.1 Actinomycetota bacterium
ACGAGGCCCGCCGGGTTCGCCGGCGACACCCGAGCGGGGTCGGTCTGTGCAACGAACTCGCCCTGGAGGAAGAGCTGGCCGAGAGGCGTCACGACCTCGACGCCGGCACTGCCGCGGTCGCCCTCGAGCAGGCCGAGTCCCGTGGCGTGCGCGAGACCCTGGTTCGCCGCCGCGGTGCTCGTGCTGGCGACGGCGCCGTACGCGTCGACCAGACCCGAGCCGGCGAGCATCGGGTCGGTCTCGTCGATGTCGCGTGCCGTGCTCGTGAGACGGTGCTTCACCTGGTCCGGGCTCAGGCCGGGCTCGTCCTGGAGGAGCTGGGCGACGATGCCGCTCACCGTCGCGGTCGCCATCGACGTGCCCGTTCCCTTGAAGTAGAGGCCGTCGACCGCCGCCGTGGAACCGTAGCTCTGGTCGATCGCGCTTCCCGGCGAACGCAGCGAGACCGTGTGGACGCCCGGCGAGACCACGTCGGGCTTCGCGAGGCCGTTTGCGCGCGTGGGGCCCCGCGACGAGAACACCGGGACGCGGTCGTCGCCGATCGCCATCGATCCTTCGTCGTTCGACGCCCCGACGGTGATCACGTAGGGGTCGTCTCCCGGCTTCATCACCGTGGCCGCGTCGGGCCCCGAGTTGCCCGCCGACACGACCACGACGATGCCTGCGGCCCACGCTCGCTCGACCGCGTAGTTGGGCGGCGAGAGCCGGTAGTCCTGCGCCGAGTCGGTGCCGAGCGAGAGGTTCATGACGTCGATGCCGTAGACGTCCTTGTGCGCGACGATCCACTGGATCCCGGCGAGCACGGTCGAGACGTCGGTCGCGCCGTCGAAGCCCGCGGCCTTGACGGCGACGATCCTCGCGCCGGGGGCCGCGCCGCTGTACTTGCCGTTCGACGCGGTGCCGTCGCCGGCGATCAGCCCGGCCATGAACGTGCCGTGTCCGAACGTGTCAGCGCAGTGCGCCTCCGTCCCCGCCTCGTGCGACAGGTCCTCGCAGTGGAGGACGCGGCCCGCGAGGTCCGGGTGCGACGCGTACACGCCGGTGTCGAGCAGGGCCACGGTGGAGCCGCGCCCGTCGATCCCGCGCGTCCACAGGTCGTTCGCGCGGACGACGTTCTGTATGCGGTGCGTCGCGCCTTCGCCCGGCGCACCCTCGAACGCGATGGGGTCGTCGGTGGTGACCGCTCGCACACGCGCATCGGCGCGCAGCTCGTCCACGCGCGCCGCGGGTACGCGCGCAGAGACGCCGTCGACGATCGGGAGGGGCTCGTCTACGGTGCCGCCGATCGACGCCACCGCTTGGGCCGCCCCGAGGGCGTCTTCCGCGCCCCGGACGACTACTTCCAGGAAAGTCGCCCGAGGTCCGGCGGCGGGCGCCGGAAGCGCCGCTACGAGCGCCAGCGTCAGCGCGGCAAGGACGCCGCGCTGGACGCTACGTGTGAGTGGCGGCATCGTCATCGAGTCCACTGGGCTCCTCCTGGCGTGCCGCCGGCCCCCTAGCCGTACGTACTATGGCCGATGCAAACGCCCGCGGACATAGCCCCTTCGGATCAAAAACCGCACAGTCCAGGTGGACTAGCCCGGCAAGGACACGCGGACGGGCTGGGAGAATGCCGCCGTGGAAGTGAGCCGCGGGACCGAGCCGGCGTTCGCCGGGATAGCCACGTTCCAGAAGGTCCCGCTCGCGCTCGACGCCGCCTCGCTCGCCGGAGCGGACGTCGCGATCGTCGGAGCGCCGATGGACGAGTACGTGACGCACCGTCCCGGCGCGCGCTTCGGCCCCCGCGCGATCCGCACCGCGATCGACGGCGGCGGGCCGCCGAAGGCATGGCACATGGATCTCGGCGTCGACCCGTTCGCGGAGTTGCACGTCGTCGACCACGGCGACGCCGAGGTAGTGCCGGGCGACCCCGCGGCGAGCCACGTCGCGATCTCCGCGGCCGTCGGACGGATCGTCGCTGCCGGTGCGGTGCCGGTGGTGCTCGGGGGCGACCACTCGATCGCGTACCCGGACGTCTCCGCGGTCGCCGAGAGGCTCGACGCGGGCACGCTGGCGGTAGTGCAGTTCGACGCGCACGCCGACACCGCGACCGAGCTGTGGGGCGTGAAGCGGTCGCACGGAACGCCGTTCCGCCACCTCGTCGACGAGGGCGTCGTCCGCGGCGACCGGCTCGTGCAGGTCGGTCTGCGCGGCTACTGGCCCGGCCCCCCGGAGCTCGACTGGGCGCGGTCCGCCGGAGTGCGGTGGCATCGCATCGACGAGATCGACGCGCGCGGCATCGACGCCGTAGTCGACGACGTGCTCGAGGAGACGTCGGACGCCGAGCACCTGTTCCTGTCGGTCGACGTCGACGCGCTCGACCCCGCGTTCGCGCCCGGGACCGGGACGCCCGAGCCGGGCGGCATGTCGACGCGCGAGCTGCTGCGCGCGGTGCGGCGCATCGTCGCCGAACGCGGGCTCGCGGGCATGGAGGTCGTCGAGGTTTCGCCGCCGTTCGACCACGCCGACGTCACCGCGATCGCGGCGCACCAGATCGTGCTCGAGGCGCTCAGCGCGCTCGCGCTGCGGCGTTCTGGACGCGCCGCGGCCCCCCAAGACCCCGCGCCGTCGTAGCGCCGCACCCGACGGCGACGAGCTCGGGCCGCCCCGAGGTGGGCGAGACGGGCGTCCGCTAACCTTGGTCGGGCCCCGGCGTCCCCGCCGGGCTTCGGACGCCATCGACGAGGGGGGAGGCGGCCGTGGACGCGTCGACGTCGACCGACGAGGCGATCGAGACGATCGCGTCGTGGATCCGCGCGGCGCGGCGCGTGTCCGCGCTGACCGGCGCGGGCGTGTCGACCGACTCCGGCATCCCGGACTACCGCGGCCCCCAGGGCATCTGGACCAAGGACCCCGCCGCCCAGCAGCGCTCGAACATCCAGACGTACATGGCGGACCCCGACGCGCGCCGGCGCCACTGGCGCCGCTGGCTCGACGGTCCGACGCTGAAGGCGCGTCCCAACGACGTGCACCGCGCGTTCGTGACGCTCGAGCGCAAGGAGCGCCTCGACACACTGGTCACGCAGAACGTCGACGGGCTCCACCAGGCCGCGGGGACGTTGCCGGCGCGCGTCGTCGAGCTGCACGGCAACGTGCGCCGTTACCTGTGCATGAACTGCGGCGAGGGCGGCCCGACCGAGGACGTCCTCGCGCGCGTGCGCGCCGGCGAGGACGACCCCGCGTGCCTCGACTGCGGCGGCATCCTCAAGACGGCGGGCATCTCGTTCGGCCAGAGCCTGGTCGCGGAGGATCTCGAACGCGCCCGGCGCGCCGCGGCGACCGCGGACGTGTTCGTCGCGGCCGGCACGTCGCTCACGGTGTTCCCCGCGGCGTATCTACCGCACGTCGCGCGCGCGTCCGGGGCGCGCGTGGTCGTGCTCAACGCGCAGCCGACGTCGTTCGACGACGAGGCCGACGTCGTGGTCCGCGCGTCGTTGTCGGACACTCTCCCCCGCATCGCCGAGCTGGTGTAGCCGCGGCGCGCGTCAGCGACCGACGAGCCGGCCGACGAGGTCGGCCCGGCGCGACGGGCGTCCGGTGCGAGCCTCGGCCCGATCCGCGCTCGCCATCGCGCGGAGCGCGAGGTTCGTGCCGATCCACCGCAGCGGCTCCGGCTCCCACCGGCGCGAGCGGTGACCGACCCACGGCAGCCCGGTGAGGGCGCCGTCGCGCCCGAGAATCAGGTCGGCGAGCGTGCGCCCGGCGAGGTTGCTCGTCGCGACGCCGTCGCCGACGTATCCGCCCGCCCACGCGAGACCGCGGGCGCGGTCGAGGCCGACCGAGCTGAACCAGTCGCGCGGCACGCCGAGCGGACCGCCCCACTCGTGCGTGATCGAGGCGCCGGCCGCCGCGGGAAACAGCGACACGAGCACGCGTTGCAGCTCGCGGAACACCGACGGCTCGCGGTCGTGCGCGTCGGTCACCGACGACGCGAAGTGGTACGGCGCGCCGCGGCCGCCCATCGCGATGCGGTCGTCCGCCGTTCTCTGCGCGTAGATGAGGAGGTGGCGTCCGTCGGTGAACGTGGCGCGGTTCGACCAGCCGACGTCGTCCCAGAACGAGCGCGGCAGCGGCTCGGTGGCGATCATGAGCGAGTACAGCGGGACGAGGACCCGTCGCAGCCGCGGCAGCGTCGGCGTGTAGCCCTCCGTCGCGCGCACGACGACGCCGGCGCGCAGCGAATGCGAGCGCGTGCGAATCACGCCGGGCTCGAGCGCGACGGCCTCCGTCTGCTCGTAGACGTCGCCGCCCATGCGCTCGACGACGTCGGCGAGCCCGCGCGCGAGCCGAGCGGGATGCAGCGCGGCACAGTGTGGCGTGAACGCGCCGCCGTAGCAGCGCGACGTGCGCACGATCGCGGACGCCTCGTCGGCCTCGAGCCAGCGGACGTCGTCGTCGCCGAAGCCCCACGATCCCTCGTGCGCGACCTCGGCCCGGAGGCGCGCGGCGTGCGCGGGGGCCGTCGCCGCGGCGAGCGTGCCGCCCTTGTGGAAGTGCGCGTCGATGCCCTCGCGTTGCGTGACGCGCCCGACCTCGTCGACCGTGTCGAACAACGCGCGCTGCAACGCGATCGCCGCGTCGCGCCCGTAGCGGCGGGCGATGGCGTCGTGCGACGCCGCGAACAGCGCCGAGCACCACCCGCCGTTGCGGCCGGACGCGCCGAACCCGCACACGTCGCGCTCGACGATCGCCACGCGCACGCCCGGATCCGCGCGCTTGAGGTAGTACGCGGTCCACAGTCCCGTGTACCCGCCGCCGACGATGGCGACGTCGGCGTCGCGGTCGCCGGGCAGCGGGGGCCGGGGCACGATGCCGCCCGGCACCGTGTCGAGCCACAGGCCGTACGACCCGTAGTCCTTCAACTATGGAAACCCGGATCGGGCAACGCACCCGCGCCCCTGTCGTAGCTAGCGCGCAAGGCTGTCCCTTCGTCGACACGCTGGCGGCGCCATGCTAGGCGGAAACATGAGTCGAGTCGTTCGATCGCTCTCTCAAAGGCGGATACGTCCGTCGGAAAGGATTACCGGCCCGAGATGCAGGGCACCAGGGCTGACGCTCGTCTATCCGATAGAGGAGCTCGCCGTCGTGTGGTTACGGCGCCGTTGGAGCATTGTCACTTTGGTGGCGGGAAGAGGATTCGAACCTCTGTAGGCATCAGCCGGCGACTTTACAGGCCGCTCCCTTTGGCCGCTCGGGCATCCCGCCGAGGCGGACGCCGTGCGTCCGCACGGCGCACAGGATAGCCGAATCGACGCCCGCGCAGTCGCGCGGAAACGGTGCGTCAGTCGGCCGACTCGCCCGTCGGAACGGGCTCCGCGCCGCCCGTGAGGAGCGCGGCGAACTCGATGTCCGGGTCGAAC
>DASZZZ010000097.1:0-66812 GCA_036260375.1 Actinomycetota bacterium
GGTTCGCATTCGCGGCCGCCTCTGTGTGCGTACCGGTCGTAAAGCTGAACAGCGCCGGCTTGGGCTGGTGCGGCGGGCGCGGGGTCTGCACCGAGAGCTTCCACGGATAGTCCGGGTCCCTCGTGTCGGCGCGCGCGAACAGGGTCACGTCGGTCGTCGCCGGCCACGGCCCCGTGTAGTTGCCGAGCGAGCCGCGGTCGTCGGCCATCTCGCTCGTCACCTCGGGCACGCCCTCGGGGACGCCGTTCGGGATCCCGAGCAGGTAGTGGTCGAACCATGCGTCGACGGTGGCGGCGAAGCCGATCGAGGGCGTGCCGTGGCCGCGGAAGCGCGAGCCCATGTAGAGCCGCTTGACCGGCGCGTTGACGAGGCCGCGGTAGAGGTTGATCGCTTCCTCCTGCTTCACGTTCCAGTCGCCCCAGTTGTGCGCGACGAGCACCGGGATGTCGACCGCGCCCGCGCGCCGGACGTAGTCCCGCTCGCGCCAGAAGCGACCGTAGTTCGGCGTGTCGAAGTCGTAGCCGTGCGCGGTGTGCTCGATCTCGTCGCACGGCTTCATCGTCGACTCGACGCGCTCGGCCCAGTCCGGCCCCCCGGCGTCGACCGGCGGCGGCACGGCGAACCCGAAGTCGAACGCGAGCGGCGTGTCGAAGCCCTCGTCGGCGCCCGAGCCCGGGCCCTGGTTGCCGAGCGCCTCGTTCGTCCAGAAGTAGCGGATGCCGCCGGAGAACGCGTACTCGTACCACCGGGAGATCGCCGCCTCGGGGACAATCGTGGTCAGGTGCGGCGGTCGCTCGACGGCCGCCGCGACGGCGGTCGTGCCGTTGTACGAGCCGCCCATCATCGCGACCTTCCCGGTCGACCACGGCCGCCGCGCCAGCCACTCGACGACGTCGTACGCGCTCTCCCGCTCGCGCACGCCGCCGTAGTCGTAGCAGCCGCCGGAGTTGCCCGTCCCGACGACGTCGGCCCACACACGTGCATAGCCGTGGGGCACCCATTGGCTCGCGTCCCCGTTGCGGCCGAGGACCGAGTACGGCGAGTACGTCAGGATCGCCGGCACACGGCCCTCGGCGGGACGGACGACCTCGACGTAGATCTTGCCGTGGCGCGTGGGGACGACGTAGCTTCGGGCGACTTGCGCCGGCTCGGCCGCGCCCGCCCGATCCGAGCGGATCGCGGGGGCCGCGGCGAGCGCCACGGCGACGACGACGGCGGTGGCGAGCGAGCGGCGAACGTCCATGCGTCTCCTCCGAGCCAGGCGACGGCCGCCCGTCGCGCTTCGTGCGGGTCAGTCCCGGCCCGTCGGCCGGAACCCTGTCCCCCGGCGGAGTCTGTTCGACGCTGGTGTCGTCGTCCCTTCTGCGAGGTTCGCGGCGCGCGCCCGCGTCCCGCCGTGGGCCGGGGCGCGGGTCTAGGCTGAACGGCCATGCGCCCGACGCACCGATCGCACGCGGACGACGACGAGCCGCTCGTCCGGATCGCGCTGCGCCGCGCCGTCCGCCGCCTGCGGCGCGACGCGCAGACCGCCGAGTTCGGGCGCTTCCTCGCGTTCCAGGCGACCGGCGCCGCCGGCGACGCGCTCGTCGCGATCGCGCTCGCGGGCTCGTTGTTCTTCTCGGTGCCGGAGACGACGGCGCGCACGCGCGTCGCCCTCTACCTGCTGCTGACGGTGGCGCCGTTCGCGGTCGTCACCCCGTTCCTCGCGCGCGTGCTCGACCGCGGTCGCGGGAGCATGCGCGCCGCGATGGTCGTGGCCGCCGCCGGCCGCGCCACGCTCGCGTTCCTGCTCGCGACGCGCCTCGACTCGCTGCTGCTGTTCCCGCTTGCGTTCGGGATCCTCGTGCTGTCGCGCGCGGTGCTCGTGGTGCGCGGCGCGGTCCTGCCCCAGCTCGTGCCGCCGCAGCGCACGCTCGTCCACGCCAACTCGACGCTGTCGAAGATCGCCGCGCTGGCCGGCATGGCGGCGTGCGTGCCGGGCCTCGCCCTGGCGCGCTGGCCTCGCACGGAGCTCCTGGTGACTGCGGCCGTATACGCCGTCGGCGTCGTGCCGGCGCTGCGGACTCCGCTCGCGCGCGCGCGGCGGCCGCGGCGCGAGTGGATCGGCGCGCGCGCCGCGGCGCGCTCGGTGTCGGTTCGTCAGGCCCTCGTGACGGTGGCGGGGATGCGGTTGCTCGTGGGCTTTCTCGTGTTGCACCTCGCGTTCTCGCTGCGGCGCGAGGACTTCGGCTCCGTCGGGCTCGGGTTTCTCGTCGCGTCGGCGGCGACGGGCGGTCTCCTCGGCGCGCTCGTCGCCCCGCGGCTGCGCCGCACGCTGCGCGAGGAGGGCATCGTCGTGGTGGCGCTCGTCGTCGCCGCGGTCGCGGGCGTCGGCGTCGGCCTCTACTTCTCGCTCCCCACCGCCGGCGCGCTCGTGCTCGCGTTCGGCGTCGCGGCCGGCGCCGCCAAGGTCGCGTTCGACTCGATCGTCCAGCGCGAGACGCCCGAGGCGGCGCGCGGGTGGGCGTTCGCCCGCTTCGAGTCGTACCTCCAGCTCGCGTGGGTCGCCGGCGCGCTGGCGCCGCTCGCCGTGTCGATCCCCGCCGGTCCGGGCGTGCTCGCGGCCGGCGTGGCCGCGGCCCTCCTCGCGATCGTCTACACCGTCGGGCGTCACAAGGTGCGTTCGGCCGCGTTGCCGTAGAGTCGGGAGCCGGGCAGACAAGGGGGCGCGCATGAACATCGTCTTCAAGGGGTCCGATCGTCCGACGCTGGGCGTCGAGATCGAGGTCCAGGTCGTCGACGAGGCCGGGGCCCTCGCGACCGACACCGCGGCCACGAAGATCCTGTCGAAGCTCGGCGACACGCCGGGCTTCAAGCACGAGCTGCTCGAGTGCACGGTCGAGGTCATCACCGACGTGTGCCCGACCGTCAAGCAGGTCCGGCGCGACCTCGGCGGCAAGGTGGAGCAGCTGAGCGAAGTCGCCGAGAGCCTCGGCTACCGCATCATGTGCACGGGCACGCATCCGTTCTCGTCGTGGGCCGACCAGACGGTGTCTCCCGACCCGCGCTACCACCGCCTCATCGAGGACTGCCAGTGGACCGCGCGCCGGCTGCTCATCTTCGGCGTGCACACGCACGTCGGGCTCCACTCGGGCGAGCAGGCGATCGCGGTCGCCAACAGCCTCGCCACGTTCATCCCGCACTTCCTCGCGCTGTCGTCGTCGAGCCCGTTCTGGCAGGGCCGCGACACCGGCCTCGCGTCGATCCGCTCCAAGGTGTTCGAGTCGCTGCCGACCGCGGGGCTCCCTTACTTCATGCACAACTGGGGTGAGTTCCAGCGCTTCATGCGCACGCTGATCGGCGCGGGGACGATCCGGTCGATCCGCGAGGTGTGGTGGGACATCCGTCCGCACCCCGGCTTCGGGACGCTCGAGCTCCGCATCTGCGACGGCATCCCCACCATGGACGAGCTGTGCGCGATGACGGCGCTCGCGCAGTCGCTCGTGGTGTGGCTTGCCGACCGCTACGACAACGGAATGACGATCCCGCAGCACCAAGCGTGGACGATCCGCGAGAACAAGTGGCGCGCGGCGCGCTGGGGGCTCGACGCCGAGATCATCCGCGACGAGGAGGGCAACCTCGTGTCGCTGCGGCGTTCGCTCGGCGACCTCGTCGAGCGTCTCGAGCCGACCGCCGAGCGCCTCGGCTGCCTCGACGACCTCGAGGGCGTCGGCCGCATCCTCGAGCGCGGGACGTCCGCGGTGCGTCAGCGCGAGATCTACGCCGAGACGCGCGACCTCAGCAAGGTCGTCGACTCGCTCGTCGAGGAGATGAAGAGCGGGACTCCGCGTCCGCTCAGCGACGGGAGTCTGCCGGGCGGCACGGTCGTCCACGGGGATCCGCTGCCGGGCGAGTAGCCGGGGTCACGCGCGGGGGCCGAGCGCGCGCACGTCGCCGCGGCGGCGCGTCGCGCCGGTCGCGTCGAGCCACTCGCACAGCGGCACCGCGTACTTGCGCGACGTGCCGAGGAGGTCGCGTATCTGCGCGACCGTCAGCGGCCCGTCGTCCTCGATCGCGCTCCTGACGCGCGCGCGCGCCTCGGCCGCGCGCCGCGCGCTGAGGTAGAAGTCGCCGATCGCCACGAGCTCGCCCGCGTCGACGAGCGCGCGCAGCAGAGCGGCATCCGCACCGAGCTCCGCCGCGGGCGGCGGCGTGAACGCGCCGTCGTCGACGCGCGCGACGAGCTCGTCGCGCGTCCGTCGCTGTTCGTCGGTGAGCGCCACAGCATGCGACGACAGCCTCACGAGCGCGCCCTGGGAGACGACGTCGTCGAGCGCGTCGAGCAGCGCGTCGAAGGGGCCGGGCTCGAGACCCGTCGCGGCGCGTGCGAGCTCGCGCGGCAGGCCTCGTTCGAGCGGATGCTCCGCGTGGTGCCGCGCCAGAGCGTCTCGCACGGCGTGCGCGAGCTGCTCGAAGCGCGCGCGCGACACGACGACGTCGTCGAGCACGACGACGCCCGGGCCCGGGGCGCGCGCGCCCGAGCGCGCCAGCGCGTCGGCGAGCGGCACGGCGCCGTCCGCGTCGACGATCGCCGTCAGCGCGTCGTCGGGCGCGGCCCCCGCGAGACGTTCGAGCACCGCGACGCGCGCGCGGGCGCGACGCGCCGGGCCCGGCAGTGGATCGAGGACCTCGCCGCCCCCGAACGTGAGCACGCGTCCCGCGTCGCGCAGCACGAAGCGGTCGCCGCGGCCGAGCGGGAGCGCGTCGCGCAGGTAGAGGCGCGCGAAGCCACGCTCCCCGCTGCGCAGCGCGCGCGTCCCGAGCAGGCGCACGCGCACCGGCGTCTCGGCGGAGCCGGCGTAGAGGAGGTGCGCGCCCTTGTCGGTCAGCTCGTGGTCGACCCCCGCGAGGGCCGCCGGCACGACCCGCACGGCGGCATCGACCACGCTCGTCGGCGGCCACGTCCCGGGACGGACGACCGCGTCGCCGCGCTGCGCGTCGTCGCGCTCGAGATGCGTGAGGTTGAGGGCGACGCGCGTCCCGGGCGCGGCCGACTCCACTTCCCGCTTGTGCGTCTGGATCGCCCTGACGCGCGCCGTCCGCGTCCGGCCCCCGGCTCCCACCACCTCGATCTCGTCGCGCACGCGCAGTGCCCCGCCCGCGAGCGTGCCGGTGACGACGGTGCCCGACCCCGCGATCGTGAAGACGCGGTCGACCCACAGCCGCGCGCGCCCGAGATCCGGCGGCGTCGGCGTCGCGCCGACGACGCGGTCGAGCTCCGCGACGAGGTCGTCGATCCCGGCGCCGGTCACGGCCGAGCACGGCACGACGCGCGCTCCGGCGAGCGACGATCCGGCGACGTGTTCCTCGACCTCGGCGCGCGCGAGCTCGACGAGGTCGGCGTCGACCGCGTCGCTCTTGGTCAGCGCGACGACGCCCGAGCCGATGCCGAGAACGTCGACGATCGACAAGTGCTCGGCCGACTGCGGCATCCAGCCCTCGTTGGCCGCGACGACGAAGAGGCACACCGACACGCCGCCCGCGCCGGCGAGCATGTTCTTCACGAAGCGCTCGTGCCCGGGCACGTCGACGATGCCGACCTCGCGGCCCGACGGGAGCACGAGCCACGCGAACCCGAGGTCGATCGTGAGCCCGCGCCGCTTCTCCTCGGCCCAGCGGTCGGGGTCGATCCCGGTCAGCCGCTCGACGAGCGTCGACTTGCCGTGGTCGACGTGCCCGGCGGTCCCGACGACGTGCATCCAGGCGACGATAAACGTTCGTCCGGAAAGCGCGGTGCTCCGGACGTCTGCGAGCTACGAGACCGGCCGCGCCACGTGCGTGTCCGCTCCCGTCACCCGTGGGACGTGATCATGGCGTCATCTTGCCGGGGCGCGCACGCACACGAGCGGATCGCCGCTTCTGTCACGACCGGATGGCGCCGTGATGAGGCCGCGCCGCTCAGCCGGGCGTTTAGCGCGACGAGCGGTTGCTCAACGCCGTGGGACGCGCGAGTCGATGGATCCCACGGAAGCCGCGACGACGCTTCGCTCGTAGCCTGTCGAACGTGGACACTTTCGGCGGACGACGCGTCATACAAGGGAGGCGTGGGCAATGACGAGCGTCGTCGCGACGGCCTCGCGCCGCACGGTCGACTCCTGCGATGCGACCGGCTCTGTCTGCATCTGCGTCTTCTGCGGCGCGGCGCCGGGCTCGTCGCCATGCTTCGTCGACGCGGCGACGACGCTGGGTCGGCTCATCGCCAATCGAGGATTCGGCCTCGTCTACGGCGCGGGAGGCATCGGGATGATGGGCGCGCTCGCGAACGCTACGGCGGACGCCGGCGGCCGGATCACCGGAGTCGTCCCCGCGTTCCTGCGCCAGCGCGAGGCCGCAGATCGTCTGCCGCGACAAGAGATCGTAACGACCGACGACTTGTTCGACCGCAAGCGGGACATGCTGGAGCGCTCCGATGTCTACGTCGCCCTGCCGGGCGGCTATGGAACGCTCGACGAGGTCGTCGAGGTCCTGTCGATGACGTCGCTCGGAGTCCTCGCCAAGCCTCTCGTGCTCGTCGATGTGGACGGTGCCTGGCGCCCCTTCCTGCGTGCGATAGACGACATGCGCCGACGAGGCCTTGCACATGGTGGCACTGAGGGACTGTTCCACGTGGTGTCGACGGTCGAACAGGCCATGCGCCTCGTCGACCTGCTCGCGCCTCGTGGCCATCGCGTCGAGACGCCCGGCGATGCCGCCGTAGGCGTCGAGGTAAGCATCGGATGACGGGAGGCTGTCGATGACCGACGAAGCGCTAGCGGATCTGTTCGAGAAGCCGGTCGAGTCGCGATATCGGATCATGGGAGCCGTTCGTCACAACGTCGTCCCGCTGCCGGGACGTGGCTCCAGCTTCTTCATCCACCTCAGCGAGCTCTGCCCCGTGGCGTGCGAGCACTGCATGTACGCGTCCGACCTCAACGCGAAGTCGGCGAAGACGTCGTTGTCGAAGCCGGAATTGGAGCAGGTGATCGGGTTCATCAACGAGTCTCACTCGGAGAAGCTGAACATCACTGGTGGAGGCGAGCCGTTTCTGAAGTTCGAGAGCATCCTCCGGTTGCTCGAGACGGTCGTCGTCCCTCGCGTCGAGATCGTGACCGCGGGGCACTGGGGCAAGAGCGAGCAGAGGGCGCGACAGCTCCTGACGAGGCTCGACGAAGCGCTCCGGCGCAACCCGAGCGCACCCGAGACCATGCTCCGCCTGAGCATCGACCGCTACCACATCGAGGCGCCTCGTCCCGTCCGCGTAGAGCACTACGGCAACGTGGTCCGCGCGTGGGAAGCCGTGTCTCCGAGCATCGCCCTCGGCTTCAGGAGCATCCAACCGGACATGGGGCTCGTGGACACACGTCTGGCTCAAGACGTCGGGGGACGCGTCGTGGAGGTCGACGACTGGAACCGGCGCATCGTCCTGCGGAACGGCCGCAGCCTGCCGATCACGTTCAACGTCTTCAGGTTCAGTGGGAAGGCGACCGAGCTACGGGACGATCTGCTGGTCGAGACGCAGACGATCAAGCAGTATTACCGGCCGTTCGAGTCGGGAGGGGACCGCCTGACGTTGGCGACCGCGGTCAACGACGCGATCCGAGGCAGTTACCGGGCCAGCGACGGGATCGCCGTGACGCTCAACTCCGACGGCAGCTTCTGGATCTTCTGCGGCACCGCTCCGGACCGGCGTCTGCCGTTCCGTGGCCAGAGCTTCGCCGAGGCGGTGGCCTACTTCTTCGACGACCCGATCACACATCTCCTCGTTCGCGACGGCGTGTGGCGCCTCGCCGACACCGTCGCGCGCCTCGATTCACCGACGTCCGCGACCGCGCTCGCCAAGAACGACGTCGCGTGCCTCGTCGAGGAGCTTCTCGCGCCGGACGACGTGCGTTTGGCGACGACGATCATCGCCGCCGCCGAGATGGTGGCAGACGGCCGAGCCGTCGTCGACGACGACCCTGACGTGGCGCGCATCGTCGAGGCCCCCGTCGACCTCACGAGGTCGTGCGCCGATGCAATCGCTGCGAGGAGGAAATGATGGCCGCTAGGTGGCAGATCGACGAGACACAGGGACTCTATGACGACTTCACGGCGCCCGACGTCCCACCCGAACGCGTACGGCGCGACGTCGTGGCAATGAGCGTCGCTCTCGCGGAAGAGATCGCGCGCGCCGGGATCGTGAGGACTGCCGACGGCGCGTCGATTCTGTGCGCGATCGTGTTGCGAGGAGGACTGCTCTTGTATCCCGGGTTCTGTGGCGCGTTCTCGGGCGCTGACTTCTGCCTGCTCGGCATGAAGCGCGGGGACGATGGCGTCGTCGCGTGTCCGTACCTGACGCAGCCGGTGCGCGCCAGCTACGACGTCGGCATCTACGTCGATTGCGTCGCTGCGACGGGTGGCACGCTGCTGGAGGCGCGACGCGTCCTCGCCTCGACCTGCGACATATCTCGCCACGTCGCGGCGGTTCTCTGCTCCTCGGACTGCGCCACCGGCGTCCTCGTTCGCGAGGGAATCGACGTGGTCGGCTTCAGGCTGTCCGAGTCCCTCGACGGCGACATCGTCACACCCGACATGGGGGAGATGGACGCGGGCGACCTCTTCAGCGGCGTGTCGCAGACCGCGCGTGCACTGGCGGGATGAGCCATAGCGACGTCGAGTCCTTGGAGGCCTGGCGCCGCAGGCGTCGTCGTGCCGAGCGTCTATCTCGCCGGCGTGGCCGCGGCGATCGCGTTCGGCAAGTTCGTGCCCTTGAGCGCGTCGATGCGTGGCGAGCTCGAGCTGTCGTTCACGTCGTTCGAGTGGCTCGTCTCCATCGTCATGGTCGTCGCGGCCACTCTTGGTCTTCCCGTCGGCATCTGGCTCCGGCGGCACGATGCCCACCGTGCGCTGATCGCCGGCCTCTGCGTGATGGGGGCGGCGGGTGCCGTGCAAGCCCTGACGACGGACGTCCCGTTGCTCTACTTCGAGCGCGTCGTCGAGGGCGCCGGGTATCTCGTAGTCGTCGTCACCGGTCCGTTGTTGCTCTCGCGGGCGGTGACGGACGAGGCGGAGGCGGCATGGCTTGCGCTGTGGAGCACGTTCTTGCCCGTCGGCCTGGCGATCGCGTCCTTGGGCGGCGCGCTCGAGGGCGTCGTCGGCTGGAGGACGACGGTGTCCCTCGCGTCGGTGCCCGCGTTCGTGGCGGTCGTCGGTCTGTTGCTGTTTCGTCGCGGCGACCCGGTACGGGGCGCGCGAGTTGCTGGTTCCATGGACGCGTTCTCGGCCGAGCTGTGGCTCGCACTCGCGTTCGCGCTCGCCGCGTCGCTCGGGATCTCTCTGTTGGCGATCGTCCCGGCGCTCGCCGAGAGTCACGACGTCCAAGGCGTCGCCGTCGGCCTCACGACGGCCGTCGTGGCGCTCGCGGGCGTTCCGGGAAGCATCGTCGCGAGCGCCTTGCTCAAGCGAGGGCATCGCCTCGCGCGACTCGTGGCGACCGGCGCCGTCATGCCGCTCGCGGCTGCGTTCGTATTCTGGAGTCGGTCGTGGTCCGTCGCCGCCGTCGCCACTGCCGTCATCCTGTTCGTCGACGGTGTGCTCCTGGCCACCATGTACGCGGCGGTGCCGTTGGTTGCGCGGGGGCGTCTCGAGCGCGCGTATGGAGCCCTCGTGCAGGCGGGAAGTCTCGGCGCGCTCCTCGGGCCGCCGCTCTTCGGCGTCGTCGTGGCGACGGCGGGTTGGGGGCCGGGCGTCCCGCTGATCGCGGCCTTCACCGCCGGCGCCATCGGCGCGTTCTACGTCTGTCGCGCGCACGTCGCGGCGGCGCGTCCGGGGAATGGCGGGCAGTGATGCTGTCGCGCGCCGGCATGGAGTACGTCGCCGGCGTCGTCGCCCGCGTCGTGGAACGCGAGGTTCTGTCCCGCTTCGAGCGGCTGACGCCGGGAGACGTCCACGACAAGGGCGACGGAGACCTCGTCACGACGGCCGATCTCGCGGTCGAGGCGTGCCTCGAGCAGACGCTGACGCGTGTGTTGCCGGGATCCGTCGTCGTCGGCGAGGAGCGGATCGCTGCCGAGCCGGACGTCTTGCGCGCTCTGGGCAACGACGCTCCCGTGTGGCTGATCGACCCGATCGACGGCACGGCGAGCTTCGTCGCCGGGGGCCGACGCTTCTCGACGATCATCGCGCTATGCGCCGGCGGGTCGACCGTCGCGGGGTGGATCCATGCCCCGCTCATGGGGCACACGCTGTGGGCCTTGGCCGGGCGAGGGGTCTACCTCGACGGCGTCCGGCTCCCGCGCGGCTCTCGGCGCCCTGCGGAGCGCGTCACAGTGACGCTCGCCGACGCCTCGCGTCGAACCGAGGCCGACGCGTGCATTGCCGAGCGGCTGCACCAGGTGGGCGTGACGACGGCGGGCTGTGACGGCGTCGGGTGCGAGTACGTCGAGCTTGCGACGACCGGCGGACGCGCCGCGCTGTTCTCCTGGGACAAGCCGTGGGACCACGCCGCGGGCTTGCTCGCCGTCGCGGAGAGCGGAGGCGTGACCATGACGGCGTCGGGCGAGTCGTTTCGACCGGCCGGTGGCAACGCCCTGCCGATCGTCGTCGCACCCGACGTGGCCGTGGCGACGGGCCTGGTCGCGTTGCTCTCGCCGCGCGCGTCGGCGACTCAGTCCCCTTCCGGTGGCGACTCCGGCACGATGGGCACCGTGAGCCCCGATTGATACGCGAACGACACGATTTGTGCCCGGTCCCTGAGGTCGAGCTTGTGCCGCAGGTGATACGTGTGCGAGCGAACGGTTGCGAGCTCGAGGCACAGCTTGTCGGCGATCTCCTCGTTAGACATTCCGTGTGCGACGAGACGCATGATCTCCAGTTCCCGCCGCGTGAGACGCTCCAACGCGCGTCGAGCGCTGTTCAGCGGCTGCGCGTTCCGCCAGAAGAGCCAATCGATCAGGCGCCGCGCGATCGGCGCCGACAACGTGGCCTGGCCCGCGGCGAGAGCGCGCACGGCGCGCGCCAGGTCGCCGGAGTCAGAGTCCTTGACGAGGTAGCCGTAGGCGCCAGCAGCGAGCGCTCGCATTATCGTGGCGTCGTCCACGCGCGTCGTGAACACGAGCACTTGAATGACGTGATCGTCTGTGGTGCTCGTCAGGTGTGTCGCGACGTCGAATCCCGATATCCCGTGGACGTCGATGTCCGTGACGACCACCTCCGGCCGCAGCCGACGTGCGAGAGTGACGGCCTCGCCGCCGTCCCCCGTCGTTGCGACGACTTCGAGGTCCGGCTCGGCCTCGAGCATGTTGCGCACTCCGTTGCGGATCGCCGGGATGGCGTCGCAGACGAGCACCTTGATCCCCACTGACGCAAGACACCAGAAATAGCGCGCCGGGTCAAGTCGACGCGGGCGGTGGCCTCGTGAGTGCCGAGCGTGCCGCGGCCAGCAGGCGCTCGTCGTCGTCGGGCGCGATCGTACGGACGTCGAGCAGCACGCGGTCGTCCTCGGTGCGCGCGATCACCGGCGGCGACGCGGCGCGCAGCGCGGCGTCGAGCTCGTCGGGAGGCGTCGTCGGGTGCGTCAGCGCGACCGCCCACGAGCCAAGCTCGGCCCCCGGGAGCGACCCGCCGCCGGTCACGGCGCGCGTGGGCACCGCCTCCGCCTTGACGCCCGCGCCGCCGTCGAGCGCCGACGCGAGGGCCGACGCGCGCGCCTCGAGTGTCTCGGGCGCGGCCAGCGCCATGCCCCACAGCGGAAGGTCCGCGGCCCGCCCGGACAGGTACGCGTCGAGCGTCGCCTCGAGCGCCGCGAGCGTCATCTTGCCGGGGCGCACGGCGCGCACGAGCGGATGGCGCGCGATCGTCTCCACGAGCCGGGCGCGCCCGACGATCACGCCCGCCTGCGGCCCGCCGAGAAGCTTGTCGCCCGAGAACGTCACGACGTCGGCGCCGGCCGCGAGGGCGTCGGCGACGCGCGGCTCGTCGCGGCTCCACGGCGCGTCGCCGGGCGGCTCGACGAGACCGGAGCCGAGGTCGTACAGGAACGGCACGCCGCGGCCGCGCGCGAGCCGCGCGACGTCGCGGTCGGCGACCGACGCGGTGAAGCCGACGACGCGGTAGTTCGACGGATGCACCTTGAGGATCGCGGCCGTGTCGGGCCCGAGCGCGCGCTCGTAGTCGGCGAGGTGCGTGCGGTTCGTCGTGCCGACCTCCACGAGGCGCGCGCCGGATGCGGCCATGACGTCGGGAATGCGGAACTCGCCGCCGATCTCGACGAGCTCGCCGCGGCTGATGACGACGTCGCGGCCCGCGCACAGGGCGGCGAGCACGACCAGCACCGCCGCGGCGTTGTTGTTGACGACCAGCGCGGCCTCGGCCCCCGTCAGCTCTCGCAGCAACGTCGCCGCATGGTCGTGCCTCCGCCCGCGGCCTCCGCGCGCGACGTCGTACTCGAGGTTGGAGTAGCCGCGCGCGACGCGCGCGACCGCGTCGAGCTGCGTCCGTCCGAGCGGGACGCGACCCAGGTTCGTGTGGACGATCACGCCGGTGGCGTTGATCACGGGACCGAGCAGCGCGCGCCGGCGCGCCGCGAGACGCGCGGCGGCGGCGTGCGCCACGTCGTCGACCGAGGGGGCGTGCCCGCCGCGCGCGACGGCGCGACGCGCGTCCGCGACCGCGGCCCGCACGGCATCGGCGCGCGCGTCGTGCGGCGAGTCGTCGTCGAGCGCGGCGAGGACGCGGTCGACCGACGGCAGCTTGCGCAGCTCAGAGGCGCCGGACTCGTCGTGCCCGGACGGCGTCACGGCGTCAGGGAAGGTCCAGCAGGCGGTGCTTCATCGCCTCCTGGATCGCCGACACGCGGTTGTTAACGTGCAGCTTGGAGTAGATGTTCGCGACGTGCGTCGTCACGGTGCGCTCCGAGATCTTCAACCGGCTCGCGATCGTCTTGTTCGGAAGGCCCTCGCTCATGAGCTTGAGGATCTCGCGCTCGCGCGGCGTCAGCGGCTGGTAGACGTCCGCGACGTCGGCGCGCTGGTAAGTCTGGAACTCCGACAGCACCTGAGAGGCGAGCACGGGATCGAGCTTCGCCTCGCCGCGCGCGACGTCGCGCACCGTCGCGACGACCTCGTCGAGCTCGGCCGTCTTGAGGAGGTAGCCCGACGCGCCGGCCTTGAGCGCGTCGAACACGAACTGGCGCTCGTCGTGGCCCGACAGGACGACGACGCCGACGTGCGGGAACGAGTCCTTGATCTCTTTGGTGGCGACGATGCCGTCCTTGTTGGGCATGACGACGTCGATGAGGACGACGTCGGGAGCGGTCTCCTCGACGAGGGCGACGGCGTGTGCCCCGTCGGACGCCTCGCCGACGATCTCGATGCTGCCCTCCGACTCCAGCATCGTCTTCATGCCGCGCCTGAGCAGGTCGTGGTCGTCGACGAGCGCGACGCGAATGCTCGAGTCGGCGTGCGTCATGCAACGGATGATAGGCGCACACCGGGCAATCGTCACGGGGATCGTGCGGAGACGAAGCGGCGGTCGCGCTAAACCGGCCCGTGCAGGGGGCCGAAACTACAGTCCATGACCGCTTCTCGCCGTCTTCGACCGCTCGCCGGCGTGCTCGCCGCGGGCGTGCTGGCCAACGTGGCACTCGCCGCGCCCGCCGCCGCGTACGACTGGCCGCGCCGCCTGCGGCCCGGCGCGCACGGCGCGCACGTGAGGGTGCTCCAGGTGCGCGTCGCGGGCTGGTCGACGCTAAGCCGGCCGGCGCAGTTCGTGATCGACGGCGACTACGGGGCGGCGACCGCCGCCGCGGTGCGGGCGTTCGAGACGTTCTACGGGATCCCGCACCCCAACGGCGTCGCGGGCCCGAAGACGTTCGCCAAGCTCAACTCGCTCCAGGACGCCGACGGCTCGACGAAGCACTTCGACTTCTCGGAGTTCGTGCAGCGGTCGAGCAGCTCGTGCTCCGCGCGCGCCAACGCGTATGCGGGCACCTTCGGCGGGGGCATGGTCCCCGAGAAGACGGTGCGGCGCAACGTCCGCCACCTCATGTGGCGCCTCGAGGCGGTCCGCGCCAAGGGCGGCTCGCATCCCATCGGCATCAACTCCGGCTACCGCAGCGTCGCCTACAACGACTGCATCGGCGGGGCGAGCGTGTCGCAGCACATGTACGGCACCGCCGCCGACAACCGCATGGCGGAGGTGTCGAACCGCCGCGCCCGCGATCTCGCGAAGCTCAGCCAGGTCCACGGCATCGGGTGCTACTCGTCCCAGACGCACAACCACTTCGACCTCCGCATGGACAACGCCGCGCTGTCGTACGCGCGGGCGTGGTGGTGGCCCGACCGCGACTCGCGCGGCCGCGACCTCGACGACAACGGCGTCCCGTGCTGGGGCGAGGTCGCCCGGACCGCGGCCCCCATGGCGACCGTGCTCGAGGGCGTCGCCGAGGCACTGCCCGGCGCCGGTTCGCTCGTGCCGTCGGCGGCGGAGATCGAGCTGTTCGAGCGGGCCGGGGAGCCGGCCGACCTCGAGGGCGCGGACTGAGCCCGACGTCGCGCGCCGTCGTCGTGGCGGTCGTCGTCGCGGCCATCGCCGCATGCGCGCCCGGCGCCGGTCGGGACCGCGACGCGGCATTGCCACTCACGTCGTGGGGCCCCGGGGGCCGGCCGGACGGCGCCCGGACGCCCGCGCCGGCGGCATCCCCGGACGCCGCGCCCACGACGGCCCCCGCGCCGACGCCGGTCGTCTCCGCGGACGCGGCGCCGGCCGACCTCTACTACGTCGACGGCACGAAGGTGCTGAGGCGACGCGCGGGCGGCGGAACCGACGTCCTCGCCGACGTGCCGACGCCCGACGTCGTCGCACCGCCGGACACCCCGCTGCTCGCCTACGTCACGGGCGCCCCGTCGCCCGACGACGACTTCCTCGTCGACCCCGTGCTGCACGTTCTGGACCCGTGGGCGCGGGACCACCTCAAGATCGGCGCCGGCGTCTCGCCGCTGTGGCAGCCGGCGATGCCGCGCGTCGCGTACCTGCAGCCGGTCGGCGACCGCCGCTGCGAGGGCGAGCGGTGCTCGGGCGCGGTGCGGGTCGCCCTCACGAACGCCTTCGACGGCGCCGTGGACGTGCTCCTTCCCGCGGGCCGTTGGAGCCTGCTCGGATGGGCCGGCGACGTCCTCCTCGTCGCCGACGCGACCCGTCCCGAGCGCACGGTCACCGTGGACTTCAGCGGGCGGCGAGGATCGCTGCCCGTGCCGCCGCGCGAGATCTGGGGCGCGTCTCCGGACGGGCGGTGGCTCCTCGTCGCGCGCCCCGGAGAGGCCGCCTTCGTGCCGCTCGACCGCGGGCACATCGCCGGGTCGCCGCGGCCCGTGCCGCTCGCGGGGCGTGTGATCGCCGACGGGTCGTGGGCGCACGACTCGTCGCGCGTCGCCGCCGTCCTCCTCGACCCCTCCGGCCGGCGCCCGTCGAAGGTCGTCGTTCTCGCCCCCGAGTCGCCGCGTCCCGTTACGGTCGCCGGGTCCGCCGGCGCGTCGTCGTCGGTCCTGTGGGCCCCGACGGGGGCCGAGATCGCATTCGCGGCCGAGGCCGGCCGTCGCCTCGAGGCCCGGGTGTGCGCACTCGAGGGCGCGCCGTGCCGGCGTGGGCCGTCGTGGACCTCGGGGGTGCGCCTGCTCCAGCTCTACTAACGGTTCGTTCGCCGCTATTGACACGGGTCCTATCGTGGAGGCGTCCGGCGGCGGACGGTGCAACCCCGGGCGACCCGGAAGCGTCTATCCGGTGAGTCGCAGAGGTCGCCCCGAGTCGTCCGCGCGGCGGGCACGAGGGGGGAATGGAGATCGAAGGGCGCTCGTTTACGCGTACGACGAACGGATATGAGTAGCGGGCTCGCGGGCAGGGCTGATGCGAGCCGAGGCTCGTGGTCGCGAGGTCTCGCACGAGCGCACAAAGGAACTGGAGGAGGGATAGGCCCTGGCCTTCACGGAAACGTCGGAACGGCTCGACTGGCAGGACGTCGCCGCCTGTCGTGAGTACGACAACGTCCTCTTCTTCGGCGAGGAGGGCGAGTCCGAGCTCGAGAAGCAGGCGCGCGAGACGCGCGCCAAGGCGGTGTGCCAGCGTTGCCCCGTCAGCGAGCCGTGCCTCGAATTCGCCATGGAGACGAACCAGAAGTACGGCATCTGGGGCGGACTCACCGACAAGGAGCGTGCGTCGCTCAAGCGTCGCCGTGCCCGCGCGCGCCGCGCGTCGTAGCTAGCGGAACGCCTTCAGGCGCTCCGCCATGTCGCGGAATCGTCCGACCGGCACGAGGTGGACGCCGTCGAACGCGCCCGACGACTTGATCGCGTCGATTTGGTCGCACGCGATGTCGAGGCCGATGCTCGGGTCGTCGTCGAGCTTGTCGATGATCGACTGCGGGACTCGAATGTCGGGGACCGCGGCGTTGACGCGCGCCGCCATGCGGCTGCTCGCGAGGACGAGCACGGCGCCGTAGATGCGCCCGTCGAAGCTCAACGACTCGCGCCACCGCAGGAGCCGCTCCATCGAGTAGGTGATCTGGACGAACAGGAAGTCGGCTCGCGCCCGCCACTTCAACGGCTGGCCGGCACGCGCGGTCGTCCCGACGCGGAAGCTCGGGAACCCCTGGAACAGGGGGCCGGTGCCGAACGACCGCACTTCGTCGATCATGCCGCGCACCGTGAGGTCCTGGGACCGGCGTCCCTCCTTGGGCGGATCACCGTAGACGAACAGAAAGTGGTCGACGCCGTACGCGGCGGCGGTCAGGAGGTCGCGGCGGAAGCCGAGGACGTTGCGGTCGCGCGCGTTGAGGCACGCGATGGAGCAGCTGCCGAGCTGCGCGACCTCGTGTGCGACCGCCACGCTCGACACGGTCGCCCGTCCGAGGTGGTTGTCGGGGATGAGGAAGCCGTCGCAAACGGGGCGAAGCGTCTCGATCTGGTCCCGGACGAGGTGGATGTCGGGCCGGCGCGGCGGCTCGATCTCGCACAGGATCGAGAAGCCGTCTCCGTCCAGGAACGACGCCACCTCCGGAGGGCGCGCGCCGGGATCGTGGTCGCCGCTCGCGGTCGTGTCCGAGCCCCCCATGCGCGTCGAGTGTACTTGAACGTCCGTTCAGAGCTTCCGAACGCGCGTCCAAAGCCGAGAGCCCGCGTTTGCGCAACAATTGCGGCGTGATTCGCTTCGCCGAGTTCGAGACGAAGACCGGAGGATGCCTCGACATTCTCGACGTCACCGACGAAGTCACCGACATGGTGCGTGCGTCGGGTGTCCGCAACGGCAGCGTGCTGGTCTTCTCGCCGCATACGACGTGCTGCATCCTGCTCGCGCGCCCCGGAAAGCAGATGCTGCAGAGCCTCGAGCGCGCCATGAACGAGCTCGCGCCGGGCGACGGCTACTACGCGCACGACGACTTCGACATCCGCACCGAGAACCTCGTCGAGAACGAGCCCAAGAACGCGCCCGCCCATATCGTCCACGTGTTCGTGGGCAAGGCGTCCGAGTGCATCCCGGTCGCCGACGGCGACGTCGTGCTCGGGGATGACCAGCGCATCCTGTTCGTCGAGCTCGACTCGTCGCGCCTGCGCCGGTACTGCATCCAGGTGGCCGGCGAGTGACGCGCGCGAGCGGCGCGCCGACCGCCGGGCGCCGCGCCGGTCTGCCCGACGCAGCGACCCCGGCGTGGCTGCGCGCCGACATGGACCGTATAGAGGCGCTGCTGCTCGACCGCGCGGGCTCGTCCGCGCACCCGCTCGTCAGCGAGGCGTCGACGCACCTCATCAAGGCGGGCGGCAAGCGGCTCCGGCCCGCGCTCGTGCTCATGACGGCGCGCGCCGGCGACGCGCGCGGCGACGTCGCGGATCTCTCCGCCGCCGCGATCGAGCTCGTCCACCTCGCGACGCTGTACCACGACGACGTCATCGACGAGACCGACACGCGTCGCGGCGTCCCGACCGTGCACGCGAAGTGGGGCACCGAGGTGGCGGTGCTCGCCGGCGACTACCTGTTCGCGCGCGGCTGCGCGCTCGGGGCCGAGGCGGGCGGCGAGGTGCCCGGCATCCTCGCGCGCGCCATCGGCGAGGTGTGCGAGGGCCAGATCCTCGAGACCGCGTCGCTGGGAGACGCGCACCGGAGCATCGACGACTACCTCGGCATCATCCGGCGCAAGACCGCCGCGTTGTTCCGGGCCGCGTGCGAGCTGGGCGCCGCGGCGTCGGGCGTCTCCGGAGAGGATCGCGCCGCGCTCGTGTCGTACGGCGAGCATCTCGGGCTCGCGTTTCAGATGGTCGACGACCTGCTGGACCTCGTCGGCGATCCCGACGTCACCGGCAAGGTGCCCGGCACCGACCTGCGCGAGGGCGTCTTCACGTTGCCGGTGCTGATCGCATGCGAGCGCGACGCGTCGTTCGCGCAGCGGCTCGCGGCGGGCCACCTCGAGCTCGAGCCCGCGCTCGCCGCGTTGCGGACGACCGGGGCGCTCGACGCCGCTCTCGACCTCGCGACGTCGCACGCGTCCGCCGCGCACACCGCGCTGGAGACGCTTCCGCGCGCCGAGTGGCGCGACGCGCTCGACGGCATGGTCGACGGCGTGCTCCTGCAAGTCACCGGCTGACGCGCGCGTCGCGTCCGCGACGACGGCGTTCACGCCGTGCCCCTACGGCACCGGCCTCACTCCCGGGCGCGGGCGGCCCGGACCGAGACGCTTGACGAACATGTCGACGAGGTGGTCGACGTACGTCTGCTCGTCCGCGGGGAGCAGGTGCTTGCCGCCGAGGATCTCCTGTTCGACGAAGAACGCCAGCAGGGCGTTGAAGAACAGCCGCGACGCGACCTGGGGGTCGACCTGGCTGCGCGCGCGCTCGTTCATGCGCGCGTCGAGGATCTGGGCGAGCTCGGCGATCGACTGGCCGACCGCGTCGGCGAAGAACGCCTCCTTTTCCTCGGGGAACACCTGCACCTCTTGCAGCAGCAGGCGCGCGAGCTCCGTGTTCTGGCGCAGCACGTCGAAGAACCCGCGCGCGAGCACGGTGAGCAGGCCGCGCGTGTCGAGCTGCTGCGCGAGGTCCGGGAGGGTTCGCAGCAGGGGCAGGAACGAGTACTCGTCGATGATGGCGCGGAACAGATCGCGCTTCGACGCGAAGTAGTGGTAGATGAGCCCCTCCGTGATGTCCGCCGCGCGCGCGATGTCGCGCATCGAGGTGCCGTGGAACCCTTTCTCCGCGAACAGGTGGAGGCTCGCCTTGAGGATGTCTTCGCGGCGATCGCGCCTCGGCTGGGGCCCGTTCTCGCGCGTGCTCAACGCTGCTTCGCGTACGAGCTGTGACCCCCGCGGGAGCGATCGTTGATCTGACGCAGCACGTCGTCGCGCGCCTCGCGCACCGCCTGTCCGAGGTCGCCGTGGTCGGCCTTCGCGCGCAGATGCGTTCGTCCGTAGTCGACCTCGAGGACGACGTGATAGCCCGGGGAGCCGCCGACGCCCGACACGCGGACCTCGGCCGTGACCTGCTTGTGGTCGCCGAGGCGGCGGTCGATCTTCTCGAGGTCCTTCTCGATGCGAGCGACGTCCCCCTCGGAAAGGTCGCTGCCCGGCGAGGACACCCGGATGAGCATCGATTCCTCCCGTGGTCGGTCGACGCGACGCGGCGGTCATCGTACGGGGTTGCCGTCGAGCCAGTCGAGCAGGCGCGCCGGCAGCGGGCGCCGGGCGAAGGCGGCGACGACGTGGTCGCGGCCCGCGCGGCCGAACGCTCGGGCGCGCTCCGGGTCCGCCAGGAGGTCGGCGAGCCGGGCCGCGAGCGCGCCGGGGTCGGTCGCATCGACGACGTAGCCGGTCACGCCGTCCAGCACGGCCTCCGGCGTGCCGCCCGACCGCCCCGTGACGCACGGCGTCCCGCACGCTTGCGCCTCGAGCAGCACGATGCCGAGGCCCTCGACCTCGAGCCCGAACCAGCGGTCGGCGACGGGGAGCGCGAACACGTCGGCCGCGGCGTACAGAGCCGGCGCGTCGGCATCGGGCACGCGGCCCGCGAACACGACGCCCTCGACGCCCGCGGCGCGCCGGCGCAGCGCGCGTTCCTGCGGTCCCGTGCCGGCCACGACGAGCGCGGCGCCGGGGACGCGCGCGCGGACCTCCGGCAGGGCGTCGACGAGGCGGTCGACGCCCTTGCGCCGCACGAGCCGTCCGAGCGCGAGCACGACGGGTCGGTCGCCGAGGCCGTACGCGGCCCGGGCGCGCGCGGCCGGCGCGTCGGGACGGAAGCGGTCGACGTCGACGCGCGCACGCAGGACGTCGAGCGGAGGGACGGACAGCTTCTGCGAGCGGAGCAGGCGCTCGACGCGTCCGGCGGTGAAGTCGCTGACCGGCAGCAGCAGCTCCGCGCCGGCGAGCGCGCGCGCGAGCGCGCGCCGGACGCCGGGTACGGCCGCCGGCACGAGGAGCTCGGCGCCGTGCACGACCGCGGCGTAGCGCAGGCCGGC
This sequence comes from Actinomycetota bacterium, assembly GCA_036260375.1. Classification (GTDB taxonomy): domain Bacteria; phylum Actinomycetota; class CADDZG01; order CADDZG01; family WHSQ01; genus DASZZZ01. The sequence goes on from DASZZZ010000097.1 coordinate 20,491, forward strand.
GTGCGCGAGGCGCGGGCCGAGCAGCGCCAGCGGCCACGGCGTGCCGAACAGGATGCGGTCGGTTCCGTGCCGCGCCGCGGCGTCCCGCGCCGCGCGCGCGACGCGGGGGCCGGGCGCGAGCATCCGTCCGGGGCCCGCGTCGGCGGGATAGCCGAGGTCGCGCGGCAGCGGGCGGCCGTCGCGGGATCCGGCCGCGAGCACGGCGACGCGTGGCGCGAGCTCGTCGCAGAGCTCCGCGAGATAGGTCTCGATCCCGCCTCGTCCGGGAAGGAACGACGACGTCACCATTACGGCGTCGGGCACGGGGGGATTATCCGGCGCTGCGCGCCGACGCCGGTATAGGTATAAAGGTGCTCATGGGCGAAGACGATCTCCGCGACCAGATCCGCAACGACCGCAAGCTCATCGAGCGCGCCGCCCAGGCGCTCGCGGAGATCGACCGCGCGACGGGTCTGTCGGACGAGCAAGCCGACGTGCTCGCGGCGCTTCGCATCCGGTTGGAGGGCAAGGAGCGCGCCTCTCTCGACGAGCTGCTCGGCGCGGCCGGCGACGTGGGGGCCGGCCGCAAGGACCTGGGCGACCTCCTCTCGCCGACCGACGAGCACGGGACGCCCGAGACGGACTGGCCCGACCCGCCGCCGCGCAAACGCGACTGGCCTGGCCTGTAGCCGGTCGGGCGAACGTCGACCCTCGTCCGTGGACGACGTGAGCGTCGATCAGCTGCAGGCGCTGGCGGGCGTCGGCGCGCTGCTCGACGCCCAACGGATCGCCCACTGGGTGTTCGGCGGCTGGGCGGTCGACTTCCACGCGGGCGTCGTCACGCGCGCGCACGACGACGTCGACGTCGCGGTGTGGATGGACGACCGCGAGCGCGTCGCTCGGCTCCTCGAGGGCGACGGGTGGCGGCATGCGCCGTCCGAGGACGACGACGGCGGCACGGGCTACGAGCGCGGAAAGGTCCGGCTCGAGCTGACGTACCTCGTCGGCGACCGCGACGGGGCCGTGTTCACGCCGCTGCGCCACGGTCGCGCCTCGTGGCCCGACGGCGCGTTCGGCGACGAGGTGCGCGAGCTGTTCGGCGTGCGCGCCCGCGTCATCGGCCGCGCGGCGCTCGCGCGCGGCAAGTCGTCGCCGCGCGACGACCCCGACGACGCGTCCAAGGACCGGGCCGACTTCGGCGTCCTGTCGGCGCTCGAGGAGCCCGGCTCGTCGTGACGGGCTCGGGCCGGCGGCCCGGGTCCGAAACTGCGTTGCGACGGCGCCGACGGGGAGACGGACGCGCGGTCGCGGCAACCGGCTTCGCCGCTTCCCGGAGGGGGCCCTCAGCCCTGGGGGCCGTCGCCCTCGGTGCGCTCGCGCAGGAAGCGCTCGAGCTCGGCCGCGAGCGCGTCGCCGGACGGCAGGCGCGACGGGTCGATCTCCTCGAGCTCGCGTTCGTCGGCCCGCTCCTCGAGCAGGCGCACGTACGCCTGGACGTCGTCGTCCGACGCGACCATGTCCGACACGCGCCGCTCGTACACGGTCGTCGCGCGCTCGAGGTCGTCGACGGGGGCCGGCGCGTCGACGAGCTCGAGGGTCTTGCGGACGAGCGCGAGCGCGGCCTTGGGGTTCGGGTTCACCGCGAGATAGTGCGGCACCGCGGCCCAGATGCTGGCGGACGCGACGCCGGCTCCGCCGAGCGCGTCGTGCAGCACGCCGACGATGCCCGTGGGCCCCTCGTAGCGCGACCGCACGAGGCCGAGGCGTTCGACGAGCTCGGGGTCGACCGCCGTGCCGGTGATGTGGACGGGGCGCGAGTGCGGGACGTCGGCGAGGAGCGCGCCGAGCGTGATCACGAGCTCGACGTCGTAGCGCCGCGCGACGTCGACGACGACGCGGCTGAACGTCCTCCAGCGCAGGTTGGGCTCGGTGCCGACGAGCACGATGACGTCGTGCTCGGCCCCCTCCGGCGTCGCGGCCCAGAACTCGTTGCTCGGCCACGTTATGTAGCGCGTGACGCCGTCCTTCAACGACACCTGCGGACGCACCGCCTGGAAGTCGAAGAACTCCTCCGGGTCGATCGACGCGAACTTCTTGGCCGACCACACGCGCGCGAGATGCTGCGCCGCGAACGACGCCGCGTCGCCGGCGTCGTTCCAGCCCCGGAACGCAGAGACCATCACCGGCTTGCGGAGCTCGGGCTCGTTCTCGTGCGACAGCGACGGGTGTTCGGGCATCGCGCCAGGCTACTAGGCGCGTCCGTTCAGGACGCGACCGTGTTGCGGCGGTCGAGGTGTCGCTGGAGCTTTCGCTTGATGCGCTGGAGCGCGTTGTCGATCGACTTGACGTGGTTGCCGAGCACGCCGGCGATCTCCTCGTACGACTTGCCGTCCATGTAGAGCTTGAGCACGTTGCCCTCGAGATCGGTGAGCGACGTCCTGATCGTGTCCTTGAGCGCCTCGATCTCGTCGGCCGAGATCACGAGCTCCGCGGGGTCCGACGCGGCCGGGGCGACGAGATGGTCGCCGACCGAGCGGTCGGCCGGCGCGTCGGCGAACGCCGGCGCGTCGAGCGAGACGGAGCTGTTCAACGGCTGATGCTTGTTTCGATTCGCCGTCTTGATCGCGGTGAGGATCTGGCGGGAGATGCAGAGCTCGGCGAACGCCCGGAACGGCGTCTCCTGGTCCGCGTCGAAGTCGCGGATCGCCTTGTAGAGCCCGATCATCCCCTCCTGGACGACGTCTTCCTTGTCCGACCCGGCGAGGAAGTAGGAGCGCGCCTTGGCGCGGGCGAAGTTGCGATAGCGCGCGAGGAGCACCTCGATCGCCCGATCGTCGCCGGCCCGGGCGCGCGTGACGAGGTCGACGTCGGTCGCCTCGTCGACCCTCGTCTCGATCCAGGAGCCGGTCATCGTCTGCCCCCTGCCGGGCCCCGTCGCCCGGCACCGTTCCGGAACGCGAAGGTGAAAGTGCCCTCGCGGGGATTCTTCCACAGTTCTTCGGCAATACACCATGGGCTTTTGAGCCGTTTGGGCAGGTCGTCACGGTGTGACGCGGGGCCGGCGAGCCACGCGGCGCGACGACGACGGCGTCACGGAGACGGCGGCGTCGCCGCCGGCCGACGCTGTGGGGCGGTTCCGCTACGAGGCGGTGCCGGTCTGCGCGCGGACGACCGGAAGGACGTCGCGCGCCAGGCGCTCGACCTGCTCGGCGCGATCCGGCCCCGCCGGCCCGAAGTTCATGGCGCCGAAGCCGAGGCGGGTGAGCTCGACGAGCTTGGCCGCGACCTCGTCCGCCGAGCCGCTCAGGACGCCCGGACGGGAGCCGTCCGCGCCGACGTGGAAGTCGATGTTGTACGCGAGCGTGATGCGGGCAGGGTCGCGGCCGGCCGCGCGCGCCGCGTCGAAGATGCGATCGCGCATCGCCGGGACGTCCTCGGGACCGGCCATCGAGTACGACGGGATCCACCCGTCCGCCACGCGACCCGTAACCGCGAGCGAGCGCTTGCCGAACGTGCCCAGCCAGATCGGGATGTCGTGCGCCGGCTTGGGCTCGAGATCGGCTTCGTCGGCGTGGTGCTGCTCGCCGTGGAACGTGAAGCGTGGTGACGTCCACAGCCCGCGGATGATCCGAACGGCTTCCTCGAGCCCGTCGACCTTCTCTCTGGGCGACGGCACGCGGAGCCCGAAGGCTCTGAACTCGTCGTCGGACGAGCCGCCGCCGATGCCCAGGATCAGGCGGCCCGCAGAGAGGCGGTCGAGCGACTCCGCCATCTTGGCGACCATCGCGGGGGCTCGGTACGGGACGCCCAGGACGCGCGTCGCGACCTTGATCCGCGTCGTCCTCGCGGCGATCCACGTGAGCATCGTCCACACCTCGTAGCTCGGGCTCGCCCCGCACGGGTGGTCGTTGGCGGAGACGAAGTCGAAGCCCAGCGTCTCGGCGTCGACCGCGGCCGCAACCGGGTCCGCTCCAGCCGCTGCGGACGTCGACACGTCGACGCCGAACATCACCTTTTTCATCTGGGTCTCCTCCACTAGACGCGCGCGCCCGTCTCCCGGCTCGTCTCCATCGAGGGCGCTGCTCCGAGCTGCCCGCGCCGGCCCCACGCGGCGACGGCCCGCGCGCCTCGTCGCACGGCGCCGGCGTCCGCTCTGGCGCGCGACGGCTGCATCCCGAAGAGCCGAAAGCTCACGTCGATCGCAAGCCCGATCAGGATCACGAACGCGACGGTGCCGACGCCGGCGCTCCCGCCGAGGGCGACGCCGAGGACGAGGACCGACGCCTCGATCGCCGTTCGGGCGGCGCCGGCCGAACGACGCGTCCGCCTCGAGATCCCGAGCATCAGCGCGTCGCGCGGTCCGGCTCCGAGGTTCGCGCCGATGTACGCAGCCGTGCCCAACGCGAGCGCGCCGATCCCGGCGAGCAGGGCGCCGACGCGGGGGAGCAGCGGGCCGGACGCGAGGTCGTGAAGGGCGCCGGATCTCAGCATGACGTCGGTGAAGGTCCCCACCAGCACCGCGTTCGCGACCGTGCCGACGCCCGGTCGCGTCCCGAGAGCGATGCTCGTGACGAGAACGACCACCGACACGGCGATGACGACCTGACCGAACGTAAGCGGCGTCAGCCGATGGAGCGCGTCGTGGAGCACGTCCCATGCGGACAGCCCGAGATCCGCGCGCACCATCAGCACCAGGCCCGCCGCGAACACCCACAGACCCGCGACGAGTCGCACGCCGCGCGCCACCAGCGTGCGCGACCACGCGCGGCCTGCGCTCGGACGTGTCGCATCGGGCGCGCAGGCGGCAGACGCTCGGGCGCCTCGGACCCGGCGCCGGGGCAACGCTTCCACGCAGTGAGTCACGACACGCCTCCCTTCTCCTCGTGAACGCTCGACGACAGTCATCGTGGCCCGCGGAGGCGGTTTAGGACAAGCGAATTGTTCTTTACAGTCATTAAGGACGACTGTATGATCCGCCCATGCTCGACGTGCGCCGTCTCGAAGTGCTCAACGCCGTCGTGGACGCCGGCTCGGTGACCAAGGCCGCGGCCGACCTCGGCTACACGCCGTCGGCGATCAGCCAGAGCCTCGCGGCGCTCGAGCGCGAGACGAAGACACCCCTGTTCGAGCGGATCGGCCGTGGCCTCCGTCCGACCGAGGCGGGGTTGCTGCTGGCGGAGCACGCGCGCACGGTCATCGCCCAGCTGAAGCACGCCGAGGCCGCCCTCGAAGCCCTGCGCTCGGGACGGGCCGGGCGCCTCCGGGTCGCCGCGTTCGCGACCGCGGGAGCGAGCCTGGTGCCGCGCGCGCTGGCGCGGTTCAAGGAGCGGTACCCGGGAGTCGACGTCGACCTCGTCATGGCCGAGACGGACGACGCTCTCGCCGCGCTGCACGCGGGGCACATCGACATCGCCGTCGTCGCCCGGCATCGAAGGATCGACGACATCGACCGTGCGCTCGCCTTCAGGCATCTGCTCGAGGATCCGTACCGCGTCGTGCTTCCCCGCGCGCATCCCGCGGCGGCACGCAACGCGGTCTCGCTCGAGGCTCTCAGCGACACGCCGTGGATCTCCACCGCGTCGGCTCGCTGCAACACGCTCGAGACCGTCGTGACGGCGTGCGCGCGCGCCGGCTTCACGCCGCGCTTCGCCGTCGAAGGCGACGAGTTCGCGACGACGATCGGTCTCGTCGCCGCCGGGCTGGGCGTCGCAATGGTGCCGCTGCTCGCGCTGAGCTCGGTCCCCAAGGCCGTGCGCGTATGCAGGATCCGCGGCGGGGAGCCGACCCGGTACGTGGAGTCGGTCGTGCGCGCCCGGAGCGCGCGCGCCGGCGTGCTCGACGCGATGCACGAAGCGCTACGCCTGTCCGCCGACTCCTATCCCCGCGCCGCGTAGGCACCTGCGACGACGCTCGGCGTCTTGCGGCGAGGTCAGCTCACGGCGGCGAGCCGGTGTCGTCGTGAATCGGCCGCAGCTCGACGTAGCCCTTGGCGCGCGCGCACGGCGTGTCGGCCACGAGCGACACGGCCTGCTCCAGGTTCTCGGCCTCGATGACGCCGAAGCCGGCGAGGGGAATCTCGGTGCGTGCGTAGGACCCGTCGGTCGTTGTGGGGGCGCCGTCCCACGCGGTCACGGTGACCGCGCCCCCCACCGCCGCGACGAGGTCGCCGCGTCGACGCAGCACGTCGTCCTGCGCCAGCAGCGCAGCGCGTTCGCTCTGTGCCAGCGCGAGCCAGTCGTCGTCGGCGCCGTAGGCCAAGCAGAGAAACCTCATGTCGCACTCCTTTCTTCTTCTCTGTCCGACTCCGGGCGCGCGGCGAACTCATCGCCGGCGGCGTCGGTGCGTACGCCGTCGTCCGCCGAGGGCGCGCGTACGATGCCCGACGGAGGCGAATGGGGGCTGGTGTCCCCCCCGGTCTTCAAAACCGGTGAGCCGGGCGATCCCCGGCTGGCGGGTTCGATTCCCGTCCGCCTCCGCCACGAGTCGACGCCGCCGAACGGAGATCGCCGTCATCGCGGCGCCCGTCGCGCGCGCGGTGGTGGGCGTCATACTCGCCGCATGCATCACGTCTCCCGGGTCGCGCCTCGCGTCCTGCTCGTGACCGGGACCATCGGCGCCGGCAAGACCGTCGTCGTCGCGGAGATCGGCGAGGTGCTCGCCGAGCGAGGGATCACCGCGGCCCTCGTGGATCTCGACTGGCTCGGGTGGATCTGCCGTCCGGCGACTCGCGCGCGCGATGCCGGCGGGGTGCATTCGTTGATCGTGCGCAACCTCGCCGCGACGTGGCCGAACCTGCGCGACGCGGGGGCCGAGCGGCTGGTTCTAGCGCGCGCCGTCACCACGTGGCGCGAGGTCGAGGAGCTGCGCGCTGCCGTGGGGAGCGCCGACCTCGTCGTGGTTCGCCTGACCGCGACCCGGGCCACGATCCGGACCCGGCTCGAGGCGCGCGACTCGGGACACGTCCTCGAGGAGCACCTCGCCCAGTCGGCCGAGTTCGATCGTCTTCTCGACGGCGCGGGCATCGCGGACGCGTCCGTGCCCACCGACGGTCGGACCGTGCGCGACGTCGCGCGCGACGTCCTCGCCGCCGTGCGCTGGAGCGCGGGGGTCGGATCGCCGTGAGGACGCTGCTCGCGCACGCCGACGTCGTCGTCACGATGGACGACGAGCGACGGGAGATCCGCGACGGCGGCGTGCTGATCGACGGGCGGTCGCTCGCGGCGGTCGGGCCAACCGCCGAGCTGCCGGACGACGCCGACCGGACGATCGACTGCCGCGGCATGGTCCTGCTCCCCGGCCTCGTCAACACGCACCATCACCTGTACCAGACGCTCACGCGCGCGCTTCCGGGCGCACAGGACGCCGACCTCTTCGGATGGCTGCGGACGCTGTATCCGGTGTGGGGCGCGCTCCGGGCCGACGACGTCTACGTCTCGGCGAAGCTCGGGCTCGCCGAGATGCTGCTGTCGGGGTGCACGACGACGTCGGATCACCTCTACCTGTTCCCGAACGACGTCGCGATCGAGGACGAGATACGCGCCGCGCGCGAGGTCGGCGTGCGGTTCCACGCGACGCGCGGGTCGATGTCGCTCGGCGAGAGCCGGGGCGGCCTGCCGCCCGACTACCTCGTCGAGGACGACGACGCGATCATGCGCGACACCCAGCGCGCCGTCGAGACGCATCACGACGCCGAGCGCTTCGCGATGCTGCGCGTCGCCGTCGCGCCGTGCTCGCCGTTCTCCGTCACCCCCGACCTCATGCGCGCGTCGGTCGCCCTCGCCGACGACCTCGGCGTGCACTGCCACACCCACCTTGCCGAGACGCTCGACGAGGAGCGGTTCTGCATCGAGCAGTTCGGCGTGCGACCGGTCGAGTACGCGGAGCGCCTCGGCTGGTTGCGGCCCGACGTCTGGTTCGCGCACTCGGTGTGGATCGACGACGACGAGATCGCCCGACTCGCGGCCGCGGGGACCGGTGTCGCGCACTGCCCGACGTCGAACATGCGGCTCGCGTCGGGCGTGGCGCCCGTCGTGCGCATGCTCGCGGCCGGGATGCGCGTCGGCCTCGGCGTCGACGGAAGCGCCTCGAACGACGGCGAGCACGTCCTCGGCGAGGCGCGCGCGTTCATGCTCCTGCAGCGCGTGGGGACCCGCGACCCGGGCGCGGTCACGGCGCGCACGGCGCTCGAGGTCGCGACGCGCGGAGGGGCCCGTGTGCTCGGGCGCGACGACGTCGGCGTCCTCGCCCCGGGACTCGCGGCCGACGTCGTCGGCTGGCGGCTCGACCGGGCCGCGTACTCTGGTGCGCGCGCGGATCCCGTGGCGGCCCTCGTCTTCTGCCAGCCGCAGGACGTCGACCTCGCGCTTGTCGACGGAGTCGAGCGCGTGCGCGCCGGCGAAATCGTCGATCTCGACTTGGGCGCGCTCGTGGCCGAGCACGGACGGCGCGCGTGCGACCTCTTGCGTCGGTCGGAAAACTCGTGACCAACGCCGCGCCGCCCGGGTCCTGTGCCACGCGACGACGTGCCTCGAACGCGCGCGCGACGCCTGGACGGCGGGCGGGCTGCTAACAATCAAAGTCAAAGAGAAAAAAGGGTGACGTTAAGTCACGCGCTCCCCCTGCTTGCGCGACTCGGCGCGCCGTGCTCGATGCGGGCATCGGCCGGCGATCGCGATGGGCGACGGCGCCGCGTGCGAGGCGGGACGCGACTCACTGCAAAGCTATGTCGATGGCTTAATCGATGACCGACTCCGTGCGTCGTCGTCGACGCCGGTCGGCGCGCAGTTCCTGGACAGCGCCGGAATGAACTTTGCATCGACTTACTATGTTGCCAAGCAACTAGTTACGCGCCGCTCTCGCCAGGTACTCCGCGCAACCCTCGTGTGGCGTTCGACACAGCACCCGTCGTCCGCGCGTGATGTCGTGTCGTCCGCAACCGCACGTAACCGACGAGAGGTGCAATAGCTATTGTCTGAGTCGAGTCTGGAAAACGGCGCGTCGAACAGCGATCTATCTGAACCCATTGAATCCCTAGTGCTGCGTCGCGATGCCTGTAGCATCTGGCGCCAAATGAGCGCGGGCGGACACACGAGTACGCGCGTCGGAAGACGCATAAGACATCTTCGTCTTGCCAAAGGATTGACTCAAAAGGAGTTGGCTGCGCCCCATTACACCGCGGCGCACGTCAGCACCATCGAGGCCGGCCGAAGATCTCCGTCGCGCGCCGCGCTCGTCCACTTCGCGCGCAAACTCGGCGTCGAGCCCGACGAACTCGTCACGGGACGGCCGCGCGACCTCGAGGTGCGACTGCAGCTGCGCGTCCAGGAAGCGCGCGTCGCGTTGTCGGCGGGCCGCTACGAGGACGCCGACTACCTCTTCCGGCAAGTCGGCCGCGCCGCGTCGCGCGCGGGCTTTCGACGCGTCGCGGCGCGGGCCGAGGAGGGTCGCGGCCTCGTCGCCGAGCGGCGGCGCATGGTGGACGACGCGCTCGAGCGCTTCGACGCGGCGCGCCGGATGCTCCAGCAGGAGCCGGCGACGGTGCGCGCCGACGCCGTCACGGGGATCGCCCGCTGCCGGCTCGCGTTGGGCGACGTGCGGGGCGCCGTGCACGTGCTGGAGTCCTACCTCCTCGACCTGCGCGAGCACAACCTCGAGGACCCCGTCGCGCTCGTGCGTGCGTACACCGGTCTCGTGCGCGCCTACACGCACGCGCGACTCTTCGACGCGGCGGCCGACGCGGCGCGGCAGGCGCTGGCGCTCGGCGCCCGCGTCGACGCGGCGGAGCCGGTCGCCGAGATGCACATGGAGGTCGCGCGCGAGCTGTTGCGGCTTGGCCGGATCGACGACGCCCTCGACTCGCTCAAGCGCGCCGAGGAGCTGTTCCGGTCGCTGCAGTGGAAGCTCGAGGTCGACCTCGCGCACGTCGCGCGCGGCGTCATCCTCGTGGACCAGGGGCGGCTCGACGCCGCGCGCGAGGAGCTGCTCGCGGCGCTCGACGCGCTCGAGGAGACTTCGGTCGTCGCCAACCGGGCCCGGGCGCTCAACGAGCTGGCGCGCGTCGAGCGTCTGTCGGGTCGCGTCCGCGACGCACGCGAGCTGCTCCGTACCGCGATGGACGTCCTCGGCGACGCCGATCCCGCGGAGCTGGCGTTCACGCACCGCGAGCTGGCGTTGTGCGCGGTCGACGAGGATCCCGACGAGGCGGAGTCGCACTTCCGCTCCGCGGTGGAGCTCTACCGCCGCGCCGGACAGCCGCTGCTCATCGCCGTCACGTGCCGCGAGCTCGGCGACTTCCTCCGCACCCGGGGCGAGGCGGAGCGCACCCCCGAGGCGTACCGCGAGGGGCTGGTGGAGCTCGAACGCGGCGGCGACGCCGTGCGCGCGCCCGTCCTGGTGCGCTACCCCGACGCCCGCGACGGAGCGAAGCCGGCATGACGCTGTGCCGGCGACTGCGCGACCTCTTGCGGCGCGTCCGGGTCCGATGGCGATCGAGGCCTGCCCGTCCGGAGGGCCGCACGTCCCACCCCTTCCGCCACTGACCTTCCGGACGGGCAACCCCTCGCGCGGGCGCCCCCCGCGTGCCACACTTGTCGCCATGCGGCGGTCGGTGGCGGTCCTGGTCGCGGCGCTCCTCGCGGTGTCGCCCGCGGCGGTCGCGCACGAGGAACGAGACGTGCAGTTCCCGTCGGGGGCCGGACGCGTCCCGCGCTATCGGACGAGCGGGCCGTCCATCGTCGTGTGCAAACGCGACACCGACGAGCGCATCCGCCGTCTCGGCTCCGCGCTGGAGGCATACAACCGCGCGCTGCTCGAGCGGTGCCGCTTCCACGACATACAGGCGGCGGTCGACGCGGTCGAGCGACGCGGCACGCGCATCCTCGTGCAGCCGGGGGTGTACCGCGAGCGTCCGAGCCGCGCCGCGCCGCGGGGCGAGTGCGCCGACCTCGAGAACCAAAATCCGCTCACGTACGCGCAGCACCGGCGCTGCCCCCACGTCCAGAACCTCGTCGCGATCCTCGGCGACGGCCCCGACCGCGGTATCGAGTGCGACGGACGTCTGTGCAATCTCCAGATAGAGGGCACCGGTGCGCGCCCGCAGGACGTCGTCGTCGACGGCGACTTCAAGCGTCTCAACGTCATCCGCGCCGACCGCGCCGACGGCGTCTACTTCCGCAACTTCACGGTCCAGCACGCCGGCTTCAACGGCCTCTACGTGATCGAGACCGACGGCTTCGTGATCGACCGCATGTTGGGGAGGTGGACGGACGAGTACGGGTTCCTGACGTTCTCGTCGGACCATGGTCTCTACAAGCGCTGCGAGGCGTACGGCAACGGCGATTCGGGCTTGTACCCCGGATCGGCGGCCCCGCACTACGGCGCACGCTTCTCCATCGAGATCCGGCGCTGCTCGTCGCACCACAACGCGCTCGGCTACTCGGGCACCGCCGGCGATTCCGTCTACGCGCACCACAACCGTTTCTTCAAGAACGCGACCGGCGCGTCGATGGACAGCTTCTTCCCCGACCACCCCGGACTGCCGCAGAACAACGCGGTCTTCAGGCACAACGAGATCTACTCCAACAACAAGAACTACTACCGGTACTACCGCGACGGCACGTGTGACAAGCCGAGCGCCGAGCGCGGCTACGAGCGGGGCGTCGTGTGCCCGACGATTCCCGTACCCGTCGGCACCGGCATCCTCGTCGCCGGCGGCAATCAGAACCTCTTCGCGCGCAACTGGATCTTCGACAACTGGCGCTACGGCGCGATGCAGTTCTGGGTGCCGGCGGCGGTGCGCGACGAGCCCGACCCCGACAAGCAGTACGACACGTCGCACTTCAACCGCTACGTCGCAAACCACCTCGGCGTGTCGCCGCGCGGGACGCAGCGTCCGAACGGCCTCGATTTCTGGTGGGACGAGGAGGGCGCGGGCAACTGCTGGCAGGACAACGTCCCGGGCCCCGTCACCAGCGACCCGGCCGCGCTCCCCGACTGCGACGCGATTCCCGTCTTCTCGACCGGCAACGCCGCCAAGCAGGCGACGATCGCGCCGTGCGCGACGTGGAGCCGCGACAACCCCGACCCCGCCGGATGCGACTGGATGCGGCGGCCGGAGCGGCCGGGCGGCTAGGGCGTCAGTCGATGCAGCGCGTCTCGACGCGCGCCACGCCGTCGGGAGCGGGCTCGACCGCGTCCGCGAACGCACGGGCCTCGCTCTCGGAGCCGAAGTAGAGCGCGACCGCGGCGCTCTGCTCGGGGACGCCGAGCGCGTCCGCCGCGCCGCGATCGCACTCGAGGCTCAACGTGCTCGGCTCGTGGCCCTGCGCCTGGAGCCGCGCCGCGACGCGTTCGACCTCCGGATCGCCGAACTCGGAGACGGCGAAGTAGACGGCCCACGTGCCGCCGCCGCGCCGGAGGTCGCGGCCCGGCAACGGCGTCGCCGCGATCTCCGGCGCGCCCGGCGACTGCGGAGCCGGCGACGCGCCGGGCGGTGATGATCCGCGGGACGCGCCGGGCCGGGCGTCCCCGCCGCTGCCGCCGTTGCACGCGCCGGCGACGAGCGCGAGCGCGAGCGCCGTCGCGCGCAGGAGACGTCCGTGCCGGTCGAGTCGCACGACGCGATCCTACGAACGCATGCGATCGCGTCCGTAAAGGAACCTTGGCCGCGCTCCGAGCGTTTAACGTAGGGACGCAGCGCGACACGCCGGAGGGACGATGGCGCAAGACCTTCGTAACCGCGACCAGAGCGAGCAACAGCGACGTCTGACGTCATGGCTCGTCGCGGGTCTGCTCGCCGGCGTCGCGCTCATCGGTCTCCTGGCCATCTTCATGGTCGTCGTGATCCACTTCGAGCCGCCCGACTGGGTCCAGGTCGCGCTCGGCGTCGGACTCGTGCTCGGCGCGTGCTCGTTCGCGTGGCTGCTGGCGAGCGCGTTGACGTCGTCGGAGGCGACGCGCGCGCGGGCGCGGCGGGCCGCGGCGCGCGCCAGGCGCGCGGACGAGGGCCCCGAGCTCGGGAGCTATTCAGAGGTCTCTTGACCGGCCGCATCCCGCCACTCGAAGAGGGCTGGTACCTCATGAGCACCGGCGATCTCGAGCGGGAGCTGAGGCGGTGGCGCGAGCCCGACGCAGCGGTGCCACCTTCGAACGCGCGCCGTCTCGAGCGCGCCGAGGCGCTGGCGTACCGCGACGCCGGCAACCTGCCCGACGAGCTCGGACGCACGCTGCGGCTCGTGCTCGTCGCCGACGACGCTCGCGACGTCGCGGCGCTCGACGACAAGCGACGACGCTACGAGCCGGACTACCACCGGCCCCCGACGTGGCGGCGCGCCGGCTCCGCGCCGGTCAACGTCGTGCCGTTGCGCGCCCCCGGCGTCGGCGGTCCCGCGGCGGGCCCGTGGTGGGAGCAAGCCGACGTCGCCGAGCTCGAGTCCGAGTGGCGGCGGACAGGCGCGGTCGCCGGCGTCGCGGTGCCGCGGGAGTACCGGTCGTTCGTGCTCAAGACCGTCGCCGCGCTCCGCGCCGCCGGTGAGCCCGTGACGCCCGACTCGATCGCCGACTCGATCGCGCGCTGGCTCGCGCCCGACGACGCCGCTCGCATCCGCGCCGCGCTCCGTGCCGCCGACCCGGCGCGCACGCGCGCCGGGTGGCGCGGCCGCCGGCGCGCGCCCGACGGCTAGCCCGTGCGGCGCTCGTCGGCGCGCGAACGCAACGCCGGCTCCAGTTGGTCGAGGAGCTCCAGCGCGCGGGCGGCCCACGCGAGCTCCGCGTCGGCGAGCGCGACGAGACGGTCGAACGCGAGCGCCTTGAACCCGATCAGCGCGTCGTGGTCGCCAGGCGGTCGCTTCTCGAGACGCTTGCGAATGAGCGCGGCGCGGCGCTCTCGGATCGCCTCGGCGATGTTCTGCCACTGCCGCCGGGCGCGCTCGTAGTACGCGACGTGGTCGTCGAGCTGCGCACGCACCGAGTCGGGCGATGCGATGTCGAAGAAGGCCGCCTTGAGACTGACTGCGTCGCGAAACGGACCGTGGGCGACGACGCGGTTCGCCCAGTCCTCGAGCTCGCGCTCCCCGGCGGCGGTTATCGAGTACACGCGCTTCTCGGCGCGTTGACCGCGCGGCAGGACGTTGGCTTCCACGAGACCTTCCCGCTCCATCTCGCGCAGCTTGGGATAGATCTGGCTCTGCGGCGCCGACCAGACGAATGCCACGGAGCTGTCGAACAGCTGCACGAGGTCGTAGCCGCTCATCGGCTCCGCGCTGAGCACGCCGAGGATTGCGTGTCGCAGCGACATCCGACAGCCTCCTTCCCACCGCGGGGCCGGCACCCGCCCGCCCGTGTTCGTGGTCCCGCGCGAGTCAGTATATATATGTGTATGGACGTACGGATAGTTCGCCGGGTGGTCTCGGCCCCCCTCGACCGCCCGGCGAACACCCCCGTTTCGAGAGAAGCTACCCGTCATGAAGCTCGCCACGCTCAGGATCGACGGCGGGACGCGCGCCGTGCGCGTCGACGGCGACCGCGCGCTCGACCTCGGCTGCGCCGACGTCGGCGAGTGGCTGGCGCGCCGTGCCGCGGGGCGCGCCGCGTCCGACGTCGGCGACGACCTCGGGCCGGTCGACCACGCGCGCTTCGCGCCGCCTGTCTTGCGGCCGTCGAAGATCGTGTGCATCGGGCACAACTACCGCACTCACATCGAGGAGATGGGCCGCTCCGTGCCCGACTACCCGACGCTGTTCGCCAAGTTCGCGCGCGCCCTCGTCGGCGCGCGCGATCCGATCCTGCTCCCGCCCGAGAGCGAGGCCATGGACTGGGAGGCGGAGCTCGCGGTCGTCGTCGGCGCGCCGGTGCGGCGCGCGACGCCCGACGGCGCGCGCGCGGCGATCGCGGGCTACACCGTCCTCAACGACGTCACCGCGCGCGACTGGCAGCGCCGGACGCCGCAGTGGCTCCAGGGCAAGACGTTCGAGGGCACGACCCCGATCGGCCCGGTCGTCGTCACGCCCGACGAGGTCGACCACGCCGCGGACCTCGCCGTCCGCTGCGAGGTCAACGGCGCCGTCATGCAGCACGCGCGCACTTCGGACCTGCTGTTCGGGCCGGCCGAGGCGATCGCGTACGTGAGCCGCATCGTGACGCTCGAGCCCGGCGACGTCGTCTCGACCGGCACGACCGGCGGGGTCGGAGCGGCGCGCGAGCCGGCCGTGTTCCTGCAGCCTGGAGACGAGGTGCGGACGTCGATCGAGGGCATCGGAGAGCTCGTCAACGTCTGCGTCGCCGAGGCGGTGGAGCACCCGTGACGCTCTCGGTCGGCGTCGCGCTGCCGCAGGTGTGGTCCGGGCGCCGTCCCGACGCCGGCGACGTCCGCGCGTTCGCGGCGCGCGCCGAGGCGCTCGGGTTCGACGCGCTGTGGACGATGGAGCTCACGTCGGCCCCCGTGCTCCAGCCGCTGCCGCTGCTCGCCCACGTCGCGGCCGTGACGACGCGCGTGCGGCTCGGCGTCGCGGTCTTGCTGACCGCACTGCGGTCGCCGTACGCGCTGGCGCAGGAGACGGCGACGATCGACCAGCTCAGTGGCGGCCGTCTCGACGTCGGCGTGGGCTACGGGAGCAACGAGGCGCTCTTCCCGCTGCACGGGCTGCCGAGCGCGCGACGGCTGTCGCGCTACGTCCAGGGTCTCGACGTCCTGCGGCGGCTGTGGAGTGGGGACGCGGTGTCGCACCACGGCTTCTGGGACCTCGACGGCGTCCGTCTCGAGCCACGCCCGGTCCAACGGCCGCACCCCCCGCTGCTGTTCGGCGCCCGCCGCCGCCCCGCGCTCGCGCGCGCGGTCGAGCTCGGCGACGGCTGGATCGGCTCCGGCTCCGCGTCGTGGGACGAGTTCCACGACAGTCTCGCCACGCTGCGCGAACTGCTCGACGAAGCCGGGCGCGAGCGATTCACGATCGGCAAGCGGATCTACCTGTCGCTCGCGCCGTCGGGACGCGACGAGCGGATGAGGGAGTGGTTCGCGTCCAACTACGGGCGCGCCCACCTCGCCGACAGCGTCACGATCGTGGGCTCGCCCGCGGTCGTCGCGGAGCGCCTCGCGGCGCTCGTCGACGCCGGCCTCGACCTGCTGCTCCTCAACCCGATCCACGACGAGCCGGAGCAGCTCGAGGCGCTCGCGTCCGAGGTCGTCCCCCTCGTCCGGCGCGCCTGACGGCCCCGGGCGGCGCCCGACGCGCCCTCCGGGGCCGCCGTCGTTCCGGCTCTTGACACGATTCGGATCGTAGTGCTACGTAGACCGGTACAAAGATACCTATCTTCAGATAGATAGGTACCGACGTCCGCTCTACCGGGGAGGGAGTCGCATGTCGATCCGCGAAGGGGACGCTCGCACCAACGGCCACGCCGCGGAGCGCGCCGCCCGCGTCGCCGCCGCCGTCCGGCGCGTCGAGTCGATGCCGTCCGTCACGGAGACGAACGAGGTCGCCAAGATCCTCACGGCGGACGAGTACTTCAAGGTCGTGCGCAAGAAGGACACGCGTCCGGCGTTCTGGAAGTTCTCCGACGTCAAGGGCGTCCTCGACGAGCTCGGCAAGGACCCGATACGAGAGGCCGAGCGGCGCTTCTGCACGACCGTCAACGCCGACACCGAGGAGCTCGTCGGAGCGTCGCCGTTCATCTTCATCGGATGGCAGGTCATCCACCCCGGCGAGCACGTGCCGCCGCACCGCCACAACTCGGTGGCGATCTACCACATCCTCCAGGGCACCGGCTACACCGTCGTGGAGGACGTCAAGTACCACTGGGAGCGCGGCGACACGCTCGCGTGCCCGGCGTGGGCGTACCACGAGCACTTCGCCGAGGGCGACGAGGACACGATCATGTACGTCGTCCAGGACATGCCGATGCTGGCGGCCGGCCGCATGCTCTTCTGGGAGGAGCCCATGGGCCAGGAGAACATCCGGCACATGGTGCAGGGCACGAGCCGGTCGTGGAGCGTCACGCGCGGGGACGTGTGACCCCATGGGCGAGTTCGTCGACTTCGACGCGCCGTCGGGCAGCACGTGCGGCTACCTCGCGCGGCCCGAGGGCCGCGGTCCGCATCCCGCGGTCGCGCTCGCCCCGGCCATCGCCGGCGTAAACGACTACGTCAAGAACGTCGCGACGGCGCTTGCGGACGCGGGCTATGCGTGTCTTGCGATCGACTACCACGCGCGCTCCGACGGTCCACCCGACCTCGGCGACGTGCAGAAGGTCATGGCCGCGGTCGCCGCGGTCGACGACGGCGTCGCGCTGTCGGACCTGCAGGCTGCGCGCGACCATCTCGCGACGCAGGACTTCGTCGACGCGGAGCGCGTCGGCGTGGTGGGGTTCTGCATGGGTGGCTCGTACGCGCTCATGGCCGCCGCGCGCGTGGAGGGAATCCGCGCCGCAGTCGGCTTCTACGGCCTGCTGCGGTACCGCCAGAAGAGCGCCACCAAGCCGCTGTCGCCGCTCGACGTCGTCGACGACGTGCGCGTGCCTTATCTCGGCCACTACGGCGAGACCGATCACCTGATCCCGCTCGACGACGTCGAGGAGCTGCGCGCGCGGCTGTTGGGGCGCCCGGCGGAGGTCTACACGTATCCGGGGGCCGGGCACGCGTTCCACGAGAGCTTCCGGCCGGACGTCTACCGTCCGGTCGCCGCGTCGGCGGCGTGGGAGCGCACGATGACGTTCCTCGGCTGGTACCTGGGAGGTAAGTGATGCCTCGGTCGCGTCCGCTTGCCTACGCGTTGCTCGCCGCCCTTCTCGTCGCGGCGTTCGACGTGTGGAACTGGGAGCGCATCGAACCGTTGCTGTTCGGATGGATGCCCGTGGGCCTGTGGTGGCAGGTGCTCGTCACCATGCTCGCGGTGCCGGTGATGGCGTACCTCTTCTGGGTGTTGTGGCCCGACGACGTCGACGACGCGTGGGCGGCCCCCGCTCCGCGCGACGGGAAGGAGGAGTGACGTGTCCGGCAAGGCGCTTGGCCTCGCGGTCGTCGCGCTCTACTTCGCCGCGGTGGTCGTCGTCGGCCACCTCTCCAACCGCATGCTCCGCCGCAACCGCGAGGACTTCTTCCTCGCGAGCCGCTCGTTCGGCGTCGCGCTGCTGTTCTTCGCGGTGCTCGGCACCAACCTCTCCGCGTTCGCCATGCTCGGCGCGCCGGGGGCCGCGTACCGCTACGGCGTCGGCGTCTACGGCATGGTCGCGGCCGGTCTGTCGATAACGTTCCCGCTGCTGTTCTACTTCGTCGGCCACCGCGTGTGGCTGCTCGGCAAACGCTACGGTTACTCCACGCCGGTGCAGATGTTCGCCGACCGCTTCGAGAGCCCGACGGTCGGCGTCGTCGTCTTCGTCGTCATGGTGGCGTACACGATCCCGTACGTCGTCATCGGCCAGATCGGTTCGGGCCTCGCGCTGTCGGGCGCGACCGACGGCGCGATCCCGTACTGGGCCGGCTCCCTCGCCGTGACCGTCGTCGTCGGCCTGTACGTCGCGCAGGGAGGCATGCGCGCGACCGCGTTGACCAACGCCGTCCAGGTCCTCGTGTTCATGGCGTTCCTCGTGACCGCCGCGGTGCTGGTGCCGCCGGCCCTCGGCGGCGCCGACGAGCTCGGGCGCGAGCTCGTCGAGCGGCGCCCCGATCTGCTCCGCCGCAGCGCGCA
This sequence comes from Actinomycetota bacterium, assembly GCA_036260375.1. Classification (GTDB taxonomy): domain Bacteria; phylum Actinomycetota; class CADDZG01; order CADDZG01; family WHSQ01; genus DASZZZ01. Next base: position 39,147 of record DASZZZ010000097.1, read on the forward strand.
CGTCCAGACGTCGCCGATCGCGTGGATCATGCAGGTGTTCACGTTCAGCGCGGCCATGATGTGCTTCCCGCAGATATTCGTGCGCATGCTCGCGGCCCGCAGCGGGCGCGTCATCCGCAACATGGCGGTGCTGTACCCGCTCGGGTTCCTGCTCACGTTCCTGCCCGCGATCTCGCTCGCGGTGTGGGGCTCCGTCGCGGTGCCCGGGCTCGACGGGCAGGGCGCCGACAACGTGATCATCGTGCTGATGCAGCGCTTCATGCCCGCGGCGCTCGCGGGGTTCGCGCTCGCGGCTCTCTTCGCCATGATCATGAGCACGATGGACGCGCAGGTGCTCGCGCTGTCCCATCTGTTCACCACGGACATCGCCGACCGTCTCCTGCGCGGCCGCGTGGCGGGCGACGAGCTCGGCGTCAAGGTCGGCCGGTGGTTCGTCGCAGTGGTGCTGGCCGTCGGGTTCGGCGTCAGCCTCGTGCCGAACCAGAGCATCTTCGACGTCGCGAACTTCGCGTTCACGGGGTTCGGCGTCGTGTTCCCCGTCCTCGTCGGCATGCTCTACTCGCGTCGCCTGAACAAGCAGGCGGCACTGGCGGGGCTCGTGACCGGCTCGGTGCTCGCGCCGCTCGCCTACTTCGGCGTCCTCGACCTCGGTCCGTTGCCGTCGCTGCCCGTCGTCGCCATCGAGACGGTCGTGATGATCGCGGTCGCCGCGACGACGCGTCCTCAGCCCGACGCGGCGGACAGGTTCGTCGGGTTCCTGCGGTCGACGTTCGCGCGCGGACGAACCCGCGCCGTGGGCCCCGAGATCGTCCCGACGGGGCTCACGGGAACGGGCCTCGAGGCCTGACGAGTGTGCGTCGCGGGGGCGAGCGCCCGGCCGTCCCCGTGACGCGCGCCCGGCCCCCGTGAGCGCGTCACGCGCGTTCGAGACGCGGCAGCACGACCTGCTGCGCCACGAGCTTTATCGACGCGGCCGCGGGGATCGCCATCAGCGCGCCCACGAAGCCGAGCATGCTGCCGCCGACGAGAGCCGCGAGCAGTACGGCGGCGGGTGAGATGTCGACCGCCTTGGTCATCACGCGCGGCGCGATCACGTAGTTCTCGACCTGCTGGTAGACGACGAAGTAGACGAGCGTCGCGATGCCGACGGTCGTCGAGTCGAAGAACGCGACGATGACCGCGGGGATCGCGCCGAGTGTCGCGCCGACGAGGGGGATGAGGGCCGCGATCGAGACCCACAGCGCGAGCGCGACCGGGAACGGGACGCCGGCGATCGCCAGGAACACGAACGCCAATGCGCCGGCGACGAGCGCGACGGTGACCTGTCCGGCGATGTAGCCGCCGATCTTCTCGAGCACGGGGTCGAGCAACGCCGCGACGCGCTCCCGGCGGCTCGCGGGCACCAGCCGCAGAGAGCCGTGGCGGATGCGCGACAGGCTCAGCAGGAAGTAGATCGTGAGGATGACCACGGTGAGGACGTTGAACAGCTGCCCGAGCACGGATCCGGCGAACCCGAGGATCCGGCCGAACGATCCGCCGATCGTGCTCGGGATCTGGCCCACCGCCTTCTCGAGCCGCGTCGCCAGCTGGTTCTCGGTGACCCAGTCCGACAGAAGCGTGTTGTCCTGGGCGATGTCTCGGACGTAGTCGGGGAAGTCGCGGGCGAAGTCGGCGACCTGGCGGGCGAGCGGCGGCACGACGGCCATCGCGAAGGCGACGAGGAACGCGAGCGCGGCCAAGAAGATCGTGCCGACGGCGGCGCCGCGCGACAGGCCGAAGCCCTCGAGCCGCCGCACCGCCGGGTCGAGGCCGGCGGCGAGGAACGCCGCGACCAGCACCAGCACGAGCACCGACCGCACGAGGTAGACGGCGTAGAGCACGACCAGCGTCGCGACGACCGTGACGACGATGCGCACGACCGTCGCGGTCGACGGGCCGTCGCGCGCGGAAGACCTCGTCGCCATGTCGCAAACCAACCACGGCCGTGACGACGCGGGGCGGATTTTGCGCCAGGGCCGGGGGTCGCGCTCCGGTACTGTGGGCGCCAGCGCCGAACGCGAGGAGGTTGCCGATGGCCGCCGCGGGATCGTTGCACGACAGGCACCGCAAGGTCATGCCGGCGTGGGTCGCGCTCTACTACGAGAAGCCGATCGCGCTCGTGCGCGGCGAGGGCCGGCGCGTCTGGGACGCGGACGGCAACGAGTACCTCGACTTCTTCGGCGGCATCCTGACGACATCGGCCGGCCACGCGGTCCCGGAGATCGTCGAGGCGATCGCGTCACAGGCGCGCTCGATACTCCACACGTCGACCGTCTACCTCATCGAGCCCGCGGTCGAGCTGGCAGAGCGCCTCGTCGAGCTGTCGCCGATCCCCGACGCCAAGGTCTTCTTCACCGCGTCGGGATCGGAGGCGAACGAGGCGGCGCTCCTGCTGGCGGCGAGCTACCGCCGCTCGAACCAGGTGCTCGCGCTCCGCAACGGCTACCACGGCCGTTCGTTCGCGGCCGTGGGCGTCACGGGGAACCGCGCGTGGTCGCCGTCGTCGTTCTCGCCGGTGGTCGTGTCGTACGTGCACGGCGGCTACCGCTACCGCAGCCCGTGGCGCGACCTCGCCGACGACGCCTACGTCGCCGCGTGCGTCGACGACCTTCGCGACGTGATCGAGACGACGACTTCGGGCGACGTCGCGTGCATGATCGCCGAGCCGATCCAGGGCGTCGGCGGCTTCGCAACGCCGCCCGACGGTCTGTTCGGCGCGATGAAGGAGGTGCTCGACGAGTACGGCATCCTGTTCGTAGACGACGAGGTGCAGACCGCGTGGGGCCGCACCGGCGAGCACTTCTGGGGGATCGAGGCGCACGGCGTCGTGCCGGACGTGATCACGTTCGCAAAGGGGATCGCCAACGGCGTGACGCTGGGCGGCGTCATCGCGCGCGCCGACGTCATGGACTCTCTCGGGGCCAACTCGATATCCACGTTCGGCGGCAACCCGGTCGCGGCGCGCACCGCACTGGCGACGCTCGACCACCTCCTCGGCAACGACCTCCAGACGAACGCGCGCAAGGTCGGCGAGCACCTCATAGGACGGCTGCGCGAGATGCAGCGCGGCCGTCCTGAGCTCGGCGACGTGCGCGGCAAGGGCTTGATGATCGGCGTGGAGGTCGTGGAGCCCGGGACCGAGCGCCCCGACGCCGCCGCGGCGACGAAGCTGCAGGAGGGCTGTCGCGCCCGCGGCCTGCTCGTCGGCAAGGGAGGTCTGTACGGCAACGTCCTTCGCATCGCGCCACCGCTGAGCGTGACCCTCGAGGAGGCCGACGAGGCGCTCGACGCGTTCGCCGGCGCCGTCGAGGCGTCGTTCGGAGATGCGCGGTGACGCGCTCGATCGGGCACTGGATCGGGGGCCGCGAGGTCCACGACGACTCGGGCCGCGCCGGCGACGTCTTCGATCCCGCGCGCGGCGCCGTGACGGCACGCGTCGCGTTCGCGGCCCCCGAGATCGTCGACCGCGCCGTGCGCACGGCAGCGGACGCGCAACGTGCGTGGGCCGAGACGTCGCTCGCCGAGCGCGCGCGCGTGATGTTCGCGTTCCGCGCGATCGTCGACGCGCGTCGCGAAGAGCTCGCCGCGATCGTCTCCGCGGAGCACGGCAAGGTGCGCTCAGACGCGCTCGGCGAGATCCAGCGCGGGCTCGAGGTCGTCGAGTTCGCGTGCGGGCTTCCGCACCTGCTCAAGGGCGAGTTCTCGGAGAACGTCTCGAGCGGCGTCGACAGCTACTCGATGCGCCAGCCCGTCGGCGTCGTCGCCGGCATCACGCCGTTCAACTTCCCCGTCATGGTCCCGATGTGGATGTACCCGGTAGCGCTCGCGTGCGGCAACGCGTTCGTCCTGAAACCGTCGGAGAAGGACCCCTCGGCCGCGAACGTCGTCGCGCGGATGCTCGCCGACGCGGGCCTGCCCGACGGCGTGTTCGACGTCGTCCACGGCGACAAGGTCGCGGTCGACGCGCTGCTCGCCCATCCGCTCGTCGCGGCGGTCAGCTCGGTCGGGTCGACCCCGGTCGCGCGCTACGTCTACGAGACCGCGGCGCGCCACGGCAAGCGCGTCCAGGCGCTCGGCGGCGCGAAGAACCACATGGTCGTGCTGCCCGACGCCGACATGGACCTCGCGGCCGACGCGATGGTGTCGGCCGGCTACGGCTCGAGCGGCCAGCGCTGCATGGCGATCTCGGCGGTCGTCGCGGTCGGCGACGCCGGCGACGCGCTCGTGGAGCGCGCGCGCGAGCGCATCGTGAAGGTCCGCATCGGACCGGCCGACGACGACGGCGCCGACATGGGGCCGGTCGTCACCGGCGCGCACCGCGACAAGGTGCTGTCGTACGTCGAGGAGGGCGTGCGCGCCGGCGCGGAGCTCGTCGTCGACGGCCGCGACGTCGAGGTCCCAGGCTACGAGTCGGGGTTCTTCCTCGGCCCGTGCCTGTTCGACCGCGTCGCGCCGGAGATGTCGATCTACACCGACGAGATCTTCGGGCCGGTGCTGGTGACTCTGCGCGTCGACACGCTCGACGACGCGCTCGCGCTGATCGAGTCGAGCCCGTACGGCAACGGGGCCGCGATTTTCACGGCCGACGGCCGCGCCGCGCGGCGCTTCCAGCACGAGGCCGACGCCGGGATGGTCGGGATCAACGTCCCGATCCCCGTCCCCATGGCGTACTACTCGTTCGGGGGCTGGAAGCACTCGCTGTTCGGCGACAGCCACGTCCACGGCCGCGAGGGCGTCTCGTTCTACACGCGCGGAAAGGTCGTGACGAGCCGATGGCCCGCCCCGCCCGAGGCCGGCGTCCGGCTGGGCTTCCCATCCGGCTGACGCGCGACCGGCGACGGCGCCACATGGAGACGCGCCGCGGCCGCGCTGCCTCGGGCGACCCCGCGCGCGTGGAGACGCGTCGCGACGGCGCTGCGCCCCTCGACGAGCCGCGTCTGCCCGCGGCGGCCGCGGAGACCGCGCTCGTCGCGATCGCGGCCGTATGGGGGATCACCTTCGTCATGGTGCAGGACGCGGTCGCGCTGATCCCCGTGATGACCTTTCTCGCCTACCGCTTCCTGCCGGCCGCGGCGCTCGTCGCCATCGTGTTTCGACGTCCGCTGCGGACGCTCGGGCGCGACGGAGTCCTCGCCGGCGCCGGCATGGGCGCGTTCCTGACCGCGGGCTACGTGTTCCAGACGCTCGGGCTCGAGCGCACGACCGCGTCGAAAGCCGGGTTCATCACCGGCCTCATGGTCGTCCTGACGCCCGTGTTCGGAGCGCTGTTCCTGCGCGACCGTGCGGGTGGGATTGCGTGGCTCGCGGCGGGCGTGTCGGCGGTTGGCCTCTATCTGCTCACCGGCGCCGGCGGCGAGCTCGACGTCGCCGGCGATGGTCTCGTGCTGTTGTGCGCGTGCGCGTTCGCGTTCCACATCCTGTTCACGGGCCGCGCCGTGCGACACCACCATTTCGGCGCGCTGCTCGTCGTGCAGCTCGCCGTCGCGGGCCTGTTCTCGGTCGCGGTCGCCGCCGCGGCCGGCGACCTCGTCGTGCCGCGCGACGCGACCGTGTGGAGCGCGCTCGCGGTGACGTCGATCGTCGGGAGCGCGCTCGGGTTCCTCGTCCAGACGTACGCGCAGCAGCACGCGCCGCCGGCGCGCACCGCGCTGATCCTCGCGAGCGAGCCCGCGTTCGCCGGGCTGTTCGCGTACCTGCTGCAGGGCGAGACGCTCGGGCTCGACGGGTGGACGGGGGCCGGGCTGATCCTCGGCGCGATCGTCATGGTGCAGGCCGTCCCGGCGCTGCGCCCCTCCCGTCCTCTTCCCGAGGAGTAGCGAGCGCCCGAGGCTAGTTCGTCGTGCGCCGGCCGCGAAGGACGACTGCGGCGATCGCGAGCAGCAGCGCCAAGTCCAAGCCGACGATTGTCCACACGCCTACTTCGGGGGTCGTCCATCGAACGCCGAGGAGCGTCTCGCAGCTGCCCGTCACCGCCTCGTCATCACCGTCGAGCACGGACGTGAGGACCTGCCGGCAATCTTGCGGGAACAAGCCGACCGTTGCGACGACGATCGCGAGGGCAGTCACGACGACGACTCGCCCGACGTGTCTTCTTCGATGCTCTCTTGGCGTCATCAGAGGTTGGGGTACGCGCGACGCTATGCTCGCCGGGACCACGGGTCAACGGCGCCTCGCTCGCTTTGTCGAACGCGGGCGCCGAGGGCCGCGGCCCCCGTTGCGTGAGGCGAACGTACGTTCTATCATGCCCGCATGAGCGAGCGGCTCTTCGAGCTCCGCAGGACGACCTTCGACACGCCGCACTTCCGCGGGATCGAGTTCATCGAGGCCGAGGCGAAGTCGATCATCAACCACGTCCCCGGGAACTACCTGCCGTTCGAGTGGACGATCAACGTCTACCGCGGGTGCTCGCACGCGTGCAGCTACTGCTTCGCGCGCGCGACGCACACGTACATGGACATGGGGGCCGGGCGCGACTTCGAGACGAAGATCGTCGTGAAGGTCAACGCGCCGGAGCTCCTCCGCAAGGAGCTGCGCGCGCGCCGGTGGAAGGGCGACCACATCGCGATGGGCACCGCGACCGACCCCTACCAGCGCGCCGAGGGCCGTTACAAGCTGACGCGGCGCGTCGTCGAGACGCTCGTGGAGTTCCGCAACCCGTTCTCGATCCTCACGAAGGGCACGCTGATCCTGCGAGACCTCGACCTCCTCGTCGAGGCCGCACAGGTCACCGACGTCTCGACCGCGCTGTCGATCGGCACGCTCGACGAGGACGTGTGGCGCAGATCGGAGCCCGGGACGCCGCACCCGCGCAAGCGTCTCGAGGCCGTCGCGCGCCTCAACGACGCGGGCGTGCCGTGCAACGTCCTCGTCGCGCCGGTGTTGCCCGGGATCTCGGACTCCGACGAGCAGATGCAGGCGGTGATGTCGGCGGCGCTCGACGCCGGCGCGACCACCGTCACGCCGATCCTGCTCCACCTGCGCCCGAAGGTCCGTGACGTCTACATGGAGTGGCTGGCGCTCAACTACCCCGACCTCGTCGAGCGCTACGAGACGGCGTACCGCTCGGCGTACGGGACCAAGGAGGACCGGGCGAGCTTCGCCGAGCGCAGCCGGCGCGCCCTCGACGCGGCGCGCGCCCAGCGACCGCCGCGACCCGCGCGCGTCCCGGCCCGCTTCCGCGCCCGCGAGCGCGCGCGCGAGCGCGCCCGCCGGGCCCGGACGGAGCTCGCCAACGAGCAGCTCAGCTTGTTGTAGGCGTCAGACGCGCATCGGCGAGCGAAGGCGCGTGATGCGCTCCTCGACCGGCGGGTGCGTCGAGAACATCTGCGCGAAGTTGACGCGCCGCCCCGCGAGCGGGTTCACGATGTAGGCCTGCGCCTGCGCGGGATGGACGTTCATCGGCACGCGCTTGGCGCCCTCGTGCAGCTTCTCGAGCGCCCGCGCCAGCGGCTCGCCCGAGCCCGCGATGCGGGCGCCGACGCGATCGGCCTCGAACTCACGCGAACGCGACACCGCCATCTGCAACAGGAACGCCGCGACGGGGGCGAGGAACACCATGAACAGCATGCCGAGCAGGCCCCCACCGTCGTCGTCGTCGCTGCTGCCGCCGCCGAACATCGCCCCCCACATCGCCATGCGCGCGATGAACGTGATGCCCATCGCGATCGCGGCGGCGACCGACCCGATGAGGATGTCGCGGTTGCGGATGTGCGCGAGCTCGTGCGCGACCACGCCGCGCAGCTCGTCCTCGCTCAACAGGCGCGTGATGCCGCGCGTCACGGCGACGACGGCCTTGCGGTCGTTGCGCCCGGTCGCGAACGCGTTGGGTTGATCGTCGGGCGTCATGTAGATGCGCGGCATCGGCATGTTCGCCGCGGTCGTCAGCTCGCGCACGATGCGGTACAGGCCGGGAGCCTGCGCCTCGTCGACCGGCTGCGCGCGCGCCGCGCGGATCGCGATCTTGTCGCTGAACCAGTAGGACCCGCCCACGAACAGCAGGCCGACGACGAGCCCGATCAGCGCCCCGCTGCCCCTCCAGATGGCGCCGCCGATGAGCACGAGGAGGCCGCCGAGCGCGGCGAGCAGGACGTAGGTCTTCAGCGTGTTCTTGGTCATGGTCTCATTATGTGCCGTGACCGCCGAAAAGTGGATCCTCGAGGCGACCTCCGTCGACCTGCCGCTCAAGGAGCGCTTCACCATCGCCCGTCACACGTGGGACAGCGCGCGCAACGTCTTCGCGGTCGTGCGCCACGGCGACCTCGTCGGTCGCGGGGAGGCGAGCCCGTCGGAGCGCTGGGGGGAGTCGGTCGATTCGGTCCTCGACCAGCTCGCCGGCGTCGACCTCGACGCGGCGCTGCACGGCCCCTACGACCTCGAGGCGGTCTCCGGGCTCCTGCCCGCGGGCTCGGCGCGCGCCGTGCTGGACGTCGCGCTGCACGATCTCGCCGCGGCGCGTGCCGGCGTGTCGGTGGGCGCGCTCCTGGGCGTCGCAGGACGCCCGTTGCCGCCGACCTCGGTCACCGTGCCGATCTGGGACCCCGACGCGATGGTCGAGCGCGCGCGGGCGCTGGCCGACTACCCGGTCCTGAAGATGAAGGTCGGCTTCGACGGCGACGTCGACGCCCTCGCGGCGGTGCGCACGGTGTACCCGGGCACGATCCGCGTCGACGCGAACGAGGGCTGGGATGCCGACGAGGCGATCGAGCGGCTGCGCGCCCTCGAGCGCTTCGACGTCGAGCTCTGCGAGCAGCCCGTCCCGGCCGGGCGGCCCGACGACCTCCGGCGCGTGCGCGAGGGCTCGCCGATCCCGGTCGTCGCCGACGAGGACGTCCACACCGCGGCCGACGTCGCGCGCCTCGCGGGCGTGGTCGACGGCGTCAACCTCAAGCTGCGCAAGACCGGGGGCATCCGCGAGATGATGCGCGCGATCGCAGTCGCGCGCGCTCACGGGATGCTCGTCATGATCGGCTGCGACCTGGAGTCGGGCATCGCCGCGTCGGCCGGCGCGCACGTCGCGGCCCTTGCCGACGTGGTCGACCTCGACGGGCCGTGGCTGCTCGCGCGCGATCCATTCCCCGGCGTGCGCTACGACCACGGCCACATGACGCTGCCCGACGCGCCGGGTCTCGGCGTGACCGAGGTGCCTGCGTGAGACCGGGCGAGCGGTCGTGGGTCGTGCTCGTCGACGGCTTCCTCCACGACCGCCTCGCCAAGACCGCGCACGGCATCCTCCGCTACGCGCGCGATCACGTCGCCGCGATCGTCGACCGCGACCACGCCGGCCGTTCGCTGGCCGAGGTCGCACCCGACCTTCGGCGCGACGCGCCCGTCGTCGGGACGCTGTCGGAGGCGCTCGAGCACCGTCCGACGTCGCTGCTGCTGGGCGTCGCGACTCCCGGCGGGTGGTTGCCCGAGCACTGGAGGCAGTGGGTCGTCGAGGGCATCGAGGCGGGACTCGAGATCGCGAACGGGCTGCATCGGTTCCTGCGCGACGATCCGGAGCTCGTGCGCCTCGCCGACCAGCACGGCGCGCGCCTGTGGGACGTGCGCGACCCGCCGCCCGACATCCCGCTGTTCTCGGGCAAGAGCCTGGACGCGTCGCAGCGCATCGTCGCGACGGTCGGCAGCGACGCGGCCGTGGGCAAGATGACCGTGTCGCTCGAGCTCGTGGAGGCCGCGCACGCCGCGGGATGGACGCCCGAGTTCGTGGCCACAGGCCAGACGGGGATCCTCATCGCCGGGCGCGGCATCGCGGTCGATCGCGTCATATCCGACTTCGTCTCCGGAGCGGCGGAGAAGCTCGTGTGCGAGTCGGGCCCGGAATCGGACGTGCTCGTGGTCGAGGGACAGGGCTCCCTGTGGCACCCCGCGTTCGCCGGCGTCACGCTCGGGCTCCTGCACGGCTCCGCGCCCGAGGCGCTCGTGCTGTGCCACAAGGCCGGACGCACGGCGATCGAGGAGCCGCCGTACACCAAGCTGCCGCCGCTGTCCGAGATGGTGCGCGTGTACGAGGAGATGTCGGCGAGCGTGCGGCCCGCGCGGGTCGCGTGCGTCGCGGTCAACTGCGCGGGGCTCGACCGGCGCGAGTCACTGCGCACGCTCGAGGCCGTCCGCAACGAGACGGGCCTCCCCGCGGGCGACGTGTTCGCCGGCGACGCGGGATGGATGTGGAACGCGATCGCCGCAGTGCTCGACGGGTCGCGCTAGGCCGCGTCCGAGCGCCAGTCAGTAGCCGGTCGTCGCGTCTCGGTGCGCGCTCGCGGCCACGCGCCACGTCGCGAACCGCACGGCCCCCGCGCCGAACGCAGCCAGGGACAGCGCCGCGTTGCCGACCGCGAACGCGAGCTGCCCCCACCCGACGAGCCCGCGCGCCAGGATCGCGTCGACGACGAAATAGGCCGTCGAGAACGCGAACGTGACGCCGGCGACGGCGAGCAACGCCGGCGTCCACACGTATCTCAAGGCAAAGCGTGTGCGCATTCGTTGCGGTGCTGCGGCGAGGTTCGACGCGACGCCCTCGAAGGCGCGTTCGTGCTCGAGCGGCCGTCGCAGCGCCTCCTGCACGCGGCGTGCAAGCCGCGCCAGGCGCCGTCCGTTGGCTGCGAGCGCGAGCGCGGCGGCGACGACCGCGGCCACGAGCGCGGCGACCTGGAGGTCGCGCAGGCGCCCTCCCGCCCCGGCGCGATACAGCGACGGGCTCGCGAGGCCGAGCGCGCCGAGGACGACGACGCCGGCGGCCACGCTCGCGCCGAACGCTCGCCGGGCGAAACGGGCGCGGGCGACGCGACGAGGACGCGCGGCGCGCAGCCACCGGACCGCGTCGGCGTACGCCGATCGTCCGGTCACCGCGGCATCCGAGCGCGTGTTTCCATCGCGTCATCGTCGCGCGTCTCACGACCTCGACGGCTTCGGCGTCTTAGGGTCGTGAACACCACCGGACCTTCGTTTCTTCGCATTCGCGCGTCGGGCGGAATAGCACCCGCCAGGCGCCTGTTCGCCCTGGCATGACAGCTCCCGCCAGTCGCACGTACGACGCACCCGCGTGGCTCGTGTGGACCGCCCTGTGGACGGTCTACGTCGTCTGGGGCTCGACCTACCTCGCGATCCGCGTGATGGTCGAGACGCTCCCGCCGCTGCTCGCGACCGGTCTTCGTTTCGTCGTCGCGGGCCTCGTGCTCCTGCTCGTGTTGACCGTGCGGCGGGGGCGCGCCGCGATCTCCGTGACGCGACGAGAGCTGACGGGGGCCGCCGTCGTCGGCTGCGCGCTGTTGCTCGGCGGCAACGGTCTCGTCGTGCTCGCGGAGCGCGACATCCCGTCGAGCGTCGCGGCCCTCGTGGTCGCCGCCGTGCCGATGTGGGTCATCCTGCTGCGCTCAGCGACCGGAGACAAGGTCGGCGCCCCGACGCTTGCGAGCGTCGCCGTCGGCTTCGTCGGCGTCGCGCTGCTCGTGCTTCCCGCGGGCGATCGTCCCGAGGGCATGCGGCCGCTCGGTCTCGCGATGGTCGTGGTCGCGTCGCTGTCGTGGGCGTGCGGCTCGTTCGTCGCGACGCGCATGTCCATGCCGAAGGACGCTCTCGTCTCGACGGGTTATCAGATGCTTCTCGGCGGAGGCGCGCTGTTCGCGGCCGGGCTCGTCACGGGCGAGGCGGGCCATGTCGACGTCGAGTCGTTCTCGACGGCGTCGCTCGGCGCGCTCCTCTACCTCGTGGTGATGGGGTCGCTCGTCGGCTTCACCGCGTACGCGTGGCTGCTCCAGAACGCGCCGATCTCCAAGGTGTCGACGTACGCGTACGTCAACCCGGTGATCGCGATCGTGCTCGGGTGGTGGATCCTGTCGGAGCGGCTCACGCCCGTGATGTTCGTCGGCGCGGCTCTCATCGTGGCGTCGACCGCGTTCGTCGTGCGGCGAGAGTCGCGGCGCCCCGCCGTCGAGACGGCCGAGCCGGTGCCCGCGCTCGCCGGCGCCGACTCCGGCTGACCCGAGGCCGGCCCGGCGCGAGACTTTCCGCCGCGGTTGCAACCGAGCACGGGGCTGAGGCGTCTGTCGGGCTGACATGCTGAGCACCAGCGAGCGAGACGACGAGTTCCGCGCCTTCTTCGTCGCCGAGAGCGAGCGCCTGAGGCGGCTCGCGCTCTACCTGACGGGCGACGCGGAGCGCGCCGCGGACCTCGCCCAGGAGGCGCTCGTGCGGACGTACAAGCACTGGGCGCGCATCCGCAACGACGATCCGGGTCCGTACGCCCGCCGGACGCTCGTCAACCTCGTCCGAAGCGCTCACCGGCGCAGCCTGCTCGAGCGGCGGCATCGCGAGGAGCACGCCGAGGGGGCCGTGGCGTCGTCGGGGCCGCGGGTCGACGAGTGGCTGCGCGTGTCGCAGGCGCTGAAGACGCTGCCGCCGACGAGGCGCGCCGTCGTGGTCCTGCGCTTCTACGAGGACATGAGCGAGGCGCAGATAGCGCGCGTCCTCGACCGCCCCGTAGGCACCGTGAAATCCGACATCCATCGGGCGCTGGCGAAGCTCCGGCCCCTGCTCGACGAGAGCTCGAGGGAGATGGCATGAGCTACGAAGACCGGCTCCGGGACACGTTCCACAACGCCGAGCGCTCGATGCCGCGCGCTGCGATCAGCGTCGAGGAGACGATCGCGCGCGGCCACCGGGCTCGGCGCGTCTACTGGGCGAGCGTGGCGTTCGCGACCGCGGCGGTGATCGCGGTCGGCGGGGTCTCCGCGTACGCGCTGCGCGACGGCGCCCCCGAGCCGCCCACGCCGGCGTCGACCCCGACCCCGACCCCGGCCGCAGAGGTGTCGCTCGACGCGGTCGTCCCGGCGGTAGACCGGTGGCTCGAGGCGCTCGCGGAGGGCGACGCCGAGAGGGCGTGGCGACTGACGGCGCCGGAGTCGCGCCGCTCGTTCGAGGGCGGCTTCGCGGAGTTCGAGGACATGGCGACGACGCTCGCCGAGGGTTTCGGAGCGTGGGCCGGTGCCACGGCTCTCGAGCACAAGCTGACGACGGTCAGGGCGAGCGACTCCGAGGCCGTCGTAGTGGTCACGCTGAGCGGCGAGGTGTCCCAGGAGTACCCCGCCGGTCCCGTGGCGCGCGCGCTCCCGGTCCGCGTCGTCGGCGACCGTGCCTTGGTCGACCCGTTCGGGGCCGAGGCGGGCGTCGAGGTGTCGTGGCCCGAGAGCACTCCGGATCCGGAGACCGGCGCGCCGACCTCGCCGGAGGTCGCGCCGGACGAGACGTTCAGCGCGAACGTGCCGGTCGGCGCCCGCAGCGACTTCGTCGTCCATCGCGTCGGCGACGGCGACGAGATCGACGCGTGGATCGCGCGCGGGACCGCCGAGGGATCCGACGCGCTCGCGGAGTGGTCGCCCCGGTCGCCGCTCGACGAGGGCGACTACGTGCTCACGGTCGTGGCGGACGTGGGCGACGACACGTTCCCGGTCGGGGCGGCGCGCTTCACGGTGGCCGCCGTGTCCGCGTCCGCGACGCCGACGCCGACCGTCACCGCGACTCCGTCTCCGACGGGGCCGACGTGCTCGGCGACGGGGATGAGCCCGGAGCCCGTCATGCAGCCGAACCTCACGCCCGAGGCCGCGACGACGCGCCGCGCGATCCTCGCCGCCGCGGTCGAGTGCGACTACGAGGGCCTCGCGGAGATCGCGGCGCAGAGCGACACGTTTGCGTTCACGTTCGGCGGCGCCGACGATCCGGCGGAGTACTGGGAGAACGCGGAGGACGAGGGAGACGAGGTCATGCGCGTGCTGGTGACCGTCCTCAACGCTCCCAACGCCGTCGAGGAGACTCCACCGGAGGCCAGGGGCCGGCACGAGCGGGTGTTCGCATGGCCGTCGGTCGCCGGACTGCTCGAGCCGACCGCCGAGGACTGGCGGGCGCTCGTCGACGCCGGGCTCGCGACGGACAGGGAAGTCGAGGACTACAAGGACTTCGGTGGGTACTACGGGTGGCGGGCGTCGATCAGCGCGAGCGGCGCGTGGTTGGGGTTCGTCGCCGGGGACTGAGCGCCATGCGCGTCCGGCGCGCGGCCCGGCACGGGACGGTCGTCACGGCGCGGCGCCGAGCGCGGCGCGACGGCATGTGAGGTCGGTCGTTCACGCGCGCCTGGCGCGGGGGCGGGATGGAACCGTCGTTCACGGGCGCCCGGCGCCGACGTAGTCGGATCGGTAGGCCGACACGACCCTGACGTGCGAGCCGGTGTAGGGGGCCTCGACCATGCGGCCACCGCCGACGTACATCGCGACGTGGTGGATCGGACTCCCGAAGAAGAGCAGGTCACCCGGCTCCCAATCCGAGCGCGCCACGCGCGTGGTGGCGGCGTACTGCATGCCCGAGTTGTGCGGCAGCGACACGCCGGCGCGCGCCCACGCCCACATCGTCAGACCGGAGCAGTCGTACGCGTCCGGTCCCGCGGCGCCCCACCGGTACGGCTTGCCTACCTGTGACAGGGCGGCGTCGACGGCCGTCCCGGCCGCGGGGTTCCCCGCCGGCGGCGTGGACGGCGGATCGGGCGGGGCGTCGGGCGTCGAGCCGGGCGTGGGACCGGGGGCGGGCGACGGCGTCCTCGCCTCGCTTGGCGCGGGGTCGCCGCGCGCCGCGCGCCGCGCCTCCTCCGCCGCTGCCCGTCGCGCCGCTCGCTCGGCGCGCGCGCGGGCGCGCTCCTCCGCCGCCTCCAGCGCGGCGTTCAGCGCGGCGATCTCGTCGCGTTGCGACGCGACCTTGTCCTCGATCTCCTCGGCGAGCTCGGCGAGGCGGCGCTCCGCCTCCTGCGCCTCGGCGCGCGCCGCGTCGAGGTCGGCGATCCGGTCGTCGAGCGCCGACCTCTCGGCCGCCAGTCGTTCGAAGACCTCGGTGTGGGCGCGCTCGGAGCGCTCCAGGTACTGCAGGCGCGTCTCGACGTCCGCGACGCTCTGCGACGACAGGATCGTGTCGAGTGCGTCGGTCGCGCCACCGCCCATGTAGAGCTGGCGGGCGAGGGCGACCGCCGACGACCTCTGCGCCACCATGCGGCGCGCGATGGCGTCGACGTCGGCGTGGGCCTGCGCCATGCGCGCCCGGATCGTGTCGAGCCGCTCGGAGACGAGGTTGTAGCGCTCGACGACGAGCTCGAAGTCGCGTTCGAGCTCCATGAGACGGGCGCGCGCCGCCTCGAGCTCGGCCGGCGACGGCGCCGCGACTGACGCGGGCGCCGACACGAGCGCGGCCGCGAGCAACGCCGTCACGACGGCGCCGGCGGCGGCCCTGCGCGCGGGGGATCGCGCTCGGAGGCCCATGCCGGGCAGTCTAGGCGTCACGGTTCGCCGTTCTGCGGTTGAGCCACCACGCGACGCCGACCAGCGCGGACAGCGCCGCGGCGGCCGCCGCGCCGTTGCCGACGGTCGGCTGCGGCGCGCGCAGATGGGGCAGCCGGCTCCGGAGCGAGACGGGGTTACGGAAGGTCTCGACGGTCCATCCGCGGCGCTGCGCGATGCGACGCAGCTCGCGGTCCGGGTTGACGGCCACGGGATTGCCGACGGCCTCGAGCATCGGGAGGTCGGTGATCGAGTCGGAGTACGCAAACGAGCCCCCGAGGTCGACGTCGAGCTCTGCCGCGAGGCGCTCGATCGCGGCGGCCTTGTTCGGTCCGTAGGCGTAGAACTCGAGCTCGCCCGTGTAACGGCCGTCGACGACGACCGACGTCGTGGCGATGCACCGGTCGACGCGCAGCATGCGCGCGAGCGGCTCCACGATCTCGGCCGGCGACGACGACACTATGCAGATCAGCCGGCCCGCCTGGCGGTGGTCGTGCATCAGCTCGAGCGCCTCGGCGTAGATCAGCGGCGAGATGACCTCCTCGAGGACCTCCTCGACGACGCGCTGCACCTTCTCCCGCTCCCACCCCTCGGTGAGCTTCGCCGCCGCCGCGCGCATGCGCTCCATCTTGGCCTCGTCGGCACCCAGCAGCATGAACATGAACTGCGCGTACATCGACTTCATCAGCGTCGAGCGCGCGATGAGCCCCTCGCGAAAGAACGATCTGCTCAGCGCGAGCGATCCCGAGCGGGCGATGATCGTCTTGTCGAGATCGAAGAACGCGGCTTCCAGCGACGGCATGGCTGCTTTCTACGACGGGATCGTGCTTCCTATGGTGACACGCGCCACAGCGCGCCACGGCCTCGCACGCTGAGGTGGCCGCATGACGCAGCGCGTCGCAATCGTCAGCCGGGATCCCGCCGTGCGCCTCGCCGCGGCGCGCGCGTTCGACGGCGCGCCGCCGTCGTGGTCCGTCGAGCTCCACGACCGGGCGCCCGCCGGCGCCGACGCCATCGTGGTCGGCGCCGACGTCGACGAGCCCGGCGGCGTCCGCTTCGACCCCACGGCGCCGGGGCGCGTCGTAGACGACGTGGCGCGCACCCTCGGGCGCCGCGGCCTCGTCGTGGTCGTCACCGCGACGACGGGCGGGGCCGGGGCGACGACCGTGGCGCTCCACCTCGCCGCGCACGCGGCGGCGGAGCACGAAACGTGCGTGGTCGACCTCGCCGGCGGGGTCGCCGAACGCCTCGGTCTCGACCCCGGTGACACGCGGCGCTGGGACGCCGCGGCGCCGGACGGCATCCGCCTCGCCGCGACGCCGCTCCACACCGGCTTCCGCGGCGTGCTCGCGGAGCACGACGCCGATCCCGAGCGGGCCGACGCCCTGCTCGACGCGGCCGCGTCCGAGTTCCCGGCCGTCGTCGTCGACGCGCCGCGCGACGGGCGCCTCGCCGCGGCGCTCGGGCGCGCGTCGGCGGCGATCCTCGTGACGCCGCCCACGCTCGTGGGCGCGCGGCGCGCCGCGACGGTGCTCGAGGGCGCCGAGCGTCCGCCGTGGGCGCTGGTCGTCAACCGCCTCGGTCCCGGAGGCGAGACGACGATCGCGGAGCTCGAGCGCGTCGTCGGGCGTCGCGTGGCGCTCGAGATCCCGTGTTGTGCCGGTGTGCGCGACGCCGAGGACGACCTCCGCCTCGTCACGTCCGCGTGGACGCGCTACGGACGCGCCACCGCGCGCCTGTGGCGCGCCGTGGGGGCCGCGCGATGACGTCGCTGCTCGACGCAGTTGCGGCGCATGACGAGCTCGCCGAGCTCGACCCGGCGCGCCGGCGCCTCGCGTTGCGCCGCGTCCTCGCCGAGAGGACGTCGAGCGACGCGCTGTCGGACGCGGTCGCGCGCGTCGCCGACGCGATCGACGGCTACGGACCTCTCACCGCGCTCCTCGACGACGACGCGGTCACCGACGTGCTCGTCAACGGGCCGCACGACGTCTGGGCCGAGCGCGCCGGACGGCTGGAGCGCGCGTCGGTCCGGTTCGACGACGGCGACGAGCTGCGCCGTTTCGTCGACCGCTGGCTCGCCTGCGCCGGAGCGCGCGTCGACGCGTCGCGTCCGATCGCGGACGCGCGCCTGACCAACGGGGCCCGGATCCACGTCGTGCTGCCGCCCATCGCGCCGCACGGGCCGCTCGTGTCGATCCGGCGCTTTCCGGCCCACATGCCGGCGCTCGACGATCTGATCGCCGCCGGCATGCTCGACGACGCGGCGGCCGGCGAGCTCGCGTCGCTCGTCGCGGCGCGCGCGACGCTCGCGATAACGGGAGGCACGGGGAGCGGCAAGACGACGCTGTTGAACGCCCTGCTCCGATCGGTCGGGCGGAGCGAGCGCGTCGTCACGATCGAGGAGACGCCCGAGCTGCGGCCGTCGTGCTCGCACGTCGTGTCGCTCGTCGCGCGCCCGCCGAACGTCGAGGGCCGCGGCGCGACGTCGCTGGCGGACCTGGTCGTCGCGGCGTTGCGGATGAGACCCGACCGCATCGTCGTGGGCGAGGTCCGCGGAGGCGAGGCGCTCGCCGCGCTCGAGGCGATGTCGACCGGGCACGACGGGTCCATGGTCACGGTCCACGCGCGCTCGGCGCACGACGCGCTGGAGCGGATCGTGACGCTCGCGCTGCGCGCGGGTTCGGGCGCCACGGAGGACGGGCTACGCAGGCGCGCGAGCGATGCGTTCGACGCGATCGTCCATCTCGAGCGGCGCGGCGGCCGGCGCCGGCTGGTCGAGATAGCTCGTGTCTGACCGCATCGCGCGCGCTCTCGTCGTAAACGCCGGCGCGGCCTCGATGCTGCAACGTGCGTCCGCGGTCGCGCGGCGCGGCGCGCAGTGCCTGCGTGAGCTCACCGGCGCACGCGCGCGGAGCGGCGCCTCGCTGCGGGCACAGGCCGACGCGGTGCGTGCGCTCGCGGCACTCGTCCGTGCGGGCGAGCCGCCGAGGCGCGCGCTCGCGCGGTGGCACGTCGACGCGCCCGTATCCCTGCGGCGCCCCCTTCGGCGCGTCGGACGGCGCCTCGCGCTCGGCGATCGCACCGCGAGCGCGATCGAATCCGCGCGCGACGGACTCGGCGATGCGACCGACGCGACGGTCGCGGTCGTGACGCTCGCCGAGCGCCTCGGTGGCGATCTCGCGCGCATGCTCGACGCGGTCGGCGTCGCGACCGACGCGCGCGCCCGCGCGCTGGACGCTGCGCGCGCCGCCGGCGCAGGAGCGCGCGCCTCGGCCTACCTCGTGTGCTCGTTGCCCCTCGCCGGCGTCGTGGTCTCACCCGTGGCGCGCGCGTCGTTGTTCGACGCTACCGGCGTCGTGCTGTCCGCAGTCGGCGTGGCGCTCGCGGTCGGCGGCATGGTGTGGGTACGACGCCTGGGCCCGTCTCCACCCGAGGTCCGCGTCGCGACGACGCTGTGCGAGCTGGTGGCGGGGGCGGTGCGCGGGGGTGCCGGCGTCGACGAGGCGCTCGACCACGTCGCCGTGCACGCGCGCGGAACCGGCGTGGACGAGCTCCGGCGCGTGCGGCGCGCGGTGCGGCTCGGTCTTCCGTGGGACGACGCGCTGTCGCTGTGCGACGACGAGGTCCTCGCGCTGGTGGGCGCGACGCTGCGGCGATCGCGGTTCGCCGGCGCCCCGGTGGCGGACGCGCTCGAGGGACTCGCGGCGCAGCAACGCGCCGCGGCGGCGGCCGCGTTCGAGGCCGCGGCGCGCCGGGCCCCCGTCATGATGACGTTGCCCCTCGCCGTATGCGTCTTGCCGTCGTTCGTGCTGCTGACGGTCGTCCCTTACGTGCGAGGCGTCACGGTGCCCGAGTGACGCGGGGGCGCGCGGCCGTCGTCGTCACTCGCTTGCGCGCGTTGCACGCGGTCGGTGCGAAGCTGTGGCGATGTCGCCGATCGTCGTCGTGTGCGCCGCGATCGCCCTTGTCGCGGCGGGCGCCTGCTCGTCGGGTGAGCCCGACGCCGCCGCTCGACGCGACGCGACGCCGTCGCCGGTCGCGCCGCGCTCGCCGTCCCCGTCGCCCACGTTCGACGTGCGCACCGTGATCATCGAGGGCGACGAAGGCCCGGTGATCGTCACCGCGGAGGCGGCCGACACGCCCGAGGAGCGACAGGTCGGGCTCATGTTCCGAGACAGCCTCGATGCGGACCGAGGCATGCTGTTCGTCTTCTTCGAGCCGACGACGTCCGGCTTCTGGATGAAGGACACGCTCATTCCGCTCTCGATCGCGTTCTTCGACCGGGACGGACGCATCGTGGACATCGAGGACATGGATCCGTGCGAGCGCGAGCCGTGTCCCGTCTACGCGTCGGACGAGCCCTACGTCGGCGCGCTCGAGGTCAACCAGGGCTTCTTCGACCGTAACGGCATCGACGTCGGCGACGTCGTGGAGATCGCGCCCTAGAGACTCCGGCCGCGCGTGACGCCGGCCATAGAGCGACGCGTCGCGTCGCGGTGTCATCGGGCGGTGGGCCGGCAACGGACCGGCCCCCGACCCCGGGAGGCGCGATGCGACCGTTCACGTTGCTGCACGCCGACGAGCGCGGGCAGGCGACGTCCGAGTACGCGATCACGATCGTCGTGGTCACGATGATCGTGGGCCTCTTCATCGCCGTCGTGAAGTCCGGCGTCCTCGAGGACCAGTTCCGCGACATCCTGTCGGGCCTCGTCGAGCGCGTCCTTCCCTGACGGATGGCCACGGCCACGACCCGCTCCCTGCCCGCGCGCGCCCTCGGTGCGCGCGGGCAGGCGACGGTCGAGCTCGCGCTGTGCCTGCCGGTCGTGCTCGCGCTCGTCGGCGTGCTCGTGGAGGTCGGCGGGCTCGCCGGTGAGCAGGTCCGGCTGTGGCACGCGGCACGAGAGGCGGCGCGCGCCGCGGCGGTGGAGGCCGACGTCGACGCGGTGCGCGCGGCGGCGCGGCGCGCAGGTCTCGAGCCCGTCGACGCCGAGGTCGACCCGCCGCCGTCGGAGCGCCGCTCCGGCGAGCCCGTGACCGTGTCGCTCGCCTACCGCCACCGCGGTCGCGTCCCGGTCCTGCGCGCCCTGTTCGACGGCGCCGTCCTGCGGGCCACGGCGTCGATGCGGATCGAGTCGCCATGACGGTGCTCGTCGCATCGGTTCTCGCGACGCTGACGGTCGCGTTCGCGACGTTCCTGTCCGACGTCGGGCGCGTCGCCGTCACGCGCGCGCGAGCGCAGACCGCGGCGGACGCTGCCGCGCTCGCGGCGGCGGCCGAGTCGGCGGCCCCCGGCTCGGGCGCGCCCGTCGCGGCGGCCCGGGCGTTCGCCGCCCGCAACGGCGCGCGCGTTACGGCATGCGACTGCGCGCCGCTCGAGCGCGGCGCAGAGGTGACGGTCGAGATCGACGGCGTGCCGGCGACCGCCCGCGCCGAGGTCGACACGGAGCGCGTGCGGCGCGGCGGGAGCGGGCTCGACCCGCGCCTGGCGCGGGCGGTCGAGCGGCTGCTCGACGCGTCCGGGGGCCGGGTGTGGGTGACGTCGGGCGCGCGCACGCCCGCCGAACAGCGGCGCTTGTGGGCTGCCGCCATGGCTCGCTACGGCGACGCCGAGGTCGCCGACGACTGGGTCGCGCGGCCCGGCACGTCGGCCCACGAACGCGGCCTCGCGGTCGATCTCGGCGGCGACCTGTCGCTCGCCGTGCGGCTCGTCGAGCGGCTCGGGCTGCCGCTGCGGCGGCCGATGTCGTGGGAGCCGTGGCACTTCGAGCTCGCGCCGTGACCACGGGCGCGCGGCGTCCTCGTGTCGCGGGCCGCTCGGCGCCGGTCACACACGGCGCTGCGCGCGCGCCGGTCACGGCGCGCGACCCGGCGCGCGGCGTGCTTCGCCCCGGGGGCGCGCGCTTAGGATCACGCCACCGCGCCGCCCAGGAGGGGTTCATGGAGCGTCAGTCGCCGCACCGCCTCGTCGAGGCGTTGGAGCACCGCATACGGCCTCTCGAGATCGAGTTCCATCGCGCCTATTGGGACTCGCAGGTCGACGTGACCCCGGAGAACGAGCGCCGCCGCGCCGAGCTCGAGCTGGAGCTTCGGCGCGTCAAGGGCGACCCCGACGCGCTGCGCGCGGTCACCGCCGCGCTCGACGACGGCGCCAACGACCCTCTGCTGCGCCGGCAGCTCGAGGTCCTGCGGCTGTCGCTTACCGGCAACCAGATGGACGAGGCCAAGCGCGAGCAGGTCGTCGCGCTGTCGACGAGCCTCGAGAGCGACTTCGCCGCCTACCGGCCGGAGCTCGACGGGCAACGCCTCAGCGACAACGACATCGAGCGCATCCTCAAAACGTCGGACGACGCGGACCTGCGGCGGCGGTCGTGGGAGGCGTCGAAGGAGGTGGGCGGCGTCGTCGCCGACCGCGTGCGCGAGCTGGCGCGCCTTCGCAACGCCACTGCCCACGACCTCGGCTACGCCGACTACTACGGCATGGCGCTCGACCTCCAGGAGCTCGAGGAGGGATGGCTGTTCGGGATCCTCGACGACATCGAGCGACGGACCGACGAGCCGTTCCGCCGCTGGAAGTCGGAGCTCGACGCCCGCCTCGCGCGCCGCTTCCAGACCGACGAGCTGTACCCGTGGCACTACGCCGACCCGTTCTTCCAGCAGCTCCCGCCCGACGGCAAGGTGTCGCTCGAGCCGCTCCTCGCCGACGCGTCGGCGCCCGACCTCGCCGCCAGGTGGTTCGAGCGAATCGGCATCGACCTGTCGGGAGTGATGGGGGCCAGCGACCTCTATCCGCGCGAGCGGAAGTCGCAGCACGCGTTCTGTATGGACGTCGACCGCTCGGGCCGCGACGTCCGCATCCTGGCGAACGTCGTCCCCGGCGAGCGGTGGACCGAGGTCATGCTGCACGAGTCGGGTCACGCGGCGTACGACGTGTCGATCGACCCGCGCGTCCCGTACCTCCTGCACCGGCCCCCGCACACGTTCGTCACGGAGGCGATCGCGATCTTGTCCGGTCGCCGGCTCCACGACCCGCGCTGGCTCGTCGAGGTCGGCGAGCTCGCGCCCGACGACGTCGCGTCGATCGAGGAGCCGTTGCGGCGTGCCCCGGCGGCCGCGAGCCTGCTGTTCGCGCGCTGGGTGCTCGTCGTCGTCCACTTCGAGCGCGACCTGTACCTCGACCCCGAGTCCGACCTCGACGCGCGCTGGTGGGAGCTCGTGGAGCGCTTCCAGCTCGTGCGCCGGCCCGAGGGCCGCAGCGCGCCGGACTGGGCGGCGAAGGTCCACATCGCCGCCGCGCCGGCCTACTACCAGAACTACCTCCTGGGCGAGATGCTGGCGTCGCAGATCGAGCACACGTGCGAGCGTGAGGGCGCGTCGCTGGTCGACGGCACGGCGGCGGGCGAGTGGCTCACCGAGCGTGTCTTCCGGCCCGGGTCGTCGAAGCGCTGGGACGCCGTCGTCGAGCACGCGACCGGACGCGGCCTGTCGGCCGACGACTTCGCCGCCGACCTCGCCCCGGCCGTCCCGTAACGCCGCCGGGACGCCGACTCGTCGGAGCACTCACGGCACGGCGCGTCGCATCGGGCCTCCCGAGCCTCGACGCAACACCGTGTCCGGCCCCCGGGCGCCTGGGGCTTCTCGCTTTACGTATCGACCCCCGCGGTCCCCGACGGGACGATCGTCGGTAACGACCGGGTAGAGGGGCAGGGAGCGTGACAGGCGAGCAGGAGGGCCATCCTCTGCGGACCGAGCGCGTCATCGCGTTCGTCCGCGCCGGTGTCGTCGCGCTCAACACCCTGACGTACCTTCAGGAGCCGGTCCCGGCGGCGCGGCGCCCGGTTGCGTACGCGCTCATCGTGAGCGCGTGCCTCTACGCGGCGCTCGGCGTCTACGTCGCGCGGCGCGGCTGGACGGGCGTTCGCGGCCGCGTCGAGCGCCCGGCGTGGGCCATCGGCTCGACGGTCGCCGACGTCGTGTTCATCGGTCTGTGGGTGTGGGCGACGGGGTCGGCGTCGTCGCCCTACGACCTGCTGTTCCACGCCGAGGCGGTCGCCACGGTCGGGCGCTTCGGGTTGCGCATCGGATGCGCGTACGTCGCCGGGGCGGCACTTCCGTACGCGTGGATCGTCGCCGCGGGCGGCGCGACGTTGCGCGACGTCGTCGTGCGCATCGGCTACCTCGCGGTCGTCACGGTGTTCGCCGGCTACTTCGTCGAGGAGGCGCGCCACTCCGAGCGGCACGCGGCCGCGGCGGAGGCCCACGCGCGCTCGCTCGACGAGCTCGCGCACCTGAAGGACGGCTTCATCACCCAGGTGTCGCACGAGCTGCGGACGCCGCTCACCGGCGTGCGCGGAGCGGCGCGCACGCTTTCGACGCGCGCCCGCGATCTGACCGACGACCAGCGCGAGCTGCTCGTCACGATGATCGACCGCCAGTCGGCGCGGCTCACCGTGCTCATCGAGGACATCCTCGACTTCTCCAAGACCGAGGGCGGCCTCGTGCAGCTCGCGCCCACCGAGGTCGACGTGGAGTCGCTGATCGACGCAGTCGTCGCCGGTGCCGTCGAGTCCGGCGCGCCGAACGTGCGCGCCGGGTCGGTGCCGCCGGGAGCCTCGCTGCTGTGCGACCGCGACAAGCTGACGCGCGCGCTCGCGAAGCTCGTCGAGAACGCGGTGAAGTTCTCGGCCCCCGAGTCGCCGGTCGTGGTGTCCGCCAGCGACGTCGACGGCTGGATCTACATCACCGTCACCGACCGCGGCGAGGGCATCCCGCACGAGGAGCAGCGGCGCATCTTCGACAGCTTCCACCGCGCCGGGACCGCGTCGACGCGCGTGACCGAGGGCATCGGCATCGGGCTCAGCATCGCGGAGGGCCTCGTGCGGCTGCACGGGGGCCGGATCGAGGTGCGGAGCGAGCCGGGCGAGGGGTCAGCGTTCACGATCTGCGTCCCGCGTCGAGGCGGCGAGATCCGCCTCGACGCGCCGACGTCCCGTCTCGGCTGATCCCGTCGCGCGCGTCGCCCTCGTGGCGAAGCATGTCGTCGTGCGCGGGGAGCTTGTCAGAGACTCGCGGTGCGCTTGAAGCGCGCGTAGACGGCGCGCGCCGACGGCTGGATGAAAACGACACTCGCGGCCCCCACCGAGCCGATCGTCGCCGGCACCGTCACCATGCCGACGTCGGCCGGTTTGACCTGCGTCGCCAGCACCGCGAGCCGGAACGTCTCGGCGGGCGAGATGTCGAGACGCGTGTAGCGGCGCCCCGCCTCGATCCACTTCAACAGCGCGCCGGGATTGCGGGCGATCTCGTCGCGTAACTGGCGCAGCATCGCGAGAAGCAGGCGGCCCTGGTTGGTCGTGCGGCCGATGTCGCCGTTGGGAAGCGACTTGCGCGTGCGCGCGAACGCGAGCGCGTCGCCGGGGTCGAGCTTGCGCGTGCCCGCGGGGATGTGCGCGCCGGAGCCGCCCGGGTCGAACATCCCCTTGTCGACGCGGTAGGGGATGTCGCCGATCTTCCGCACCAGCGCCATGAAGCCCTCGAACCCGGTCATGACGTAGTAGTCGATGCGGATGCCGGTCAGCTGCTCGACGGTGCGCGCCTGCAGCTTCGGACCGCCGCGGTACAGGGCTTCGTTGATCTTGCCGGAGCCCGAGCCGGGGATCGGGACCCACGAGTCGCGCGGGAAGTTGAGGATGCCGCCCTTCATCGTCTTGGCGTTGAGCCCGACGAGGTGCAGCGCGTCGGCGCGCGACCGATCGGGGTTTCCCGTGCGCGCGTCATTGCCGATCACGAGCACGAAGATCTTGCCGTCGAGCGGCTGGAAGCGCTCGTGCACGCGCCCCACGACGGCCGCGTCGCGTCCGGGCCGCTCACCCTGCTTGCCGTCGCGCCGCTCTCCGGACGATCGTCGCGCGCCGCGGCCGTCGTCGGACGCGTCCCGCGCGCGCCGGTCGTCGCGCGGCGCGGCCGCGCCCCATCCGAGGCGCGTCCCCACCACGGGGACCAGCGCCGCGAGCAGCGCCGCGAGCGCGACGAACGCGATCGTCCTCCTCATGCCTCGATGCTCCTTTCGTGCGCGTCGAACGCGATGACGCGCCAGCGTCCGTCGTGTCGTTCGAGCCACAGCGTCGCGCGGTGCCGTACGCGATGCCGGCGCGCGTGGTCGCCGACGCGGGCGACGATCGCGACCCGCGCCGCGGCGCGGCGTGCGTCGTCGGCCGCGACGTCGAGCTCGAGGACGCGGCGCGTCGTTCGGACGCGCTCGTCGTCGGGGGGGCCCAGACGCGACTCGAGGAAGGCGCGCGCGGCGCGCCGGCCGAAGCGCGCCCGCACGACGCGGCGCTCGGCGCGCGGGCGTAGCCACGCCGCGGCGTAGACCTCGCGCACGACGCGCGCGAGCTCGCGACGCCGCGCGCGCAGCTCCTTGCGGGCACGCGGCCCGAGATCGCCGAAGCGTCCCGAAACGTCCGACGTGACTTCCCAGCGAGCCTGCGCCACGCCGCGCCGCCGCCGTCCGTCCTCTGCGGGATCGTCGCCGCCTCCGGGCACGTCGCACGCGGGGGCGACGCCGAGCGCGAGCGCGAGGACCCATGCGCTCGTACGGCGCGCGCATCGAACGTTCGTCTGCATGGTCGTCGTCGTGCCCCCCGATGGCTTTGCGTGGGTTGGCCGGACGGCGACCAGGGTATCCAACGTCGCCTGCCGGCGGGTGGAAATCGGACGCCGCCGGTCCCGGGCGCGCGCGGGTGTGCGGTTAGGATGTCGCCCGCTCACGGACTCCGAGGAGGACGGCGTATGGAGTTGGGTCTCGACGTGCACAAGGTCAATTCGCACGCGGTCGTCGACGTCAAGGGCGAGATCGACGTCTACACCGCGCCGAAGCTGCGCGAGAAGCTCATCGAACTCGTCTCCGAGGGTTCGTACGACGTCGTCGTCAACCTTGAGGGCGTCGACTTCCTCGACTCCACCGGCCTCGGCGTCCTCGTCGGCGCGCTCAAGCGTGTCAAGGCCCACGACGGCAGCCTCGCCCTCGTGTGCACGCAGGACAAGATCCTCAAGATCTTCAAGATCACGGGCCTGACGAAGGTGTTCCCGATCCACTCGTCGGTCGACGAGGCGGCCGGAGCGTCGGCACAAGAGGCGTAGCAGCTTGAACTCCGCGCTCGACCGGGCGTCCCCGACCGTCCGGCTCGAGATCCCCCCGCAATCCGCGTACGTCGCGATCGCGCGCCTCGCCATCACGTCCCTGGGCCGGGCAGCCGGCCTCGACGAGGAGAAGCTCGACGACCTGAAGATCGCGATCTCGGAGTCCTGCGCGAACGCGGTGCTGTGCGTGCAGGAGAGCGGCGTCGAGGCACCGATCGGCATCTCGTTCACCGCGCGCAGCCACGCGCTGGAGGTCGTCGTGAGTCACGCGGGGACGATCGTCGGCGACGTCGACGCGGCCGACGCGGACTCACAGGGGTTCTCGACGCAGCGGGTGATGTCGATGGCGCTGCTGCGCAGCCTCGTCGACGAGCTCGACCTGTCGTCCGGCGCCGAGGGAGGGATGCAGGCGCGGCTGCTGCTACGCCGCACCACCTAGAGCCACTCCTCGACGAACGCGCGGCCCTCCTCGCCGGCGACCTCGATCACCGTGGACGCGAAGTCGTCGACGCTCGCGATCCCCAGCGAGTGCTCCCCGTGCCACGTCCTCATGATCTCGTCGTACGCCTCCGGGCCGACGGTGCGCCGCAGCTCCATGAGGACCTCGCTGCCGCGCAGGTAGATCTCTTCCGCGTAGACCTCGTTCGAGGTGAAGTCGCCGATCCCCGACCGGACCGCGGCGCGCGAGGGCCGGGGAGTGCCGGAGAGATTGGTCAGCAGCCAGGTCTGGACGCCGTCGTCCTCACCCTCGAGCCAGAGCCGCGTCGACGCCTCGGCGAACGCCTCGTCCAGCCACGGCTCCGCGATCTGGTCGTTGCCGACCGAGGCGTACCACCATTGGTGCGCGAGCTCGTGCGCGACGACGTAGCGAGCCCGCGCCTCCTCGAACCCGGCGTACGACACGAGGTCGGGCAGCAGGGGCAGGCCCGCGAACGACTCGGATGCACTCGACACGAAGACGACTCCGGGGTACTCCATCCCGCCGAGCCGGCCCTCGGTCGCGACGACCTCGACCTCCGGCCAGGGGAGCTTGCCGTACCTCTGGGTGTACTCCGCCACCGACGCCACCGCCGCGTCGAGGTTGGCCTCGCCTTCGGGGCCTCGTCCGGCGGGGTACCAGGAGCGGACCACGGTGCCGCCTGCGCGGCCCTCGAGGCCGCGCAGGAACGGCCCGACG
>DASZZZ010000098.1:0-8059 GCA_036260375.1 Actinomycetota bacterium
CCCGCGGGACCGCATCCTCGCCGAGGTGATGCCGGCCGGGAAGGCCGCCAGGGTCGCCGAGCTCCAGGACGTGGGGGCGGTCGTCGCCATGGTCGGCGACGGGATCAACGACGCGCCGGCGCTCGCGCAGGCCGACCTCGGGGTTGCGATCGGCACCGGCGCGGACGTCGCGATCGAGGCCGCCGACCTGACGCTCGTCGGCGGCGACCCGGCCCTCGCCGCCGCCGCGATCGAGCTGGCGCGCTCGACGCTGCGCACGATCCGCCAGAACCTGTTCTGGGCGTTCGCCTACAACGTCGTGGCGCTTCCGGTCGCGGCCCTCGGCCTGCTCGACCCGATGATCGCGGCGGCCGCCATGGCGTCGTCGTCGGTCAGCGTGGTCGGCAACGCGCTGCGCCTTCGGCGCTTCGCCCCGGCGCGCCGGTGACGGCGCCCCGCGAGCGCCTCCTGCTCGACGCGCCCAGCCTCGTGTACCGGGCGTTCTTCGCGGTCCCGTCGTCGCTCGCGGACCGCGACGGCCGGCCCGTCAACGCCGTGCGCGGGTTCGTGGACATGCTCGCCCGGCTCGTGGCGGACCGGCGGCCGGCCGCGGTCGTCGCGGCGTTCGACGACGACTGGCGCCCCGCGGCCCGCGTCGCGGCGTACCCCGGCTACAAGGCCCAGCGCGCCGACGACCCGCCCGAGCTCCCGCCGCAGTTCCCGCTCGTGGAGCGGGTGCTCGACGCGGCCGGCATCCCGCGCGCGACCTCCCCAGGCCTCGAGGCGGACGACGCGCTCGCGACGCTCGTCGCGGCCCCGCGCCGGGGCGAGCGCACCGTCGTGGTCACGGGCGACCGCGACCTCGTCGCCCTCGTGCGCGACCCCGACGTCGCGGTCCTGTTCACGGTGCGCGGCACGTCGCAGCTCGACGAGCTTGACGAGGCCGCGGTGCGGGAGCGCTACGGCGTGCCGCCGCAGCTCTACGCCGACTTCGCGATGCTGCGCGGCGACCCGTCCGACGGGCTCCCGGGCGTCGCCGGCATCGGGCCCGTGCGCGCCGCGCGCCTCGTGACGCGCTTCGGCTCGGTCGACGCGATCCTCGATAATCTGGGCGAGCTGCCGGCGGGGCAGGCGACGGCGCTCGACGCGGCGCGCGACTACCTCGCCGCCATGGCGCGGGTCGTCCCGATGGTGCGCGACGCGCCGGTGGAGACGACCGCGTCCGGGGGGCCGGACGCGGACCGGCTGCACGCCCTCGCCGAGCGCCACAACCTCGGCGGGCCGGTGCGGCGCCTGCTCGACGCGCTCGACGCGGCGCGCTGACGAAGGAGGACGGCATCACCACGATCCTGCTCGTGCGGCACGGCGAGACCGAGTGGAACCGTACGCGCCGGGCGCAGGGCCACGCCGACGTGCCGCTCAACGACGAGGGCCGCGCCCAGGCGCTCGAGGCGGCGCGCGAGCTCGCCGACGTGGACGTCGCGGCGGTCTACTCGAGCGACCTCAGCCGCGCCGTCGACACCGCGACGCCCATAGCGGACAAGCACGGGCTCGAGATCCGCATCGACCCGCGCCTGCGCGAGATCGACCAGGGCGAGTGGGAGGGCGTCCACGTCGACGAGATCAAGGCGCGCTGGCCCGAGCTGTGGGGGCCGGCCCGCCACTGGTGCCCGCGCCCGGGCGGCGAGTCGCCCGATGAGGTGCGCGTGCGCGCTCTCGCCGCGCTGCGCGACGTCGTGCGCCGCCATCCCGACGACACCGTCGTGGTCGTGGGCCACGGCGGCACGATCCGGTGGGTCGGCGCGGTCGCGCTCGGCCTCGACCAGCGCGGCTCGGCCCGCATGCACGGGCTTGCGAACGGCGGGATCATGTCGGTCGAGGCCCGCATCGACGACGGCCGCCTCGTGCTCGAGAACCTCGCGCGCCTCGACGGCGGGCCGACGGCGGCCGACGACCCCAACGACTGAGCCGCCTGCGCGCGCGTTAGGTTGGGGGCATGGAGTTCCGGCGCATCGAGCGCTTCCCTCCGTACGTGTTCGCGATCGTCAACGAGCTCAAGGCCACGGCGCGGCGCGCGGGCGACGACGTCGTCGACCTCGGCATGGGCAACCCCGACATCCCGACGCCCGATGCGGTCGTCGACAAGCTGCGCGAGGCCGCGCTCAACGGTCGCAACCACCGCTACTCGGCGTCGCGCGGCATCCCGAAGCTGCGCGCCGCGATCTGCGACCTCTACGAGCGCGCGTGGAACGTGCCGCTCGACCCCGACTCCGAGGCCGTCGTCACGATCGGCGCCAAGGAGGGCCTGTCGCACCTCGCGTGGGTGCTGTGCGAGCCGGGCGACAGCGTGCTCGTGCCGGAGCCGACGTACCCGATCCACACCTACGCAATGATCCTGTCGGGCGCGACGCTCACGTCGGTGCCGCTGTCGCTCGGGTCCGACTTCTTCGCCGACCTCGTGCACGCGTACGAGCACTCGCAGCCGAAGCCGCGCGTCGTGCTGTGCTCGTTCCCGCACAACCCGACGACGGCGACGGTCGACCTCGGGTTCTTCGAGCAGCTCGTCGAGTTCGCCCGCGCGCGCGACCTCATGGTCGTGCACGACCTCGCGTACGCCGACCTCGTGTTCGACGCCGAGCGCGCGCCGTCGTTGCTGCAGGTCCCCGGCGCGCGCGACATCGGCGTCGAGTTCTTCTCGATGTCGAAGTCGTATTCGATGGCGGGGTGGCGGCTCGCGTTCTGCGTCGGCAACCGCGCCATCGTCGGCGCGCTCACCAAGCTGAAGTCGTACCTCGACTACGGCGTGTTCCAGCCGGTGCAGATCGCCGGCATCATCGCGCTCAACGAGTGCCCCGAGGTCCCCAAGCAGATCCGCGAGGTCTACAGGAGCCGGCGCGACGTGCTGTGCGACGGCCTCGCGCGCGCGGGATGGGCCATACCCGTGCCCCCTGCGACGATGTTCGCGTGGGCGCCGATCCCGCCGGCGTTCGCGCACATGGGCTCGCTCGAGTTCTCCAAGTTCCTGCTCACCGAGGCGCGCGTCGCGGTGTCGCCGGGCGTCGGCTTCGGTCCGTCCGGCGACGGCTTCGTGCGCTTCGCCCTCGTCGAGAACGAGCAGCGCATCCGGCAGGCGACGCGCGGGATCAGGCGCGCGCTCGCCGCGGGCCCCCCGCCGTAGCTCTCGACCTTCGACCGCCCGAGTCGCGCGCGTGGCGCCGCGTCCGCCCACGGCGGTAGGTCTCATCCGACGATCTACGCGCCGGCCATTGCGTGGGAGACGTCTGGCGGCGGAGGGCGGCGCGGGCCGCCGGGTCAATCGAAGAAGAAGCAGCCGGACGGGATCGCACGCCCGACGCGCGCGAGCGGGGCGAGGACGGTTCGGGCGCTGCGGCGCCGGACGTCCTCGCAATCGACGGGGAACTCCACGTTCACGCACGAGTCGGTGCCGTCGCCGCCGTCGCCCGTGTCGCCGTACTCGCCCGCCGTCATCGGCTCGCCGCCGAACAGCTGGTCGTCGCCGCCGCGGCCGTCGAGGACGTTGCGGTCCGAGTCGTGGCCGCCCGCCAGCACGTTCGGGCCGTCGTCGCCGGCGAGCGTGGTCGCGCGACCCTCCGCGCCGCGTGCGTTCTCCACGCCGGTCAGGACTCCCTCGTCCGCCGTCCCCGCGACGAGGTCGACCTCGTCCACGCCGCCGCACAGATAATCGGCCCAGTCGACCCCCGGACCGCCGTGGAGCGCATCGGTGTCGACCGCGAACGCGACGTCGTTGCCGGCCCCGCCGTAGAGCTCCACCCCCGACGCGACGAAGTCGTCGCCGCCGCGCCCGCGCACGACGTCGTCGCCCGACCACCCGTCGAGGTGGTTGGCCCTGGCGCCGCCGAGAAGGGTGTCCGCGTGCAGCGACCCGCCTGCGTTCTCGACCGACACGAGCGTGTCATCGCCGTCGCCCGATGCGCGCCCCGCGGCGAGGTCGACGACCACGGGGGCCGGCGCGCCGACGAGGCCGATGCCGTCGCGGCCCGGCCCGCCGAAGACGCGGTCGTCGCCGCGGCCCGCGAGCGGGTGGTGGACGTCGTGCCACGACGTGCCGCGCTCTCCGATCGTGTCGTCGTGGGCGCCGCCGCGCAGGCCGTCCTCGCCCTCGCCACCGAGGAGATCGTCGGAGTGCTCGCCCCCGCGCAGCATGTCGTCCCCCACGCCTCCGGTCAGCACGTCGTGGTGGGCCTCGCCGGCGAGGCGGTCACGGCCGCCGCCTCCGTGGAGGCGGTCGTCGTCGTCGGCTCCCCACACCCGGTCGTTGCCCGGCCCGCCGGTGGCGCGGTCGGATCCGGCCCCCGCCGCGACACGGTCGTCGCCGCGCCCCGCGCAGACGACGTCGTCGCCGCCGAGCGCGCGAACGAGGTCGTCGCCGCCGAGGGTGACGATGACGTCGCGCCCGCTCGTCCCCGTCACGACGTCGTCGCTCGCGGTGCCGTGGATCGACGCGCGCCAGCCGAAGCAGACCTGCCCGGCGCGCGCCGGCGTCGCCCACACCAGGGTCGTGGCGGCGAGCGCGCCCGCGACAGGCGCCGCGAGCACCCTAGTCGTCCGCCCGACGTCCACCGCGCGATGCTGCGCCCGCGCCGGCGCGCCGTCAAGGGCGTCGCGGGCGACCGCCCGTTCGGGTAGCTACGCCGGGCGCGACGCGAGCACGCCGTGGAGGCAGAACGCCACGGCCTCGTCGGCGAGCCCCGGCCGGTCCTCGACCTCCTCGCCGGCGAGCCCGAAGTAGGTCTCGACGAAGTGGAAGATCGCCCCCAGGATCCCGTGCGCCATGAGCTCGGGGTCGCCGTGGCGCAGCTTGCCCGAGGCCATGCCGTCCTTGATGTGGTTGGCGACGTCGGCGACGACGATCTGCTGGCCCCGCTCGACGAGCCCGGAGAACTCCTCGTAGCGCGCCGCGGTGCGGATCAGGCCGAGGAACCCGGGGTCGGCGCGGAAGAACTCGACCGACGCCCGTATGCCGCGCTCGATGCGGTCGACCGGGTCGTGCACGTCCTCTATGGCGACGTGCTGGGCGCGGCGCAGCTTGTAGAGCGACGCCTGGATGAGCTCGGAGAAGAGCTCCTCCTTCGACGGGAAGTACCAGTACAGGACGCCCTTGCCGACTCCGATCGCGTCGCACACGTCGCCGACCGTCGTCCCGTGGTAGCCCTGTTCGGCGAAGAGCCGTGCGGCGGCCTGGAGGATCTGCTCGCGGCGCCGGGAGCCGCGTCGCGTCAGCTTGCGCGCCATGCCCCCGACCCTATCGCGCACCACCCCGACGACGGCGGGGCCCCGCGTTGTAGTGTCCCGAGCCATGACGAACACACCCAGCTCGAGGCGGCGCGTCGTCATCGCGGGGGCGGCGGGGCGCGACTTCCACAACTTCAACGTCCACTACCGCGACGACGACGCGGTCGAGGTCGTGGCGTTCACCGCGACGCAGATCCCGGGCATCGAAGGGCGCCGGTACCCGCCGGAGCTCGCCGGCGCGCGCTATCCCGACGGCATCCCCATCCTTCCCGAGGACGACCTCGAGGACGTCGTGCGAGACGCGGGGGCCGAGGAGGTCGTGTTCGCGTACTCCGACGTGTCGCACGAGCACGTCATGCACCTCGGGTCGCGCGCGCTCGCGTCGGGATGCGACTACGTCATGCTCGGCCCCCGCTCGACGATGCTCCCGGCCACGGTGCCGGTCGTCGCGGTGTGCGCGGTGCGCACCGGCTCGGGCAAGTCTCAGACGACGCGCGCGGTCGCGCGCATCCTCAAGTCCGCGGGCAAGAAGGTCGCGGTCGTGCGCCACCCGATGCCGTACGGCGACCTCGTACGCCAGCGCGCGCAGCGCTTCGAGACCTACGACGACCTCGTCGCGGCGGAGTGCACGATCGAGGAGCGGGAGGAGTACGAGCCGCACCTGGCGCACGGCTCCATCGTGTTCGCCGGCGTCGACTACGGCGAGATACTCGAGCGGGCGCAGTCGGAGGCCGACGTCGTGCTGTGGGACGGGGGCAACAACGACCTGCCGTTCTACGAGCCCGACGTGCACGTCGTCGTCGTCGACCCGCTGCGGCTCGGCCACGAGACGCGCTATCACCCCGGCGAGGCGAACCTGCGCATGGCCGACGTCGTCGTCGTCAACAAGATCGACAGCGCGGCTCCCGACGACGTCGACGAGCTCAAGAAGACGGTGTCGCGGCTCAACGCGCGCGCCGACGTCGTCGACGCGCGCTCGCCGGTCACGCTCGAGTCGGCGGCCGAGGTGGCCGGCAAGAGGGTGCTCGTGGTCGAGGACGGCCCGACGCTCACGCACGGCGAGATGAGCTACGGCGCGGGCGTCGTCGCGGCGCGCGACGCGGACGCCGCCGAGATCGTCGACCCGCGCCCGTGGGTGCGCGGCGAGATCGAGGCGACGTTCCGCGCCTACCCGAACATCGGACCGCTGCTGCCGGCGATGGGCTACTCGGAGCGCCAGCGGCGCGACCTCGCCGAGACGATCAACTCGTCCGACGTCGACGCGGTCGTGATCGCGACGCCGATCGACCTCCGCAAGGTGTGCGACATCCGCAAGCCCGCGTACCGTGTCACGTACGAGCTCGACGTCGTGTCGACGCCCGGTCTCGACGACCTGCTGCGAACGCGGCTCGGACTGTAGCTACTGCGCGGGGGCCGCGGCGCGCGGGTGGCCCTCGGTCAGCTCGTCGGGCGCGAGGCGTTCCACGAGCTCGCGCACGAACAGGCCGACGTCGGTGATGATGCCGACCGACTGGAACGACCCACGGTCCATCAGCTTGGTCACGACCGCCTGGTTGATGTCGACGCATACCAGGGGCACCGACGCGGGGAGGCAGTTGCCGGTGGCGATGCCGTGCAGCATCGTCCCGGCGACGATGCACATGCCGACGAGGTCCTCCGAGCCGTCGTCGCGCGGCCCCCATATCAGCGCCCGGAGCCTCCGCTGCACCTCGTTCATGTCCGACACGGTCTCCGGCAGTGGACCGTCGTCGCGAACGCTGCCGCCGAACAGGTACGGCACGCGGTGCCGGACGAGGTGGAACACGAGCCCGTCGTCGAACACGCCGGCTTCGACGGCGGCGGCGAACGAACCGTGGCGCCGTAGCTCGTTGATGGCGCGGATGTGGTGCTCGTGCCCGTGCTCCGCGGGGACGCCGTGGTCGAGGTGGATCCCGAGCGACGTGCCGAACAGATTCGACTCGATGTCGTGCGCCGCGACGCCGTTGCCGGCGAACAGAGCGTCGACGTAGCCGGCGCGCACGAGGGCGGAGAGGTCGGGGGCCGAGCCGGTGTGGACGAGGGCCGGGCCGACGACCCACATGATGCGCTTGCCGGCGGCCTTGGTCGCGCGCATCTGGTCGGCGACCTGGTCGAGCAGGAGTCCCTTCGGCTTCTCGCTCGAGACGTCCGAGCCCATGAACTCGAACGCGTGGCGCTCGCCGGCGCGCGGCTTGCTCGGCGGGCTCACCCGGATGCCGAGGCCGCCCATCACGATGCGCATCCCTCGTTCGACCTCGCTCATCGGGATCGTGCGCGCGCCACCGTCGTGCACGACGATGCCACAGTCCATCTCGGGCCGCTCGACCGGGATCCACCGACCGTCGACGCGCACCTCGGTGTCGAGGTTCGTCGTCGAGTAGAAGCCGGGCGGGAACGCGCCGTCGACGTCGGCGGTCGCGAGACGCACGTCCTCGACCGTCTCCGGGTTGGCGCCCAGGCGGCGCAGCCGCTCGATCAGCGCGGCGAGGTCGTCGTCGTCTTCCATCGTGACGCGCACGCGCGCGAACGACGTGTCGTCGTGGCGCACGCCGAGCCGCAGCTCCAGCATCTCGTACTCGGCCGCCTGCTCGACGATCTCGTCGAGCACCTTGGGCAGCGCGAGCGAGTCGATGATGTGCCCCTCGAGCACGAGCGTCTCAGACGGCATCTCTGGCGGCTCCCTCCGTGGGCGGGCGCGCGCCGGGGTCGAGGGGCACATCATCGACTCGCTCGCGCTGCCCAAGGTGCTCGACGAGATCGTCGAGCAGGCGGCCGAGTACGAGATGCT
>DASZZZ010000099.1:0-20225 GCA_036260375.1 Actinomycetota bacterium
GCGCGCGCCGCGTCGAGCGCCGGCGGGGCCCCGCCCGCGGGCGCCGCCGCGACGACCTGCTCGCACACAGGACAGGGTTCGCCCGGCGTCAGGTGCTCCCGCAGCGCGTGCGCCATGTCGGAGCGCTCGGCCTCGGCGCGCTCGCGCGCGGCCCGCGCCAGCGCGCCGCGCGCCGCAGCCTCGGCCTCGGCCGCGCCAGCGGCCGCTCGCTCGGCGCCCGCCACGGCCTCCTCCAGAGCGGCCCGTCGTCGTTCGAGGTCCTCGAGCTCCGCGCGCGCCGCCGCGTGCTCGCGCGCCGCGGCGCGCGCGGCGTACAGCGCGTGCTCGTCGCCGGTCTCCGAGCGCAGCTCCTCGAGCGCGCGCTCGGCCGCGGCGCACGCGTCCTCGGCGGCCGTCGCCGTCGCGCGCGCCGCGACGAGGGCGTCCTCGGCGGCGCGCTGCTCCGTTGCGAGGTCGTCGAGATCGGACGCCGGCGGGACGCGCGCGAGCGCCGCGGCAGCCGCCTCGGCGCGCTCGGAGGCGCGGTCGCGCGCCGCGCGCGCGTCGTGTAGCTCACCGGTGAGACGGCGTTCCTCGGGCAGCGCGGCCTCCAGGGCACGCACGCGGTCGGCGAGGGACGCGAGCGCG
This sequence comes from Actinomycetota bacterium, assembly GCA_036260375.1. Taxonomy (GTDB): domain Bacteria; phylum Actinomycetota; class CADDZG01; order CADDZG01; family WHSQ01; genus DASZZZ01. The sequence continues at coordinate 628 of DASZZZ010000099.1, forward strand.
TCGCGGCGGGCCGCGTGGCGCTCCTCCACGTCGTCGGGGATCACGCCGAGCGCGCCGGTGACCCCCGCGAGCTCGACGTCGACGTCGGCGAGCCGCGCCTTGGCGGCGGCGTGGAGCGCGGTGATCTGGTCGACGCGGAACACGCCCTTGAGGATCTTCGTCCGGTCGCCCGACGGCGCGTCGAGGAACTTCGAGAACTGGTACTGAGCGAGCAGGACCGAGGACCGGAACGCGTCGAACGACAGCCCGAGGAGCTCCTCGACGCGCGCGGTGACCTCGCGCGCGCCGAGCGCGACGTCGCCCGACGCGACGTCGGTCAGGACGTGCTCGCCCTGCCCCCGCCGCGGGATCGACCGGCGCGCCTCGAAGACGCCGCCGGCGACGGAGAAGCGAAGCCGGACGTGCGCGGCGTCGGAGCGCGAGCACACGAGGCTGCGCACGTCTCTCTGGATTCGCGGCGTCTTGCCGTAGAGCGCGTAGCAGATCGCGTCGAGGATCGACGACTTCCCGGCGCCGATCGGCCCCACGATCGCGAGCAGCGTCCGGTGCGAGAAGTCGATCGTCGTGAGGTCCCGGTGCGACCTGAAGCCGGAGATCTCGAGCTGGAGCGGCCTCACAGGTCGACCCCGACCTCGTCGGCGAGCGCGTCGAGCTCGGCGAGGAGCTCCGCCGGCGGCGGTCCGCCGTGACGCTCGGCGTGGTACTCGCCGTAGAGCTCCCTGAACCCGCGCCCCGCGCGCGTCGTGCGCACCGGCTCCCGCCCGGGGTCGTCGACGCGCACGTAGAGCGCGTCGGGAAGGAACGCGTGGACGTCGTCGGCGAGCGACGACGACGGCCGGTCGGTCACGACGTCGACCGCGAGGATCGCGTCGCGCAGCTCGTCGGCGCGGTTCTTGAGCTCGTCGAGCGTGCCGGACACGCGCATCAGACGGCGGCCGCTCGTGACCGGCACGGTCTCGAGCGCGCGGCGTCCCTGCGGCGACACGTCGGCGACGACGACGCTCTTGTCCTCGCCCGCCTCGCCGAAGTCGAGCTGCAGGAGGCTGCCCGCGTAGCGCGCGTAGTCGTCGGAGCCCGCGACCGGCTGCGGCTTGTGGATGTGGCCCAGCGCGACGTAGTGGAACTGGTGCGGCACCGCGTCGGGCGTCGCCATGTACGCCTCACCGACGTGGAGCGGACGCTCGCTGCCCGCAGGCACCGCGCCGTGGACCATGAAGTGGCCGACGAGCACGTCGACCGCGTTGCGCCGCGGGCGTTCGGCGAGATGGGTCGCGTAGTGGCGCGCGATGGCGCGCACGCGGTCCGCGTACGACTTGTGACGGTCCTCGTGCGTCTCCATGAACTCGACGACGTGCGCCTGGTGCAGGAACGGGAAGCACGCGATGCGCGCGACCTCGGCGCCGTCGCGCGACGGGACCTCGACCACGCCGCCCTCCGTCGCTCGCAGCGGCTTGTGCACGAGCGTGACGCGCGAGTGCGCGAGGTGCGGAGCGAGGACCTCGAAGAGATCGGCGGAGTCGTGGTTGCCGGGAACCGCGACGACGTGCGCGCCGGTCGCGGTGAGCTCCACGAGCGCGTCGAGCACGACGCGCAGCGACACGAACGGCGGCACGCCGCGGTCGAACAGGTCGCCGGCGACGACGACGACGTCGACGCGCCGGTCGCGCGCTATCTGCGCGATCTCGGCCAGAGCGGAGCGCGCCTCGTCGACGCGGTCGAGCCGCCCGAGACGCTTGCCGACGTGCCAGTCGGCGGTGTGCAGGATCCGCACGCGCTAGAGGCCGTCGAACGGATCCCCGGCGTCGGCGACCTCCTCGGGTCGCGTCGCCCACGCGGGATAAGGGAACTCGAGCACGGTGGGGGCCGGGATCGACGGCTGCGACAGGACCATCGTGCCCGGCTTGAGCAGGCGCGCGCGGGCGCGCGTCGACGGCAGCATCCACCCGTACTCCGAGCGCTCCGCCTCGGCCGGGTCGAGGCGCCCGGAGACCTTCAACGACGCGTTCGACAGCACGTCGGCGTCGACGCGCGACGCCGACTGCTGCGCGCCGATCAACAGGATGCCGAGCGATCGCCCGCGCTGCGCGATGTCGACGAGCGTGTCGCGGATCGGCGACCACCCGTCGCGCGGCGCGTACTTGTTGAGCTCGTCGAGCACGATGACCGACAGCGGGAAGCGCCCGCGGCCCTCCTTCTCCTCGTGGACCTCCTGGATCAGGGCGCTGACGACGAAGCGCTGCGCGGCGTCGTGGAGGTCGTGGATGTCGACGACCGTCACGGCCTCGCGGGCGCGGTCGATGCGGCGCGACGGCCCCGCGCGCACGAGGCGGCCGACCCGCCCGGTGGCGCCGTGCAGGCGCCGGACGAACGCGGCGACCGTGCCGCCGGCGACCTGGCCCGTCCACTCGCGCGGCGGGTGGCCGTCGTCGGGGTCGAGGATGCTCTCGAGCTCGTCGACGAGGTCGCCGAGCGTGCGGATCACGCGCTCGCCCGGGAACGGCACCGCTGGCGCGTCCTCGTGCGGCGGCTGGCGCAGGACGATCGCGCCCGGCTCGGTCGCGACCTCCACGGCCCACCGTCGCAGCTGCGCGCCGACGCGCTCCGCGATGAACGACAGCTGCGTGCGCGCGTCGGACGCGTCGGTGAACAGGAACTGGAGCAGGCCCTGCTCGACGAACTCCTTGGGCGTCCACCGAAACGCCTCGACGCCGTGACCGCGCGCGCCGGCGGGGATGCCGTCGCTGCCGGCGCGTCCGGTCGCCGGCGCCCAGAACGACACCGACGGGAACGGCGTCGGGTCCATGCCGAGACGCTCCCACGCGTCGCGTCCGTCGTCGGTGAAGTTCGCGTTCGGCTTGTCGAGGAACATCAGGTCCTCGCCCTTGACGTTGAACACGAGCACGCGCAGGTTGCGCGCGCTCGGCCCCAGGACCTCGGGGTGCGCCGTGAGGCAGCGGAGGAAGAACAGCGCGTACGACGTCTTCGTCGCGACGCCGGAGACGCCCGAGATGCTCATGTGCGCGCCCTTGGTGCCGTCGAAGAAGTCGACGTTGGCCCACACGACCTCGCCGTCGCGCGTGAGGCCCACCGGCAGCGCGCGGTCGCGCCCGCCTGCGCGCATCTCGTCGACGTAGAGCGCCGCCTCGCGCTCGACCCCCGTGGCGCGGAGCACCGGCTCGCCGGAGTCGGGCGCGATCCACACCTCGGGGGCGACGCGCACGATCTGGATCGTCGCGGTGCGCGACTTCTCCGCCGGCAGCGTGCCCTCGATCGCGACGCGGCGCGTGTCGGACTCGAACGTCGTGCCCTCGTAGCGCGTCGACGTCTCGACCACGATGCCGTAGGTCGCCACCTCGCCCACCTTCGGGACGTGCGTGCGGACGACGACGAGGTCGTCGAGCTGGAGGTACTCGCCGTCGTGCAGGACGACGCGGAACTCCTGCGTCGAAGTCGCCTCGGACCCGAGCACGAGCCCGACCTCGGACCGCTCCCTCATGCCGCTCCCTCCCGGCCCAGGCGCGCGGCGGCGCTGCGGATCATGCGGTCGACGAGGTGCCGGTCGCCGAGGAGGTGGCGCAGGCGCCGTTCGAGCCCGGCCACCGGCACGAGGTTCTGCGGCGCGCGCGGGTCCCAGTAGGGGGCCGACGCGAAGCGCGGGAGCAGCGCCGCCGACGCGTCGGCGAGCTCCACCGCGCCGTCGAGCGACAGGGCCGCGGGGCACTCGCACCGCACCAGGCCGTGCCACCCGTGGTCGCCGCCGCCGAGCTCGCACAGGCGCACGTACCACGAGTAGCGCGGGCGCGGCTCGCCGAAGGAGAACAGCGGCGTCCGCTGGCCGCGCCGGAGCCGCCCGAGGATCGTCTCCTCGTCGGGCGCGAGGTAGCGCCGGTTGTGCGACTTGACGTAGGCGACCACGCGCACGGGGCCGGGACGCATCTTGGCGAGCGGCCCGTCGAGGAACACGAGCCGGCCGTTCGACGCGAGCTCGTGCGCGAGGGCGGCCTCGCGCTGGCGCATGCGCTCGTGCACCGCGGCGGCGAGCTGCTCGAGGTCGTCGGACGGGTGCGGCACGGCGGCGAACTCGAGGCCCGGCCCCGCGGACAGCGACAGCCTCCGGCCGTTGCCGAGCACGAGGCAGCGGTCGACCGACAGCGACACGCACTCGGCCGCGGCGACCGCCCGGCCCCCGTTCGGCAGCGCGCACACGACCGCGCCGACCCCGACCGAGCCGGCCACGCCGGGCGTCGGCGGCTCGCCCGCCTCGAACAGGAACACGCGCGCGTCCATGCGCCGCGTCCCGTCGACGAACGCCACGTCACGCTCCGCGACCGGCGCCCCCGACGGGGACACGGGCTCCCACGGCCGGCCCTCGCACGAGGTGTCGGGCGGGTCGTCGGACGCCTGCATCGGGCCGGCGTCGAGCTCGCCGCCGTAGTCGGGCCCCCACGCCTCCACCGCGATTGGCATGCCCTCACCCTAGCGAGGGGGCGCGACGGTTTCCCTGCTTTCGGCGGACTTCGCGCCCTTCCGCCGGCGGTCGCGGTCCGCCCGTGGGACGCGATGCCGCCCCGCCGGCGAGGGGCGCTCAGACCTCCATGACGACCGGCAGGATCATCGGGCGGCGGCGGGTCTGGTGCCACACGAACTCCCCCAGCGCCCGGCGGCACGCCTTCTTGATCTCGCTCCAGTCGGTGACGCCGTCGGCCTCGAGCTCGCCGAGCGCGGCGCGGGCGCGCTCGGCGGCGTCGTCGAGGAAGTCGCGCGACTCGTCCTCGTAGACGAACCCGCGGCTGATGAGGTCGGGCCCGGCCATGATCTCGCCGGTGCGCCCGTCGATCGTCACCACGCACACGAGGATGCCGTCACCCGCGAGCACGCGGCGGTCGCGCAGCACGACCGGGCCGACGTCGCCGACGCCGATCCCGTCGACGAGCACCATCCCGGCCCGGACGCGCTCGCCGCGCCGCACCCGGTGGTCCTCGAGCACCAACACGTCGCCGTCCTCGACGATCGAGATCGCGTCGCCCGGCACGCCGTTGGCGCGCGCGATGCGGGCGTGGAGCGCGAGCTGGCGGTACTCGCCGTGCACCGGGACGAAGTGGCGCGGGCGCACCGTGCGGATCATCTCGGCGAGCTCGTCCGCGCCCGCGTGCCCGGAGACGTGGACCTTGCTCGTGCCGGCGTGGTACACGTCGGCCCCCGACCGGTAGAGGCCGTTGACGACGCGGTGCACCGACGACTCGTTGCCCGGGATCGGGCTCGCGGACAGGATCACGGTGTCGCCCGGCGCGAGCGACACCCACTTGTGCTCGCCGGCCGCGATGAGCGACAGGGCCGACAGCGGCTCGCCCTGCGAGCCGGTGCACACCACGACCGTGCGCCGCGGCGGCAGCGACTCCAGGTCCTCGATGTCGACGAGCGTGTCGTCGGCGACCTCGAGGTGGCCGAGCTCGCGCGCGACCTCGACGTTGGCGATCATCGAGCGACCGACGAACGCGACCTTGCGGCCGGAGGCCTCGGCGACCTCGCACACCTGCTGTATGCGGTGGATGTTCGACGCGAAGCACGCGACGACGATGCGACGCGCCGCGCGCGCGAAGATGTCGCGCAACGCGTCGCCGACGATCGCCTCCGACGGCGTACGGCCCGCGTTCTCCGCGTTGGTCGAATCCGACAGCAGCACGTCGACGCCCTCGTCGCCGATGCGCGCGAACTCGCCGAGATCGGTGCTGCGGCCATCGATGGGCGTCGGGTCGAGCTTGAAGTCGCTCGTGTACACGATGCGGCCGTGCGGCGTGTCGATCGTGATCGCGATCGCGTCGGGGATCGAGTGCGACACCGGCACGAAGCGACACCGGAACGGACCGACGGCGCGCGTTTCCCCGGAGCCGACCTCCACGAACTCCGCGTCGACGTCGGCCATCTCGGCGAGCCTGCGGCGCGCCATCCCGAGCGTCAGCGCGGTCCCGTACACCGGCGCGTCCACGCGCCGCAGGAACCACCCGAGCGCGCCGACGTGGTCCTCGTGGCCGTGCGTCAGGACGACGCCCTCGCACGCGTCGGCGCGCTCCTCGACCCACGAGAAGTCGGGCAGGACGAGATCGACGCCGAGCATCTCCTCGGTCGGGAACGACAGCCCCACGTCGACGACCAGCACGCGCCCGTCGGCCTCGACGGCCAGCATGTTGCGGCCGATCTCGCCGAGCCCGCCGAGGAAGACGATCCTGACCGGCGCGCGGGCCGCCGGGGTCACAGCAGCCCGGTCCGCTCCAACGCGGCGCGGATCGCCGCCTCCTCCGCGGGGGTCGGCGGCACCAGCGGGAGCCGCGGCGCCCCGACCTCGAAGCCCATCATGGCGAGCGCGGCCCTCACCGGGATCGGGCTCGACGTTACGGTCATGACGAGCTTGAACAGCGGCAGCAGCTCGAGATAGGTCCGGCGCGCGCCGGCGACGTCGCCCGCGTTCCACGCCGCGAACAGCGCCTTCATGCGCGTGCCGACGAGGTGCGAGCACACCGACACGATCCCGACCGCGCCCACGGCGAGGTGCGGCAGCAAGAGCAGGTCGTCGCCGGACAGGATCTCGAAGTCGGAGTGCCCGGCGGCGTCGAGCTCGGCGCGCAGCAGCGCCGTCTCCTGCGCGTCGCCGACGGCGTCCTTGACCGCGACGATGCGCTCGTGCGCGGCGAGCTCGACGAGCGTCGATCGCTCGATCCGGCGCGCGGTGCGCCCGGGGATGTCGTAGAGCACGACCGGGACGTCGGACGCATCGGCCACGGCGCGGAAGTGCGCCACGAGCCCGTTCTGCGGGGGCCGCGAGTAGTACGGCGTGACGACGAGGCACGCGTCGGCGCCGATGCGCGCCGCGGCCCGCGTCAGCTCGATCGTCTCCGCGGTGTCGTACGTGCCCGTGCCGGCGATCACTGCGGCGCGGTCGCCGACCTCGTCGACGACGCTCTCGAACAGCGACAGCTTCTCCGCGTGCGACAGCACCGGCGACTCCCCCGTCGTCCCGGCGATGACGAGGCCGTCGGACCCGTGGTCGACGAGGTGCGCCGCGAGCGAGCGCGCGGCCTTGACGTCGAGCGACGAGTCGGATCCGAACGGCGTCACCATCGCGGTGACGACCTCACCGAAGCGCGTGGCGGACATCCCCCACCTCCTTGTCGGCCCGCGCCGCGCGGGCCGACGACCACGATAAACCGTCGCGGCGCGCGGGGCCGGATGCGGCGCTAGCTCGACTGCACGGTGGTCTCGAGGCGCGCGCCTCGCACGCGGCTGGGGTCGGTGCCGTCGTAGACGGTCACGGAGTTGGCGACGACGCCGGGCCCCACCGGAGCGCGGATGCGGAACGCGATCGTCGTCGACTCCCCCTCGGGCAGCAGCGGCCCCCCGCCCTCGGCCGCCTCGAACGTGAACACCACGGCGTCGCGGGACACGCTCGTCGGCTCGGGCACGACCTCGACGATCGACGGGTTGCGCCCCCGCCGGCCGAAGCCGACGAGGGGGTCCGGCACCTCGGTCTGGCCGGCGCCGGGACCGACGAGCGCGAACGCGACGACCAGCGACGGGATGTCGCCCGGCCCGGGGTTGGAGACCTCGACGCGCGCGGTGGGGGTCGACGATGCGGCGACCCGGTCGGGGAAGCTCACCGCGACCTCGGGGCGCCCCTCGCCGCGCTCGTTCACGTTGGGGTCGGGGCCGAAGCACGCGGTCGCGACGAGCGCCAGCGCGGCGGCCGCGGCGCGCGTCCGCACTAGACGCCGAGGAGGTGCTCGAGACCGACCGTGAGCCCGGGCGTCGACGCGACCCGCTTGACCGCGAGCACGACTCCCGGCATGAACGACGTCCGGTCGAGCGAGTCGTGGCGGATCGTGAGCGTCTCGCCGACGCCGCCGAAGAGCACCTCCTGGTGCGCGACCGAGCCCGGCAGGCGCAGGGAGTGGATCCGGACCCCGGCTGCGTCGAAGCCGCGCTCGCCCGGCCCCGGCCGCCACGCGCGCCCGCGCGCGTCGCCCATCAGGGCCGCGGTCCGCAGCGACGTGCCCGACGGCGCGTCGAGCTTGCGGTCGTGGTGGCGCTCGACGATCTCGGCCGCCTCGAAGAAGGGGGCAGCGAGCGCCGCGAAGCGCATCATGAGCACGGCGCCGAGCGCGAAGTTCGGGGCGACGACGACGTTGGCCGCGCCGGCGCGCGCCGCGAAGTCGTCGAGCACGTCGTCGCCGAGCCCGGTCGTCCCCACGACCGCGTGCACGCCGTGGTCGAGCGCGAACGCGACGTTGCGGGGCGCCGCGTCGGGCACGGTGAAGTCGACCGCGACCTCGGCCCCCGCGTCGACCATCGTCTCGAGCGCGTCGCCGCGCCCGATGCGCGCGACGAGCTCGAGCTCGTCGTCGGCCTCGACCGCGCGCACGACCTCGGACCCCATGCGTCCGCCGGCCCCGAGGATCGCGACCCGCACGCGCATCGCCTACGCCGCGTGACGGTCGAAGGCGTCCTCGTCGAACGGACCCACGACCGTCACCTGGGGGCTCGCCGAGCCGAGCACCGCCGCCGCGACGCGCCTAACGTCGTCCATGTCGATCCGGTCGAAGCGCGCGACGAGCTCGTCGATCGACATGATCTCGCCCGTCGTCAGCTGCTGGCGTCCGAGCCGGTTCATGCGGCTGCCGGGGTCCTCGCCCGACAGCACCAGCGAGCCCTTGACGTGCCCGCGGGCGCGCTCGAGCTCCGCCTCGGTGACGCCGTCGGACGCGATCGACTCCATCTCGGCGCGCACGAGGTCGATGACCGTGCGCGCGTTCTGCGGCGTCGTGCCGGCGTACACCGCGAACGAGCCCGTCTCGGCGTACATCGAGCGGTACGAGTACACCGAGTACGCGAGCCCGCGCTTCTCGCGCACCTCCTGGAACAGGCGCGACGACATGCCGCCGCCGAGGACCGTGTCGACGATCGCGAGCGCGTGGCGGTCGTCGTGGCCGCGCGGCAGGCCCTCGAGGCCGATCACGATGTGCGCCTGCTCGGTCGGGCGCCGGTGGACGGTCACGCCCGACGACCAACGCGGCGGAGCGCCTTCGCGCAGCGTCCTGCGTCCTTCGCGCGCCGCGAACAGCGCCTCGACGCGCTCCACGAGGTGGTCGTGCTCGAGCCGCCCGGCGCCCGCGACGACGAGGTTGGCCGGCGAGTAGCGCGACGCCCAGTAGTCCGCGACCTCGTCGCGCGCGACGCGCGCGATCGTCTCGTTGTAGCCGAGGACCGGGCGCCCGAGCGGGTGCCCGTCCCACATCGACCGGTAGTAGAGGTCGTGCACGAGCTCGTCGGGCGCGTCCTCGTGCATCGCGATCTCCTCGAGGATCACCTTGCGCTCCGACTCGACGTCGTCCGGCGCGAGCATCGAGCGCGTCACCATGTCGGCGAGCACGTCGAGCGCCATGTCGGCGTCGTCGTCGAGCACGCGCGCGTAGTAGCACGTGTACTCCTTGCCGGTGAACGCGTTGAGGTCGCCGCCGACCGCGTCGAAGACGTCGGCGATGTCCTTGGCCGAGCGCGTCGGCGTCCCCTTGAACAGAAGGTGCTCGAGGAAGTGCGACGTGCCGGCGAGCGCGTCGGGCTCGTCGCGCGCGCCGACGTCGAACCAGAACCCGACCGACACCGAGCGCACCTCGGACATGCGCTCGGTGACGACGGTCGCGCCCGAGTCGAGGACCGTGCGCGCGAACTGCGTCACGCCTAGCCGTCCTCGTCGACGCGGCGCGGGGCGCGCTCGCGGCGCGGCCCCCGGTCGCCGCCACCGCGGCCGCCGCGGTCGCGGTCTCCGCCGCGGTCACGGCCGCCGCGCCCGCGGTCGCCGCCGCGCCCGCGCTCGCCGCCGCCCTCGCGCCGTCCGCCGCCGGTCTGGTTCGCCGCGGCGCGCGCCTCCTCGATCGTCTTGCCCTGCGCGACCTGACGGTCGAGCCACGCGACCGGCGTGAGGTTGACGCGACCCTGACGGTCGATGTCGGTGACCTCGACCTCGAGCTGGTCGCCGACGTTGACGGCGTCCTCGACCCGCTCGATGCGGCCCTCGCCGAGCTTGCTGATGTGCACGAGGCCGTCGCGGTTCGGCGCGATGTTGACGAACGCGCCGAACGTCGTCGTGTTGACGACGGTGCCGTGGATGCGCTCGCCGATCTGCGGCATGCGCGGGTTGACGGTGTCCTCGATCATCTGCGCGGCCATCTCGGCCGCCTCGCGTCCGGTCGAGCCGATCAGGATGGTGCCGTCCTCCTGGATGTCGATCTCGACGCCCGCGGTGTCCTGGATGAGGTTGATGTTCTTGCCCTTGGGGCCGATGACCTCGCCGATCTTGTCGACCGGGATCTTGATCGCCATGACGCGCGGCGCGCTCTCCGCGAGGTCCTCGCGCGGCCGGCTGATCGCCTCGTTCATGCGCTCGATGATGTGCAGACGGGCGACGCGCGCGGCCTGCAGCGCGTCGCGGAGCACGTTCGCCGGGATGCCCGAGATCTTCGTGTCGAGCTGGAGCGCGGTCACGACGTCGGCGGTGCCGGCGACCTTGAAGTCCATGTCGCCGTACGCGTCCTCGTCGCCGAGGATGTCGGTCAGCGTGATGAAGCGGCCGTCCTGCGCGATGAGCCCCATCGCGACGCCGCCGACGTGCGTGCCGCCGTTGAGCGGCACGCCCGCGTCCATGAGCGCGAGCGACGACCCGCACACGCTCGCCATCGACGTCGACCCGTTCGACGACAGCACCTCGGACACGACGCGCAGCGCGTACGGGAACTCGTCCTTGGGCGGCACGACGGGCAGGATCGCCTTCTCCGCGAGCGCGCCGTGACCGATCTCGCGCCGCTTCGGTCCGCGCATGAAGCCGGCCTCGCCGGTCGAGTACGGGGGCATGTTGTAGTGGTGCATGTAGCGCTTGCGCTCGGCCGGCGACAGGTCGTCGATCATCTGCTCCATGCGCTGCATGCCGAGCGTCGCGATCGACAGCGCCTGCGTCTCGCCGCGCGTGAACAACCCGGAGCCGTGGACGCGCGGGATCACGCCGACCTGCGCCCAGATGGCGCGCACCTCGTCGGGAGCGCGGCCGTCGAGGCGGACGCCGTCCTCGACGATGCGCCGGCGCACGAGCTTCTTGGTCAGCGACCGCAGCGCGGCCTTGATCTCCTTGTCCTGCTCGGGGAACTCTCCCGCGAGCGCGGCGGCGACGTCGTCCTCGATCGCGCGCAGGCGCGCCCGCCGCTCGCCCTTGTCGACGATCGTCAGCGCGTCGCCGAGCGCGCCGCTCGCCTCGGCCGAGACGCGCTCGAAGAGCTCGTCGGAGTAGTCGACGTAGCGCTCGTAGTCCGCGCCCGGCCCCCCGAACGTGCCCTTGGGCTTGCCGGCGATCGTCACGAGCTCGTTCTGGAGCGAGACGAGGTCCGCGATCGGACCCTTGGAGAACTCGATGCCCTCGGCGAGCAGATCCTCGTCCGGGACGCGCGCGCCGGCCTCGACGAGCTCGAAGCAGCGCTCCGATGCGCCCGCCTCGATCATGAGGATGTCGACCTCGCCGGAGTCGTTGAGGCGGCCGGCGACGACGAGCTCGACCGTGCTCTCGATCTCCTCCTCGTGCGTCGGGTTGACGACCCAACGGCCCTCGACGTGCGCGATCCGCACGGCGCCGATGAGGCTCTCGAACGGGATGTCGGAGATCCCGAGCGCGACCGACGCGGCGTTGAGCGACAGCACGTCCATCGGGTTCTCGCCGTCGACCGACAGCGCGGTGACGACGATGTGGACCTCGTTGCGGAAGCCCTCGGGGAACGACGGGCGGATCGGGCGGTCGATGAGGCGCGCCGTGAGGATCGCCTTCTCGGTCGCGCGCCCCTCGCGCCGGAAGAAGCCGCCCGGGATCTTGCCCGCCGCGAACATCTTCTCCTCGACGTCGACGGTGAGCGGGAAGAAGTCGATGCCCTCGCGCGGCTTCGACGAGGTCGCAGTCGCGAGGACCGACGTCTCGCCGAGCTGCGCGAGCACCGCGCCGCCGGCCTGGCCGGCCATGCGGCCGGTCTCGAACCTGAAGACCTTGCCCTCGATCTTGCGTTCGACGGTCTTTGGCTCGGGCGATGACATTGCCATGTGGTTCCTCCTCGTGGTGCGCGCACGCACCGTGCGTGCGTCGGTGTCGTTCGGCGCCCGTGCGACACGGGCGGGTCGAGGAGGAGGTCACCCGGGCCGATTGTCAGTGGCAAGGCCGCCTGCGTCTCGCCGAGAGACGGGCTTGCCACTGATAACCGACCGAGGGCGACCGGCCCCCTCGGGGTCCTCAGCTGGCTAGACGTCGGCCGGCGGTCTCCTTTCCGGGTCGCCGCTGCGCCCTCGTCCGGGGTGCTATCTGCGCAGCCCGAGCTTTGCGATGAGGCTCCGGTACCGCTCGACGTCCTCGCGCTTGAGGTACTCGAGCAGCCGCCGGCGGCGGCCGACCATCATGAGCAGGCCGCGGCGCGAGTGGTGGTCCTTCGGATGCGTCTTGAGGTGCTCGGTGAGGTCGGCGATGCGGCGCGACAGGACGGCGATCTGCACCTCGGGCGAGCCCGTGTCGCCGTCGGCGCGCGCGTGCTCGGTCATGATCGTCGCCTTGTCCTGCTTCGCCAGCGCCATGCGCGTCCGTATGTCCCTTTCGTCGCCGTGCGGGGAGCCCGCGTGCCGGCCGTGCAGCCGCCGGCACCTCCCGGGCCCGGCTACTCTAGCAGGTCAGCGCCCTCGTCTGTTCGACGTCGCGCGCCATCTGCTCGACGAGGGCGTCGACCGACGGGAACGTCAGCTCGTCGCGCAGGCGGGTCCAGAACTCGATCCGGATCGTGTCGCCGTAGAGGTCGCCCCGGAAATCGAGCAGGTACGCCTCGATCTTGACCGGCGTCGTCCCCTCCTCGCCGCCGAACGTCGGGTTGACGCCGACGTTGACGGCGGTCGGGTACCACCGGCCCCCGGCCCGGGCGCGGCCCGCGTAGACGCCGCGCGGCGGGCGGCTGAGCTTGGGGTCCGGGACGACGTTGGCGGTCGGGTAGCCGAGGCCGGTGCCGCGCGCGTCGCCACGCACGACGAGCCCGTCGACGTCGAACGGCCGGCCCAGCAGGGCGTGGGCGAGCTCCATGCGGCCCTCGGCGACCGCGGCGCGCACCCTGGTCGACGACGCCGCGTCGCCCTCGACCTCCGCCAGCGGGACCGCCTCGACCGTGAAGCCCCGCTCGGCCCCGAGCTCCGCCAGCAGCGCGACGTCGCCGCGCGCCCGCTGCCCGAAGCGCCACCCCTCCCCCACGAGCACGGCGCGCGCCCCGAGGCCGCGCGCGAGGACCTCGGTCGCGAAGCGCTCGCCGGGCCAGCGCGCGAAGTCGCTCGTGAACGGGATCACCGCCGCGACGTCGACGCCCGCGTCGGCGAGGAGCTCGAGCTTGCGCTCGGGCGTGGACACCAACGGCGGCGCGAGGTGCGGCCGGACGACCTCGTGCGGATGGCGGTCCCACGTCACCGCGACGGTCGCGGCCCCCAGCGCCGCGGCGTGCTCGCGGGTGCGCGCGATGAGCGCCCGGTGGCCGACGTGGACGCCGTCGAAGGTCCCGATCGTGACCGCGGCCCCGCCGTCGGGAGGGGTCAGCGCCTCGATGCCCACGAGCGCCCTCACGCCGACACCACCCGGTCGGCGACGAGGCGGTCGTCGGCGCGACGGTAGACGGCGAGGAGGCGGTCGTCGTGCACGATCGCCGCGGGCCCGTCGCCCGCGCCCGGGGGCGCGGGGAGCGGCCGCCCGTGGCGCACGGCCCGGGCCGCGGCCGCGTCGACCTCGACGCGCGGCAGGGCGCGGACGGCGTCGGACGCCGGCCGCAGCTCGGCGGCGGTGACGGCGTCGAGCGCGACGGCGTCGGCGAGGGTGAAGCCCGACGCCTCCGTGCGCCGCAGCCGCTCGAGATGCGCCCCGCAGCCGAGGGCGGCGCCGAGGTCGTGCACGAGCGTGCGCACGTAGGTCCCCGCGGAGCACGCGACGTCGAGCGTCGCGGCGGGGGCGTCGCCCGGCTCGAACGACGTCAGCGCGAGCTCGTACACGACGACGCGCCGCGCGTGGCGCTCGACCTCCTCGCCGCGGCGCGCCTTGCGGTAGAGGCGCTCACCCCCGACCTTGACCGCGGACACCATCGGCGGGACCTGCTCGACGGCGCCGGTGAAGCGGGGCAGGGCGCGCTCGACGTCGGCCGCGGCGACGCGCGCCGGACGCCGCTCGACGACGTCGCCGGACGCGTCCTGGGTCGTCGTCGTCACGCCGAAGCGCGCGACCGCGGCGTAGCGCTTCGGCGCCGCCTGCGCGTACGCGAGCAGGCGCGTGGCGCGGCCCACGCCGAGCACGAGCACGCCGGTCGCGTCGGGGTCGAGCGTGCCGGCGTGGCCCACCTTGCGCGTGCCGAGCCGGCGTCGCAGCGCGTCGACGACGTCGTGCGACGTCATGCCCGCGGGCTTGTCGACCACCACGACGCCGTCCACGGCTACGACGTCCTCAGCGCGCCGACGACCGCGCCGATCGCGGCGTCGAGGTCGGGGGCCGTGAAGCCGGCGGCGAGCTCGTGGCCGCCGCCTCCGTTGGCGCGCGCGATCGCACCCACGCTGGCGCGGCCCTTCGAGCGCAGGCTGACGCGGTAGCGGCCGTCGTCCTGCTCCTTGAACACCGCGGCGACGTCCGCCGCGCTCGTGGCGCGCACGTGGTCGATGACCTTCTCGGTCGCGTCGGGCGCGACGCCGGTCGCGCGCAGGTCCGCGATCGTGACCCACGAGTAGACGAGGCGCTCCTCCTCGTGCAGCACGGCGCGCTCGAGCACGCGCCCAAGCAGCTTGAGGTAGCCGAACGGGGCGGACTCGAGCACGTGCTGCGCGATGGCGGGCGCGTCGACGCCCACGGCCATGAGGTCGGCGGCGAGGCGCAGGACGTCGGGCGTCGCGCTCGCGTACTGGAACCAGCCCGTGTCGGTGACGATGCCGGTGTAGAGGCACGTCGCGACGTCGGGGCCGACGGCCGCGCCCGCGTCGCGCAGGAGGTGCGTGACGATCTGCGCCGTCGACGACGCCGTCGGCACGACGACGTTGAGCGTCCCGAAGTGGTCGTTGCCGGGATGGTGGTCGACGTTGACGACGCACGGCGCGCGCCGCGCGCGGCCCTCGAGCTCGCCGAGACGGTCGCCGGCGCCGCAGTCGAGCGCGAGCCACACCGGCGCGTCGGGCGCGTCGTCGGGCTGCACGAGGTCGTCGACCCCGGGCAGGAACTCGTACGCCGGCGGCACCGCGACCGGCCGCGCGCCCCACGTCGGCCACGTCTTGGCGCCGCGCGCCCGCAACGCCACCGACGCGCCGAGCAGCGACCCGAGCGCGTCGCCGTCGGGGTTGACGTGGCACGCGACGACGATCTCGGGCGCGTCGCGCACCGCCGCGACCGCGGCGTCCCAGTCGTCGACGCCGAAGCGGCTCACGGCCCCGCCGTCCCCTCGGGCGGCGCGTCGTGCAGCCGCCGCAGCAGGTGCTCGACGCGCTGCGCGCGCTCCGGGCCCGTGTCGAGCTCGAACTGGAGCTCGGGCAGGTACTTGAGGCGCACCTGGCGCCCGAGCTCGGCGCGCAGGTGCGGCGTCGCGCTGCGCAGCCCGGCCATCGTCGCGGCCTGCTCGTCGGCGTCGCCGAGCACGGACACCCACACGCGCGCGTGGCGCAGGTCGGGGGTGATGCGCACCGCGGTCACGGTGGCGAAGCCGACGCGCGGGTCCTTGAGGCCCTGGATCGACTCGCCCAGCACCTCGCGCGCGAGCTTCTGCACCTTCTCCATGCGTTGGCTCACAGGTCCTCCAACGACGCGACGTGCACGGTGCGGTCGACGATCTCGCCGGCCCCCGCGGCGCCGCGCGCGATCGCCTTCTCGACCTCCTGCAGGACCTTGCGGCAGTGGCCCATCGACTCCGCCGTGCACGCGACCCCGAACGCGGTGCGCTGCCACAGCTCCTGGTGGTCGACCTCCGAGATCGACACGTTGAACTTGCCGCGCACGCTCTGCGACACCGACCGGATCACCTGGCGCTTGTCCTTGAGCGAGGTGCTCGCCGGTATGAACAGCTCGAAACGACCGACTCCGATGTACATGGGGTCGCCGCCGGCGTTACCTCGCCACCTCCTGGACCTCGAAGGCCTGGATGACGTCGCCCTCCTTGAAGTCCTGGTAGCCCTCGAGACCGATGCCGCACTCGTAGCCGGTCGCGACCTCGCGCACGTCGTCCTTGAAGCGGCGCAGCGACGCGACCGTGCTCTCGTAGACCACCGCTCCGTCGCGCACGAGGCGGGCGCGCGCGTTGCGGCGGATGACGCCGTCGGTGACGTAGCAGCCGGCGGCCATGCCGACGCGCGGGACCTTGAACGTCGCGCGCACCTCGGCCTGCCCGAGAGGGACCTCGCGCATCTCGGGGCCGAGCAGACCGCGCGCCGCGTTTTCGATCTCCTGCACCGCCTGGTAGATGACGCGGTAGGTGCGCACGTCGACGCCCCCGTCCTCGGCGAGCGCGCGCGCCTGCGCGGTCGGCACGACGTTGAAGCCGATGACGATCGCGCCCGACGCCTGCGCCAGCATGACGTCGTTCTCGGTGATCGCGCCGGCCCCCTTGCGCAGCACGTTGAGCCGCACGAGGCTCTGGTCGAGCTTCGAGAGCTGGTCGTCGAGCGCCTCGACCGATCCCTGGGTGTCGGCCTTGATCAGCAGGTTGAGCTCGGGCACCTCGCCCTCGCGCGTCGCCGCGAGCAGCGCCACGAGCGACACGCCGCGCTGCGACACGAGCTCGGCCTCGCGGCGGTGCTGCGCGCGCTCCTGCGCGATCGCGCGCGCCTCCTTCTCGTCGTCCATGACGCGGAACTCGTCGCCGGCCTGCGGGAGCGACTGCCACCCGAGCACCTGCACCGGCTGACCGGGGCGCGCGCCGTCGACCTGGTTGCCGTTCTCGTCGAGCATCGCGCGCACGCGGCCCCACGCCGCGCCCGCGAGCAGCGGGTCGCCCTGGTAGAGCGTGCCGCGCTTGACGAGCACGCTCGCGACCGGGCCGCGGCCCTTGTCGAGGTGTGCCTCGATGACCGCGCCGCGCGCCGGCGCGTCGGGGTTCGCCTTGAGCTCGAGCTGGACGTCGGCCGTGAGCAGGATCATCTCGAGCAGCGAGTCGAGGTTCGTGCGCTGCTTGGCCGAGACGTCGACGAACACGGTCTCGCCACCCCATTCGTCCGGCAGCAGGCCGTGGTCGGACAGCTGCTGACGGACCCGCGTCGGGTCCGCGTCGGGACGGTCGATCTTGTTGACTGCGACGACGATCGGGACGCCCGCGGCCTTGGCGTGGTCGATGGCCTCGACGGTCTGCGGCATGACGCCGTCGTCGGCGGCGACGACGAGGACGGCGACGTCGGTGACCTGGGCGCCGCGCGCCCGCATCGCGGTGAACGCCTCGTGGCCCGGCGTGTCGATGAACGTCACCTCGCGCTCGTCGACGCGCACGCGGTAGGCGCCGATGTGCTGCGTGATGCCGCCGGCCTCGCCGCCGGCGACGTTCGTGCGGCGGATCGCGTCGAGGATCGCGGTCTTGCCGTGGTCGACGTGGCCCATGACCGTGACGACCGGGGGCCGCGCCAGGAGGCCGTCGCCGGTCTCGTCGGCGTCGTCGGCCTCCTCCTCGGCCTCGGCCTGCTCCGGGTCGACGACGCGCACCCGCACGCCGAGCTCGTCGGCGACGAGCAGCACGGCCTCGTCGCTCATCGACTGCGTCACCGTGACCATCTCGCCGAGCCCGAGCAGTACCTTGACGATCTCGGCCGGCGACGCGCCGACCCTCTCGGCGAAGTCCTTGACCGTGATGCCGCGGTGCACGAGCACGGGGCCCGCGGCGACCTCGGGCTCGGGCTCGGCGGCGGGCTCGGGGTCGGGGTCGGGCTCGGTGGCGGGCTCGGGAGCGGGGTCGGCGGCGGCCTCGGGGGCCGGCGCCGCGACCGCCTCCGGCGCCGCGTCGGTCGCGGCGTCCGGCTCGGGCCCGTCGCCGAGGTCGCGGCGCACGCGTGCGGCGACGTCGTCGTCGATCGCCGACGAGTGGCTCTTGACCTTCTCGCCGATCTCCTCGAGGTGCGCGAGCACGTCCTTGGAGCTGACGCCCAGCTCCTTCGCCACCTCGTGCACCCTAGGCTTGGCCATCTGTCCCTTCCTCGTTCCTTGTCCGGTCCGTCGCCCGCGCCACGAGCTCGGCGTGGAGCGCCGCGGGGAGCCGGTCGCATCGCAGCGCCCGCCGCAGGCGCCCCGAGCGCACCGCCTCGTCGACGCACCCCGGGTCGAAGCACACGTACGCTCCCCGGCCGGGAGCCCGGCCCCGCGCGCCGCCACTCGGGTCGGCCCGCACCGTGCCGTCCGGACCGCGCGCCACCCGGAGGAGCGCCGACTGCGCGCGCCGTTGCCTGCAGCCGGTACAGGTACGGATCGGACCGCCGTCCATTGTAGTCACGCTCGGCGCGAGCGGGGCAGGCCGCGCGTCACGAAACGGCCGGCGCACCGCCCCCCGCGTCGTCTGCCGGCGCCGGCTCGGCGCGCGCCGCGGCCGCCTCCTCGGCCTCGCGTCGGACCTGGCTCTCGGACTTGATGTCGACGCGCAGGCCCGTGAGGCGCGCCGCGAGGCGGGCGTTCTGTCCCTCCTTGCCGATCGCCAGCGACAGCTGGTAGTCCGGCACGACGACGAGCGCGGTCTGGCCGTCGTCCTGCACGTGGACCTCCTTGACCTTCGCGGGAGAGAGCGCGTTCGCGACGAAGTCCTCGACGGCGTCGGTCCACTTGACGATGTCGATCTTCTCGCCGCGCAGCTCGTTCATCACCATGCGCACGCGCGACCCCTTGGACCCGACGCACGCCCCCACCGGGTCGACGTTGCGGTCGTTGCTCACCACCGCGATCTTCGACCGGTGGCCCGGCTCGCGCGCCACGGCCTTGATCTCGACGACGCCCTCGAGGATCTCCGGCACCTCCAGCTCGAACAGGCGCTTGATGAGGCCCGGATGCGTGCGCGACACGATGATCTGGGGGCCGCGCGCGGACTTGCGCACCTCGACGATGTAGGCCTTGAGGCGCGACCCGTGCTCGTAGCGCTCGTGCGGGATCTGCTCCTGCGGGGGCATGAGCGCCTCGGTCTTACCGAGGTCGAGGATCGTGTAGCGGTGATCGCGCTGCTGGACGATGCCGGTGACGATGTCGCCCTCACGACCCGAGTACTCGCCGAAGGTGATGTCGCGCTCGGCCTCGCGCAGCCGCTGGAGGATGACCTGCTTCGCGGTCTGCGCGGCGATACGCCCGAAGTCGGCGGGAGTGTCCTCCCATTCCTTGAGGACCGTGACCTCCTCGGTCTCCTCGTCGGTCTCGATGTCCTGAGCGAACACCGTTACGTCGCCGCTCGCGTCGAGCCACGCGGAGCCGTCGCCGGCGCGCATCACGACGCCCTCGACGCGATGGCTCTTGCCGTGGAGCACCTCGGTCGTCTTGACGACGACCTTGGAGCCGACGCAGCGGCGCCAGTGCTCGGGCG